>QPIN01000063.1:0-214385 GCA_003666385.1 Methylococcales symbiont of Hymedesmia sp. n. MRB-2018
CACAAAAGCCCCCAATTTTGACAAACTATATCCCGAATACCAAAACTATATCAAACATCTAGGATTAGCCTCTTTTAGCATTAATGATGAGCTAAAAAAACACGCCATAGAAAATCATGTTACTGTTTTGCAAAGAAAAGGTAAGTTGATTGAATCTATTGCCGCTTAATTAAAGGGCAACCACAAGGGATTGTCCCTACGATTAATAAACCGAGAACTCAGCATGGGGATGATAAAAGGACGCTACCCTTTTCCATAATTTTTACTTCAACGATGCGCTCAGATGTGGCTCAATAGCTTTATACAATGCCTGCTGAATTTTCATGTTTCCAGTAACAATATTCCCTGTCTGTAGATAATGTTCATTAAAACTAAAGTCGGTCACGACACCTCCTGCTTCCTGCACTAATAAAATACCAGCAGCCATATCCCATTCTTTTAGACCAATCTCCCAAAAACCATCTAGCCGCCCAGCAGCAAGATAAGCTAAATCCAATGCCGCAGAACCCGCTCGTCTAATACCAGCAACCTGATGCGTTAGCGTTTTAAACATGGCTAAATAAGCATCAAGGTGTTGAGGAAATTTAAACGGAAAACCAGTGCCTATTAATGCCGCATTCATATCGCTTTGCTTGCTTACTCTAATGCGACGATTATTCAGCATTGCCCCCCCTCCTTTTTCAGCGGTAAACAATTCATCTCTTAATGGATCATAGACCACGCCTATTTCTATTTTACCTTTATGTTTAAGTGCTATTGAAACAGCATACTGAGGATAGCCATGCAAATAATTAGTGGTACCATCTAAAGGATCAATCACCCAAGTATATTCATTACCGACATGCTCACCACTTTCTTCCGCTAAAATTGAATGTTCAGGATAAGCATTCTTAATGACCTGAATAATTTCTGCTTCGGCAATATAATCAACTTCTGAAACAAAATCATTGTGACTTTTTTTGCTAATTGTTAATCGCCCAAGATCTTCTGACGACCGTTGAATCAAATCCCCAGCATTTCTTGCAGCTCGGACTGCAATATTCAACATTGGATGCATAATAATATAAGTAGAATTAACAAAAGCTTACTAGCATAACAAATCATTTGTTATAGTGTTCTATTTTTAACAAAATGAGTTTCATGTGCTTTCGCATTTTAAAATAGTTTTAGTTGAAACCTCCCACCCTGGAAATATCGGCGGTGTTGCTAGAGCTATGAAAAACATGGGCATGAGCAATCTCTGCCTAGTCAATCCTAAAATATTCCCCAGTGCAGATGCAACATCGCGAGCATCTGGTGCAAGTGATTTATTAAACTCTGTTGAAATATGCCCTTCCTTACAGAATGCCATTGCAGATTGTCAGCTAGTACTAGGTGCCAGCGCGCGCGATAGAACCATTAGCTGGCCTGAACTCACTGCCAGAGAATGTGCTGAAAAATTTGTAACAGCAGAGCAATCAAAAAATAAAATAGCTCTGGTTTTTGGTCGGGAAAATTCAGGCCTAAAAAATCATGAACTTGACATCTGCCATTATTTATTACACATCCCTTGTAATCCAAAATTTAGCTCATTAAACTTGGCTACCGCAGTACAAGTTGTTTGTTATGAGTTGTTTGTTGCCTCTGGACAAAAAGCTGAAAGCACCATCGGCGATAAAAATGAAATAGTGCTTGCCAATGCCCAACAAATGGAATTGTTTTATCAACACATGCAACAAACATTACTAGATATTGATTTTTTACATCCTGAAAAGTCAGTCTCTATTATGCGAAGACTGCGTAGAATTTATAATAGAATATCACTAGATACCAAAGAACTGGATATACTCAGGGGTATTCTACGTTTTTCACAAAACCATAATAACAAGTAGAACCCTATGCTTGAACAAATTAAAGAAGATATAAATTGCGTTTTTGATAGAGACCCTGCTGCACAATCTGTGTTTGAAGTCATCACTGCATATCCTGGTTTTCACGCTATGATTATCCATCGAATAGCACATCTATTCTGGAAAAAGCAATTTCGATGGCTGGGTCGATTTACCTCACACCTTGGCCGCTGGATTACAGGGATTGAAATCCACCCTGGTGCAGAAATTGGTCGCCGGTTTTTTATTGACCATGGTATGGGTGTAGTTATTGGAGGAACCGCTATTATAGGTGATGACTGTACGCTGTATCAGGGAGTTACCTTGGGCGGCACATCATGGAATAAAGGTAAGCGTCACCCTACTTTGCTTAATGGTGTAGTTGTTGGCGCAGGCGCTAAAGTATTAGGCCCTATTGAAATTGGCGAAGATGCCAGAATTGGTTCTAATTCAGTGGTGGTTAAATCAGTGCCAGCTGGTGCCACTGTGGTTGGAATACCAGGACACTTAATTGATAATAGTAAAAAAATAAAAAGCAGAAAAGAACAGGAGCAGATGGCAAATAAAATGGGGTTTAATGCCTATGGAGCCACATCAGATATGCCAGACCCTGTTGCCCATGCAATTAATAATATGCTGGATCATATCCAGTTGATGGACATACAATTGAATAGTATGAAAAAAGCACTCAATGATGCTGGGATAGACCATAAAGAACAAACACTGCCTAAATTAAATGATTGTGAGATCAAGGAGTAACTTCTTTCTCAAATCTCATTACTCTTAAAATCCTACCTAGGTTCTCTTTTTAATCGCCAATACTTGACTGAATTAGCAAGTATATATTATAGTTACCACAATTTTTATAAGCCTATAGAATTACTCATGCGACTAACCACCAAAGGGCGATATGCAGTAACTGCAATGATTGATTTAGCTTATCATAGCCAAAACAAACCCGTCACGCTAACCGAAATTGCCGCACGGCAAACAATTTCATTATCCTATCTGGAACAGTTATTTTCTAAATTACGCAAGAATTCTATAGTGTCTGGTGTCAGAGGGCCTGGTGGCGGCTATAAACTAAACCGCAATCCATTCGAGATCAGTATCGCGGAAATTGTTTCTGCAGTGGATGAGCCTTTAGACTCAATAAAATATGGGGGCAAAGCCAACTGTCAAGACAACTTACCCTGCTTAACAGATGAATTATGGACAGGCTTGAGCGATCAAATTCGCAATTATCTGGAAGACATTAGTTTAGGTACTTTACTGGAAAAAGAACAGGTAAGCACCGTTGCCCAAAGACAAGATCAAAAAATCACTATACAGCGTAGCCAATATCAACAGGAGCCGCCCCTTTCTTTAAACAAATGATCTATTTTGATCATAATGCAACAACACCGATTGATCAGCGTGTTGTTGAAGCTATGTTACCGTACCTAACAACTTTTTACGGCAACCCATCCAGTTTATATCGTATGGGTAGAGCGGTTCGTAGTGCAATTGATATTGCCAGAGAACAAGTTGCCGCTTTGGTAGATGCCTTGCCTGAGCAGATTGTTTTTACTAGCGGCGGAACAGAGGCGAATAACCTTGCCCTGCAAACGCTAAGTGACAATGCCACGGTCGCTATTTCAAACATTGAACATCCTTCTATCCTAGAAGCTGTAAATAATAAAAAAATATCTAGGCTTCATACCATAACTGTCGATAAAAACGGTCTGGTATTGCCCGAAGCCATTGAAGTATTTCTTCAAAAATATGACTCGATTGACCTTGTCTCTATCATGCTAGCTAACAATGAAAACGGTGCGATTCAAGACATTTCTCCATTAACCAAGCTGAATCAAAACAAAAATTTTATCGTTCACACAGATGCCATTCAAGCAATAGGAAAAATCCCCGTCTCTTTTCAACAATTAGAGGTTGACTTAATGTCTTTATCCAGCCATAAAATATATGGCCCCAAGGGTTGTGGAGCCTTAGTTATCAACAAAAACATCACTGTTTCTCCATTACTAATAGGCGGCGGACAAGAAAACGGCTGGCGTGCAGGTACTGAAAATGTCGCCGCAATCGTTGGATTTGGAAAAGCAGCTGAATTAGCGCAACAAGAACTAGAATACCGCTCCAGTCATTACCTTGATTTAAGGAACAGTTTAGAAAAAGAATTGTCTAGCATTGAAAATCTGTTTGTTTTTGCTAAAGATGCCCCAAGATTATCTAATACCGTTCAATTTGGTATTAAAGATGTAAATGGTGAAATGTTGCTTATGCAATTGGACCAAAAAAACATTGCCGTTTCCAGTGGTTCCGCTTGCTCATCAGGTGCTGGAAAAGCCAGTTCCGTTTTAACAGCAATGGGCGTAGAAAATAAATTAGCTAAAAGTGCTATCAGAATAAGCCTGGGACAAGCTAACACCAAGCAAGATGTTAACGAATTTATACAAACACTAAAATTATTATTAAATAAGTGAATTTAGATATGGCGATCACATTAACAGAAAATGCTGCAAAGCAAATTGAAAAACAATTACACAATAGAGGGTTTGGTATTGGCTTAAAATTAGGTATCAAGGTTTCTGGCTGCTCTGGTTATTCTTATGTACTTGATTATGCAGATGAACAAGGCGAAGATGAAATGATATTTGAGCAGTTTGGAGTCAAGGTTTTAGTAAAAGAGAATGACTTAAACAAACTGGACGGGATTGAATTGGATTATGCAAAAGAGGGCATTAATGAGTCATTTAAATTCAAAAACCCTAATGTAAAAGGTGAATGCGGCTGTGGAGAAAGTTTTTCTGTATAAAACGCTGTAGGCTGGAAAGCGAATTCAACCCAATAATACAACTCATGCTATCTCATCCAACAGATGTTGAACCTGCTGTACTGTCATCTCTTTATCTTCATTAGCCATTATAAATAAACTATCCGTAGTTATTCGCTCATTGGCATGAGGATTAGTATCGCACAACCCAGTCTCACTATTCATATAAGCCACCGCCGTACCATAGTCCCGTTGCATTAATTGGCAAACAATATCTTTCCAGAATAATCCTTTAATATTGACTTCATAGCGCACATACAAATCTCCCAATGAGGACAATAAATTTTCAATAATTTGTTCTGCGCCTGGTGCTACTAGACTGCGGATTAACATTTCAGGATACGCACGCATTGGCCGTATTAGTACCTGTGCGCCCGCTTGCTTAAAACGCTGTCGATTATCATCATCAACACATTCCGCCAATATTAAAACATCATCTGCTAAATTCAAAGTTTGTAAACGATGCAATATATCAAAAGTACGACTATCTGATTCTCTGTTATCTTCTTGTTTTGCCAAAATAACAATATATTTTGCTTGCCTGACATTTACAGCAAGCAAGTCTTCAGTAACTGTACCACTGCCCGTGTAATGAGCCAAGCCAGGCAATGTGGCTAGTTGACTAGGTAACCCTTGAGGAAATTGCTGAGTCAAGATTTGTACGGTATTTGATTGCATTTTACTCTGTTGCAAATGCTTAACAAAGCGTAGAAAAAACTGCTCACCTTGCTGTGAGGGGGTATTAATCACTAATATATGATTGGACATATTCCACTCCCAAAAACCCTGCATTTTTTTAACACGAATATTGGCCCGATATTCAAAATAATCACCCGCTGCTTTCGCCAAAATAAAAATACCACATAAATAAAGCAAAACGACCGTGGCCGTTTTTCCCGATACTGTACTTGCACTAATATCACCATAGCCAGTGGTCGATAAAGTGGTTAATGTTAACCACAAGGCATCCTGCCAGCTAAAGCCTTCAAACAGTGTCATAAAATAAACATGTAAGGCAATAATGATCAGTAATAAAACGACTGATCTTACAAGAGCTATTTGTAACCCGTTTTCTCTAAAGGATAGTTGCGTATTTCGCCACCAGTTGATAAAACGATAAAAGATATTCATCCGCTATTTTGCTTGGCTGGCCATAATGCATCTATTTTTCTTAACGGCACATAGGCACATAAATGTGCTTCGGTACGTCCTCCATCAAACACTCTAAACTCAAGCGCATATTGTCGATCATCAGAAATCAGCCAGGCAAAATCACATCCTCGCTCAGCATCACCAGCCCAGTCAGGTAAGGATTTATGACGATAATCACCTTCATAACGATAGGCTAATTCAAAACCTTCCTGCCGATAGTTTTGGGCTACCCAGCCGATTAATTCTGTGCTTAACTTTTGCATTGATATATTAGCTTTTAATTGATGGTTTACACCTGTATCAGGATCTAAAATTGCCACTATATCGGCTTCGGAGAATATTTTTAAAAGAGCGTCAGGCGTTACTTCTTTGGCTAATTCAAGAACATCATCCTGACACACTCGTAACCTTATATTTTTGCCCACATCATTTAATTGAAAATAAGTGCGTTTATGATTATCTCCACCTAAATCAAGCGTCCATATTTTAGCAACCTGAAAACTCTGATTGTTTAAAATAGCTTGATCCATGAGTGCAAAATCAAGCATATCACCTAACTGTAAATCAGCAGGATGTTCTAATACTCTCGCTTCAACTGGTTTTTTATTAAATCGATCAAATAACCCCATAAATCCTCCTTATTGTTTATACAATCCCATTTCTTTTTGCCAGTCAGACTTATGATATTGGTAAGCTACCATAGAACCCAAACGATTCACCTTGATATCATCTGCTTGTTGAAAAAAGTTTTTACCAAATTCAAAGGCTGCCAACATCAAATTTTGAGTGATCCAATCATCTTCCACTGGCAACTCAGTTAAATTTTGCAAACGTTGCCTTGCTGATGCGCCCCGTTTAGTGGCGATAGAAAAACCCCACTCGCCAAATGAAGGCACATTATGATGGTATTGCTGAACATGTTGATACCCAGCATATTCAATCGTTTTACCAATACTGATAAAGGTATCTTTGGCATGATAAGGGCTGGTCGATTGTACAACTAATGCCCCATCACCCGCTAATACATTATAAACCTTATGATAAAACCGAGTGCTATACAGTTTGTTTAAATCAGGATGATTAGGGTCAGGTAAATCTATGATGATCGTATCAAACATCTGTTGTTCACCAATTAACTGATCAATGGTAATAAAAGCATCGCCAAAAATAGTCTGTACTCGTGGATCATTAAACGCATTTTGATTGATCTCTATTAATTTCTGATTAATCACTTTACCTTGTTCTTCTAGTGGCGTTTTAAACAGCTTGACTAAATCACTGTCTAAGTCTAACAAAGTGACTTTTTGAGGGTTCCAGCGCAACACATCTCGTACTGCTAAACCATCACCCCCACCAATAATTAAAATATTATTATGCCGAGCAGATGCTGCTAAGGCGGGATAAGTAAGCATAGAGTGATAAATATGTTCATCATTGCTGGAAAACTGTGTGCGTCCATTAATAAGAAAGGTAATCACTTTCGCTTTTGCAGGATCAACAATGCGTTCTGTTACCACTAAATGTTGATACTTCGTATTGGTGCTATAAACCACCTTGTCCTTATACAGCATATCTTCCATGCTTGCCGTCCAGTCCGAAGCATAAGTAAAAACCTGTAAAATCCATATTGCAACTACAGCATGAGCCAATAACAGGCTTGTTGCCGATGGAATTTTATCCTTAAAACAAAGAAAAAACACAGCACCAATAAACAGATTAACCGAAGCTGTTAATGCGCCCACTAAAGAAACCTCTAGCGACAGCATTAAAAATACCCACAAAACTGCGCCGACACCTGCTCCTAAGTAGTCAATACCATAGATAGCGCCTGCATTATTTTTTAAACTATCGGCATAAATTTGACTGCGAATTTCGCCGATTAAGGGAATTTCCATACCAATTAAGGTGCCTAGTAATGCAGCAATAATATAAGGAAAAAACCTGGCAAACGATTCAATCTGAGTCACTAAACCACCTCTGGGGATTAAATCAGGCGGCAAGGAAAAAGTCTCTGCTAATATTTGAGGAAGTAATGAAGCTAAGGCAAAGCCACCACCAATCATCAATACACTACTACAACCTACAAAGGCTAATATCACTTCTATCCAGGCAAAACCAGCAAAGGGGTTTTTAATGCAACGTGCCAAAAAAGAGCCAAGCCCCATGAATACCATCATAATAGAAATAATGCCGTAAATAGCCACTTCTACTGCACCCAAGATTCTGCCAGCATAGTGAGATAAGAGATACTCATACACCAGACCACAGCCAGCACCAATAGCAAGGATAGTTAAAACCAAGCAATCTAATTGTTTTTTTGTCATCTGTTAATTAACTGCCACTTTTGACTCCGATTTCTACTAGAGACATCAATAATTAATTGCGTTATAGTGATTAAAAACCACATAACAAGTCTAAACGGAAATAATATTGGATAAAAAAATAGTCTCCCCTTGGGGTACACACCTTATTATTGACCTTCACCAAGCCAGTTATCTTAACGATATAGCTCTTATGAAAACGGCGATTTATGATGTAATTAATAAAACTAACAGTACCTTATTATTTGAAAATTTTCATCATTTTCAACCCTCTGGTATTACCGGTATTGCCTGTTTAGTAGAATCTCATATATCCGTACACACATGGCCAGATCATGGTTTTGCTGCATTTGATATTTTTATGTGTGGTAACGCCCAACCCGAATTAGCCATCCCTCTACTCAAACACTATTTTGGTGGTACAGAAAAAGTTACTACTTTACATAGAGGTCAATTGCTATAAAAATCTGACCTTGTATAAAAAAATATCAACTCCATATCACAATTTATGGGTGTAACAGGGATACTATTGAACTACCCTATCACCCAGTCAATCCTTTTAATATTTTTATTAACCATTAGGAATTAATATGAGCAATAGCTTAGACAAAGTGCAAGCAGCATTAACAGATTTTTCCTGCCAGGACGGATGTAGTTTTAAAGTAACAGCTACTGATAATGATGATATATCTATGCTCACCATTATCTGTGAAGACATAGAAGAATTTGCCATTCTAGCCACTGCCAGTGAAACGCAATTGCTTTTTAATGTCGCTTTATTTGATCGCTCGCAAATTATTGAAGGTCAAGAATCCGCTTTAAATAAAGTCATGCTGGAACTCAATATTGCCATGCCATTATCTTCATTTGCACTCACTGCAGGAATTTACTCAATTTTTGGTGCCATGTCGATAAATTCAGAAGCAAAACAGATTCAGCAAGAAGTGTTGGTCTTATCAGAAAATATAATGGATGCACTGGAAGTGTGTCAGCAATTTTTAATCAAAGCCTAATAGGAGCTTAATTATGGGATTTTTAAACAATGTATTGAAAACAATGAAAGGCTACGGTAACGAAGCTAATGATGCTTTTGTAGATTCTCAGGGTATTCGTATTATGGAACAAGAAATTAGAGATGCTGAAAAAAGTCAACGACAAGCCAATGAATCTCTCACTGATGTGATGGCAGAACAAAAAAGGCTAGCTAGAAAAGTCAACGACCTAACTGCAAGTATTACCGAATACAGTGACGCTATCAGCAAACTTTTAGATGCCGATAATGAAACATTGGCCATGGAAACTGCCGAAAAACTGGCTGAATTAGAATCTGACTTGGATGGGAATCAGGCCGTCCTTGATTCCTATAACGAACAAGTTAAAGAGTTAAAAGCCATTATTAAGGATTCATCCAAACAAAAGGACGCTTTAAAACGAGAGGTTTTAATTGTTAAATCGACTGAATCCGCTCAAAAAGCCAGTGTAGCCACAGCCGCTCAATTTTCAGGCACTAATTCTTCTTTACGCTCAGCATCAGCATCCATGGAACGCATTAAAGCCAAGCAACAAAAACGTAAAGATAAAATGAAAGCCGCTAGAGAGTTAGCGGCAGAATCTAATGGCGACGGAGAGCTAAAAGACAAGCTGACCACCGCAGGTGTTATTGGCAACCAAAACTCAGCCGCTTCAATTTTAGATAGATATAGGAAATAGAAACGTAACTAAGCCGTTACAAATCTTTTTTGATGTTTTCAGGTAATCGCACATAAGAAGGCTTATATTTTATGTCAGTGGCGTTTTTATTCATTTTGGATATTAATAGCGTTCATAAACCAGACTGCTTAATATTATTTGCAATGTTTTCATCTTTGATATGAATTTTAGCATCATAAGTTGTGCGGAATGGTCTGTCTTTGTTGGTCTGGGAGACTTTCCAAGTTCTTTTGATAGGTTCTGCATGAATGAGGTAAATACCATGACTATCAGAGTTACTTGGCAGACTTCTATTAAAGATTTTTGTTGCCGGTTTTAACAGTCTTGCTTTTAAAACTAAACTCAAATGATAAAATAAAATAAAATTATTTTTGGCAATAACATGAGGATTGCCAATATGTTTCGCATTTTTGGCACGGAAAAAATATTTACACCCTTGCTGTGGTTGTATTTTTCTAATAAGACAGTCTTTAACACTTGTTGGTAATTCTTGCCCGACATCCACTATTTGATAACGCTTCATTTCATAATAAAATGAGCGGTTTATTATTTTTTGTAGGTTATTATTGGGTGCAGATACCAAATATTCGTCTAAATCCCAGTCTCCAATCATAGTGTTTTGTTGATGATGTAGTTTGAGTGTATGGTTGAGCTGTGTTGTTTGGGCAAAGAGGTCGTCATATCTTTCCGATGAGCCATAAAAATAATGCCATTCAATAAATATAATTTCTAAATCTGGAATTTGTAAATTTTCCAGTGCTTTTTGCACCTCAGCCGCATTATTTGAGCCGTTATCATAGAACAAAATTCTTTTAAAGCCATACAGACGATAATGCCATAATATCCACTCAATAATATGCTGTATGGAGTAATCTTTTTGTAAAAGGGTAAGCGTCGGTTGTTGATGATTACTGGTCGGGAAGGTAGAAACTTTTATGCTTATTGTCCAGTCTTTACCAGTAAAAGTTAGTTCAGGATTTTCTTCTTTGATACGAGTCGCAGGTATTTGAAAGTAAGGATATTTAACCGTTTTATATTCAACACTACTGTATTTGTATGTAAGTTTTTTTCCTTGATAAAAAATTTCAAAGGGTAGCATCTCATCTTCAACAGAAAACAAGGGCGGGCCTATTGTCCAAATATTGTTTTTATCAATATCAAAAAAGACATCATAAAACAGCGAATAATCATCATAAGTGGGCTGTTGCTCTTTATTCTCTAATTGATCTTTCCATTTTGTTTGAGAAAAATCTTTTTTGATATTTTCAGGTAATCGCACATAAGAAGGCTTATATTTTATGACAGTGGCGTTTTTATTCATTTTGGATATTAATAGTGTTCATAAACCAGACTGCTCAATATCTTTTGCAGTGTTTTCATCTTTAATATGATGCCATTTATAAAAAGAGAACTCAATAGAGTTGCCCTTAAAACTAAACCACAGGTACAGCATCTAAAAGCTTACGGGTATATTGATGTTTGGGGCGCATCAATACCTGCTCTACTTTACCCATTTCGACAATTTTCCCTTGATACATGACAGCGACATCATCCGCAATTTCAGCGACTACCGCTAAATCATGGGTAATAAATAAGTAACTTAGATCATGTTCTTGCTGAAGGTTTTTAAATAATTTAATAATTTGAGCTTGTACTGACACATCCAGTGCACTCGTTGGCTCATCACAGACAATAAGTTTAGGTTCTACTGCCAAGGCTCTAGCGATACAAATCCGTTGTCGTTGCCCACCAGAAAACTCATGTGGATAGCGTAGCACCGCTGTTTCTGGCAACTCAACTTGTTGCAATAAATGTCTGACTCGTTGCTGTCTTTGTTCTATATTAATTTCTGGATGTAATGATTTAATGCCTTCCTCAATAATTTCTCCGACTAACATCCGAGGATTCATTGCTGCAAAAGGATCCTGAAATACAATCTGGATTTCAGAACACATTTTACCAACAGCACTGCCCCTTAATGCAGTCAATTCTATATTGTTCAGCAACACCCTACCTGCTGTATGTGGAATTAACCTGAGCAATCCCTTACCCAAGGTTGTTTTACCACAACCAGACTCACCGACCAATGCTAAAGTTTTTGCTGAATATAAATTAAAACTAACATCATCAACCGCTTTAACATGATCAACAATTCTTTTAAAAAAACCTTTCCGAATAGGGTAATAGACTTTAAAATTTTCGACTTTTAATAAACAGGTCTCTTGTTCTTCAACAGGCTCCACTGTTTTATCAACACAACTTTGCATAGAAGGCAATGCTGCTAACAAACTAAGACTGTAAGGATGCTTTGCCTGTTTAAAAAATAATTGCGTAGTATTGGTTTCAACAATCTTGCCATTTTGCATAACGGCTATTCGGTCAGCCATATTGGAAACCAGTGCCAGATCATGGCTAATCAACCATAAAGCCATTCCTGTTTGCGCTTGAATAGATTTTAATAAGATTAATATCTGCGCCTGAATGGTAACATCTAACGCTGTTGTTGGTTCATCCGCTATCAACAAATCGGGTTTGCCAGCCAAGGCTATGGCAATCATCACTCGTTGCCTTTGTCCTCCCGATAGTTGATGTGGATATTCATTAATTCTACGCTCCGAGACAGGCATTTCGACTTGTCGCAATAATTCAAAAACAGTATTTTTAATCTCGGTTTTTGAAAGATTAAAGTGAATTTGTATCACTTCAGCAATTTGATCTCCAATAGTCATTACTGGGTTCAGTGATGACATCGGATCCTGAAAAATGAAGGCAATACGTCGACCACGAATTTTACAAAAATTACTTTCTGTAATCGTTAATAAGCTTTCATTTTGTAGCTTGATGTCAGTAGCTGAAAAGTGAGCAGCAGCAGGCAATAATCGTAATACAGACAGTGCTGTTATTGATTTTCCAGAACCCGATTCGCCGACCAAGGCAAAAGTTTCAGCTGGATAGACCTCAAAATTAATAGCATCAACCACTTTTTCGTTTTTAAAAGCAACTGACAAATTTGTGACTTGTAATAAAGCTTGATCCATTTACCTTTTTTCCTCTGTTCGCCTTGGATCAAAAGCATTACGCACTGAATCAGCAAACAAGTTAGCCGCTAAAACCAAACTGAACATAAAAATAAAAGAGGCCAGTAAAGACCACCAGACGATTGGATCACGAGCCATTTCCAGACGTGCGCCATTAATCATATTGCCCCAACTATAGGTAGTAGGATCAACGCCAATATTAATATAGGATAAAACAGCTTCTGCCAATACCAGAGCACTAAAATCTAAAACAACTGAAATCAATACAATATGCATAACATTAGGTAAAATGTGTCTGCTTAAAATCACTACACGTTTTACCCCTAATGCCTGTGCTGCTTGCACATACTCCATCTCTCTTAATTTAAGTGTCTCAGCGCGTAACATCCGACATAAACCTGTCCAACTGGTAACACCAAGTATTAAACATAAAAATAAAAGTCGCATATCTGATCGTATAATCAAACTGTTGAAATCCTCAGCATGATTTGTCATATAGACTTGCACCATTAAAATGGATGCCGCAATCAATAATACCCCAGGTATTGAGTTTAGAGTGGTATAAATATATTGAATGATATCATCCACCCAGCCTCTAAAAAAACCAGCCATAATACCAAAAGTAATGGCTAACGGTAACATGATCATCGTGGTTAATGAACCAATTACCAAACCTGTACGAATACTCTTAATGGCTTGAAAAAAGACATCCTCTCCGACTTTATCAGTGCCTAAGACATGGTAAAAAGACGACAGCTCGACCAACATATAGCTTATTGCAAACAAAAAGAAGCATACCAGCCAAACTGATCTTATCGTTTGCTTATGCGTTAGAGACATATCTTTCTTGTTAAAAAAATAGCGCAGTAATAGTGACAAAAAGATAACTAGCCCTGCACCTTTACAAAAACCAGATAAGGCCTTTTTTGCCACATCAAAAAGCAATTCAGCTTCAGGGTTTTTTAAATGTGACCCGGCAAAGGTTAAACGGGGATACCCCCATTGAGTACTACCATTAGCTAGGTAGAGAGTTTCTTTACTATACGAATAAGCGGAAAAAGGTGCCGAATAGGTTTTTTCACTCTGCTCTCTTATAGGCGTTGCCCAATAATCTAATAAACTAATAATTTCATGTGTCCGCGTTTCTGAGGATTTAAAATGAATAGAGTCCAGTAGACCAATAGCGACAAAAAAAACCAGTACCAGAAGGGAAATCATAGCCGTTTTACTGGTAACAATTTTTTTTATGGGACGTTGTAAATGTGCTTTTTTTCTGACTGACAGACTAAAAGTCACAAGTATTGATAGCAGTATAAAAATCAGGGCATCAGTCCACAATACAACCATTCTACAAACACCTTTTTAAATATTTAAACATTACAGTTTTATAAAAATCATTGCAAAAGTTTTGCATATTATATTTCTCATCCCATACCCTCTTTTTAAAAGAGGGTATGGTGCGAAGACTTTTGAGCAGTTTTATATCATGTCAATTTAAAAGTCACTATTTTTGACAACTTAGCGTTTTTAAATCAAACCATGATCAAGCTGTCCTTACTAATTTGAGAACTCAATTTATGATCATCCACTAATAAAACTTTAATCATAAAAAATGAATGCTTCTCGCATGAGAGCCGTAACTTATGGAGATACAAAACCCATAGCAAATAATACAACGGAACAAGGAATAGAAAAACAGACGGCTAAACATTGTGATTAAGGTATCAGATATGTAGGTTAACAATGTTGCAGTCAGTATCCTGTCTGCAACATATCGTTGTTTTATTTACTCTGGAGAATTAGTGGAAATAATGGCACTTGCCTGCAAGCTATTGAGTGTGGCATTAAATTCAGCTTGCCCAAGCGCTTTAGCAATATTATTTTCTGCTATTTGTTGTTTAGCTTTATCACTTTCACTCATAACACCTTCAGCCACTGCCAGTAAATTAACAACCGTTTGAACCCCCGATGGTTCAGAAACACTCAACAGCGTAGGTTTGCCATCAATCGGTTTAGCCGCTTTAAATACTGCCTGGTTAACCTGCCCAGTCAACTCCCCACTAGCACGGGTCAGGGCAGAAAAAATCTGTACTTTAAAACCATTAGCCTCAGCAACTTCCTGCATGCTTTGACCGCTTGCTACTGCATCTTTAACAAGCTTCATTTTTTCAATGGTTGCAGTTTTGGATTTAATACCGAGCAACACTGAAGCTATATCCTTACTTACTTCATTTAAGGGTTTTGTATCCGCCTGCTTATGTTCTATAATTCTTAACACGATTAATTTATCAGATGCTAACTCAATTGGCTCACTATTATTTCCCTTTAAAACATCCTCAGAAAATGCAGCTTCAATCACTTTAGTATTATTTACTAATGTTGTTTTCTCTTTTTCTGCACTAGCACTTTTATTTTTTCCAAAAAATTCAGTTTTCATTATCTGAACATCTAATAATGCAGCAGCAGCTATTAAATCATCAGGATTTTCATAACTCACTTGCGATAAAGTTTCTCTCAGGTCATAAAATGCAGTTTCTGCTTCTTGTCTTTTATAAGCCACTGTTAACTCATTTTTAACAACAGAAAACGCCTTCGTTTCTCCTGCTGTTAATTCTGTCACTTGAAGCAAATGATAGCCAAAAGCTGATTTTACGGGATCAGAAACCTCACCAAGTTGAAGTGAATGCACTGCATCTTCAAGTGCCTTTTCCATAACACCTATATTGAAAAGACCTAAATCACCGCCTTTTTCAGCAGTCACCTTATCGTCAGATATTTCTCTTGCTAGCTCTGCGAATGCTTTATTTTGAAGTGCTTTCTGGGCAGCCAAGGCTCTTGCTAATTGTTTTTCATCATCTGCACTGTCTTCATTAAAAGAAAACAAGATATGACTTATTTTACGACGCTCTTTTGTGCTGTATAAGTCCTTTCTTTCTTCATAAAAAGTATTTAACGCCTCATCAGTTGGTTTAATGTCTGCGGTCAAATCATCCAATGATAATTGCACATATTCAATAGAAACTTGCTCTTCTGTTAAAAACTGACTTTTATTTTCCTTATAGAAAGTTTCGATTTCTTCTTGACTAGGTTGTTGTGCTACTTGTTGTAAAGCTATAGAAATAATCTCTACATCACGCGTTTGATTTTGAATTCTAAAAAAGTTTTCAATATCCTTGTGAGTAGCAAATGCACTTTCTGTCAGGCTACGTTGAAACTGCTCCATAAGCAGTGCTTTTTTAATTCTACCCACAAAATCTTTTTGAGAGAGTCTTTGTGTTGATAGCATTGATTTATATCGTTGCTGATCAAACTTTCCATCTGACTGAAAATATTCTAAATTACCTATAAAGTCTCTTGCCATATCATCGGTTATAGCCAATCCTTGCTGTTCAACATGCTGTAATAGAACTTCATCACGAATGAGTTTTTCCAAAGCCTGTTTCTTTACTGTATTTTCGTCAAAATTCATAGCAGGAAAATTTTGACTATATTGAGCATAGGCGTTATTAACATCTTGTTGAAAAAACTCTTTACTTCCAACTTTGACTATAGCTGTTTCAGAACCACCACCTGTATAATTTTGAATACCCCACAAGGCAAATGTCAGACAAATTAATACCAATATAAACCGAGCAACAAGACCTTGGGATTTTTCCCTTATTTTCAATAACATATATTGTCCTTAAACAGATTTAAAGAATTTAACTAATAACAAGAGAAATCAGCATAACTCATGAACGGATAAAAAAGGCTAGAGTTATACTGAGGCCTCTATAAGGTAACACCCAATAAATAAACTACTGGGTTATTTGTTGTGCGTTGCCTAAGCACTTAATCCGTAACACTAACGTAAATACAGTTTTTTTAAGCAAAAAAAACCCCAAGCCGTAAGGATCGGGGTTTCTTGTTTTTGGCGGAGCGGACGGGGCTCGAACCCGCGACCCCCGGCGTGACAGGCCGGTATTCTAACCAACTGAACTACCGCTCCAAAGTCTGGTGGGTGCTGAGGGGATCGAACCCCCGACCCTCGCCTTGTAAGGGCGATGCTCTCCCATCTGAGCTAAGCACCCGACTAAAAAGGGCTAGTTTACAGCATCCTTTAAAGATTTACCAGCTTTAAAAGAAGGAATTTTTGCTGCTTTAATAGTTATCTCAGCTCCTGTTTGAGGGTTGCGACCTTTACGCTCTGCTCTTTCTTTTACAGAAAAAGTACCAAAGCCAACCAAAGCTATAGACCTGTCCTTAATCTCTATAGAGGTATCAGCCAATCTTTCAGAAACAGCGCTCAAAAAAGCGTCTAAAGCACGCCCTGCATCTGCTTTTGTTAATTCTGATTTATCTGCCATTGTATCAATAAGTTCCGATTTATTCATTATTCCTCCTTAGGAATTAAAGTGATGTTAAGTGTATTATTATTCTTAGTGTCGCCAGAGCCCCTCAAAGTATTATCCTAACAAACAATCAAATACGAAGAGAAACGAGCTTATTTATACAATTACAAACTACAAGTGTCAAGCATAATACTGCTAGATACCGTGGTTTTTATGGATTTTTCCAAATCTATAACAGTATCATTAGAAAAAAAACCTTATAATAAATCGTCAAAATTTAAAGAAAAAGACATTTACTCTGCTTTTTTATGTCATTTAAGATATTATTGATAATTTTAGCGACAAGAACAAAAAAACAACCCCGTTTTTAGTGTGCTATTATTTTAGATTTTTCTTTTTCCACTGTTCCAGCATCTATGACCTCTACACCATCCTTATCAAGCGATGGTATATACTGTAAAGCAAGCTCTAGCACTTCATCAATCCAGCGTACTGGCTTAATATCTAGGTTCTTTTTAACATTTTCAGGTATTTCAATTAAATCCTTTTCATTCTCAGCAGGTATCAAAACGGTTGTAATTCCACCTCGGTGTGCCGCTAATAATTTTTCCTTCAAACCACCGACAGGTAAAATCTCACCTCTTAGGGTTATTTCACCTGTCATAGCTACATTGGATTTAGCCGGTATTTTAGTCAATGCAGAAACAATAGCAGTGCACATTCCAATACCTGCACTAGGACCATCTTTAGGTGTCGCACCTTCAGGCATATGAATATGAATATCACTTTTTTGAAAAACTTCTTTTCCTATCCCCAATACCTCTGCACGACTCCTCACAACAGTTACTGCCGCTTCAATGGATTCCTTCATAACATCGCCCAACTTGCCTGTTGCTGACTGCTTCCCTTTTCCGGGCATTATGGCTGTTTCAATGGTTAATAGCTCACCCCCAACTTGAGTCCAGGCTAACCCAGTCACTCGTCCCACTTGATCTTGCTCTTCTGCCAAACCATAACTAAAGCGTTTAACACCCAAATAGTCATCCAAATTGTTTTCAGAAATTTCAACAGTTGTGTTACTGGCTTGTAACAATAGACCTTTAACAACTTTACGACATATTTTTGATATTTCACGCTCTAAACCACGCACACCTGCTTCACGCGTATAAAACCGAATAATATCTCTAATTGCAGACTCAGAGATAGAAATTTCTTTAGCCTTGAGCCCATTATTTTTAATTTGTTTTGTTAATAGAAAGCGACTGGCAATATTTATTTTTTCATCTTCTGTATATCCAGCTATACGTATAACTTCCATTCTATCCAACAAAGCATGGGGGATATTCATGGTATTCGCAGTGGCTACAAACATAACGTCGGATAAATCAAAATCAACCTCCAGATAATGATCAGCAAATGTATGGTTTTGTTCAGGATCAAGCACTTCCAATAATGCTGACGATGGGTCACCCCTAAAATCAGTAGCCATCTTATCAATTTCATCTAGTAAAAACAGTGGGTTTCTAGTTTTAACTTTAGCTAAATTTTGCAGGATTTTACCTGGCATAGAACCGATATAAGTTCTTCTATGCCCTCTTATTTCAGCCTCATCTCTTACTCCACCTAAAGCCATTCGTACATATTTCCGATTTGTGGCTCTAGCAATAGACTGACCTAATGAGGTTTTTCCTACACCTGGAGGTCCAACTAAACATAGAATAGGTCCTTTTAATTTTTTAACTCGTTGCTGTACAGCCAAATATTCTAAAATTCTTTCTTTGACTTTTTCAAGACCATAATGCTCTTCTTCTAAAATAGCTTCGGCTTCTTTAAGGTCATGCCTTACCTTGGTTTTCTTCTTCCAAGGGACACTAATCATCCAGTCTATATAATTACGCACCACTGTCGCTTCTGCTGACATTGGAGACATTAATTTTAATTTATTAATCTCTGCATCTGCTTTAGTTCTAGCATCTTTAGACAATGCCAGATGTGCTGAGGCAATTTTCTTTTCAAGCTCTTCAATTTCATTGGTAGCATCACCCATATCACTTAACTCTTTCTGGATCGCTTTCATTTGCTCATTCAGATAATATTCCTTTTGGTTTTTCTCCATTTGTTTTTTAACACGCCCTCGAATCCTTTTTTCCATTTCCAGCAAATCACTTTCGCTTTCCATTAAGGTCATCAAACTTTCTAACCTTTGAGCTATATCCTCCATTTCCAGCATGGCTTGTTTTTCTTCAACTTTTAAGGTCATGTGTGCAACAATGGTATCTGCTAAACGACTCAAGTCATCAATACCTGCTAGGGAATTTAAAACCTCAGGGGGGATTTTATTATTTAATTTTACATATTGATCAAACGAACTAATGGTTGTTCGCTGTAAAACTTCTTGTTCTTGCTCTGAAATGACTAATTGATTTTCTATTTCTGAAACTGTCGCTACATAATAACCATTTTGTTCTTGATACTGAGTAACTTTACATCGCTGACTGCCTTCCACCAAAACTTTAACGGTTCCATCAGGCAGTTTTAATAATTGTAAAATATTAGCCAAAGTCCCCGCTAGATAGAGATCCTTGAAACCAGGGTCATCAACATCTGCTTGTTTTTGTGCCACTAAAAGTAATTGTTTATCCTCATTCATGGCAGCATCAATAGCATCTATTGATTTATCTCTACCAACAAATAATGGAATTACCATATGAGGATATACGACAACATCTCTAAGTGGTAAAACAGGTACCAAATGTTCACTGTTTTCTAAATTAATTAGTTCATTCATAATAAGCTTTTATATTGGACTCATCTTATATCAGTAGCTTTGAATATGGGGTGGAATAACAAAAAAGCAAGAGAAACAATAATGAGAGAACTCAGCATAACTCATGAATGGATAAAAAAGGTCAGCCAAAATAACGCGCAATAGCTCACTATTACACTTGTATTTTGACTAAAACCTGAAAAATTCTATCACTTTTTTTATCCGTCCAGAGTTATGCTGAGGTCTCAATGAATTATCAGCCCACCTAAGCTTTTACTTAAAATGTTTGCATAATGTAACATTTTTGTAAGTCATACCATTTTCAAGAATAAATAGTATCAATACTTGTAAACAAAAAAAGAGCTATTTGAAAACAAATAGCTCTTTTTAAAATAGATAGGGTCAAAGCAAAACTTTATGCTTTGTAACTACTCAGCTAACTCCGTAACTGCTGAGATTGCCCTCTATTTTGTTCAAGATCAAGGCGTTCAAGAGCAAGGCGAAAGCACGGAGTTTACAGGTGTAAATGCACACTTTCAACGCGGCTATTGGATAAAATAGAGGGTAAGCTGAGTAGTTACTATGCTTTTTTCTTTTCTGCCTCATAGACCAATAAAGGCTCTGAATCTCCAAGAATAACACTTTCATCGACCACAACTTTACTGATATTTTCGGCTGAAGGAATTTCATACATTGTATCTAGCAAAACATTTTCCACAATGGTTCTAAGTCCTCTTGCACCTGTTTTTCTATGCATTGATTTTTTAGCAATCTCTGTCAAAGAATCACCTCTAAATTCTAACTCAGCACCTTCCATTTCAAACAAGTGCTGGTATTGCTTGATTAAAGCATTTTTAGGTTCAGTTAATATCTGTACCAAAGCCGCTTCATCTAGCTCCTCTAAAGTAGCTACAACAGGTAAACGCCCTACAAATTCAGGTATGAGTCCATATTTAATTAAGTCTTCTGCTTCAATCTGAGCAAATAATTCACCTACATTCTTGCTCTCATCTTTACTTTTAATTTCTGCAGAAAATCCAATCCCACCTTTTTCGGTTCGATCTTTGATTACTTTATCCAAACCAGCAAAAGCCCCCCCTACAATAAAGAGAATATTAGCAGTATTGACTTGTAAAAACTCTTGTTGCGGATATTTCCTTCCGCCGTGTGGAGGAACAGAAGCCACAGTACCTTCAATAAGCTTCAACAGTGCTTGCTGAACACCCTCACCAGAAACATCACGAGTAATAGAAGGATTATCTGATTTTCGTGTGATTTTATCTATCTCATCAATATAGACAATCCCTGCTTCTGCTTTTTCCACATCATAGTCACATTTTTGCAGAATTTTCTGGATAATATTTTCAACATCTTCACCAACATAACCCGCCTCTGTCAGTGTTGTTGCATCTGCAATGGTAAAAGGCACATTCAATAAACGGGCCAATGTTTCTGCTAATAAGGTCTTACCTGAACCTGTGGGACCAATCAATAATATATTAGATTTCGCAAGCTCTATGCCGTCCTTTTTATGATTGCTTCGTAACCGTTTATAATGATTATACACTGCGACAGAAAGCATTTTCTTTGCACTTTCCTGACCAATTACATAACTATCAAGCTCACTTTTTATCTCTTTTGGCTTAGGCAGTTCACCATCAGTAAATTCACCTTCTTCTTGTAATTCATCTCTAATAATGTCGTTACAAAGTTCCACACATTCATCACAAACATAAACAGAAGGACCTGCGATCAGTTTTCTAACTTCATTTTGACTTTTGCCACAAAAAGAACAGTAGAGTAATTTCTCATCACCCTTTCTATTTTTATCTTTACTCATAAATTCAAGCTCCTACAAGAAAAAATTGACTACATAAGAATATATTGAAACGACTAAATTTACCAACTTCAATCTGTCGCATCTGGCTCTCTATTTGATAAAATCTTATCTACCAAGCCATAGCTAACAGCATCTTGCGCACTTAAAAAATTATCTCTATCAGTATCTTTCTCTATTTTTTCAACATCCTGCCCAGTGTGACTAGATAAAATACTATTTAGCCTTTCCCTCACTGAAAGAATTTCTTTTGCATGAATATCAATATCAGATGCCTGCCCTTGAAACCCACCTAAAGGCTGATGAATCATAACCCTTGAATGAGGCAAGCAAAAGCGCTTACCTTTAGCACCAGCTGTTAACAATAAAGACCCCATACTGGCTGCCTGACCGATACACATAGTACTAACATCTGCCTTGATGAACTGCATGGTGTCATAGATAGCCATGCCCGCAGACACCGAGCCACCAGGTGAATTGATATATAAATGTATATCTTTATCTGGGTTTTCTGATTCAAGAAACAATAACTGGGCAACAATAAGATTAGCCATGTAATCTTCTACCTGCCCTACCAAAAAAATCACGCGTTCTTTTAATAATCGGGAATAGATATCAAAAGAGCGTTCACCTCGGGCTGTCTGCTCTATCACCATAGGAACCAACCCACCTGCATCCTGAGGAGAATTAAAAGATGAAGTCATTTTCTCAAAACCGTTATATTGATTCATAAGTACCTTTAGCTAGTTAGTTAGTTTGCTTGTTTGCTTGTTTTTCCATCACATCTTCAAAATTAACCGTTTCATCAGTCATTTTAGCCTGACTAACAATCCATTCAACGGTTTGTTCTTCAAGCACCATTTGCTTAATTTCATTCAATCTTTTTTCATCGGAATAATACCAATCAATCAGATCTGAAGGGGTATCATAATTTTTAGCCATATATTCTAAAGTAGTACGTACTTTCGCATCATCCACTTTCATCTCATTTTTTTGAATCACTTCACCTAAAATAAGACCTAAAGCAACCCTACGTTTAGCCTGTTCTTCAAATAGATTCCTCGGTAAATCCAAATCCTTTAAACTCATATTCTGTTTTTTTGCATTCTCTTGATAAGGTTTCATCATGCTTTCAACCTCTTGATCAATTAAAGCATTAGGCACCGTGACTTCGATTTTTTCATACAAGGCATTCATCACTGCATTTTTTAACTTTCCCTTTAAGCCTTGAGTCAATTCTCTTTCCATATTTGACTTAATATCTACATTAAAAGACTCTATAGTGCCATCTTCAACGCCATAATTTTTAATGAACTCAGCATCAATGTCTGGCAAAACAGCTTCTTCTACCTTGATCAGATCAACTTCAAATTCTGCTGTTTTTCCTGCTAATTTTTTACTACCATATTCTTCAGGAAAACCAATACTAAAAGCTTTATTAGCACCCGCTTCCAAACCGATTAATTCATCTTCAAAACCAGGAATCATTTGTCCAGAACCAATTTCTACTGAATAATTTTCAACTTTACCCTCCGTAAAGTCTTCACCTTCACAAACCCCTAAAAAATGAACCGTTACTTGATCTCTTTTTGCTGAAGCACGCTGTACAATTTTCCATTCTTTCTTTTGATCTCTTAGTTTAGCCACCATGGAATCAATATCAGCTTGTTGAACAGTTGCTGTCGGATTTTTAATTTCTAAAGAAGACACATTATCTAATGAAATTTTCGGATAAATTTCAAATTCAGCGGTATATTCAAAACCTGTCGTTTCCTCAACAGGATGAATATGTGGATGCCCTGCGGGGTTCAAGTCTTGCTCTTTCAAAGCATCAAGATAGCTTGATTGAATTAAGTCTCCAGTAATTTCTCCTCTCACTCTTTCAGCATACAGTTTTTTCACAACACGCACAGGTACTTTGCCTGGACGAAAACCATCAATTTTAACTTCACGCGCTAAAGACTTGAATCGAACCTCCATTTTTTCCTGAATCATATCTTCAGGAATACTTACCGTCATTTTACGACTCAATTCTGATGTCTTTTCGACAGAAACTTGCATTAATTTACCTCAATATTATGATTTTTTAGATAACCGATGAATGCTATCATTTACGTACTAAATGAGAAATTAACGATGATTATCGTTAACTTTAAAATGGTGCGAGCGGAGAGACTTGAACTCTCACATCCTAAGATACTGGAACCTAAATCCAGCGCGTCTGCCAATTCCGCCACGCTCGCTTAATTAATCGCCCATTATAATTACTTACTATGTCATATTCAACAAAAAATTATTACAACACTATGCAAGAAGAGAACAACATTAGCAGAGATACGGTGAGTAGCGAATTACGCCACTCTCAGACAGCCACCAGAGAGTAATAAACTCAATGGCTTACGATTTTGTTATTCAATCAAAGTGAGGTGCTTTATGACTTTTTCAATCAATTCGTAACCACTCAGCGTACTCCGTAACTGCTTCGATACCCTCTTTAATTACCTTTTACTTAACACTTTAGCAATAGTTTCCCCCATTGCCGAAGGTGTAGGGGCAATTATTACACCCAAATCTTGTAACATTTCAACCTTTTCTGCTGCAGACTCTCCAGAAGAAGAAATAATGGCACCCGCATGCCCCATCCTGCGTCCTTTAGGCGCGGTCAAACCTGCAATATAAGCTACTACAGGCTTGCTCATCTGTTTTTTAGCATATAGTCCCGCATCAACTTCTTGCAACCCTCCAATTTCTCCAATCATCAAAACCACTTTGGTTTCATCATCCTGTTCAAATTTTTCAAAAATATCACGATGCGAACTTCCATTAATAGGATCGCCTCCTATACCCACAGAAGTTGAAACACCTATTCCAAGCTCTTTCATTTGGTCAGCAGCTTCATAACCCAAAGTACCTGAGCGACCCACAATACCCACAATACCCTGTCTATAAATATGTCCAGGCATAATACCCAACATCGTTTTTCCTGGACTAATTGTCCCTGCACAGTTGGGACCTGTTAAAACCATTCGCTTATCTTTTGGGAATTTACGCAAGAATTGTTTAACTTTCATCATATCCTGAGTAGGAATACCATCTGTGATTGAAACACAATACTTAATGCCCGCTTCAGCAGCTTCCATAATGGAGTCTGCGGCAAATGCTGGGGGAACAAAAATAATACTTGCCTCGGCTCCTTGTTGTTCCACTGCCTCACGCACCGTATTAAAAACAGGGCGTTGTAAATGAGTTTGCCCCCCTTTACCCGGGGTAATACCACCCACTATATTTGAACCATATTCGATCATATCCTGGGCATGAAAAGAACCAATTTTCCCAGTAAAACCTTGTACAATTATCGGTGTTTTTTCATCAATAAAAATAGACATTATGTGGCTTCCTCTGCTTCTTTAGCGATTTGTGCATTACGTGCAGCGACTGCTTTTTCAGCAACTTCCGCTAAAGTAGTTGCGGTAATAATTGGCAAACCACTTTCTTCAATTATTTTACGACCTTCTTCAACATGCGTCCCAGATAAGCGAACAATCAAAGGTATCTTCATATTAATTTTCTTGACCGCATGTACCACCCCTTCTGCTATCCAATCACATCGATTAATTCCAGCAAAAATATTAACCAGCATAGCTTTTACACCTTCATCAGCTAATACTAGGCGAAATGCTTTTTCTGTACGTTCTGCTGATGCACCACCACCCACATCCAGAAAATTAGCAGGCTCTCCACCTGCCAATTTAATCATATCCATGGTTGCCATAGCCAAGCCAGCACCATTAATCATACAACCAATATCACCATCCAAGCCGACATAACTCAGACCACGATCTGCTGCTGCCATTTCCCGCTTATCTTCTTGGGTTTTATCCCGTAGTTCTGTCACTTTTTGTCTACGAAACAAGGCGTTATCATCAAAGTTTATTTTCGCATCCATAATCATTAATTTACCACTCCCCCCAGTCACAATCAGGGGGTTTATTTCTATCATATTGGCATCTAAGTCACGCATTGCTCGATAACAACCCGAAATTAATTTGACCGCCGGACTAATTTGAGAAGGTTCTAACCCAAGATAAAAAGCCATTCCTCTCGCCTGAAAGTCCAGCAAACCGACCGCAGGATCAATTTGAATTTTCTTGATTTTTTCAGGACTATCTTCGGCTAATGCCTCAATATCCATACCCCCCTCAGCAGAACCAACCATTATGATACTTTCATGGGCGCGATCAACCAACAAACTAAAATAGAGTTCTTTTGCTATATTAGTTCCAGCTTCAATATATAACCTTAAACAAACTTTACCAGCAGAACCTGTTTGCTGGGTCACCAAACGATGCCCCAACATAGCTTCAGCAGCAACCTCGACTTCTTCATAAGACCTGCAAATTTTAATACCACCCGCTTTGCCACGCGCCCCTGAATGAATCTGGGCTTTAACTGCCCAAACATCACCACCAATTTCTCTAGCACGCTGTACCGCATCTTCGGGGCTATATGCCAAGCCTCCATCAGCAATTCTGACACCATAGCCCGCTAAAATTTCTTTCGCTTGATACTCATGAATATCCATAATATTCCTATATTATTTGGTTTTTGTAGCAATCGCTTCAGCAGATTTAACAATATTCTGTGCCATTTTTTCAGAAGCGGCATCAATTAAACGTCCATCTAGTGCGGCTGCACCTTTACCCTGTGCCGCCGCTTCTTTTAACGCAACTAAAATACGTTTTGCTTTATCAATTTCAGCGCTTGGAGGAGTGAATATCTCATTCGCCAACGCAACTTGGGAAGGATGAATTGCCCACTTACCTTCACAACCTAATGCAGCGGATCTTTTAGCTGCCAATTTATAACCTTCAGGGTCTTTAATATCACCAAAAGGCCCGTCAATCGGTCTTAAACCGTATGCTCGGCAGGCAACAGTCATTCGGCTGATTGCTGAATGCCATTGATCTCCTGGATAGTCAGGGTTTAATCCACCAATATTTGTCGTTCTTGCACGGTTACTGGCGGCATAATCGGCTACACCAAAATGCAAAGCTTCCATACGCCCAGCAATGGCTCCTTGTTTAGCAATATCTTCAACATTTGCCATCCCCAAAGCAGTTTCAATCAAACACTCAATACCCACTTTATTTTTTAGTCTTTCTTGCATTTCTAACTGATTTATCATTGAATCAACCATATACACATCAGCATAAACACCCACTTTAGGTATGAGTATTGTGTTCAGTTTTTCTCCACATTGCTCCATCAAATCAACGACATCACGTACCATAAATTCTGTATCCAAACCATTGATTCTTACAGAAATAGTGACACCATGCTCAGCCCAGCTCATGTCATTAATAGCTTCAATAACATTTTTACGTGCCTGCAATTTATCATCAGGTGCCACAGCATCCTCAAGATCAAGAAAAATGAAGTCTACCCCACTTTTCATTGCTTTCTCAAACATACTAGGATTTGACCCAGGAACAGCCAGTTCACAACGCTGAACACGTTGAACATTAGCCTCATATAATGTATGACTCATTTAAATACCTAATTTTTTAGAAGCATTGAATATATTTTTAAAATTAACACTGTATTAAAAATGCAAAATATACAATCAACCGATTATTTTACGTTTTGATGATTGATTGTCAAATCTGACTTTTAGCTTCATTGAGTTTATGAATATACTTGAATTCTACTTATAAACGCACCACTACCAATTGACGAGCATTCGCCCCCGTCATCTCTAAAAACAACTGATAATTAGTATTACTTTCTGGTTTGATATTTTAACCAAAAACTAAAGATTATCGCTACTTTAAAATAGTGGCTATTATAATTCTGTAGCCAAATATCATGGTGTTCTACTATTGATTTCTTAGCCCATAAATAGCAAAGCTTGTTTAGATTTTGTTTGCAATCGGATAAAATTGTCAGCATAAAGGACTGAAAACTTATTGGGTATACATTCTCAATGAGTAAAATGTATATTTCATTCCTATTGTTAAACATTTTTAAACTGGAGTTGTAATTGAGCCTTTTAACTGTTCTTGAATTTCCTGACAAGCGCTTGCGTAAAAAAGCAAAACAAGTTACTGATTTTGATCAAACAATCAAAACATTGCTTGATGACATGCTGGAAACTATGTATGAATCTTATGGCTGTGGATTAGCAGCCACTCAGGTTAATATTCATCAACGTGTCATTGTTATTGATGTCAGTGAAGAAAAAAACCAGCCCTTGTTTTTAATTAATCCTGAAATTATAGAACAAACAGGTGAGGAAGAATCTAAAGAGGGCTGTTTATCCGTACCTAGCTTCTTTGAATATGTTACTCGTGCAGAACAGATAAAAGTAAAAGCACAGGATAAAGATGGTCTGGCATTTGAAATGGAAGCTGATAAACTTTTAGCCGTTTGCATTCAACATGAAATAGATCACCTAGAAGGCAAGCTGTTTGTCGATTATTTGTCGCCACTTAAACGACAAAGAATCAAGGCTAAACTGGAAAAAATTCATAAACAGGCAGGTAAAAAATAAAGATGAATATTATTTTTGCTGGAACGTCTGATTTTGCAGCCCCTGCTTTACAACAATTAATAGAATCAAAACACCAGGTTTGCGCTGTGTACACACAACCCGATAGACCTGCTGGGAGAGGTAGAAAATCAAGCCCCAGTCCGATTAAAACTTTAGCTTTAAGTGTTGATATTCCCGTTTTTCAACCCGAAACATTAAAAACGGCAGAGGATTTAAAATTATTATCCGCATTTGAAGCCGATCTGATGGTGGTAGTGGCTTATGGCATCATCTTGCCTCAAGTTGTTTTAGATACTCCCAAACTGGGATGTATCAACATTCATGGCTCTTTATTGCCACGCTGGAGAGGCGCGGCTCCTATTCATCGCGCGGTAATGGCTGGTGATACATCAACGGGTATTACTATCATCCAGGTTATCAAAAAACTGGATGCTGGAGATATGTTGTACAAAGAGCAATGCACTATTGAACCGTATCATACCAGTAGTGACTTGCATGATAAATTAGCTGAGCTTGGTGCAATGGGTCTACTTAAGGTATTAGATAAAATTGAAAATGGAACGGCTGTTGCCAGCCAACAAGATGAATCACGGGTCACTTATGCAGAAAAACTAGAAAAAAAGGAAGCTTTAATCAACTGGAAGCAGTCAGCCCTAGAAATTGACCGACAAGTTAGAGGGCTTAACAGTTGGCCTGTTGCTCAAACTTTATGCCAAGGCAAGGTTTTACGCATCTGGAAAGCGGCTATAAGCTCTGATACTTTCAGCTTACCAGCAGGTACGGTGGTTCAACAAAATAAACGGGCCTGTGTATGTACAGGACAAGGTGTTATTGATTTACTTGAAATTCAATTTCCTGGAAAAAAAAGGATGGACATTCGATCTTTTTTAAATGCACAGAGTATTGATGGGGTGGTTTTTGGGTAATACCATTTTCAAGAATAAATGGTGTAAGGTTTTCTCTGGTTCCCAAGTAGAGACAGGGCATGCCCTGTCTCTACCGCATGCCCTGTCTCTACCGCACCCCCTGTCTCTACGAAGGTCTCTGACAGATGCTAAAAAGTATAATTGATGCTAGTGTAATAAAACCCACCATTAAAGCCGTAAGGCGAGCTTTCTGGATATTTTGAGCCAGTGCCTCCAGAATGCGGATTTTTACTGGGATATTGATCAAACACATTTTTAGCGCCTACTGCAAGAGTCAACTTTTCTTTGCTAAAACTTGTTCCTTTTATATCGTAAGCCAACTCTGTATCCATTAGCCAGCGAGGGTCGGCATTAATGATGGTGCTTGCTGAATCGGTATGTGCTTCATAAAAACCATCATAAAATCGCCCTCTGAGCAAAAACTGCCAAGGCCCATAGGTATGCTTTCCCTCCAGTGAGAAGCGGAACTCTGGTAAGGCTTTTTCATACTGGTTTATGCGTACGTCGGTGATAATATCTGCGTCGTATTTGTCAACCTTGGTGTCAGTCCAATTACCAATGGCACTAAACAGCGTCTCACCGCCAAGCCATTGCAAGGGATAGCTTGCAACAATATCGACACCTTGGGTGGTGGTATCAAAAGCATTGGTAAAATAACGTACTGAACTGAAATCATCGTTGCCTGTTATCTTCTGTACAGGGGTAAGGGCAAGACGGTCTTCAATTTCAATATGGAAGTAATCCACTGTAATATCAACATCACCCAGATTGGCAATGATACCGACACTAAAATTAATCGACTCTTCTGCTTTGAGCGCCTTAGCACCATTGGCTATGGCAAGCGGGTCATCCACCGTAGTAATTAAGCTATCTTTTAGCTCACCATCGCTAAATTCTGTAGTAATAGCACGCAGTGATGCCTGCCCTACGGTAGGTACTCTAAAACCGGTATTAAACGAGGCACGCAAAGCAAGTGGCTCGATTGCTTGCCAAAGTAATGCAACCTTGCCATTGACGGTTTCTGAAAAGTCGTCATAATTTTCGTAACGCACTGCCGTGTTCAGCAACACATCTTCAATAATATCTGTTTCCAGTTCAAGATAGCCAGCCCAGCTATTTCTGGAATTAGTCCCTGCGGTACTAGGGTGGAACCCTACAAAGCCGTTAGCTCCCGCACCGTAGCCCAATTCTGACAGCGTTTTATCGCTGTTAGCGCCATAGATTTCTCGTTCATCGACATACCATGAGTTTCTCTCACCAGCAACAATTTCAAATTGCTCACGGCGATATTCGCCGCCAAAGCTGACATACAGCGGTGAAGCAAAAAAGTCTAAATCAACTGGTTTAGACAAATCCAGATTGTAAATATATTCTGTTTGTATATGGGAGCCTAATTCATATTCTGTTGGAATATCAGCACCCAAGGTTACTAACTGCGGATTAATGGTGTCTTTAAGAGAAAAATCAATTCTGTTTCTGCCAAAAGAGCCACTTATATCATAATGCCAATCATTCGCTACATTGCCACGAACACCACCGGCAACACTGTAATCTTCAAGCTCACCGCTAAATTGTGGGGTAAAGCCACTGGGAAAGCGATCTTTAAAACTAAAACCATTAATTGCTGGCAAAGTTTCTGTGCGGTCGCCTCTAACAAAAACCCCCGTTCTGGGAGAGCAGCCAAGACCGTCAGCATCACAACCTGGGCTACGGAAAAAGAAGCCGTTTTCTGCTTGACGCTCGGCATAATTAGCAAAGGCATACACTTCAACTGCCTCGTTAAATGTAAAACCCGTATTGACAAATATTTTATGGTCATCATTAATTTCTTGCGAGCCCCAAATCTGTGCTGGGTTAGGCACACCAGTATTGCCCTTATCAATCAATTCTTGTGCATTATCGCGTTGCACACTACGACTGGTGGGGTTGGCTTCGCTAAACTCGTAACTCAAGTTAATAAACCCTGCATCCGTTAATGGCAAGCCAATATTACCTGCGATACTATACCTTTCGCCATCACCTTTATAATGTTCTCCCCAACGCATACTTGTCGAGCCACCCTCTGCGGCATCTTTGAGCTGAAAGTTCAGCACTCCAGCGATAGCGTCTGAGCCATATTGTGCGGATGCACCATCACGTAAGACTTCAACTTGTTTTAGTGCAATTGCTGGTATGGTAGAAACATCAACCCCTTGCGAACCATTTGACACACCGCCACCCAATAGGGTAATAACGGCTGCCCGATGGCGGCGTTTACCATTAATGGTGACTAAAGTGGAGCCTGACGGCAGACCACGCAAGTTGGCAGGACGGATAAATGTTGCAGCGTCGCTAATGGGTTGTTCGTTAACATTATAAGATGGAATTAAGTGGGAAAGTTGGGTGCTGAGATCGCCACCGCCATAGCTTAGTATTTCGCTACCGCTGATTACGTCTATAGGTACGGGGGATGTTTTAACCGAACGTGGTGCCTGACTCCTAGAGCCTATAACCACAAACTCTTCTAGCTCAACGGATCGGCTATCTTGTTTAATAGTCTGTGCCTGTGCCACAGAGCTTAGTAAAAATAAATAAATCAGTGCGTATCTCAAGTTCTTAGTCATTATATTATCTGAACATTATGAGTTATGGGTTATGGATCGTGAATGATAAGGTTATTTTATTCATAAATCAATGTAATATTAAAAACAGTATCAATTAAACAACAGTAATTATCCATTCTATTATTAATAGCTACCGCCCAACCCAGCCCTCTAATAGCACTCCACACCAAGAAAACTAAGAATTAGCTCTGTTGGTATTTCCCAACAGGTTAGTGCTAGAAGCAACAGTTGCCCTTAATCTATTTGTAACTGCTTAGATTGCCCTCTTTTGATTTAAAATCAAACAATTGGAATAGAGATAGAGATAGAGATAGGGATAGAGACAGGGCATGCCCTGTCTCTACTGTCCTTATGGCAAATTAACTAATTCAGTTACATCCATTTAAGGTCTAATCCGCAAAAAAACAGGGTACTTAAATTTTCCCTTTTTTGTTAAGCCATAATATTTAAAAGTAACTGTAGTACCTATGGGAAATGGGTTCTCACGCTGGGTGTCTTTAAACCCTGAGCCAATCTTTACCATAACGCCGTCTTTAGTTTTACATAATAGCGATCCCATATTTCCCGTATATTTGCCTTTGCCAGGCAATATTTTTTCAATTACACACTCTGTATCTAAATGTTTTTTCACTTTCAGTGCCGAACTCAATCTACCTGTTTGATAAGCAGTATTCGGGTCTCTAAGCACCACACCTTCCGCGTTTTTTTGAGTCACTTCTTGCAAAAAAGTCTCAACTTGATTGTGCTGAATAATTGCGTGTTGTTTGATGATTTTAATGGGGCTATTCGGCTGTGTTTTTAAATAATCTCGCAAAACTGTCAGTCTATCCAGCAGTCCACCCTCTTGATTTGGTACTTCAAAAATTTGATGGGTAATTTTATGCCAACGATTATCAGGATTTTTGCCCCTAACAATACTACTGATTTGCTCAAAATCCCCACGTTTCGTCCATAATTCTCCATCAATCGCAAACGGCGGATAATGTTCCACAAACCAGTCAGGTGCGATAATTTTATGCCCGCCTCGCGTCAATAATTGCTCACCATCCCAAAACCCCCGAATACCATCAAACTTCTCACTCATCACCCAACCCACCACAGGTTTTGTTTTATCGTAAGTTTTGAGTAAAAACAAATCAGGCTTATCCGCCGCCCACAATAAACTCGGTAAAAACAATATATACAAACATAATTTTTTGTTTATTTTCATAAGCCAGATGTTGATGTTAAGCCCTAAAACATGTACATATAGAGCTACTTGTGGTTTATAGCATTTTCAAAAATAAATGCTATTATTTATTGCCCGTTAGCTTAGCATTATTATCAGGGGCTTCCAAAGAGTTGAATACTATATGAATATCAGAAAAATAATTTATCCTCATAATTTAACTCTTTGTTTAACATCTATGGAGTATAATTATTGCTCATATCAGCTAAATCTTAGTGGGTTTAAGGTGATAAACACCGTTAATAATCTTTAGAAAAATCATGTCAATTAGTCCAAGAAAACAAACCCAAGCCGTTATGGTTGGCAACATTCAAGTGGGGGGTGGCGCACCCATTGCTGTACAGTCCATGACTAACACGGATACTGCTGATGTTGCTAAATCTGTGCAACAAATAATGGAGCTTTCTATTGCCGGTTCAGAATTAGTGAGAGTCACCGTCAATACAGAAGATGCAGCAAAAGCCGTACCTAAGATTCACAATCAATTAATACAAAAAGGTTATTCTGTTCCTATAGTCGGTGATTTTCATTTTAATGGACACAAACTTTTAGCCAAGTATCCCGAATGCGCTGAAGTATTGGCAAAATACAGAATTAATCCAGGCAATGTTGGACGTGGTAAAAATCGCGACCCCCAGTTTCAGCAAATGATTGAATTTGCCTGCCAATACAATAAACCCGTTCGCATTGGCGTTAACGGAGGAAGTCTAGATCAATCCGTTCTCACAAGACTTTTAGATGAAAACAGATTAAAAGACAATCCCGATGAATTACCTGTTATTACCCGTGAAGCTATCGTAATTTCAGCACTAGAAAGTGCAGCCAAGGCTCAGGAATATGGTTTAGGAAAAGATAAAATCATTTTGTCTTGTAAAATTAGTAACGTACAAGAACTCATCAGCATTTATCAAGACCTTGCCTCACGCTGTGATTACGCATTACATTTAGGATTAACAGAAGCTGGCATGGGATCTAAAGGTATCGTTTCATCTTCCGCTGCCTTATCTGTACTCATGCAACAAGGTATTGGAGATACCATTCGTGTTTCCTTAACTCCAGAACCAGGCGGCAATAGAACAACTGAAGTCATTGTTGCTCAAGAAATGTTGCAAACTATGGGCTTTCGCTCATTTACCCCTATGGTTATTGCTTGTCCTGGCTGTGGCCGAACAACTAGTGACTATTTTCAAAAACTGGCTCAGGAAATTCAATCCTTTTTACGTTCCCATATGCCTATTTGGAAGAAAAAATATAAAGGTGTGGAAGCAATGGAAGTCGCTGTTATGGGCTGTGTTGTCAATGGCCCTGGAGAAAGCAAAAATGCTAATATAGGAATTAGCTTACCTGGTACAGGTGAAACACCTGTTGCCCCTGTTTATGAAGATGGCAAGAAAACCGTCACTTTAAAGGGGGATAAAATTGCTGAAGAGTTTCAGCAACTGGTTGTACGTTATATTGATTCTCATTATGGTGCTCACTAGATAGTAGGACAGGTATTAAAATTTACTGTAACTACTCCGCTTACCCTCTGTTTTGTCCAATAGCCGCGTTGAAAGTGCGCATTTACACCTGTAAACTCCGCGCTTTCGCCTTGCTCTTGAACGCCTTTATCTTGAACAGAACAGAGGGCAATCTAAGCAGTTACGGAGTACGCTGAGTAGTTACAATTTACTAATGTAAGCTGGGCTAATGTCAGATATTCCACCCAGCTTACATATAAGCCATTAATCTTCTATTGTAGTCCACATAGCCGCTAGCTTTCCAGATGCTATACCAAAACCTACGCCTAGTGCCAAAGAAAACGAAATCAACAAACAAGGATTGTTCCATTCAAGATTTAATAGAACCTCGGGTGTTAACATCTCTGGTGTTTGTAAAAGATAAGCAAATGTTGCTGAATATCCCAATACTGTTGCAGGAATAGTTGCCAATGCTGGAATATTCGCTGCTAAACACGAGACTATCACAGTAACACAGACTATAATTGCAGCCATTGCAGGAAAACCCAATGTTGCATCAGGTGCTATATTAGTAATTTCAACAGCAGCATAAGTTGCCATGAAAACACCAAAAATACTACATACTATAGTGTTCTTTGCTGCCGCATCATCACCGCCTAAAGCAAAATAGGCCGCCCAGGAAATTGTTGCAGCCCAAATCAAAAAAACACCACTCAAAGGCCCTACGGCTAAAAAAGTAGCTAAGCCAGCCAAAACACCAATACTCAAAGAGAGTGCGGTAAGACTATTCATAATCTAAATCTCCAAAACATTACCCCAAAAATAATTTACCTAAGGAATAAACAAACAAAATGTTCAACAACCAAGCATTCGATGCCACATTAATCCAGTCATTTTCATGACTAAAACAAACAGGTTATTGAAAAAATTAACTGTATACCTTAAGTAATATCATATAGTGAGGCAACTACAAAACAGACTTAAGGATTCCTCCAAAAAATAGAGTTTAATTAATGCTAATTAGCTACTGCTATTACAGTAGTCACAGCCAACAAAATCTCAAAGCGATTTAAGCACACAAAAACAAAATAAGCAAAATAGAATATTGCATTTTTGCAGTACTAGAAATATCCTTAACATCAAAAGTAATGCCTCTCATTCTAATGTTCTATTATCTTTAATAAACATTAGCCAAGCACATTCAACTAGCCGTGTTACAAATAACCTGCCCGTCTGGTTGCTCTTTTTATCCATCTTAGGCGTTGCAACTTAGCTCACATAGCCTGTTATACCCCCTTCGTTGCACCTTAAAGATGAATAAAATCCTAGGTAAGCTGGGGTGTTTATTTATTGCGCGTTAGCTTAACGACAAATATAAATGCTATTATTGCACTAAGGAGCGAGGATTTAATAATATCCTCAAATTTGACGCAGAATTTTTGTTCGTATTCAAGGCGTATAAGCGTTCATAATCCAGTAGATAAAATACGCATCCGATTTACTTTAATGCCTAGCCAATGACTCAATATATTATCCGTCGTTTTTTGTATGCACTTCCTTTGTTAATGGGAGTGAATATACTGACTTTTATCTTGTTTTTTGTAGTCAATAGTCCAGATGACATGGCTCGTATGCAATTAGGACAAAAACATGTCACTGAGCAGGCCATTCAAAACTGGAAGCACCAACATGGCTACGATTTACCTTTATTATGGAATGAGCAAGCGGAATCTGATAAAAAATGGACAGAAACTATTTTTTATAAAAAATCCATAGGCTTGTTCTTATTTGATTTTGGATTGTCGGATAGTGGTAGAAATATTGCTACCGATATTAAACAGCGCATGTGGCCAAGCTTAAGTATTGCTATACCTTCTTTAATCGTAGGCTTACTGGTTAATATTTCTGTCGCATTGATGATGGTGTTATTTAGGAACTCTTATCTGGAATTTAGCAGTATCGTTTTGTGCGTCATTCTAATGTCCATTTCTTCTCTGTTTTACATCATAGGCGGTCAATTTTTTATTGGAAAATTACTCAGACTGGTTCCTGTGTCTGGGTATGACACGGGGCTATCAGCCATTAAGTTCCTCATTTTACCTGTCGTTATTTCGGTAATTTCTGGTATAGGATCGGGGGCGCGTTGGTATCGAACGCTTTTCCTTGAAGAAGTAGAAAAAGATTATGTCCGCACAGCCTTGGCAAAAGGCTTAACAGAAACGCAAGTGTTATTCAAACATGTACTTAAAAACACCATGATCCCCATATTAACCGGCGTTGTTGCGATATTACCGTTATTATTCATGGGCAGTTTGATTATGGAATCTTTTTTTAGTATTCCAGGCTTAGGTAGTTACACTATTGATGCCATCAACCGTCAGGATTTTGCTATTGTTCGATCCATGGTTTTTTTAGGTTCAGCACTGTATATTTTTGGCCTGTTATTGACGGATATTTCTTATACCTTTGCCGACCCTAGAGTGCATCTATCATAAGCAAAAATAATTTTGTAACTACAGAACTAAAGACTAAGGGTTAAGGGTTAAGGGTTAAGGGTTAAGGGTTAAGGGTTAAGGGTTAAGGGTTAAGGGTTAAGGGTTAAGGGTTAAGGGTTAAGGGTTAAGGGTTAAGGGTTAAGGGTTAAGGGTTAAGGGTTAAGGGCGCGTAGGTTGGGTTACGTGCTTTTCGTAACCCAACATTCACCTAAAAATGTTGGGATAGAGACAGACAGGGCATGCCCTGTCTCTACTGTCCTTATGGTAAATTAACTAATCTAGCTGCTTTCCAGTCCAATAGCCTTGTTGAAAGTGTCCATTTACACCTGTAAACTCCGTGCTTTCGCCTTGCTCTTGAACAAAATAGAGGGCAATCTAAGCAGTTACGGAGTACGCTAAGTAGTTAAAAACAATTTTTAGCAACAACTGACTTTGTAATACCATTTTCAAGAATAAATGGTGTAGGCTTCCCAGCCCTCTATTTTGCTTATAAAATAGATCACCCCCCTATTCAGCTTATAGCCTTCAATTAAATTTCACTATGAATACAAACATTATCACTGAGCAAATGACTCAGGCTGGTCAAAAAATTGAACATGATTCATTTGCTATCGTTGATCAAGAAATAGGAACACATCACTATACAGAAGCACAATGGCATATAGTGCGACGCATGATTCATGCTACTGCCGATTTTGAATTTAATGGTCTAGCGCGTTTTCATCCTCAAGCTGTTGAAGCAGGTCTTGCCGCTATTTTATCCGGTGCAGCTATTGTTGCTGATGTAGAAATGATTTGTGTTGGACTATCTAAACCCAGACTCAGCCATTTTGGCGTTAACAGCCATCATTTTATTGCTGATGCAGATGTCATAACAACAGCAAAAGCTGAAAATTCAACCAGGGCTGTGCAAGCCATGCGTAAAGCACATCGAGCACAATTACTGGATAATAGTATTGTAGCGGTTGGTAATGCCCCCACGGCACTACTGGAAGTCATTCGCTTGATTAAAGAAGACTATATTAAGCCTGCTTTAATTGTCGGCATGCCTGTAGGATTTGTTTCTGCCGCAGAATCAAAGGCTGCACTGGAACAATTAGATAATATCCCCTGGATTATTACTCACGGTCGCAAAGGTGGGTCAACCTTGGTTGTTGCTGCCGTTCATGCACTTTTGGCATTGGCCGAAGCCCAAAGCAAATAATCCGAATGCAAGCTAAAAAGCCAAAAGGGACGCGTAAAGGTTTTACCACTGGTGCCTGTTCTGCCGCCGCCGCAAGAGCAGCCGCTATTGGTTTGCTGACAGGACAGGTACCTGAACAAATCGAATCTCTATTACCTAATGGTCAACGCGTAAAATTTGATGTCACAGAGGGCTTATCTAGCCCATCAATCGCACATGCTGTGGTGATTAAAGATGCGGGTGATGATCCTGACTGCACCCATCAAGCGCATTTAACAGTAGATATTGAATATTTACCTGAACAAGCAGAGCGAATTATTTTAACCGCTGGTAAAGGTGTCGGTACCATCACTATGCGTGGCTTAGGACTTGAAGTTGGAGGCCCAGCCATTAACCCAGTACCAAGACAGAACATTGAGGATAACATTCGTGAGATCGCAAGCGAATTATTACGAGAGCAAGGCTTAAAAATCACCATCTCCGTACCAGACGGTGAAAAAATGGCTAAAAAAACCCTGAATGATCGCTTAGGCATCATTGATGGTATTTCCATATTAGGCACTACTGGTATTGTTCATCCCTATTCTACTGCCGCTTTTCGAGCCAGTGTTGTACAAGGCGTTGAAGTTGCAGCCAGACAGCAGTTAGATACCGTGGTATTAACGACAGGTGGTCGTACTGAAAAATTCACCATTCGAGAATTACCTAAACTGGAGCCTGCCTGTTTTGTACAAATGGGTGATTTCTTAGGCCCTGCACTAGACGCTGCCAGAGATAGCGGCATTGCCCATATTATTATTGGCGGTATGGTTGGTAAGATTACTAAAATGGCACAAGGTGAAATTATCACTCATGCTCGCAGAAATCCCGTGAATACTCAGTTATTGGCCGACATAGCAGCCTCTATCGGTGCTAAAGCAGAAATATGTCAAGCCATAAGTGATGGAGAAACAGCCAGATTTGCCGGAGAATGTATGCAAGAACTCGGTTTAAGCGATGTCTTCTATCAAGCCTTGTCTAAACGTGTAGTTAACACATTGCAAGCACGATACCCTAAAACTTTTAAATACACCATTTTAATCTGTGATTTTGATGGAGAAAAACTAGGACATTATGAGGAGCATTAATGCGTTGTAATATTATTGGCGTATTGGACAATGGCATTCAAGGACTGACACCTGCCACATTAAAGTTAATAGAAAATGCTGACCTTATTATTGCGAGCAGTCGTACTTTAACTTTATTTGCTGAACATATCAGCCATGCCCAACAAAAAGATTTAAGCGGACACTTGTCACAAGTCGCTACCTGGATTTCACAAGCCATAGCGCAAAACCAACATATCGTCGTATTTGCCACAGGCGATCCACTTTGTCATGGTATCGCAAGTTATTTGTATAAAAAACTACCCCATGAACAGCTACACGTTGTCCCCAATATTTCTTCCATCCAACTGGCCTTTGCACGTATGGGTGTTGCGTGGCAAGATGCACATATTGTCTCTGTGCATAGTAAAGATGCAGGAGAATGGAGCAAAGGCGCCAGTTCTGACCATGGTTTATACCCACTATTACAAGCAATCTTTAATCATGACAAATTAGCTATTTTAACCAGTCCTGACAACACCCCTGATCGTATTGCACGGATGATGTTAATTGCAAACATTGCCGATCAATTTACTATCAGCGTTGCAGAAAATTTATTATCTGATGATGAAAGAGTGATAAGCCGTAGTAACATTGAATCCATTGCTGAACAAAATTTTAATGGCAATAATATCGTCATATTACAACGCCAACAAAAAACTATCGAAAAAATTATTTTTGGTGTTCAAGATAGTGATTTCTTGCAACGAAAACCTGATAAAGGACTGATTACCAAACGTGAAGTACGCGCAGTTTCTTTGGCACGTATGCAATTAAAAACCCATAGTATCGTCTGGGACATTGGTGCAGGTTCTGGTGCAGTAGGTCTGGAAGCGGCTCGCATCTGCTCACATGGCTATGTCTATGCCGTAGAAAAAAACAGTGCTGATTTTGAAATCGCCAGTACCAATGCCGAAAATTTTGAGATATATAACTATCACTTAATTAATAATAAAGCGCCTCTAGGCATGGAAAGCTGGCCTAAGCCTGATGCAGTGTTTATAGGCGGTACAGGGGGTGAATTAGCCCCGTTAATTAGTCTATGTTTACAACAATTAAATACAGATGGCTGGTTGGTAATGAATTTTGTCACAGTAGAAAACTTGGCTACTGCTATTGAAACACTCAAAAAGCAACAGGCTGTCTGGGATATTACCCAGCTTCAAGCTTCACGCAGTCAAGCTATATTAAATATGAACAGACTCAAAGCAGAAAACCCCGTATGGATTGTTTCTGCACAAAGGCAAGTCTTATGACTAAAAAAAGCGGAAAACTTTATGGCGTTTCACTAGGACCAGGTGACCCCGATTTAATGACCCGCCGAGCATGGCAATTATTACAATCAAATTGCTACTGGACATACCCCGTTAAAAAGAAAAACAAAGCCAGTTATGCTTTACAAATTGCCTTGCAAGCCGGTTTATCAGAACCTGAAAACAGCATTCCTTTAATATTTCCGATGACACATGACCGAGAAATATTAGCAAAATACTGGTTACAAGCCGCACAAATAGTTATTGAAATCTTAGACAAAAACCAGGATGTTATTTTTTTAGTGGAAGGCGATGCATCCACCTTTTCCACTTTTCAGCATTTAGCAAAAACCGTCAAAGCACTGAATAATTCATATCCAATAGAAACCATCCCTGGCGTTCCCTCATTCAATGCTGCCGCAGCACTGGCACAAATGCCACTGGCTGATACCGATGATACCGTAGCTATCATTCCAGCAGGCTATGGCTTAGCAATGATCGAATCATTACTGAGCGATTTTGACACCTTAGTATTACTCAAAGTAAAACCAATCCTAGATGATATTATTGATCTTTTAGAAGAAAAAAAAATACTTAGCAATAGTTGTTTTATAGAAAAAGCTGGGGCGCCAGAAGAGCGAATAGTTCACGATATTTTAAGTTTACACGGCAAAAAAGTGAATTACCTATCCTTAATCCTAATTTCTCACAATCCTTATCGACAACGAGGAGCAATGATTAGAGGTTGTAGAAAAAAAGAAACGGCAAATATCAATGGCTAAATTAGAAGCGTGTCGTATTGACAAATGGTTATGGACTGCCCGTTTCTTTAAAACCAGAAGCCTGGCATCTGAAGCTGTTTCAGGCGGAAAAGTACATTTGAATGGTCAACGCTGTAAACCTTCAAAAGAAGTCAAAGCCGGTACTAAGCTGACTATTACTAAAGAACTCTACCAATGGACATTAACTGTGCTCGCCATTAACAGTCACCGACAGCCCGCTAAAGAAGCTGTTTTATGCTACCAAGAATCCCCTGAAAGTATCCTTAAAAGACAACAACAAGCTATTCAACATAAACAACAACGCGCTCTAATGAGCCATTCAGAGCGAGAACATAAACCCAATAAAAAACAAAGACGTCAGATTCATCGTTTTAAACAAGGGTAAAAAAAACTCGACCCAACTCTGTAAAAAAAGGGTATTGGCTTAAACTTAATCTGCCATTTTTTTATGCTAGACCGCGAGCAAATCCTTTCGGTTTGATAATCTAAGTTTTCGTATTAAATATGCAATTGAATTTTATCCGTAGCATATTGATGAATCAGCGAAGATACCAAAGTTTGATAAGGAATATTGGACTCAGTGCTTTTGCGCTTTAACATCAAAATATCTGCTTCTGACAGGCGAATATTGATATTTTTAGTTTTGTTAAGATAGTTTTTTGCCATGATTTTAACCTCAAGCATAGCCTGTTCATAATCATCCACCCGCTCAAATTCATCAGTTTTATCCACTAAATCTAATAATTCTAATTCTTCTTTATCTAATTTCATTTTTCCTCCCTATATTTTTTTTGCATTTTTCTACTCGGAATAATAGTTTTTAAAAATACGCCCGCCTCGCTCTTAACGCAAGGAACCATACAAACATAGCCTTGTAATTCAACAATATAAATATGCTGATTGGAGTATTTTGTGCTATTCGGATGCTTGATAATATCCAAAATATTATCCTGATTAGCCTGAATAACAAAATCCTCAAAACACAAGCCCCTATCAGTTTTTAATTGCTTGTTTTTAACATCATCCCAACTAAAATTTATGCTGTCATTTATCATATAGGTTTTATATTATGACAATAGATACTATATGTCAATATTTAAAACAAACTGTGATAAAAGGTAGCTTGTCTCCATTATTCCTACAGCCAGAACGCCCGAACTCACTTGCCGCCAAAAGCAGAGTGTAGCGTAGCGAAACGGCACTTTTGGCGGTCAAGTGCAGTGACTTGTTATAAATTGGACAGTGATTTTTTGCACTGACCTTGAAATTGTTGCTTGTGATTTGCATGGGCTTAAAGTTAACTGATATTTTATTTGAAAGCAATTAATAATATTTTCAGAGTTACTATTATTTTATTTTTTAGACGCACTTGATGATTTAAAGAGCCTCTTTTTTCAGACTGCTTTACTGCTTAAGTGGCATTTTTGTTAAAAGAAACAGCATACTTTGATGCTTAACTTTTAAAGCCTGTGTATTTATAACGTCGCAAATAACTGGGCGTTAAAAGCGTTGCGCGTTTTTGGCGCAACGCTTTTAATATTCCATGTTGATTTGCCTTGTTATGTTTGGTTGTTTATACTAACGACTTAATTAAAGACCACTTTATAGTACTGGTGATAGCATGACAACTAGAATATTGACTGAAGCAGCAGCAAGCATAAGCGAATTAAAAGAAAACCCAATGAAAGTTGCTTTGAGTGCGCATGGTGAGGCAATTGCTGTTTTAAATAGAAATGAACCAGCATTTTATTGCATACCAGCAGATACATATGAATTTATGATGGCTCACATGGAAGATCTAGAGCTATTAGCTATTGCTGAGCAGCGAAAAAATGAAGCTAGCGTAAAGGTTAGCTTAAATGACTTATGAGTTAAAGTTTAAAAAAACAGCTCTTAAAGAGTGGAAAAAGTTAGGTGCCACTATTCAATCTCAATTCAAGAAAAAACTCGAAGATATTTTAGAAAATCCACACGTAGAAAGCGCTAAATTATCTGGTGGCAATAAACTTTACAAAATTAAACTTAGGCAAGTAGGCTACAGGCTAGTTTATGAAGTGAATGATTCTATTATTACCGTCATGGTTATTTCTGTTGGAAAACGCGATAAAGGAAAAGTATATAAAATAGCAATGGAGAGAATAAGCTAGAGAAACATAACGCTTGAGTTCACCTGACGCGTAAGCGGTCAGGTGCAACGATTTGTTATACATTTGCATTAACGCCAGCTTCCAATATTTCTTTTACAGCACCAAACATCATTGCCGAAAAGTCTTCTCTAAATTCCTTATTGTCTGAATACAGTTTATATATGCCAAAATTTGAATTTATATGTTTTAATAGCTCGTCTCCTACAATCCCATCACTTGTTATGCGAGCGTTTTGCTCATCAGAATGACTTATTGAGCTAATTAATTTTTTATTTTTTGCGACATCATTTGCAATGCTTTCAACCATTTGTCTCACCTTATCCACATCTTCAAATTCAGTTCCGTATTGGTCGTTGAAAGTTTGTAAAATGCTTGAAAGTCTGTCGATTTCAGGGTCATTTACTCCGCCTCTCATTTCTGTTGGAATTGGTTGTAAATCATCGCCTTGTTCCATTGCTATATTGGTTATTGCTTCCAATTGCAAACGGTAACTATCCATATTAATATTTTCTAAAATATCAATAGGTATTTCTATATCATCATTACCCAGTTTGTTTTGCAAATGATTTAAGAAAATATAAAGTCGTTCTAAATAGGCATTTTCAAAGGCCACAATTTGAGATAAGAAAATATACAAACGAACATAAGTTTTTACTTTGGCTCTAAAATCGGCTTGCTGTTCTTCTTCTAAATCATTTCTGAAAACTGCACTTGCTTCGTCTAAAATTGCGTGTAATTGCTCAACTGGCACATTTTCTAAAATCTTATCCGAAAATTCTTCAACTTGCTCACAAGAATAAACCTGATAATTATCTAAAGCATCTTGTAAATCAAATAGTTTATTTGGGTCGGTTGCCTCACCTAAAATGCTGCTTTCAAAATAGGGTGTAAAGGCTTTTTCAATATCCTCTGAAGTGTTGGCAAAATCCAAAACAAAAGTGTCTTGTTTTAGTGGATGACTTCTATTTAAACGAGATAAAGTCTGAACAGCATTTACACCACCCAATTTTTTATCAACATACATTGTATGTAACAAAGGTTGGTCAAAGCCTGTTTGATATTTGTTTGCTACCAATAAGAATTTATACTCATCTTTTTCAAATTCTTCGGGAATATTTCCGCTTGGAAAATGATTTAAACTGCTTTCTGTTTCTCCTTCAATCTCTCCTGAAAAAGCAACAATTGCTTTGTAAGGATTATTTATTGAAGTCAAATATTTATCAAAAGCGTGTTTGTACTGAACGGCTTTTTTACGACTGCTCGTTACCATCATCGCTTTTGCTTTTCCACCAATCTTTCTTTTTTGCACCACATTTTCCATAAAATGGTCAATCATTAATTTTGATTTCTTTTTTATGGCGTGTTCGTGTCCCTCTACAAAGGCTTTTAATTTTTTCTGTGCTTTTTTCTTGTCGTAATCGGGGTCGTCTTCTATCTTTTTAAGCAAAGCATAAAAACTTTGATAAGTGGTGTAATTAAGCAATACATCTTTTATAAATCCTTCTTCAATGGCTTGTTTCATCGAATACAAATGAAATGCCCTGTATTTGTTTTTTCCATCTTGTTCAAATGGCACTCCAAATAATTCTAAAGTTTTATTTTTTGGTGTGGCTGTGAAAGCAAAATAACTGGCATTTGGCAAAAGTTTACGGGATTTTACAAGGGCTCGTATTAAATCTTCGCCTGTTACTTTGTCATTTTCGTTTTCATTGTAATTTTCTAAATTGCTTTGCAACTCTTTTTCATCTTTTACTTTAGATAAGGTTTCGTTGAGTTTACGCGCCATTTGCCCGCTCAAACTACTGTGTGCTTCATCTATAATAACGCCAAAATTAGCACCTGGTAAATCTCCAATTTTCTCAACAATATATGGGAATTTTTGAATAGTGGTGATGATAATTTTCTTACCATCTTCTAAGGCTGATTGCAGTTGTTGAGCGTCTTCAGTAATGGCTTGAACAACACCTTTTACTTGTTGGTATTGCTTTATATTCTCTCGTATTTGCTTATCTAAAATTCTACGGTCAGTAATTACAATGATAGTATCAAAAATTGTTTCATTTCCCTGTTTATTGTGCAGACCTACCAATTGATGAGCCAACCAAGATATGGAATTACTTTTGCCCGAACCTGCTGAATGTTGAATTAAATATTTTTGTCCTGCTCCGTTTTCTTGTGCATCTGCCAATATTTTACGAACAGATGACAGTTGGTGGTAGCGTGGGAAAATGAGTTTTTTCTCTTTCTTTATTCGTTTTTTGCCTTTGCTGTTTTTAACCGTTTTTTCCTCGGTTATTAGTTGGGCGTAGTTTTGTAGAATATTGGTTAAACTATCTCTTGTTAGAATTTCTTTCCATAAATAATCAGTTTTAATACCGTCATTTAGCGGATTTCCTGCTCCATTGTTGTTGCCTTTATTAAATGGTAAGAAAAACGACTTATCGCCTTTGAGTTGCGTACACATCCACACTTCTTCGGTATCTACAGCAAAGTTTACCAACAATCTACCCAATCTAAAAAGTTCCTCGTTAGGATCTCTGTCGGTTTTGTATTGCTTAATGGCATGGCTTACATTTTGTTTGGTAAGTTGGTTTTTAAGTTCAAAACTGATGATGGGCAAACCATTGATAAAATTGACAATATCTAAAGATTTGTTATTTTTTGTAGAATAAGAAACCTGACGCATAACCGAGAATATATTGGCTTGGTAGAAATCATTATTTTGTGTATTGTAATGAGAAACAGGTTTATCATAAAACAAACGCAACTTAGTATCTGTAAAACCATCGGTTACACCTTTACGCAACACTTCAATAATGCCCTTTTGTTTTATTTGGTCGTTTATGCGTTTTAGTATTTTTTGCTTATATAAATCTTGATGATAGCGTTTTAGTTTTTCAACCGCGTTGGGTTGGGTACTTTCTAAAAACTGAAATAGCAAATCAGCATCGACACAATTTACATTATCGTAATCTTGCCAAGTACGCAATACATAGCCATTTTCAGAAACTAAATAATCTGTAATATGCTGTTCGAAGCCGTTCTCTTTTGTATTGGTAGTTTTGCTCATTGCTAATTCTCGTTATTATAACTTACAGTTGCTTCTGCCACCATTGCCAAAGGTGTTTGGGTTTGCGGAATTTCAAAATCTCTAACATCTATTTTGCCTGTTACCGCTTCGGCTATTAAGGCGGTTTTGTATTCTTCTACTAAGGTTATTTCTTTTGCTATGGTTGTTATTGTTTTACTGATTTTGGTGGTTTCAGTTTCGATGTGAAGGGCTATTTGTTTTTGTTCACCTAAAGTTGGGCTTAGGCATTTTAAATTTATTAATTTGTCTTTAGTTAAATGCGCAATACTTACACGATTAACGATACTTTCAAATCCACCCTTATGACCATAAATAAAAAACAAGTAAAGAAAGTATTTTGAAATTCCATCATTATTTATAGTGACCTTATGTGCAGAATTTTGAATGTAGCATTCCTCTATTTGGTTTTCCCAAAAACAAGTTTTTCCGACTTCCCCACCTTCGCTAAGAACTAAATCACCTGCTTTTAACCTATAGATTTCCATTTCTTTTTCAGAAAACCACATTTCTTCAACATCAGTTACATCAGCATTTAACCATTGAATATTTTTTGATTTTAAATAAGGTTTTTTGAAGTAATTTCCTTTGTCTTCGTTGCAAAGCATTTTCCCAAGAACAACATTAGCAATGTACTTCAAAGGCTTAACCTCCCAACTCTCAGGAATGTCACCCAGCCACTCAATACCGCTTGGTTCCATTTTGGCATTTGGGTTTAAGCCTTTGGTAACGGTTTGGTTTATTATGGCTGCTTTTTGCTCGTTTAGTAGTTTTATCAGTTGCCTTTTCTTGCTAATAAAACGGTCTATCTTTTCGAGTTTGTAATCAAGAAAATTGGCTATGGCGGTTTGTTCGGGTTTGGGTGCAGATGGAATTATCATATTCTTCATCTCAGAGTATTTTGTTGTCCACAAGTCTTCAACTATTCCTCTGCCGTATCTATAATATTCTTCTTTGAAGTAATACGATTTCAATAAATATTCAGAATATCTTGGTTCAATACTCACAGGTTTCAAGATGATATAAATTAAAGAAACAGAACCATCATAAATTGAAACCCCACTTGACCCTTTTCTATCAGAACGACTATTTATAGCAAAATCACCCTTGAGGACAAGTTTTCTGTTGTCTCCATCATTAGATTTTGCAGCATTTGCTAATTGTGGAAGAACACCGTTTTTCGTAACAGAGAGTGGCGGATAATCAGTATCTGAAACTTTTTCTTTTCTTTGATTGAATAAACTACCAAGCCCAACTTCTTCCCACTCCTCAGGAATCTCCCCCAACCAAGCAACACCACTATTTTTATATTTCGGATATTTATTCATTGCTTTGGTTTTTAATTTTATTCTCTAAACTTTTCAAGTCTTCTAAATCCTGCTTATCTGCTTGTAACGCATTGTGTTTTTTTCTGTTACTGTCGTATTCTTTATAAATAGCATGTACTTGTTTTTGCATCTGGGTATTGGTTATTTTACCTTTATGGTTTAGTATTTTTTTATTGTGAAAATCTAACAATTTATCTACATTTTCTGTCCAAAACAGCATAGTTATGTCTATTCTTGCTTTTATTCTAAGTTCGGCACTTTCCAAAAATATAACCACTAATCGGTTTAGGGTGTCTATTTCATCTGCTGTTAAGTAGTTTTTGGCAATAAAAATATCTTGTTTTCTTACTACAGCACCTTTCCAGTTGGTTAATGCCATATTGGGTTGATTTGGCTTGGCTCTTGCTACTACTAATTCGGCTGCTGTTTGGCTTGTCGTAGCATACAAGAGTTTATTTTGCGTTTCGGCAAAAAACATTTGTGTTGCTTTGTCGGTGTTGTCGTAATCGCTACTGAGTGCAAATAAATCTCTTACTTTTTGGTAAAAGCGTTTTTCAGAAGCGCGTATATCTCTAATGCGTTCTAAAAACTCATCAAAATAATCTGGTCTTCCTTCTGGATTTTTTAGACGCTGATCGTCCATTACAAAACCTTTTAGCAAATATTCTTTAAGGTGATTATTTGCCCAAACTCTAAATTGCGTTCCTCTTTTGCTACGCACTCTAAAACCAATGGCTAAAACCATATCTAAAGCGTAAAAAGTTACTTTGTATTGTTTGCTATCTGTGGCAGTTGTTAAGTAATCCTTAATAACTGAATTTTCAATTAACTCTTTGTCTTTCAGTATGTTAGATACATGCATACTTATATTAGGTATAGAGGTGTCAAAAAGTATTGCCAATTGATTTTGGTTCATCCAGATATCGCCATCTTTAGCAAAAAGCGATACAGAGGCTTTGCCATCTGCACTGTTGTAAATTATTATATTTTGTTGGTTGTTGTCCATCAATCAACAATTTCTTTTAGCAAGTTTTCTGTTTCATTTTCTAAATCTAAAATATCTGCTTTAATATCACTTAATGAACGCAAAGCGTCATATTTATAAAAATATTTGTTGAAAGCAATTTCATAACCTACTTTGATTTTCTTTTTATCGTACCAAGCATCAGGCGCAAAGGGTGATACTTCACGAGCAAAATATTTATCAATATCTTCTTTCATTGGCACATTTTCTGTGTCTTTTAAAGCTTTATCTGGTTTTGAATTGCCTTTTTTGTCAAGAATTATTTTGCCGTTTTCATCTTTTTCGGGCTGATGCGTGGTTATTTGATAAAATCCAAAATCATCATTATCAAATATTTTAGAGTGCTCGTTTTCTTCAAAATCAAAATATAGATTTTGAATATTTAAAATGTGGTTAGTGTTTAATTGGTTTCTTTTGCTACCCAAAGCCTTTCGCATTTTGCTATAAAAAACATCGGAAGAAGCATTAATCAACTGCACTTTGCCTTTTCGTTTTGCTTCTTTGTTGTTGCTGATAATCCAAACATAGGTTGCAATACCAGTATTGTAAAACATATCGTTTGGCAGTTGGATAATGCACTCCAATAAATCATTTTCTAATATATATTGTCTTATTCCACTTTCGCCACTGCCTGCATCGCCTGTAAACAAGGCAGAACCATTTTGAACAGAAGCAATACGGCTACCTCCGTCTTTAGGGTCTTTCATTTTAGAGAGCATATGTAGCATAAACATTAATTGTCCATCGTTGCTACGAGAGGTTAAACAAGTTTTTTCTGTTTCGCCTTTAAAGTTTTTTATCGCCAAGTTAAAACGGCTGTCGTTTATTTCAATCTTTTTGGCTGTGCCTAGATTTAACTCTTTTTGATCTTCTTTCCAACTTGTGCCGTAAGGTGGGTTGGTAAGCATAAAGTTAAATTTTAGGTTAGGGTTGAAGCCGTATTTACTAAGCGTAGAGCCAAACTTTATTTTGTCGGGGTCTTCGCCTTTTAGTAGCATATCCGATTTACAAACCGCATACATTTCGCCTGTGTTTTCTTGTCCGTATAAATGAAAACTTGCTTTTGATTTTATTTCGCCCTGAGGGTCGGTGGCATATTTTTTAGATTGGGTAAGCATCGCTCCTGAACCTGCACAAGGGTCGTAAACTAAATATGTTCCTTTTTGTATTTTGTCTTTTATAGGCAAATACACCAAATGGGTCATTAGTTCTATAATTTCTCTTGGCGTAAAGTGCCGTCCTGCTGCTGCATTGGTTTTTTCGTTAAATCTGCGGATTAAGTCCTCAAACATATAGCCCATTGCCATTGGTGAGATTTTCTCTGGTCGTAACTCCACTTTTGGGCTACAAAATTTTTCAATTAGTGAAAAAGTAATGCCTGTTGTTTCAAAGGTTTCTAACTGGTTACGAAACTTAAATTTTTGAATTATGTCTTGTACATTTTCTGAAAATCCGTTGAGATAGTCCAACAAGTTGCTATCTATGTTTTTCGGGTCGTCCAGCAACTTTTTCATTGTGTAGGGCGAAGTGTTGTAAAACTCCAATCCCGAGCCGTGTTCTTTACTTGTTAATAGCCCTGATAGATTATCAATTTTTCCTTTATACGCTTCGTGGGTTTTTAAAACCTTGTCTTTCGTTGTTTCTAAAGCCAAATCCAATCTTCTCAAAACGGTCATTGGTAAAATCACATCTTGATATTGGTTTTCAAGGTATTTATTAATCAGCACATCATCTGCAACTGTCCAGATAAAGTTGATAATCGGTTGTAATGTATTTGTATCTAAACTCATTTATTTTCTTTATTCCTTATTCGGTTTTTAATTCTGTGAGTATTGGTATGCGATTTTTTTGTATAACGCCTTCATAACCAGCGAAAAAAACTGTGTTTGGGTGTGATATTATGCGAAGCATCACACCCAAACACAGTTTTTTGCGTCTGAGTTAATGAACTTGTTAGATGATTTATCATACCTGAGCAAACAGTGACCCTGGTTGAGTAACGTGAATCTCTTTTGAGAGCAAGCCTTCAAAAAACTCTTGAGGTGCAATACGCTCATAAACATCCAAAAATTCTTCTATCAGTACTAAGTAATTTTCATGTTTTCCTGAAACAACTTCTCTCCAAATACTGGGTCTATAGCGAACTAATATAGATAAAGAATAAAGCAATGCTAGACATATTGCCTTATATTCACCTACTGACCCGAATGCAGGGATAATGAAAGTAGAGCCTGCATATGGACTCCGGTGCTGCTTAATTACTTCGTGCCAATATTCGTCGTTAGGATGATTTACTAGTGCTTTAAAATTAAGACCAGGGTATTCAGATGCTTGATATTCGATTTGGTCTAAAGGTAACGATAACGCTACTATATCTTCTTTTGATTTTGAGCATGAAATATCATTGATAGTGACATAAGTCTCTCTCAGTCTTACGTTATTAAACGCAAAGCTACCATTCGCTTCTGAATCATGATTGAAAGTTAACCAATTTACCGGAGTGTCCGTAACTAGCAGGAATAAGTCTTCTAACTCGGGTATTCTCGAGAATAACTCAATAAGTGTTGTAACTTCGTTTTTTGATAGATCAATATCTGATGCTTTTTTTGGCTTCTTAGCTGGAAAAAGCGATACGTCAGCTCCTAAGAATTCCGCCCACTTTTTGAAAAAACCGTTTGATAATACACCTACTACAAAACCTTCAAAAGAATTATCATCAATTGAATCAAATGTATAAAGACCATGTCCAAACTTTGTCATGCTCTCCACTTCAGCAAGCGACTTTGAGCCATCAGGTGATGCAAGCATTTCTGCTGATGCAAAGGCTATTGCTCCGTAATATAGGCTTACTATTCGCTGATTCAACTTTTGTTCGTTAGCAGCTTGAAAGTAATCACATCCATTTTGAATACAAAAAGCTAAACCTTCAGCTTTAGACTGAATGACATCATTAGAGTATGAAAGACCTTTTAAAGTATATCGTTCAATAACTAACTTCTTCGAAAGGCCTTTGGTTCTAAACTGCCTGATCCTACTCCATATTTGCTTAATTGGATTCTCTGATTGGATATAACTCGTGAATTCCTTTGCTTTTATCCTTGGTTTTTCTGGCCCTCCAGAAGATATTTTTCCATCAGAAATCAAAGAGTTCCATTTGATCAAATAAGACTGAATGCTAGATTTTTCGATAATTTCTGTTTTGATGCCGTAGGCATATGATTCTAGATGATAAAACTCACTATCTAGAACTATTAAGTCAACAGTTTGATCTAGTACCTTATATATGCCATTTGCTGTAGCACAGGTATACAAAAACCCGATTTTAAATTCGGCATAAGATTTTTTCAATTTAATTACAATGTACTCACCATTAGGAAACTTTCCATCAATAAAGCATTCCCAGTTGTGTTTTTCAAAAGGCACAATAATATCGCGTTTCGCGCTAGCCTCTAAAATCTCTAATCTAGTTCCATTTACTGAATCCATGGATTCTCTAATTCTCTATTTTCATCTAACGACCAAGCTCACTGGCGGCTATGGAGCGCAGCGGAATAGCCGTCCAGTGCAGCGCCTTGTTATGCGTTTTTCATACGATACTTTCCCTTAGCATGTATCCAACAACAGAGCCATTTTCAATTAAATAATCTAATATTAAGAGTAAGCTGTCTTTTGTGGCTTTTGTTCTTTTGATTTTTTCACGATTTCTAAAAATGTATTTTCTAGTAAGATTTTCTAAATAGTAAATGGTGTTAGTTTCGAGTTTCTTATCGGCTAAATCTCGATTATTTCTTAGAATACTTGAGAGCCAGAGAACACCATCATCTATATATTGGCTTCCAATGTCATTTAATAATTTTGAAACAGCATATATAGCAGAAGGACAGTGGCCAATGTTCTCTGAAACTTCTTTAAAAAATCTTTTATTATTATCTTTTAGTGAATTCCACTCTTTAGCTGATTCTTTCCATGGCACTGTGGCGAAAAGATAACTTTTGACTATTTTAGCCACATACCAACGCTCATCACCTTCCTTACAAATGTCAAATATTTTTCTTTTAAAAGTATTCCAAACCAACCAAAAATTATCATATGTATTTAAAGCATCCTCTGCCAAAACAAATTCATGCAATAAATCAGCAATAGATTCAGATGTATTAAAATTATCAACAAATGGTTTTAAATAATCTTGAATGTCGTCTTTAGGTGAGTTCAACACAAAGTAAGTATAGTTTTGTAAAAAATCATGTTTAACCTGATAATCAATCTTGTCTTCCCTATCATCTAAAACCAGTTTTTTAGCAAAGCTAGAAATCACTGCTTTAGCAATCGCCTTATGGTCATTGTTATCTGTTTTTTGAGGAATCATCTGAAATGCTGTTCTTAGAATTGACAGATCATGTTCTTCAATATCTTTCAAATTAGACAATGTGAGTTTGTTGTCAATAACAAGTTGTAATACTTCATCATTATCCTCAATAAATCTTTTTAACAATTGATCATCATATGACTCATAAACTTTTTTCTTGTAATTCTCTTCTCGGATTATCCTTCCTAACTCATCATATTTTGGTCTTAGCAACAAATACCCAAGCAATAAAGAATGAGCATCATTAAAATTATTTTTCCATAATTTCTGGATAGCTATGATTGGAAAAATGCTAAAACTTTTGCTTGAAAGCATACCACCTACATGGGAATCTTTGAAAAGGCTTAGTAGTAGAATTATTTTTATATGTTCTTTTTCATCTGGAAAAACTTCAAGTAGGGCAGGAAGTACAGAAATTGCTTGCTGCACCCCATCAGATATTTGATATTGGTAGTTAGTATTTAGAGACGAGGCTGCAACTTCTAAAATTATATTTTTGCAAAAGGATTTGTCCTCTACAGAGAGATCATCAAAGTTGTTTTTAACCAAAACAGAACAAACATATGCAGGAATTGAATGATTAAACAGAAAAAATGTTTCTTCTTCTGAATGTTGTAAAGTTAAGGAATTAGGTCGCTCAACTTTACTCAACGTCTCTAAAATTTCCCTTACCTCTTTCAAAGCAAGTTTTGGTTCATCCTCATACTTCTCATATTGTTTATATTTCACATCTTTATTGAATTTATAATCAGCCCATAATTTCAACGATGTATATTTCATAAACTCGGTACTTGCCGCTACTGATTTCTCTCTATACTTTTTTAAACTAGGATCAATTTCAGGATTGAACTGAATGGCAATACCTTCATCAGTTTTTTCGGTTGTTATATTCATCTTCCTTCTATCCATTCTGGCAAGAAAGAGCCTCCACGTTTTATCAGATTCAGATTGTTCTGCTTCTATAGGTAATTCTCTATAATAATCATCTAATATTTCCCATAATATTGCTTGTCTTTTTTCTGCTTCCTTCTCATCAACCCCTTCGCTCCTAAAAAGTTGATAGTTAAGGAAAAGGTGTTCTAAACTAAGTTTTCGATGTTTATCTTCACAAGTTTTTATTCTTTCTTCATCATAGAATTCATTCGTTCTAATACCCCAGCTCTTTCCAATTGAATATAAAGATTCAGCACCGTGCTCAGAAACTAATCTGGATGTATCATTTAGAATAAACTCTTTGGTTTTAAATAGAATTTTAGCCACATTAAATGTTTTTTCTGGATAAGCTAGAACAATACTAGTGACAACTGATGATATTGAGGCAGATTCAGAATTTTTAAGAAGATAAATAAGCCAATCTTCTATAATTTTAGGCTCGAATATTTTTCCAATTTCTAAAAAATATTTTTCCAAGGCCATGTGAATAGATTGGAGTAAGTAGGGACTTACAGGAGAGCCTGTCCCACGATATAAATTCCATAGGCAATGACTTACATATTGGCTTTTCTTGTTTTCATCATCTAAAAATATGTCAATATTTTGTACAAAATTATCAAAGTCAGAGCTTGCATACTTCTGTACTGATTTATTAGTAAAATTGAGAATAAAATCAATTGTTCCTTTGAGATGAAACTTTAGTAACCAATAAATTGGGGTTTGATAAGCACTTGCGGGGTGATAATCAGAATGGTTGGATTCCAAACCAAAATGTTGTTCTATTTCTATGCGTGTATGAAAAAATGAATGGTCATCTTTTCTCGTATAAGACCAAAATAAATCAGCTAATTTTAAAACATATTCAGGAAGAACTTTAAAAATTGAAATCCCTTCCATCTTTGTTAAAATAATTTTTGATAGCTCATAATATGGGTCTCTGTGATTTTTCCATTTATTGTTTAGAATCTCATCAAAAATTTCTTTCAATTCATCTTTAATTTCAGATGAGCCATAAAGAATAGTTTGCAGAAGGTGCTCTTTAGTATCATCACGATAAACATATACATCTTCGCCGATAATCCATTGATAATATTGCAATGCAATCAGACTTGAAAGCCTTGTGGTTTCACCTTCTTTAATTTTACTATTCCAATCGTGGATTATCGGCAAAATAAAATTGATATTTTTAATGCCAATTGATTCTATATTATCATAAGCAAATTTTATAAGATTCTCCCATCCTTGGCCTTTGGGTTTTGTTAAGATGTACTTCAGGGAAAATAAATTCAGGTTTTTAATACCCAACTGCCTGAAGAAATCATCATCAACTTCCTTGCAAGCAATTCTTAATATAAAAGTAAGTTTTCTTAATAAGTTTTGTTCATCAGATAACAGTTCGTCTTTAAAAAGGTCAAAAAATACTTTTGAATAATTTGAGAGTAAAACAGAAACTAATATCTCATCTTTCCAAAACGGTTCAATTTCTGTGCTCTCAACCATTTCTTCAATAAAATTTTTGATGTCATCATTTTCTAATAAAAGTTTTTCTGATAGCCAGTTCCTAAAACTTCTGCGAATAGGAAGTGATTGTCCTATTTTCTTAAAAAAATCCTGATTTACCATTTTTTTTAGAAATTCACTCTCAATAATTTTCTCTAATGCCCATTCCTCATAAATATCATGCGTAATAAAATATCCGGCTACTTCATAACCTAAAATTCCATCTCCAACTAATTCATTATCCAAAATATTCGAATCACAACTTGGGCTAATAAAAAATTGCCCTATATTCGCTCTCTCAAATGCTATTTGTAAAAAACACCGTTCCCGTTCAGGTTTGGATTTTTTTATATTTTTATTCCACAATTTATTTTTAAATCCACTGTACTCTAACTCTTCTTTGTCTTTATAAAACTTCAGGTATTCGTTTAGATAGAATGGATTTCTTATTAACTCCAGTAGCTTTTCGTCTTTGGGCAATAAAAATGAGTGTTCCTCTGAAATCTTACTGAGTTCTTTCAACTCTAAATTATTGATGCTTATATTTAATGGAGCAATATTGTAGATTTCAAAAAATTGATAGTTTAAGTCCTCTAAATAATTATCTCTTGTCGTAAAAATAATTTTCCATTCATCATTAATAAGAATTGATAAAAACTCTTTAAAAGGGTCATAGTTATTTAGACCCAGTAATTTTTCAGAAGAATCAATTACAACTATTTTATTTTTTTCATCTTTATGAACTTCAGTAAAATCGTAAAAACTAAAATCCGCATATAAATCGTTTATATTTTTTAGTTCAAATTCAGTTGCTTTGAATACAACAAAAGGCGCTTCATCTTTTAATTGTTCATATAGTTTTTTAATAAGTACCGTTTTCCCGACTCCGCCAATGCCACTTAATATCGAAATTTGTTGTGGTGCATCTTTTAATTCTTCAAGTTGCTTATTTCTGTTGATTTCAAAATTTTGATTATTGAAGGAGATACTTGTTTGCATTTGGCTTAAAATATTTTCAGTGTGCTTTTGCTGTTCTTCCATTAAAACAAAAATGCTTTTTTCTGATGTAAAAAAATGTTTGGCAAAAACTTCATTTTTAGTGGAAACAAATTCAGACTCAAAAAAACTAGCAGTTCTCCATCCCAATATAATATTTAGCTCTTTTGCTTTTTCTTCAACTTCTATCAATCCTTGTGGCTTCTTGCCCTTGTTTTGCCCCCATTCTTGGTTAGTATAGAAAAGTATTTTTGTGATTTTAGGATAATCTCTTTTTGCTTTTTTAATAGTTTTTACTAAGTCATCCTTATGATTTGAAAGTGATGTGCCATAGAATTTAGCTTGCCAACCTATCACTTCATTATCTTTGTCGATTGGATTAGTTTCGATTGCAGATTGATTTTTAAAGCGAAAAATACCGAATGACCTGCCAAACTCTTTACAAAACAGCAAATAACAAAACCACTCAAAATCAGATTGAGGGTTTTCACAAAACTTTGCTTTAAATATTTCCCAGTTCGGTTTGATCATTTAGTAATCCAATCTCAATAGTTTCTGCACGTTCCTTCTTACACATAACACCTTTCTTCAGCGGCCCAGCTCCGCTGGGTCTGCTGCAAGAATTTGTTAGTTGCCCAATGCACTTTCAATTCCGATTAGACTGGCTAAGAGAAAATGCTTTCGATAATCGTGGTACATTCTCCACTACTCGTGCACATCTCACCGAGTAGTAACGCGTATGCGCACAATGAACAGATTACAAAACCGATGAATCCAAGTCTGCTCTTTAATCGACCTCGCGCTATCCCCCATTCCTCGTAAATGACGTCAACGCTCGCACGAAAGTCTTCTTTCGAGATTCCCTTCGGGGTCGACGGTGAAAAATTGAGAAAAATCGCGATCAAAGTCGCAGTTATTACAAGACTAGGGTCCCAAGCTAGGGCATATGCAAGTACCATATTTGCGACGCCGAGGGCAGCTATAGTCAAAATCCACGCCACTGGCCGTCTAGCCAATACAAAGATAAAGTTGTAGGTTTGCCGGTATAGTACGTTGAGTACAATTGTGTATATGGCAATTTTTGCGATAAGCCATAAGGTGCTCATGTTCTCGATCTCCGATGGCGGCTAACTATTTATTAGCATTCACAATATACACAAATCTTAATAAAAACTAGCCAACGAATATTTTAGATTTATTTTGTAAGTAAATAATCATAGTAATTTACTTAAAAATACCATAATGATATTTGTATTATTGCAAATGAAATTTATTTTACTCTGACCCTAATTAGTCGACAAAATCTGTCATTCTGCTAATCAACCCTATTTATGCAAGGGTGCTTTCTTGAATTAAGTCGTTCAGTTGAGTGTCTATAACCACTTTAAAATCAGCGTTTATGGCTTTAAAATGTTTTGCAGCACAAGAATTTTTATATTTTTCACTCTCCCTTAAATCTTGCAAATCATTCACAAATTTACTCTCACGCACTAAATACAATTTTTCTTGCTCGTTACCTTGCCACACAATCGCCCAATCGGGATTATAAGTGCCAATCGGCGTATCAACCACAAACCACGGTGGCATTTTTGCAAAGACTTTGACATTTTCACTAGCATCTAAACTCTGAGCAAATTTCTTTTCACCATCGCTATCAAATACACTGTAATCATAAATAGACTTATTGGATGGCACAATTTTATCCTCATAGGTCTCAATATCGTTAAACAGCGACATACTCCAACAATCATCTACCTCGTAATATTGAATGCCATTTAGCAATTCGTCTTTTAGTGTATGTTTAATAATCAAAGCCACGCCTCTAATAAAATCTTGCGGATTGTCAAACACGCTATTCAAACAATCAATACCTTTTAAAACACGCAAAATTGTGGCTTTGGTTAATCCAGTTTCTTGCTCTAATGCTGCTGTCAAATTCTGAACTTGATACTGTTTATTTACCCTACTGCCAACATTTTCGCCACTATAAACACCCTTAATTTTGTCATCTTCCATCACCAAATTTTGGTGCTCAACCTTAATCATAGGTGGCTTAACCTCTAATTGTTCGTCAATATTCTTAACCATTTTTATAACCAAATCATCGCTATTAAGTTGCACATCATATTTAGTTTTATGTTTAATCCTTTTCCATAAAATCTTAAAATTCACATCATTGGTGGCAAACTGTTTTTTAAACCTCACTGTTGTGCGATTTTTCTTTGATGGCGGGGTTATGCCCCTCTGCCCCGATTCATCAAACTCAGTTTGCAAAGTGGACACATAATCTTGGTAAGATTCATTGGGCACGACCACCAATTTATTAATACTGCTGTCATAAATCCGTGTGCCATTTTTATCCAAACACAGACGCATTCCACGCCCGATTTCTTGGCGTTTTTTCATCACAGAAAGGGTTTCATTCAGGGTGCAAATGGTAAAAATATTCGGATTATCCCAGCCTTCTTTTAATGCTGAATGGGAAAAAATAAAACAAGTATCTTCGCTAAAAGACAATAGCCGTTCTTTGTCCTTCATAATCAAATCGTAAGTGGCTTTATCGCTTTTAGAATTACCCTTGGTGTCTTTGTAATTTTTGCCCGTTTTAGAAAAATAACCATTATGCACCAGAGAAGTTTGTTTATTTTTAAAAAAATTTGAGGTGGATTTTAACGCCTCAAATTCTACCTCAAAAATTTGCTTAATTAGCCCTTCCTCATCCACATAATTTTTAACTTTATCAATAAAAAATAAGGATAAAACTTTAATTTCTGTGCCTAATTGCTTCTGTTTAGCAAAATGGTTTTTAATGGTTTCACGAATTTGCACCCGAAAAATATCCACCTTGTCTGCTGATTTGACTTCAGTAACAGAATAAAATACACCACCAGTAAGTTCCACGCCTTTTTCAGATATTTTTTCAATGTATAAATCTTTGTATTTGTCGTTTTTGGTTTTTTGAAAAACGCTACTGCCTAACTTAAATAACAAAGTTTTAAAAATATATTCCCCAGTTTTTTGCTTAACTTCAACTTTAATTTTGGCACTGGCTTGTTTGTTAAAGTCCAATTTAACAATCTCAAAAGTCCGACTATTGGCATCTTCTTTAACCACCGAAGCAATCTCAATTTTCTTAACCAAGCCCTTATTATAAGCAGTAAATGGCGAGAGTGAATACACCAAGTTGTATAGGTTTTTATGGGTAGCAGAATAGCGTAATCTAAAAATAGCGTTAAGTTTATTGAGCGCCGATTTTGATAAATCACTCTCCATATTTTGCGGTTCGTCCAGCACCAAAACTGGCTGAGTTTGAGCGATAAACTCAATCATTTTGCCTTGTGTATCATCACGCCTATCTTCGTTGATAATATTATTATCCGAATTAAACGCCTGAATACTCATCACTAAAATACTCAGTTCATTACTGCTGGAAAAATCTCTCAATAAACTAATTTTTCGCCGACTTTCACCCTCATAAGCAAACACAATACGATTGGTATTAAACCTTTTATAAAAATGCGATTGCGTGCTGCGTAAGGTTTTCAACACCCCCTCACGCACTGCCACAGATGGCACAATAATGATAAATTTAGACAGTCCATAACGCTGATATAGTGCAAAAATCGTCTTTAAATAGACATAAGTTTTACCCGTGCCTGTCTCCATTTCCACTGAAAAATCACGCAAATTCTGCTCATCAATCTTTCTATCAATCCTGTCTAAATTACGCTTTTGAATGGCGGATAAATTGTGCCTAAGTTTGTCATCATCAATCAACAACTGATTAGCCACAATACCAAAATGACCACCCCCAGAAAGACTAAAACCCACATCATCCACATTGCCAACAAACTCATCCGCAAACAAATCCACCACCGCATCTACCGCATCGGTTTGATAATCTAGGTTTTCGTATTGGATTTTCACAAATTAAACTGCTTTTTAACTAATGCCAAACTTTGGGTGTCGCCTTGTTTAATATCTATCAAACCTACCGCAACCTCACGCATAAAATTCTGTTGGTAATTTTTTTGCCATAATTTTAGCCTTAAGCAACGCCTGTTCATAATCATCCACTCGTTCAAACTTACCTGTTTTATTCACCAAATCTAATAATTCTAATCCTTCTTTGTTCAATTTCATTATGCCTCCTTTATTTTTTCAACAATTTTATAAATAGCATCTAATTTTTGTTTCACCTCATCATCTATTTCATCTTTTTTAAGGTGCTCAATCAATGTGTAATACTCGCTTTTATTCAATATTGGAATGGTCTTTGTTTGTTGGCTATAAGCAGATAATATTTGTCTTAACGACTCAGATCCATTGGTTTTTTCATCAAAAATATCAAGCTCTTGCAAGGTCTCTTTAGCTTGCTGAATAGTTGCAATAACCGCATTCATATTATTAAAAATTGATTGTGCATATAAGTCATTGCCATCAGGATGAGATTGTTCTTCTGCTTTTGCTTTTGCGTAGCAGTTCAAAACCTTGGCATTACAAAAATAATTCTCTATTTCAGCTTTTTCCCACATTATCTCTTGTAAAGAGTTATGTTCTTGTAATGCAGTGCTAATATTATCAAAAATAGCGATGCCTTTTAAATCTGGCTTAGCCTCAAACAAACCAAAAAAATGCTCTCTTGCTTTAACAGGTTGATTGCCAACATAATGCACAAATACTCTTTCTAAATAAGACTTAACTGGATGCCCTAATTTATCTGCAAATTCTTGCAATATACGCAAATCTGTTGCCCCTTCTAAATATAACACCCAGCCTTGTTGTTCGGCACTGGCATAATCGCTCCAGCCAATATTTTTTAAAGCTTTTTTGGTTTGTGAGTTTGATTGTATTTTGTGTACTTTGCCAATAAAGGCAATCGCCGAATCGTTATCAACCGCCTCCTCTAACAATACTTCTGAATGTGTGGCTAATATGACTTGTGATTTTTGCAACTTGGCAATTTCAGACAACAAACGATAAATCTCTCTTTGTCTTAAAATCTCTAAATGAGCATCAGGCTCGTCCAGCAAAATAATAGAGTTTGGCTTTTGTAATAAATAACTCAGTAATAATAAAACCTGCAATAATCCGCGTCCTGCTGTTGCTAAGTCTAATTCTATCTTATCTTTTTTATAGGATAGGCTGATTTCACCTCTGGCAACATCATCTACAGGGTTTAAGAACTGAACACCAAATAATTGCTGCATATAAGCAACAACTTTTTTCCAATCATTTGGGGATTGTTCGTACAAAATAAAGCATAAATTTCTCAATACTTGTGCCGTCTGCCCCTCGCCAATCAATACATCTACTCTACCGGGTTGAATTTTTGGCTCAACAACAGACAAACCCGACATAGCAGGCAAAAAACTAATATTAACCGCTTTAGCAATTTCAGTTATTTCGGTAGAATATTCGTCTACTGGTCTGCAATAAATAACTTCTGAGTTTTGATAATTAAACTCTACACCATAACGCCAAGGTTTATTTTCATGGTCAAAGCCCTCAAGAACAATTTTGATATAAATATTCTGATTGCCCTTTTTTTTAGTTATTTTGTTGTAAAACAATAAATCATTATGAGGCACAGGCAAAGCAATAAGATCTTTACGGTTAATTAGTGTGCCTGTTTTGGTTATTCTTTTACCGCTTTTTTTCGCATACCAAGTTTTAAAACCGATATGCCATAAGCATAACGCTTGCAAGGCGGTGGTTTTTCCTGAATTATTTGGACCAATAAAAGCAAATGGATTATAAGTTAATTCATCAGATAACTTAATATCAACATCGTACTTAAATCCTTTGAAATTTTTAATAATAATCCTATTAATCATATTAACTCCTAAATAACTCGTAAATTAAAATTACGGGAAAAATTGACTTTTTGGGTGTCGGTTAAGGCACTGTCTAGGCATACCAAAATATCGTCTGTGGTTAATTTTAAGGTTTCTATGGTGCTTGTGTTGATTTTTTTGGCTAAAGTGATTATTAGTGTGCGTTCTAATTCGAGGTCAATAATGGTATAAAAATCGTCTTTTTTCTCGATGTTGCTAGTCAATGGGAAGCCTTGTTTTAGGGCGATTTCGTAGGCTAAATCTAAGGGGTCAAAGTTGGGGGTTAGTGGGTTTTTTATGGCGGATTTTTCGATGGTTAATAAGGCTTGTTCATCATCGCCGTCATAAGATTGGTTGATGGTGTAATGACTTGGGGCAAGGGAAAAAACTTTAAAGCCTGTTGGATAGTTGTTTTTGTCAATGGCACGTTTTAGGCGTTCAATACCAATCTCAGAAATGGTTTTATAGCCTGCTTTGGCGGCTGCGGATTTTTCATCCACACTTTCGGGGATTTGCACTAAGATAAATTTGCGATTGCCGCCGTCTTGTTTGTTGAGATCCATCACCGCATGACCTGTTGTGGCACTGCCTGCGAAAAAGTCTAGGATAATTCCATCTTTCGAGAATAATGTTGCCCCTTGCACAATCTCTTTAATTAAAGAAATAGGTTTTGGATAGTCAAATAATGTTTCCATATTGATTGTTTTTAGAGAATCAATACCATTTTTATTGAGATGCTTGAGGATACTATAAAATTTTGAGCCATCCTCATCTATCGCTCTTAACCTACCGACAATATGCTTTCTTCCTTTTTTTATCAATCTATAATTATCTTTTTCTAAACCTAAATCAATTTCATTTTTTTTATTTATTCCTTTTATGGATGCAATATCTTCATAACAAAGCGTGCCGTATTTTCCAAACTCTTTTCTTAACCAATCTTCTTCAATCCAATATTTTTTTTCATTTTTTACAATAATTTTTCCTCTTATATCTTTTGGTTTGTAAATTCCTTTGAAATATGGAAGTGATTTTGCATAAACCAATAAATTATCGTGCCCTTTAATTACTTTCTTAGCAAGCCCTCCACCTTCCGCTCTAATCACAACCATATCTGCAAAACAATTATCCTCCCCAAAAACCTCATTCATCAACATTTTTAAATGGTGCTGTTCGTTGTCGTCAATGCTGATAAAAATTACGCCGTCATCTTTAAGTAATTGCTTGGCGAGGAATAAACGCGGATACATCATACTCAGCCACTGGGAATGGTATCTGCCGTGGGCATCAGAATTGGCTTCGAGTTTAATGCCGTTTTTAGTGGCACCAATGCGCTCAAAATAATCACTTTTGCCCTCGGTGAAGTTATCTTTATAGATGAAATCCTTGCCTGTGTTATAAGGTGGGTCAATGTAAATCATTTTGATTTTATGATGATAGTGCTTTTGTAGCAGTTTTAGCACCTCTAAATTATCGCCCTCAATAAATAGATTTTCACTGTTGTCAAAATCCACTGAGGCGGATTTTTGCGGCTTGAGGGTGGCAAAACTGGGGCGAGAAATGGCTTTGAATCCGTCATTTTTACCTGCCCAAGAAAAGGCGTAGCGGTCTTTGTCGTCTGCCAGTGCATCTTTATCTGCTAAAAACTGTTTTAATGCCTCAAAATCAATCTTTCCCTCACTGACAAACTGCGGAAACAGGGCGCTAAATTTGGCTAATTCATCGGCAAATATATCTTTTGAGGTGGTGGCAGTTTTTTCAACTTTACAGGAGGGCATAGCGTTCCTCTTAATGATGTGAATTCAAGTAAGATCAAGTTTGACCTCATATCAATAATTCTTATACCATTTTTAAAAATAAATGGTATTAGATACTCTATTTACAATTCTCGTGTTGCATTAAAGGTAATATCCGGCCATCGCTCTTGCGTTAATTGCAAATTAACCCGACTGGTCGCCAAATAAACCAGAAACCCACCACCATCTTCTGCCAGATTATCAAACGCTTTTTTCTTAAATTCTTCCAGTTTTTTTGGGTCATCAGCACTCACCCAACGCACTGTATTTATACTCACAGCATCATAAACACATTCAACATTGTATTCCGCTTTGAGCCTATGAGCAGTAACATCAAATTGAAGTACGCCTACTGCCCCTAAAATCAAGTTGTTATTTTTTAACGGCTTAAATAACTGCGTTGCTCCTTCTTCGGTTAATTGCACCAAACCTTTTTGTAAGGCCTTGGCTCGAAGCGGGTCTTTCAACACTACACGTCTAAATAATTCAGGAGCAAAAAATGGAATCCCTCCAAATTTTAATTTTTCACCTTGAGTAAATGTATCTCCCACCGTAATAGTGCCATGATTATGTAAACCGATAATATCACCAGGATAGGCAATTTCTATGTTTTTACGCGATGCTGCTTGAAAAGTAATCGCTGTACTCACTTGAATAAGCTTGCCTAATCGCACATGGTTCAACTTCATACCTTTATCAAACACGCCTGAACAGATACGCATAAAAGCCACACGATCTCTATGTGCAGGATCCATATTGGCTTGTACTTTAAAAACAAAACCAGAAAAATCTTCTTCTTCAGGTGAAACTTCCCTTTGTTCAGCCATTCTAGGTTTTGGAATTGGCGCATATTCAACAAAGGCATCTAACAACTCTATAATGCCAAAATTGTTAATCGCTGAACCAAAAAAGACTGGGGTTAAGTGACCGTTTAAATATTCATCCAGATCAAATTCATGACTTGCGCCCTGAACTAACGCTATCTCTTCCCTCATCTCATCAGCCTGATCACCCAGTAATTCATCTAACTTTGAGTTATCAAGCCCCTTAATCACTTCTGCTTTAACAATTTTCCCTGCATGTTGCGCACTAAACAATAGAGTTTCATCTTTATAAAGATGATAGACCCCTTTAAATCGCTTTCCCATACCAATAGGCCAAGTCATCGGTGCGCATTTAATATCTAAAACCGTTTCGACTTCATCTAATAATTCAATGGGATCTTTTCCTTCCCTGTCCATTTTATTAATAAACGTCAAAATAGGCGTGGTTCTTAATCGACACACTTCCATTAATTTAATGGTTCTGTTTTCTACCCCTTTAGCGACATCAATCACCATTAAGGCTGAGTCCACAGCCGTTAATGTACGATAGGTATCTTCTGAGAAATCCTCATGCCCAGGGGTGTCCAATAAATTGAGTATGCAATCATTATGATCAAATTGCATGACTGAGGTAGTCACAGAAATCCCTCTTTCTTTTTCCATTTCCATCCAGTCAGATGTTGCATGTCGCGCTGCTTTACGACCTTTGACCGAGCCTGCCAACTGAATGGCACCGCCAAAAAGTAATAATTTTTCAGTAATGGTGGTTTTACCCGCATCGGGGTGAGAAATGATAGCAAATGTTCTACGCCTTGCTAGTTCACTGATATGTGATGGAGTTGTATAACGACTCATTAGTATTATGTGCTTGTATGTGTACTCAAAAGTGATGATGATTTATCAGATTGGAATTGTTTATCTCAAAACAAAAGCCGCTGGTAAGGAATTTGGCAACGGTTATAAGTTGCAGTTTCTGTGGGATATATACAAGAGGTAATTTAGGTGATGGTGCCCAGGGACGGAATCGAACCGCCGACACGAGGATTTTCAGTCCTCTGCTCTACCGACTGAGCTACCTGGGCACTATGTTTTTGGTAAAACTTAAGATAAAGTTTAAATTAATGGTGGTACCCAAGGGCGGAATCGAACCATCAACACGAAGATTTTCAGCCCTCTGCTCTACCTAGACAAGACACCAAAACCAGCTTATTAAACTAAGTTATTTGCTTTTAGTCAAGTAAAAAAACCCGTTGTTTTGGCAAGCTTACTATGACTGGGAATAACTTTCTTTTTTCTCGAAGATGTTAAAAATAAAACGGCTTGAATCCACCTATGATTTACTTACCTAGTGGAAAACTAAAATTTAATGACACACTCTATTCAACATAAATCCAATTGTATTAAACTAAAGCTTAGCCGTACTGAATTAAATTTGTAACTCCTCAGCTTACCCTCTATTTTGTCCAATAGCTGCGTTGAAAGTGTGCATTTACACCTGTAAACTCCTCGCTTTCGCCTTGCTCTTGAACGCCTTGATCTTGAACAGAACAGAACAGAGGGCAATCTAAGTAGTTACGGAGTACGCTGAGTAGTTGCTTAAATTTAATCAATTGTCTATTCAATAGAGATTTGTAAGCTTCTACAAAACATGAGGAAATAATGAAAAAACAATTAAGCTGCTTTAAAGCCTATGACATTAGAGGCGAACTTGATGTTGAACTTGATAATGATGTTGCTTATCGTATTGGACGCGCCTTTGCTCGGTCATTAAAACTAAAATCTGCTGTCGTAGGCGGCGATGTTAGAAAAACCAGTGAAAGTTTAAAAATGTCCTTGGCACAAGGCCTGCAAGATGAAGGCTGTGATGTGATAGATATTGGTATGGTAGGTACAGAAGAAATTTATTTTGCCACCAGCCATTTAAGTGTTGATGGTGGTGTTGAGATAACCGCTTCTCATAACCCAATCAATTATAATGGAATGAAACTTGTTCGAGAAAACAGCAAGCCAGTTTCTGCGGATACAGGTTTAAAAAAAATACAAGAACTGGCAGAACAACAACCTTGGTTAAATGAAACTACTCGCACTATTAAGTCGCAAGGACTTTATTCCACAACATCAATATTAGATGCTTTTGTTCAACATTTGCTGTGCTACATAAATATTGAAAATATTAAGCCTCTCAAACTCGTAGTTAATTCTGGTAATGGTGCCGCAGGTCATGTAATCGATGCTATAGAAAAACAATTCAAATCACTTTCTATAGCTATAGAATTTATTAAAGTACAACATCAACCTGATGCCAGTTTTCCTAATGGAATCCCTAATCCCTTACTGCCTGAAAACCGATCTGATACAAGTAATAAAGTTAAACAAGTTAATGCTGATTTTGGTATTGCCTGGGATGGTGATTTTGATCGTTGCTTTCTATTTGATGAAAAGGGTGATTTTATTGAAGGCTACTATATTGTAGGTTTATTAGCTAATGTATTCCTTAAAAAACAAGCAAACGCTAAAATAATTCATGACCCACGGCTAACCTGGAATACCCAAGAAATCATTGAACAAGCAGGTGGCACAGCTATTATGTCGAAAACAGGTCATGCTTTTATTAAAGAACGTATGAGAAAAGAAGATGCCATATATGGGGGTGAAATGAGTGCCCATCATTATTTTAAAGACTTTTTTTATTGTGACAGTGGCATGATTCCTTGGCTGTTAATTGCAGAACTTGTTTGTGTGCAAAATAAAACCTTGTCGTCAATGGTGACCGAACGTATCAATAAGTTTCCATCATCAGGAGAAATAAATAGTCAACTTGCTGACCCACAAGCTGCAATAGATCGCGTGCTTAAAAAATACAAAGAAGATGCTATTCACATTGATATGACCGATGGCATTGGTGTTGAATTCAGTGATTGGCGCTTTAATTTACGCACATCTAACACTGAACCAGTCGTCAGGCTCAATGTTGAATCTCGCTCAAATGTGCAATTAATGAAAAGCAAAACATCAGAATTATTAGAGTTGCTAAGACAATAGCGTAGGTTTTAAAAGTAATATCGCAGATCAACTCGCAAATGATCATCTTCCCAACATATATTAGAAAGGGTCATTTTTTAGATCTGCAACTTAGCTCACATAGCCTGCTATACTCCCTTTGTGGAAAACTAAAATTTAATACTCCACTCTATTTAACATAGACCCAAAATAGAGCTATTCCAATCACATTTCATTCATACAGTGCAAAAAATTCAACGTATCGCTTTAACAGCAGGAGAACCTGCGGGTATTGGCCCCGATCTATGTATTCAGCTTTCTCAGAAACAACTTTCATGTCAGCTTGTTGTTATCGCCGACCCAGAGCTTTTAATTGAACGTGCCAAACATTTAAAACTAAAAATTGATATTGAGATATTTAACCCTGACAAAGCAGCTCGACTCAATAATACAGGCATAATAACTGTTTGCCCTGTTTCATTAGCTGATAATGTCTATTGTGGGCAGCTTAATACTAACAACAGCCCCTATGTTATCGAGACTATAAAATTAGCAACCCAAGCTTGTATGGATGGCTTGTTTGATGCCATGGTTACTGCACCTGTTAATAAAGCGGTCATTAATGATGCCTGCATTCACTTTATCGGTCACACTGAATACATCGCCAATATAACAGGGGCGCATCCTGTAATGATGTTAGCAACATCGGGTTTACGTGTCGCACTTGTGACAACACATATTCCTTTGTCAGAAGTCAGCCAGAACATTACCACGGAACGCTTAAAAACAGTTATTTCTATATTAGATAAAGATCTTCGTCGTCATTTTGGTTTAAGCAAGCCTGCAATTTTAGTTTGTGGACTTAATCCACATGCTGGTGAAGAGGGACATTTAGGTCGAGAAGAAATTGAGACTATTGCCCCAGCCTTAGCCGATCTATCCAGACAAGGTATTAATTTACAAGGGCCTCTGCCTGCTGACACACTGTTCACCCCAAAATATTTAGCAACGGCCGATGCTGTTTTAGCTATGTACCATGATCAGGGTTTACCAGTACTTAAGAATATGGGCTTTGGACAGGCTGTTAATATAACCTTGGGATTACCCATTATCCGCACCTCTGTCGATCATGGCACTGCTCTTGATCTTGCCGGAACTGGTAAAGCGAATTTAGGTAGTCTTGAATTTGCGATTAAAACTGCACAGCAAATGGCAGAGTCCCACAATAAACAGGTAAAAAATGGCGCATAAAGCGCGCAAGCGATTCGGTCAAAATTTTTTGCAGGATGATAATATCATTTACCATATTCTGGCGAATATTCATGCTAATACAGGTGAGCGCTGGGTTGAAATTGGTCCAGGCTTAGGTGCTATCACAGAGCCATTGTTAAAAGAAGGTATTATTCTGGATGTGGTTGAACTCGATAGAGATTTGGTGAAATTTCTTGATGATAAATTCCGTCAATATAAGAATTTTACTCTTCACAGTGCTGATGCTTTAAATTTTGATTTTTCTGCACTGGCTAAAGAAAATGAAAAACTGCGTATTATAGGTAATTTACCCTATAACATTTCCACCCCTTTATTATTTCACTTATTAGACAATGCCTGCTGTATTCAATACATGTATTTCATGTTGCAAAAAGAAGTGGTGGATAGAATTTGTGCGGACGCGGGCAGTAAAAAGTATGGCCGTCTCAGTGTGATGATGCAATATTTTTGTGCAACTGAAAAAATATTTGAGGTGCCACCTGAAAGTTTTAACCCTATCCCAAAAGTCATGTCAGCAATCGTCAAATTAACACCACACCAAAAAGCCCCAGTAAAAGTCAACGACCTTAAACTTTTAAACAAAGTAGTGACTACTGCTTTCTCACAACGTAGGAAGACTATCAGAAATTCTTTGAAACCCCTGATTTCTGAAGAACAGCTGAGTGCTATCAATATAGACCCGACCCTAAGAGCAGAATGTATCTCCCTTGCTGAATTTGCACTGATAAGCCAACATGTACAACCGCTGGATGAGATGCAAAAATAAGTTGCGACAAAATGTCACGCGTCGATTTGCCACATTTTCAAGAAAAGAGTTGTTCGGTAGAATAATCACAACTTAAATGCTTTCCCTTTTAAAAAGAGGGCTCATTATAGTCATCCTAAAAATATATCCTTTATGCGGCTTAACAGCCGCATTTTTTTGCCTGTTGTTTTTGTATACTCCGCGCGGTCACGGATGCGGATTTTATAGCGCGTTGATTTTTGCCTACATGGATGTAGGCAAAAATCAACCGATAGAAAACCGCATCCGTGACCGCACGAAGTATATCTACAACAAACTATATTTTTTCCGAAAAACTCATTATTGCCAAGGTCTCTAATATTGCTATCATGCGTTGCTTGTGCAACCAGTGTCTTTAATGCCCTACACCCTTGCACCTACAATATTAAAGAACCTTCAAATTTAATGATTGCGGAGATTAAAAGTAATAGGGACAAGCTGCTTTCATAAATTGTACTCATTTTTTTGTAATAAAAATGGCTGTATTGTTATGAAAATAGAGAAGGAACAACTCCACGAGATATCCAATAAACCATAACAGCCATTCCAAAAACAGCCATTATTTTTTTTACATATTTTATAACTATTGATGCTATATATACTGCTTTACTAGGCTGAAAAGCGATTTTATCAAACTGTATAATATCGTTTTCTAGGTTCACTAGCTGTGTAAGAACATGTTCTAGCTCAGATGTTACATTCAAACCCTTGGTTTCATTTATGAATGCGACCTTCTGATCCTTTGAAACTTGAAGCCTTTTCAGCATAATATCTTCTGATAAACCACCCTTAGCATAATGGACACTTTTTATATGATCAGAAATATGTTCTTTCTTGCGGATTATAGCTAATTTTAAACAATCTCTTTTGGCTCTTTCAATATGCCCTTTTGCTCTTTCAACTTCTATATCTATTTTAGCCTTATCATCAAAATATGCCGCACGTGAAAGATGGGTTAATGCATTACGAATCTGACTATCAGCCTGTTGAGGATAATACTCAGTTATACCGACACAAATACCAAGTATTTCAATATAATCATTCAGATATTCATTTAATAGAATGCTTATAATTTTTTCATTTTTTCCCATAAATACCTGTCAGCAGTCAATGTATTACTCGATGAACAAAAGCAATTAAAGACTGGCTCGCAAGCCACCATAATGAAGGAGTAGAATGTGCGTACATCTTATTGATTTCCTCTGTACTAAGTGAGTTTCCAGCCTCTGAATATACGTTTCCTTCAAAAGGAACTATTTTTTCATGGTGTACCTCTGGTTTAAAGCTCTCATCAAAAACATGATCGGTCTCATACCCTACAGCCTCTTTCAGGTTTTCTCGTATTTCAAGCTGTTTTTCAGCGTTAAATATAGTTTTATTAACTTCCGAACTCATGGTTTTCTTTATTACATTAGTCATTCTTAACTCCTTCTGAAATATTTAGACAAAGGTATCAGCAACACTATATTCAGATTTGGATAGTTGATTTAGACCAAGAACAATTTTACTCATAGCTCTTGGTGCTGGCGTACGTTTGTTACTACACACTCGATTTATTGTTCCGTAGAAACCCCCGTTTCTTTAGATAAATCAGCTTGATTAATACCGTGAGAACTCAGCATAACTCATGAACGGATAAAAAAAGCTAGAAGTTTTCCATCTTTCAGCAAAAATAACGCACAATAGCTCACTATTACACTTGTATTTTGACTAAAACCTGAAAAATTCTATCACTTTTTTCTCATCGCCAGAGTTATGCTGAGGTCTCTTAGAGTTTAAAAATAATTTATTTACAGCAGTTAGAGTTGGAAATGGGCGATTGTACTACCTGATAATTTAAAATACAAGACTAAAGACTAAAGATCAAAGCCGTGTAAGTTGGGTTACGAAAAGCATGTAACCCAACTTACACAGATCCCCAGCGAGGGAGGGCTACGGGGAAGAGGAAATCAAAGCCAAATAGTGGAAAACTGAAATTTGAGTACCCAGATGAAATGGCATAGACCCAAAATAAACTACCCAATTTACGCAGGATTTTATTCATCTTTAAGCTGCAACGAAGGGAGCATGGCAGGCTATGTGACCTAAGTTGCAACGCCTAAGATGAATAAAATCCTGCGTAAGATAAGTGGGTTATTTGTTGCCAATTGCCTTAATATCTTTCCAGCTATTATGTAAGTGTAGCCATTCACCTCTTACAGCAAAATATTCAAATAGAAACCATGGTAAACAATCTTGTTCTTTCATCTGCATTTTAACTAAAGTATATTAAGAGAACTCAGCATAACTCATGAACGGATAAAAAAGGTCAGCCAAAATAACGCGCAATAGCTCACTATTACACTTGTATTTTGACTAAAACCTGAAAAATTCTATTACTTTTTTTATCCGTCCAGAGTTATGCTGAGGTCTCATTAAGTAAGATTCTAATTATAGCTTTAAGTTGATTATGCTTTCATCTAAAAACAGTATGCCTTCCATTACTGATGCTTTGCTGGGGCGATGCACGGCTATATCCATACCAAAGCCACATTTTGTCACCGCTAATATTATTGCCCCACCCTTCCCTGCTCATATTCATCAAGCCATGTTTGGTCTGGGTTGTTTTTGGGGAGCCGAAAGAAAATTTTGGCAACAACCTGGTGTTTTTAGTACCGCTGTCGGATACAGTGGAGGCTATACAGAAAACCCCACTTACGATGAACTATGTACAGGATTAACTGGGCACAATGAAGTCGTTAAAGTTTTCTTTGATCCTAGTCTTATTTCCTATCAACAACTATTGATTGTATTTTGGCAGTCTCATAATCCTACTCAAGGCATGCAACAAGGCAACGATAAAGGTACTCAATATCGTTCAGGCATATATACCTTTACTGATGAACAACAAAGTAAAGCATTAGAATCAATGAAACATTACCAAAATCAAATAAGTTTGTCGGGCTTCAAGAAAATTACTACAGAAATACAGAAGGCAACAACTTTTTACTATGCTGAAAACTATCATCAACAATATTTAGCAAAAAACCCTCTGGGATATTGTGGTCTAGGTGGTGTAGGTATAGAGTATTAGTAACTATCTGCTTTAAAAACAATCAGGCAAAAAAAAAGCAGCTAATTAACTGCTTTAGAAAGTTTTTAGGGATAACATAAGGCAACTTTCGCTATTTAGCCATGAGGAACATGTCGAACACTTCCTAAAGCTTTAAAAGTTGGCTCAATCTTAGCAACACTTTTGTCAAATGAAAATGTGGCATATTGTCGCACTAGCAGAAAACGCAACTACTTATCGTATCACTGCTGATGATGCGTTTTTCATCTGATATATCAGAGCTAACCCGTGTTAGTTTTATTTGAATTCAAGTAATATAGAAGCTTTTTAGCCTCTATATTCTGGATATGCAATCACAGCCTCCAAAGAAATGGCAATTCTGGATTGATCGAGGCGGTACCTTTACTGATATTGTTGCTCAATCACCCGATGGAAAAATCCAGTATCATAAGTTACTGTCAGAAAATCCTGAATTGTATCAAGATGCGGCTTTACAAGGCATTCGATACTTTCTTGGTCTCAGCAATGATGCCCTCATTCCAGCAGAAAAAATCAATGTCATAAAAATGGGCACGACTGTTGCCACTAATGCTTTATTAGAACGACAAGGTGAGAAAACAGTCTTACTGATTACACAAGGCTATGCTGATGCCTTAGAAATTGGATATCAGGCAAGACCTGATATTTTTGCCCGAGAAATCATCCTTCCAGAACCACTTTATCAACAGGTTATTGAAGTGAATGAACGTGTTAAAGCGGATGGAACTATTCTTAAAACATTAGCTATAAAAGATACTCGTTGTCAACTCCAGGCCTCTTACAATACGGGCATCCGATCCTGTGCCATCGTACTCATGCATGGTTATAAATTTCATCAACACGAACAACAAATTGCTCAAATAGCTAAAAAAATCGGCTTCACTCAAGTCAGTGTATCTCATCAAGTCAGTCCAATGATGCGACTGATTGGACGAGGTGATACCTGTGTCGTTGATGCTTATTTATCACCGCTTCTAAAGCGTTATGTACAACAAGTATCTAAGGCATTAAACCACAGTAAACTTTTGTTTATGAAATCCAGTGGTGGTTTAACAGATGCCCGTTTTTTTGCCGGCAAGGATGCGATATTATCCGGTCCTGCTGGAGGTGTTGTCGCCTGTGCTGGCACTGGAAAACAAGCAGGGTTCGATAAAATTATTGGCTTCGATATGGGCGGTACTTCAACCGATGTATGTCATTTTGATGGTGAATTTGAACACTGCTTTGAAACGATTGTAGCCGGTGTTCGTATGCGAGTGCCTATGATGCGTATTCATACTGTTGCAGCAGGTGGTGGCTCAATACTTCGCTTTGATGCGGGTCGTTATCAGGTCGGGACAGAATCTGCTGGAGCAAACCCTGGTCCCGCCTGTTATCAACGAGGTGGACCACTGACAGTCACTGACTGCAATGTGTTGTTAGGAAAAATTCAGGCACAGCATTTTCCTAAGGTCTTTGGAAAAAAAGGCAATGAAGCTTTAGATAAAAACATAGTCGAACAACACTTTACAAAGATGGCTGAAGATATTTCGCTAACAACAGGAAACAACAGTAGTTTGTATCACATTGCTGAAGGTTTTCTCCATGTTGCGGTTGATAAAATGGCTAATGCGGTAAAAAAAATCTCGGTACAAAGAGGCTATGACATTACCCAATACACATTGAATTGTTTTGGTGGTGCGGGCGGGCAACATGCTTGCCTAGTCGCTGATGCGCTGGGTATCACCCAAGTGTTATTACATCCTTTAGCCAGCGTGTTATCAGCTTATGGTATGGGCTTAGCTAATATTTCAGCAATGCGTGAGCAAACAATTGAATTACTTTTAGATGATCATGCTGTCGAGCAACTGGATAGTATATTCGGCTCGCTTAATGATGAGGCATTAATGGAATTAAGCGAACAAGGATTAGACTCGAAACACAGTCACTCGCTACAAAAAATCCATATCAAATATCAAGGCACTGATAGCGCATTAATCATTAATTTTGGCACAATAACAGCCGTCACCAGACAATTTGAAAACGAACACAAAAAACAATTTGGTTTTATTGCAGCAGAAAAAAAACTGATTATTGAAGCTATCTCTGTAGAAGTTATTATCAATAATAATGCGTCTGTTAATGAACCTGACTTGCCACTGTCCCGCTTATTGACCGCTAGACCATTAGAATTAGCTGAAATTTATATGGCAGGAAGTTTATGCTCCACGCCCGTCTATGACAGAGCGTTTTTAAAACCAGGGAACACAATCAATGGCCCAGCTATCATCATAGACTCTATTTCAACCATCGTAGTAGAACCTGGATGGCAAGCTAACATAAGTATTAAAAATCATCTCATCCTAGAACGCATAGAGCAACTTTCTGATCAACACGTAGTAGGGACTACCGCAGACCCTGTCATGTTAGAAATTTTCAATAATCTGTTTATGTCCATTGCTGAACAAATGGGCGTTACCCTGCAAAATACGGCATATTCAGCCAATATCAAAGAAAGACTGGATTTCTCCTGTGCTATTTTTGACAACACAGGCAATCTGGTTGCCAATGCACCTCACGTTCCCGTTCATCTTGGCTCTATGGCTGAATCTGTCAACACCATTATTAATCGCAGAAAAGAGCATATTAAACCTGGCGATGCCTATATGCTTAATGATCCTTATAATGGAGGAACTCACTTACCCGACATCACCCTAGTAAGCCCTGTTTTTAACCATAATCAAACCAAGATATTGTTTTATGTAGCAAGCCGGGCACATCATGCAGATATTGGCGGTATAACACCAGGTTCTATGCCTCCAGAGAGTCAGTCTATCCATCAAGAAGGTATCCTCATCGACAATTTCCAGGTGCTTGAGCAAGGTCATTTAAGAGAAAAAGAAATCAGCGAGTTACTGACAAATAATAAGTATCCCGTCAGAAACCTAGGACAAAACTTGGCTGATCTTAAAGCACAATTAGCAGCTAATGAAAAAGGTCTGCAAGAACTTAAAAAAATAGTCTCTAATTTTGGCCTAGACGTTGTTTTTGCCTATATGCAACATGTGCAAAACAACGCCGAAGAACAAGTCCGCCAAATTCTGGATGTATTAAAAGAGGGACATTTTGTTCAAGAATTAGACAATGGCAGTCAAATTCATGTGCAGATTAAAGTGGATAAAACCCATCGTTCAGCTATCATTGATTTTTCTGGCACCAGCCCACAGCAAACAGGAAACTTCAACGCCCCCTATTCTATTACTCGTGCCGCTGTACTCTATGTATTTCGTACACTGGTTAATGTTGACATACCCATGAATGAAGGTTGTGTCAGACCTTTAACGCTCATTATTCCAAAGGGTTCTATGTTAAGCCCTGTTTATCCTGCGGCTGTTGTTGCTGGTAACGTAGAAGTCAGCCAATGTATAGTTGATGCTTTATACGGTGCATTGGGTATTATGGCCTCAGCCCAAGGCACTATGAATAACTTCACCTTTGGTAATGATCAATATCAATACTATGAAACCATTTGCGGTGGTGCTGGTGCAGGAAAAGGCTTTAACGGAGCATCAGCCGTCCATACCCATATGACAAACAGCCGCCTGACAGACCCCGAAGTTTTAGAATCGCGCTTTCCAGTATTACTGGAGTCTTTTGCAATTAGAGAAAACTCAGGTGGACGGGGGAAATGGAACGGTGGTGATGGTATCGAACGAAGAATTCGCTTTTTAGAAGCTATGACCGCTTCAATTTTAGCCAACCATCATCGAGTTCCACCTTTTGGCTTAAAAGGAGGTAAATCTGCCAAAACAGGAAAAGCCTGGATAGAACGATCTAATGGTACAGTAGAAAAATTGAAAGCTACTGATTCAGCTGAAATGGATGCAGATGATTTATTTGTCATTCAAACGCCAGGTGGAGGCGGCTTTGGTGTTTAAAAAAGCAAAAAAGCCTATTGTTTTATACCATTTTCAAGAATAAATGCTGTGATATAGCCCCCATCTTGTTGCAGGTTAAGCAAAAGCAAATCAATTGCACTATTCTGTAAAAGCCCTCTCCGAAGGGAGAGGGTTGGAGGGTAACTTTAGAAATATAGTTATAACTAACTGTGCTTAGTTAATGCTCACGAAATTTTATGGTTACTATGCTTTTATTTATCTGTTTTTTTGGCTCAAATTAAGTTCGTACGAAATTGCTCGATAGTCTGCTCAGTTAGTGGTTGCCTGTTATGATCTAAAATAACACCTTTTATTTGACCTGCTATTAACTGCATGGTTTCTATTAGTTCATCAAAAATAATTAATGGCTTATCCAATTCACCAGCCTGTAGAAAAAAAACAATACCAGGAAAATCATACAACTCAAAATCTGCATCAGGAAAAGTTCCAGGCTCAACCATACTGGCTACTGCATAATCCACTCTATTTTTTTCATCCAGACGCTCAAAAACTTTCATGCTACCGTATTGAAGACCGACTAATTGAAACGCATCAGCCAAGTCCCTGCCATTAAATTTTTGATCTGTCTCGGCAACAATACTGAATTGAATAATTTTAGGTAAGACAAAATCAGAAGAATTTTCACCGGTTTCTGAAATTTGATCACTATCAATAGCAGACCCTAAAGGAACAATATCAAAATCATCCTTCTCTGTATTAACAACTAAAGAGCTACTCGTATTATCTAGCGGATTTCCTTCATCGTAAAAACCAATCGAGCGTTTCGGTCTTTTACTCTTAAAGACACCCCATAAAACCATGCCTAAAAATACGATGCCGCCAATGGCAATAATAACTATTCTTAATAAATCTTTATCCATTGTATTGATATATTGATTGTTCTATTTTATTGTTAAGAGACCTCAGCATAACTCTGGACGGATAAAAAAAGTAATAGAATTTTTCAGGTTTTAGTCAAAATACAAGTGTAATAGTGAGCTATTGCGCGTTATTTTGGCTGACCTTTTTTATCCGTTCATGCGTTATGCTGAGTTCTCGTTAAACCATTATAGCTTAACTTAATTCAAAATAATCAAGTAGAAAGGAATTAGCTAGGATAAAAATGAGGGAACTGTTAATTTAATATGGCTGAATATTTAAGCATTTTTCTTGCTAAACACCTAATACCATTTTCAAAAATAAATGCTATAAACATGATTAATTTGGGACCTCAGCATACTCCGTAACTGCTTAGATTGCCCTCTGTTCTGTTCAAGATTAAGGCGTTCAAGAGCAAGGCGAAAGCGCGGAGTTTACTAGGTGTAAATGCACACTTTCAACGCGGCTATTGGACAAAATAGAGGGTAAGCTGAGTAGTTACATTTAATATTTAGTTTTCTGCCATCTCCACAGCTTCATCAATATCTACTAACACCATTCGCGACACCCCTGGCTCCTTCATGGTCACTCCTGATAATTGTCTGGCAATCTCTATGGTCACTTTATTATGAGAGATATATAAAAACTGCACTGTTTCTGACATTTCTTCAACCATTTGTGAAAAACGGACTACGTTGGCATCATCTAACGGTGCATCTACTTCGTCTAATAAACAAAATGGTGCGGGGTTTAAGTCAAAAATTGAAAATACCAAGGCAACCGCTGTTAATGCTTTTTCTCCACCTGATAATAAATGGATTGAGCTATTTCGTTTTCCTGGCGGTCTGGCAATAATATTAACCTCGGCTTCTAACAAATCTTGTTCCGTTAATTCCAGATAAGCTTGGCCACCACCAAATAATTTAGGGAATTTTGTTTGTAAACCTTGATTGATTTTATCAAAGGTTTCTTTAAATCGAATCCGGCTTTCTTTATCTATTTTACTGATGGCCTGATCCAAGGTATTCAATGCTTGCATTAAATCTTCACGTTGCTCATTTAAAAAATCAATGCGCTCAGATTGGGTTTTATACTCTTCTATGGCAGTTAAATTAATAGAACCTAGCCGTTCTATTTGTTTTGCAACCGTTTCTACATGAATATTCCATTCTTGCTCTTCTGCTTCTGGCGATAAGGTTTCTAGCGCCTGTTCTAGGTTTGTTTCAATTTCTTCTAACTGTTCTGTAATGGTTTGCTGTCTTACATTACTTTCTTGCTGCTCAAACCTGACCTTATCCAAATGTTCTTTTTGTTGCTCCATTTGCCGTTGAAATTGAACATGCTTCTCTGATAATTCGCTCGTTTCTTGTTCTGTTTCTTGTTGCTGACTTCGCTCTTGTTGTAACTTGTTTTCCAGTTGTTCTTTTTTATCTTTAAATTCATCCAATTGCAATTTTTCATCATCTAATGGGGTTAGTGTTGAATGCAATCTGGTTTCCAGTTCAGCAATACGTTCTACGGATTGCTGTTTTTGCAGATACAGTCGTTCAATTTGTTTACTGGTTAAAGCGGCTGTGGCTTTTAACGATTCTATTTGTCCTTGAACAGTATGACTGTTTTTCTGAGCCTCATTAATACTCAAATCAATTGTATATTGCCTAGTTTGTAGTTCCAGCCCTTGCTGGTCTAAACTTTGTTTTGTATCCGCCAGATGAACAAGGCTCTGTTCAGCCTGGTCTTTTAACTGTTCTGACACATCAACGGTTTTAGCGATGTCTGCGGTTTCTGCCATAATCTCTTCGACTTCATGGCTCACCTGGTTTAGCCGTTGTTGCTGTTGTTCTTGTTTAGCGGAATAGGCACTAAATTGTGCGCTTTTAGCAGAATATTCAGAGCCTAAAATATTATCTCTTTGCTGTAAATTTTCCCTGCTATTTTCTGCCTCTTTTAATGATTGCTCTGTCTCAATAACGTGTGTTTCCAGACCTTCAATTTCATCTTGTAACTTAATTTTTCTTTGTTTTAAATCACGTAATTCTTTTTCGCGCTGTAACACACCGGTTTTGTTATCAGTACTACGCGATATTTTAATCCAGTCTCGCCCTAGCCAATCACCTTCTGGGGTAACAATCGACTCATAGGCTTTAAATTCTAAACTCTGTGTTTTAGCAATTTCAATATTATCTGCACAATAAATACCTGTTAACAAGCCACTTAGTTGGTAAGGCGCATTGATTTTATTAAGTAATGAATTTTTATGACTACTTGCTTGTGCTGCTTGCTGTTCATCAGTCTGAAACAAGGTAATTGATTGTTCTTTAAGCGATTGCAAACCTTGTATTAGCTCAGCGGTGTTATCTACACAAATGGCATCTAGATAGCTGTTTAATACGATTTCTACGGCTGTTTCCCATCCATCTTCAACCTGAAGAAACTCGGCTAAGCGTTGATTTTTTGACAAATCCATAGAGTCCAGCCATTGCAACAAATCCTTTTTATCTTTGCCCATAGCATGTTGTTGCAAAAGCTCTAAGGATGTAATTTTACCGCTTATTAGATGTAATTCAGAACGTTGCTGGTGTAATTGATTTTGCTGTTGTTTCAGTTGTTGCCTTTGATCAATGATTTGTTGATAGATCAGTTCCAATTGTTGTTGCAAGTCTTTTCTATCGGTTTCAATCAATTCAATACTACGGCCCAGCGACTCAATTTCATCCTTTAGGTCAGTATTGGATAACTCACTGCGTTCGCTCTGTAATTTTTCTAAACGCTGTTGTAATTGTTGCGACTGATTATTCAAATGAGAAAGCTTAACGCGCTGCACTTCTGCTTGCTCTTTACTTTCTGAGCTTTGTGTTAAATAATCTTCCCACTGTATTTGCCAGGCTGCTTTGCTTTCTAACACAGACTCTTTCGTTAACAGCTTTTTTTCTAATTGTTCTTCTACAACTTCTCTTTGTTCTTCAGCTTCCAGCAATGTTTGTGTTATTGTTTCTAATTGCAATTTATCTTGCTCACATTCATTATTTGAATGCTCTGCCTGTTGTTTTAAGCGATTAATTTCTGCCACAGTCTCTTCATGACTGCTTTCATTATGCTGGATCGTCTGTTGCAAACGACTGACTTCTGCTACAGCATGATAATAATTTTCCTGTACTGAATCTAACTGCTGTTGCTGTTGTTTTTGCTCGATTCGTTTAGCATCAATCAATTTATCGGTTTCTCTTAATAACACAAACAGGCGATTATGTTCAGTAGCAATGTCTTTTAATTTGCTTTCTAGTTTTTCTGAATTTTGATGATGGCTATTCCAGCGAATCGCCAACAGATCACGCTTATATTGTCGTTCCTGTTTTTTTAGATCAGTGAATTTTTGCGCTTTTTCTGATTGTTTTTTTAAATTAACCCGTTGCTTTTCAACTTCTTCTCTTAAATCATCCAGTCGTTCAAGGTTCTCGCGGGTATGCCTCATCCGCGTTTCTGTCTCGTGTCTGCGTTCTTTATATTTTGATATGCCAGCAGCTTCTTCAATGTAAACACGTAGCTCTTCAGGTTTTGACTCAACCATTCTGGATATAGTCCCCTGCTCGATAATTGCGTAACTTCTAGCGCCTAAGCCTGTGCCTAAAAATAAATCAGCAATATCTTTACGCCGGCATTTAGTGCCATTTAAAGAATATTGTGACAAGCCATCACGGTTAACTTGTCTTTTAATAGAGATACTGCTGTATTTTGCATACTCGCCACCGACCTTGCCTTCACTATTATCAAAAATCAATTCAACCGTTGCCATACTGACCGGTTTGCGCGTTGATGAGCCATTAAAAATAACATCTGCCATCTGACCACCGCGTAAATGCTTGGCAGAACTCTCCCCCATGACCCAGCGTACAGCATCAATGACATTTGATTTACCACATCCATTAGGTCCCACAACAGCGGTTAGATTACCTTTGATGTGTATTGTGGTTTGGTCGGCAAAGGATTTAAATCCAGAAAGTTTGATTTTATCCAGCTTCATTACTGGTAGAATATCCTATATATTTTTAAAACGAAGCGCACATTATTCACCAAATGGATGCAATTTTCGACATTTTTTTTAATCTTTTTTATTTTTCAACATGAGTACTCAACCCAGCAAAAATATTGATACCTTTGATAACCCTAAACCAGAGCGTGATTTCACTATTCGTATTGATATTCCTGAGTTTACTTGCCTGTGTCCAATGACTGGACAACCTGATTTTGCCACCATTACTATTGAATATGTGCCCAACAAACTCTGTATTGAATTAAAAGCCCTTAAACTGTATATGTGGTCATTTCGGGAACAAGGTAGCTTTCATGAAGCGGTAACTAATGAAATGCTGGATGATATTGTTAAAGTCACCTCCCCCAATTTTATCCGTATACGCGCTGAATTTAATGTGCGTGGTGGCATCTATACCAGCGTTATTGCAGAACATAAAGATGATAACTGGAAAGCACCTGAATTAGTTAATTTGCCATAAGAACAGTAGAGACAGGGCATGCCCTGTCTCTATCCCAATTATTTTGATTTTAAATCAGAAGAGGGCTACAATTATTTTCGTTTAATTAAATTCCCATTAAAACCAAAAAATAAGGAACCCAGCCTAGCTGGCACAGTCGGTGTAAATTATAACTTTTAATAAAATGTTGAGTTGCAAAAAGCACGTAACCCAACCCACACGGCTTTAGTCTTGAGTCCTTAGTCCTTATAACAATATTATGACTTTTAAAGAAATACTGACTACCCTGCCTCAATATATTCTACCCCATCACTTTCTTTCTATGTTGATGTCTAAATTCACTCACTCGGAAATTAAGGCGTTGAAGAACTTGAGCATTACTCAAACTATCAAGATTTATGGCGTTAATATGTCTGAGGTCAAAGAACAAGACATTAATAATTTTGCCAGTTTTAACCATTTTTTTACCCGTAAACTAAAAGATGATGCCAGACCTGTGACAGCAGATATCAATAGCATAGCCTGTCCAGCCGATGGCACAGTAAGTCAAGCAGGTTTGATTGAACAAGGTGATATTTTTCAGGCCAAAGGAAAGTCTTTTACAACTATTGATTTATTAGGCGGAGATGAAAAAACAGCGGCTGCTTTTGAAAATGGGTGTTTTACCACGATTTATCTATCTCCTAAAGACTACCACCGCTTACATATGCCAATAAAAGGGACTTTAACTAAGATGATACATATACCTGGCAGCTTATTCAGTGTGAATACGGCGACTACAAATTCAGTGCCTAGACTTTTTGCCAGAAATGAACGTGTTGCCTGTGTCTTTGATACTGAAATCGGGCCAATGGCATTAATACTTGTCGGTGCTATTTTTGTTTCAAGTATTGAAACCACTTGGCACGGTGTCGTTACCCCACCGACCATTGAATCAGTCCGTAGTTGGCAATATCAGGATGATGCGCCAGTCATAGAAAAAGGCGAGGAAATGGGACGCTTTAATATGGGATCAACCATTATCGTGCTATTTGCTAAAGATAAGGTTGAATGGGATGCTACATTTGAAGCGGGGAAAACTGTTAAGTTAGGTGAAATGATAGGCAAATCTTTCTCTTAAAATATATCCCCTCAAACCTGAGTCAATATACTTAAAAATTTCAGAATCCACGACTTCAGTGCAGTACTAAAAATATAACTATCTACATTCCCCAGCAAGGGAGGGCTACAAATCCGCGTAGGTTAGGTTACATTTTTTCGTAACCCAACATTCACCTAAAAATGTTGGGATAGAGACAGGGCATGCCCCGTCTCTACACCTGTAAACTCCGCGCTTTCGCCTTGCTCTTGAACAAAGCAGTTACGGAGTACGTTGAGTAGTTACAAATAAATATTATTTCATTTCAATGAACATCGCTTTTACAGCGCCACATTTAGGGCATTCCCAATCATCAGGCACGTCAGCCCAAGTTGTTCCAGGAGCAACTCCACTTCTTGCATCACCCGTTGCTTCATCATAAATATGTCCACAAAGCTTACATTTATACTTTTTCATTTTTTAATTCCTGTTGTTAATAATTTCAGAGCAAAAACCAATAGCTTGATTATTTAAGCCATTAAATTGATTTTACCTGATGACAGCTCCCATTCAAAAAAAAACTGTATTTTCTTTCAAACTAAACAACCATCTGTGATAAACCTGCATGCCTGAAAGGCGAATATTTTAACATTTATTTTTAAAAATGGTACTAAACCAAACGATGACTCTAATCGGTAAAACAGCTAAAGAATTGCAACTGGATCAATGGGTACAAGGAGATCCTGTGAAGTTAAAACAATTATTGGGAACAGTGATTTTAATCGAAGTATTTCAAGTCAATTGCCCAGGCTGTTTTTTACACAGTCTGCCTCAAGCTATAGATTTGTACCAAAGGTATTCTAACAAAGGTTTAAACGTACTAGGTATCGCTACCGCTTTTGAAGACTATGACAAAAATACATTGAATAACTTGAAGCGATTAGTTGAGAACAATGAAGTATTTGGTGAAACATTAAAGGTATTGCAGCAACAGAACAAGTTGGTTGCTGATCGACTGGCTTATCATATTCCATTCCCTGTAGCGATGGATAAAATCAACAAACACCACACCAAAATCAGTAATGCTGAAATAACACACTTTATAAATCAACAATTACCCGACTTTAGGCGGTATAATTCACTGCAACAGAAACAAATTCAGCAGCAAGCATTCAATTATTTAGAATCTCGTTTGTATACCGCCGAAACCTTTAGACTGTATGCGTTACAAGGCACGCCATCTCATATTATTATCGACAAAAAAGGTATTATACGCGGCTGTGAATTTGGCTATTTTACTGAGCTGGAATGGCTGATAACGACTTTACTAGAAGAATAATTAACCTTTAGGAAATTTTTAATGATGCTCGATTTAACAACAGCAATAAAGCAACGTATTGAAACAAAAATACCCGGCGCACAGGTTGAAGTTATACAAGGTGGCAATGGACACTTCTCTTTAAAAGTCATCGCAGAAGTTTTTGATGGACTGACGCAGGTCAAACAACATCAACTGGTTTATTCTGCCTTTACTGACTTAATGTCTGGGGCTATGCCGCCTGTTCACGCCATAGATAAAATGGATTTGCGAGTGCCCAATTAACCGTTGCATTAAGGGGTTGCATGGTTCAACCATATCTTTTATTAGCAAACCCTTTTACAAATAATCTATTACTTTATAAATGGCGTCCCCAGGGGGGTTCGAACCCCCGTTACCGCCGTGAAAGGGCGGTGTCCTAGGCCTCTAGACGATGGGGACTAAGACTTTTTTACTATGGTACCAATTTGGTGGAGCCAGGCGGGATCGAACCGCCGACCTCAACACTGCCAGTGTTGCGCTCTCCCAATTGAGCTATGGCCCCTTAGTTGATCTCGCTAATTATACAGTGATATTTTTTCTTGTCTAGATTTTGTTTTTTTCTTTTATAAAACTTATTGCTTTAGCCATTCTCTCCAAAGTTTTCTCTCTCCCCAATAGAGATAAGGTAATATCAATAGCTGGTGAAACACCTGCACCAGAAATAGCTACGCGTAATGGTTGCGCTACTTTGCCTAATTTAAACTCCAAATTTTCTGCTGTATCTAAAACAATTTGATGTAACTTTTTACCATCCCATTCCTGCAAGCGACTAAATTGGTCTAGTAAAGTTTGTAGAACTTCATCAGAACCCAATTTAAAGTTCTTCTTTGCAGCTTTTTCATCATAACTATCAAATTCCTGATAAAAATATTGACTTGCAACTGCCATTTCTACAAGTGTCTTACAGCGCTCACGTTGTGCCTTAACAATTTTAACTAATTCAGGCCCATCATTGATATCCACCCCCTGCTGAGTCATATGCCACTGCAAATGATGAGCTATATGCTCAGGATCACTATTCATAATATAGTGATGATTAAGCCACAGTAACTTTTTTGGATTAAATGTAGACGCTGATACATTGACATCTTTCAAATCAAACAATGCTATCATTTCATCTAGGGAGAAAATTTCCCGATCACCCTGCGACCAGCCTAACCGCACCAGATAATTAAGCAAAGCATCTGGTAAATAACCTTCATCTCGGTATTGCATAACACTTACTGCGCCATGTCGCTTGGATAATCTGGCACCGTCAGAACCTAAAATCATCGGTAGATGGGCATACTGAGGCAAGGCTGCCTGCAAAGCTTTTAAAATGTTAATTTGTCGAGGTGTATTATTAATATGATCATCACCTCTAATAACATGCGTCACCCCCATATCCATATCATCTACCACAACAGTCAAGTTATAGGTGGGTGTGCCGTCTGATCGAGCAATAATTAAATCATCCAGTTCCTTGTTAGCAACGACAATATCACCTTTAACCAAGTCCTTTATTATCACTTCGCCATTTTCAGGGTTTTTAAAACGAATCACCGCTTCAGTATCTGCTGTAATTTCAGCTAATCTACATTTTCCGTTATATCGTGGCTTTTCTTTATTCGCTTTCTGCTGTTCTCTCAATTGTTCCAGATCTTCACGACTACAGGTACAGTAATAGGCATCACCCTGATCAAGCAATTGCTGAATAATTTCTTTGTAGCGATCAAATCGCTGAGTCTGAAAAAAAGGCTCTTCATCATAAGATAAACCTAACCAATTCATTCCATCAAAAATAGCATCAACCGATGCTTGTGTTGATCGTTCTAAGTCAGTATCTTCAATTCTTAATATGAACTGCCCTTCCTTTTTACGCGCATATAACCAAGAAAATAAAGCAGTTCGAGCACCCCCTACATGTAAATACCCTGTTGGGCTTGGGGCAAAGCGTGTTTTTATTGTCATTTTTATTTTTTCTTTAAAAATCGTTTAAGACATTCTCTGGGGATAAATTTAGATGCATTTAAACGCATAGGTTTGTAACTCAATTGAACACTACCACTAGCAGATTCAACCACTTTCTTTACCTTAAATATTTTGAGCGAATAATTTTTGCAACACGGTGAGCCGCACCTTTGTCTCGCTCGCCAAAAACAAACTCAAAATAATCTCGCCTATTCTTCGCGTATTCGCTTTCTTCAAGCAATGCTTTATCAACCGTCTCACTCCAATCCAAACCCTTTTCATCCGCAAAAACAAGACCGCAACTAAAAATTCTTAAGCGATCTTCAATATCTTCTTCATCCAGATTTAAGGTTAGGTTGGCTTTTCTAATTTCCCCATAAGAGCTTTTCCCTAAGCCAGTGAGTATTTGTGGTGTATCGTAGAACAAGGATTCTTCTGCTGGGGAGTTTGCATCTGAAATCAATAAATCAGCAATCATTAATAGATCAGGAAAGTGAACCTCTGCCATGTCAATCAATGTATTACCTCTTTTTTTTGCTATAGTCTGCAAATTTCTTATAGATGACTTTTCATGCCACCTCAGGTTCATCGACTGGCTTGGGTGCGGCCGTAAAATTAGATTATACTTAGCAGACAAACTGTCGATCAAAGCCTCTACACATAACTCCCAAGACCCAGATTCTCGCCTGGTAGGACAATATACAACCGTTTTAAGCGATACATCCAACCCTAGATATTTTAGTACCAAACGTCTGTTTTCCTTATTTTTATCAGGGAAATTAGCGAAGGGTAAAAAGCCTGTCTTTGTATATTTGAAGTCAAGTTGCTGTTTATATCTAAGCAACATTTTCTCCATCCTATTACCAATCAAAAAAAGGTGATCAAAGTGCCTTAACTGTTCCAGTACATTTGCCGTTAAACCAGAATATGTCCCATGAAAAACCATCACCTTCTTTGCTTCGTATGGCGATAGTAGTTTCTTATAAGGTGAACCCGTCACAATACAGTCCGCATTCAACATGGCTTTATGCCCAGCACTAAAGCGTTTCAGACGCTTATTAAAGTGTGCAAAGTCTAATTCAGGGTATTTCTTTCTAAAATAACGTGTTGTGCTTCCTCTGCCGCAAACAAACGTCCCACCCAGATCACGCTGAATAGTTACCAACGAAGGAATCGCTTGATACATCTGAGAGAAAAAACAAATTTTATTGTTCATCAACATAATTCCGTGGAAGCTACCGCTTTCCTTAAGTAATTAATCTGTACCCACTAAAGTTGCGCGCCATTTTTTTATTGCCATTGAGTGAATAATTCCAACCTCTATTGGGATTATTCGAAGATTAAGAATTTTCGCTATTGCTAGACGGTGGCAACCACCACCCCCAAACACGGGAGAACCTTCTCTATCAAAGTGTACATATACCCCCCCCTGTTCCTAAACCATTGTTTCCCAAGCATTTCTTTCCGAGTTTTAAACGCACCCCCTTTTTTCAAAAAAACATATAGCTCATCTAACTTTGCATACCGCTTATAGATATCTTCTTCATTCACACAACGATCCGCTTTAGAATAACGCGATATCAATAGCTGCATATTTTTAATTGCTCCCGCATCATCCCAAGACAAACCTTTCACAAAATGCCTTAAACATATTTGATATTTCTCAAGCTTTTCCAAACCAATTTGACCACTATCCCAATCACCTTCTAAAACACCTCCTGTATCTTTTCGAGTAATACCTGTGGATACATGCAGCTTTGTCTTAATCTTGGCGGGATCAATAAAGCAGAGTTCCGAAGACTTTGGCGCATCACTCCCATAGCGAAGATAATTTAACAAATCTCTTGAGTAATACCTGATTCTCTTCACTTCAAGAAATCCCATCTCAAAGCGTGACCTTTTTGAACATTCTCCCTGACAGTTTTACCGAGTACTGATTCATAAAACTTTGGAGCCAGTCCAAAACCAGGTCGAATACTTTTTATGTGCTCTTTTGTAATAATTTCACCCGCTTTAATATCTTTTACAAAATATAACGACCGACGAAACTTAACATTGCCTTCTTCACTGGATTTACGACCATAATCAACTTTTCCTAATGCCTGCCAAGCCGTTGTAGCACCTTTGCATAACGCCTCTAGCTCAGGAGCTTGCAAAGAAAAACTATCATCGGCGCCACCCGCGCTTCTATCCAGCGTTACATGCTTTTCTATAATCGACGCACCTAACGCGACACTCGTAATAGCTGTTGTATTATCAAGCGTATGGTCAGACAAACCCGTAACCAAGCCAAAACGTTTCTGCATATCAACCATTGTTTTCAAATTATAATCTTCGGCTGGTGCAGGATAACCACTTACACAATGTAAAATAGCTAACTCCTTACAACCACCCTCTTTAGCTGCTTGAACGGCCTCCCCAATCTCTTCTACATCCGCCATGCCGGTTGAAATAATCATCGGCTTTCCAGTGCTGGCTACATATTTTATTAATGGCAGATCAACGACTTCAAAAGAAGCTATTTTATAAGCAGGCGTATTCAAGTCTTCCAGTAAATCAACGGCACTATTATCAAAGGGCGAACTAAAAATGGTAATCCCTAGTTTTCGTGCATAATCGAATAATGGTTTATGCCATTCCCACGGCATATATGCACTCTGATACAACTCATACAAACTTTGGCCATCCCATAAACCACCCTCAATCATGAACTCCGGTTCACGACTGTCCAAGGTAATGGTGTCTGGTTTATAGGTTTGTAGCTTTACAGCATCGGCACCAGCGTTTTTCGCCATTTCAATTATTTTGAGGGCATTATTGATGTCGCCATTATGGTTGGCCGACATTTCGGCAATGATGTAGGGCGGTTGCTGTGAATCGATGATTCTATTGTTGATTTTCATTGTTGTAGATTTTAAATTTCTTTAAGCAAAATTGTTTAACAGTCTGATAAACAACCAATAGTTCATCACTGCTATTAAATATATCAGTAATATTTTCTACCACCTCAGTAGTATTGAATGAATACTCGTGTGCTATTTGATTTCTAACCTCTCTCAAATTTAGCCATTGTGTTTTATTAATAATTTCTAGTTCCTCTAGTCTATTCAAGATGTCAATAAAAGTTTTTCGCTTAACATCTTCTTTTGATAGTATCAAAATAGCTGGTAATACTCTTTCACCTAGAGTGTCTTGTAGTTTTGAAAATCTAAACACTAGTTGGTCAGCAAAACTAATTAACACATCATCAAATTTTTCATAATCGCTAGTAGATAATGGCATTGTGTGCTTTAAATATTTTTTAGCAGCGATGATCCTTAAAATATGTTGATCACATTCATAAAGTTTTTCTTTAAGACTGTTATTGGGGTTCATAGCAATATTCCATGCTTTAAAGCCTCTTGCTCTATTGGTCTTGTTGCATCTTTAGCAACCACAATATCAATTTTTTGATCGCCAATTTTATGCTTTAAATCTACCAAAAAATCAATTTTCTTTTTATTTAAGTGTTTTCTATTGTCTGTAACGATATACAAATCAATATCTCCACCCTTTATATTATCATCCACTCTACTACCAAAAAGGAACACGCTACCTGTTTTAAAGGTTTTATCAAAGCTGTGTTTGATTGCATTGATTTCAGTTTTATTGATTCTCATTTAGTGTATTTTTAGCTTTTAAATAGCTATTGTGTAATTGCGTATATGATTTTTTGGCTAATAATAAATGGGTTAATAACTCTGATATATCATCAACATACTCATCAACCAATTTATTTCTAAGTAAACGAATATCTAGCCAATCATTAACATTGTCAACAATATTTAGGCGTTCCAGTTTATTCAAATTATTAATGGCACTAGAACTAATTTCACCTAGTTTAATTAATAAAAGTGGTGTGAGTTTGTCAATAAAAGTATCTTGCATACGGCAAAATTTACTACCAAATGACTCTAATTTATCAATGCCTTCAGGTTTTTCTAGAATGTTTTTTAACCAGCTTTCATCTAAATTTTGTTGATTAAATAACCTTTGGGAAACATCAAATAACAAAACATCTTCTTTTGCTAATACGCCCATAATTTGTTTGATTCTTGTATCAATCTCATTCATAGGGTAATACCAGTCCTTAGTGCTTCTTTGTGAATATTGGCTAATTTTTGCCCATGATACCTAGTAATAATATCTATTTTTTGCTCACCTAATTTTTGCTGTATATTGGAATTTAATCTTAATGCTTTACGCCATAAATCATCGTCCTGCTCAACAACATTTATCATTAAATCAATATCACCACCTTTTGCATTATCATCCACTTTTGAGCCAAATAATATCACCGTGGCTGAATTTCCAAAAATGGCAATAGCTTCTGCTTTTATGGTTTTTATTTGTAGTTGGCTAAGACGCATAACCATTGATTTTATACTAATAGAGATCTTTGCATAAATATGAATAATCACCAAAATGCCAATTTTTACCAACTTGGGCATAATCTTTTATTTTGGTAATTAGTATTAGCTGACAATTATATATGGTGCTTGTTGTGCGTTAATGATTCTATTATTGATTATCATTATTTATTTGCTCCCACACAAACTCAGTAATATTTTTTGCTTTACTGTCAAAACAAATACCCACTATAAAAATATCTCTACTGTCATTTAGGTATTTTTGATAATATTTTCTCTGCTTTATTTGGGTTAAAGCGGCTTCTTTTATATCCACTTTAAACTCAATAATAACAATCTTATTAGTTAGTTTTAAGGTTAAATCAATTCTACCAGTATTGGTATTATCCTCTTGTATTAACTCAAAACCTAATGATGCAAAATAGGTAAAAACCACACTGGCATAATAACCTTCATAATTAGCTATATTATTTTTTTTGTAGTTTTCATAAGATATTGAGGCAAATAGTGCATTTAAACTTGACTGTAAATGGCTTAAATCATCATTTTCCAAACTATCAATCAGCGCATCCTGATATTGCAGTCTTTTGTTGACATTATTGGTTAGATAGTCAATAAATAATGAGTTTAATGCGTGTTGAATTTCCTTATTAGGAATACGCATTTTATATTTGATGAAGTCATTCTTAATAATGTATTTATCAAAGGTTAAATAACCTGTTTGCCATAATAAAGCGACTAGGTCTATTTTTTCCACATCAAAGGTGTTGAGTATTTCTTCAGTGGTAATGATATTTTCTAATTGCGGGATGTTGTAGGTGTTTTGTTTTAGTAAATCCACCAAGAATTTGGGATTACCAGTTTCCCACCAGTAGTTTTTGTATAAACAGCCATTGGCGACAAATAGCAAAATATCATAAGGGTTATAAACAGGGTCGCCAAAATAATTATAACCGTTATACCAAATCTTTAACTTTTCTAAATCAACACCTTGTAAATGTTCAATAAAAGTAGTTTTTATATCATTATGTGTATAACCACAAATTGTGGCATATTGTGGGTTGATAGTGATATCTTGAATGTTGTTTAAGCCACTAAATGAGTTAAGTTTGGAGAATTTGGACACACCTGTCATCAACACAAACTTTAGGTATTGATCACAGCTTTTAATCACGCCATAAAACACCCTTAAAATATGCCTGGCTTGGGTCGCTATTTCTGGGTTGGTGATATTATCTAAAATTGGTTTGTCGTATTCATCAATCAGAATAACAACTTTTTGATTGTGTTTTTTGTAAGTTGCAACAATCAAATCATTAAAACAACGCGGTATATCCTCAGTTACTTCACAAGTCACCCCTAGTGTTTTACTGATATTATCTAAAATAGCAAAAACTCTATTTTCAATACCTTTTACAGTAGCAAAATCACCTACATTAAAATCAATCCTAATAACAGGATATTTGGTGCTCCAATCCCATTTATCATAAATATATAAGCCCTTAAATAAATCTTTATTAGCGCAAAATATATTATCCAAGGTATCTAAAAACAGGCTTTTACCAAAACGCCTTGGTCTGGATAGAAAGTAGTATTCCGCACTGGTAATCAGTTTATATGCAATATCAGTCTTATCAATATACAAATAATTTTGTTGCTCGTCTCTTATTTTGGCAAAAGTCGTAATACCTATAGGAAGTTTTTTCATATTGCTAAGCTTTTAATTTTTAAAAAAATACTTAACCATCTGATAAATAGCCACTAATTCATCAGTATTGAGCAGGTCATGCATTTATGATGTAAGTTCAAGAAAAATAAAATTTGAATTTTTTTATGGCGTTCAAAATCTGTTTTATTTTCAGTTGTAAAAAAATACCTTTTGAGCCAAATAATATCACCTTGGTTGAATTTCCAAAAAGAGCAGTAGTTTCTGCTTTGATGATTTTTACTTGTAATAGACTAAGACGCATAACCATTAATTTTATAGCAAATAGGCTAAATTCAAAGCAACGGTGTTGTTATTTATTTTCATATCTGGTTTGCTGATATTTCAGCTATAACGAAGAGTTTTTTATTTTTACCTACCATACATTTTTCCAATTTTTATTTCATTCATCATTAACCAAAATCATCATGGACAGACTTAAAAACTTCTTTCATAAACCAATCGCGAGTATTGTTTTTACCGTGTAAGGACACGTTTTTAAAACTCTTTTTAGCCAACTCATATTGATACTTTCCAGTCGCCACAAACTCATGGCTTAAAACTGGGAATCCTTGAGGAATAGTCTGTGCGTCTTGGTACAAGACATTCACATTCTTACAAAATATATCCATTCTTTTTAAATCATCAAGCACTTTGACTTGCATCTTTTTCAAGTCTAAGGGGGTGCTACTTAATACTTCAACCGTCACTCTATGGCGGTTCGCTTTTTCCGCCACATCAGGCTGAATATTAGAATACAGAGTCACTCTAAAGGGGCTATATTTCGGATCATAGCAAAAAGAGTCTTTAAAAACCGCACATTATTACACGAACCTTACATACAACTTGATAACTGGGTGGATTATGTAAATACACCACAGACTCAAAAAGAATTAGATAAAGTGTTAATAGACAAGCACCGATTGGCAGTAAAGATTGGGTGGTTAAAATAGCACAGAAATATGGGTTATTATCAACCTTGAAAGCAAGAGGAAAACCGAAAAAAGAGAAAAAGTTATGATAAAAATAGCCTGTCCCTATACTCTCCCAGGTTGCGGTTGATATTGACCTGTCAAAATTCTTTCCAATTTTTTAGGCTTCAGTTTTAAAGGCAAAACTATTGTTTGGCATCCCAAAAGTTTGGAAAAGTTCAAACACCGAGTGCGAGAACTGACCAATCGAATATAGGGCGTGTCAATGCAAGTCAAAATCCAAAAGTTAAGTATTTATTTACGAGGCTGGATAAACTACTTTGGGATAGCGAATCAATATCAACAAACCGTTGAATTAGACGGCTGGATAAGGTGCAGAATTAGGATGTGTTATTGGAAACAGTGGCGAAAACCACGGACGAAAATACGCAAGCTAATGAAATTAGGGATTGAAAAACACGGTGCAATTTTAACTGGATTAAGCAGTAAATCCTACTGGATAAACGCAAAAACCCCTTGTATTAATAAGGGGTTAGGAAAAGAATATCTGGAAAATCAAAGGCTATACTCATTAAGAGATGGCTGGATTAAGTATCACTACGGTTAGTGAAACGCCCTGTGCGGAGCCGCACGCAGGGTGTTGTGGGGGCTGAGGGTGAGAGACCCTTGGTTACCCGATTATGTGGTTGTTTTTCACACTCACCTTAGAAAGGTTTATATTTCAGCTCCAGTTTGTTCTTTTAGTTTATTAATAGATCGCTCAACCATTCCTGTAACTTCATTGTTTGCATTTGAATAAAATAAGCTAACACTTGGGTTAGCTTTGGCATATACGCGGAATATTTCATCTGCGAATGCTTGACCTACTTTTTCTACTCCTTGGAAATCTAGCCAAACCTCTTTGAATTTTGTAAACCTTGTAAGTACACGTTTTGCAGCTGATCTTGAAACTAACTGATCGTTATCGTAACTAGCTAGAAAAACAGGTACGTGTGTTTTGGAAAAAGCATGGTCATCGTCATCAGCAGTGAATCTATTAAATACCTCAGTGCTATCTCGTGTGCAATCAAGTTCGATAATCATATGAATTGCTGTGCCGGTAACGAATATCTTATCAAGAGATTCAAATAAATAATCTTCATTACTAGGCATGCACATGTACGTCATTTTTCCCGAACGAATAATAAATTTATCAAACATTCTTGAGGTGAAAAATATCCCCTCACCAGAGTGATTATCGGAATCACTAGTTAACTTACCTTTTGACAATTCAAGTAGCGCTTGGCGCTGGTCATCTAAGTCAAAATCCCTTTGGATTTTTTTAAAAATACCAATACCCTTATCCGTAATGCTCATAACTATAGAAACAGCAGTACGTCGAAGATGAATCCTAGCCACTTTAGAATCAGAATGGTCAATAACATTATTCATCATTTCGGTGAAACCGTAGTGACATATTTCCATTACATTTTTTTCTACATCCGTAACATGTGGTCTAACTAACTTAGTCCATATACTGTCTTCTTCGGTTTCTGGTAAAATTTCAATATCTTCACTAATACTGAATTTCGTTGCAAGTCCATACTTACGTGATTTTGTTTCACCTTGTGCAAGTACATCAGCACTATCAACCAAAGCTTTTAGATGACGACTCACAGTTTGGCGTGTAAGACCAAACTCCTCTACGGTGTCATGTATTACTGTCCTTGAATTATTTATCAGTCGATGAAGAATAAAGTTACGTATGATAATAACTTTTTTATTTGTTGATCTAGTCATTGAGTGATTGTAGCGGTTAGCCGCACTATTTGTATTAGTTTATGCGATTAATTGTAACACTTTAGTTATTTAATTGTAACGCTTTATATTTTTATTGTAATAGTTTATTAGGGAATGCTGATAAACAGTGTCTTTTGAGGATGTAAGCATCTGATAAGCCCTCAGGTTAAGATTGTATATTTTAATGCTTGTTCTTACACAACATAACGCCTTGCTAAGCGGCAGACAAAGTGACAGGGCTTTTGTGTGATAATTTGCGCAGCAAATGCACAAAATAACTGGCGCTTTGTCTGTCCAGTGGAGGCGCGTCTTTTTTGTGCCCTAAGGTGTTTATATAGCCGCCCATTTTGTTTTTTATCAGGAAGAATAAGGCGATAGACTGTTGCACTTATGATGTGAATCTAGGAAAGCTTTATGGTTGAACAAGAGAGTTATTATTTAACGCTACTTCGTTACATAGAGGCAAATGCATTCAGAGCAAATCTAAGCAAAAAAGCACAAGATTGGTGCTATGGCTCGTTAGCAGAAAGGGTCTTTAAAAACCGCACATTATTACATGAACCTTACATACAACTTGATAACTGGGTGGATTATGTAAACATACCACAGACTCAAAAAGAATTAGATAAAGTTAGAAACAGTGTTAATAGACAAGCACCGATTGGCAGTAAAGATTGGGTGGTTAAAAATAGTGCAGAAATATGGTTTATTATCAACCTTGAAAGCAAGAGGAAGACCGAAAAAAGAGAAAAAGTTACGATAAAAGTAGCCTGTCTCTATTACTCTGTCAAGGTAATAACACTACAAGTTTTTAGCATAATTTTTCATTATTTATTATGTTGCCTTTTATTTTTGCTAGACCTCGCTCGTCTAAATCTATTCGTGTTCGTATTGGCACTAAATTCCCCTTTATTTTTTCATTAATTTTATCAATTCCAGTCATGTTCTTATTTGAATTTGATTTTCCAATTAAGTATCTCAAAGATAGTCTAAAATTTTCAGTTTCAGACTTTACTGGCATAGTGCCATGCAATGTGCAATTATGCCAAATACCAGAATAACCTGTTCTCCCCGTCAAAACCTTTTCTTCAACCCTAATTTCGCGCCCATCATCCTTGTAACTCCACAAATTCCCATCTTTTTTTAATTTATGAGGAAACAAGGTGGCACCGAATTTGTGAGTCTTGGGTAAAATATATAATGGCGAGTCAAACTCGCTAACATCATGTAAATATACATAAAGTGTTAAAAAGGTGGAGGGATCTAAATCTGTAGACCCTTTTGGCCAATCAATAATATCTTGATGAAAATCAATACCTCTAAAATAAGTTATATCTCTATATTCCGGCTTAACATAAGCACCCAAGTTAGCCACATTGATATTGTTTATCTTCTTCTTAATCCATTTGGGTAGCCATGTATCTGGTACACCACAGACTGCCTTTTTTAAAACAATTTCATAATCATCTCCCAGCATTTCTTGAATAGTTTTTAAGATAATTTCATTATTTTCTATACAACTCAACTCTTCTTTAAATTGATTTAAAAAGTTAAACTCTACAGTTGGATTTGCTTTCAAATTATTCTTTTGAAGCTTGTATGTTTTCTCATCCATAAATATATTTTTATCAAACTTTCTGTTGGTGATCATTTTTTTATACAAGGCATTTACCTTATTAACATCAAGAATCTCTCCAAAATAAAAAAGACCATCTTCTATCAAATTTTCTAGTTTACTGTCCATAATATTTATCCTTTGTCAATAGCATTTTTATTACTGTTTTTTTATCATTACCTCTAATGATTTTATATTTTTGTATTGGTTTAAATCCAAAGTTAGTATGCATCTTTATGACAGCAGTATTAAAATCAAGTATTTCACATAACAATGAACCAAAATTCTTAACATCAAAAGCATATTTAAGGGCTTCTGACTCAAGAACCTTAAATAAATAAATTTTTTTTCTATTACTAAGGTGATCTAAATTTTTAAAATAGAATCCCCAATAATTATCGCACTTAGATTGATTAAAACAAACAACACCATAATCAGTGGAGTCATGGGAAAATATAAAATATTGCCTAGAAGTATCGTTTTTAATTTTCCCCCACCAATTTAAATGCTCATCTAAATCAATAACATGATTATCAAACATAACCATTCTATTTCTAGCTAGATTTCTCCATTGTAAAATTGTTTCTAAATCATTATTTTTTATCTCTCTTAACATGTCTAAATTTGAATCCTAAAGTAATTTATCAATATATTCACTGAGTTTAATTATTTTATTTTTACTTAAAATCATATAATTATAATCTTGTAAATACTCAGAGATATATCGTTGATTATCGGCAGTTTTAATAGCAACAAATTGCAGTTTTAAATACATCACTTCATACACAATTACACTTGGGGTAATTATAGCAAAATCGCTATTATCCATTAATGCGGCAATATTAGAGTGGTTGATATGTATATTTACTTTTTTATGTTGTTTGGCAAAAGCAAGCAGGCTGTCGATATTAAGATTAGCGTTAGTGGTGGCTAAATTAACAGTTATATGGCTAAATTCAGTTAATACTTTTAGCACTTTTAGGCTTATATTCGCAGTGTCAGCACCACCCATTGCCACAAAGACGATTGGATTTTGTTTGTTAATTTGGCGTTTTTTGGGTTGTATGTTTCTAAATTCATCACGAATCAGGGTGTATTTTGCACCGCATCTTATTTCACAAAAATCAGGCACTAGATTTTTATATTGTTCTGTTTTGGCGTAAATATTATGGTTTAGCAAAATATCGCAATAATGTTTATCATAAACATCATCAAAACTTAGAATTTTTACTGCGGTTTTTTCTTTAATGGCTTTTTCAAATTTATGGTCAATGCCATAATGGTCAAAAACCAGCATATTGATTGCTAGTTGTTTGATATTGTGTGTTAATTCATCAATGCAATTGGTTTTTAATGTAAGCAATTTATAACCCTTATCAATGATTTTCTGATTAACGTTGCCGTCTAAATTTTGAGCTGCAAAGATAATATTATCAACCTCATATTGCTCCGCTAATACTAGGCATCGCATTAAATGCCCTAAGCCGATTGTTGAGGATGAATCAACTCTGAATAATATATTCATTATCTACACGCCGGCTTTAATGTTTAACACATCAATTTGACACGTGGAATATTTAAGTTTGCGATACCCTCCCCCTGTTGTGTCAGTAAATATTTTTTCGTTTTCAAATATAATCATGAACAATTTTATTTCTAATATTACGGATACATCCGAATCAGTGTGCTACTAATCAATCCATTTTTTTCCATAATGTTTAAGGTATCTCGCAAACTATTTGATTTATTGGCAAAGTAAAAATATTGATGTGTTTTAAAATATTTCACGGATTCAACTCGTTAGTGCAATTATTGGGTTAATCCCAAACAATACTTGATTGGGTGTTTTAAAGTCCAGACATTTTCTTGGACGTTCTACGCTGTCATACCGCCAAAACTGGAACCCTTTGGGGCATACGGACGAATTAAACCATTTGTGTTTTCATTTAATCCGCGCTCCCACGAATGGTATGGATGCGCAAAATATTAGACGACAATTAGCTTGGTCGGTTCGCGACAATTAGCTTGGCTGGTTCGGGTAAACTTCAGGCATGTTTAATCATCAAGAGATTTTTTATGGCTGGAACCCTCATAACCCCAGAAAAGGTTAATTTATATATGTCTTATCGTAAGAACCCTATGCACGGAAGACTATATTCATTATTTATGCTTCACCTTATTATTATTGAAGTGAATCAATTTTTGATAAATTTTTTCTATTGTTTGTTTTTTATTAAAAACAGCATTAATTGCAATACTCATTTCTTCGGGTTCATCTTCATAAGTATGAGACAAGGCGTTTCTAATCTGTCTTAGTTCGACCCATTGTTTAGCACTTTCTAAAATATTAAGTTTTTCTAATCGATTTAATAGGTCAATAAAGGGAATGTCTTCTAAGTCTTCTTCTAACGCCATGGCGATTACTTTAAAAAGTCTCTTTCCTATTGCATCTTGCAACTTTGTAAACCGAAATAAATATTGATCGATATGCTCTACTTGGTCTTCATTAAGGTTTTTATATTTATCTCCGTCTAAGGGTAATGTCGCTGCTATTTTTTTATGCGCACTGTTCATCCTTAAAATATGTTTGTCACATTCACTGATGATTTTTTGTAATTTTAGCTGATAAATACTCATAGCTTCACCCCTGTTCTTATTGCTTCTTTTTCTATGGGTCTATTTCTATCTTTGGCAAGAATGACATCAACTTGTTGTTCACCAATGACTAACTGCAAAGCTACCAAGAATTTAATTTTTCTTTCGTAGAGTTCCCGAGTACTACTTGTATGCTCAGGGATGATATATAAGTCTATATCCCCACCTTTTTTATCGTCATCCACTCGTGAGCCAAATAGATAAACCTCTGCGCCTTTATCAAAATATTGCTGCGTTATGTTTACAATGGCTTTTCGATCAACACTCGATACTCTCATTATTATAAGGCTCCTTCTTTGTTAAGCACCTGAGCCATTATCTCTGCTCTTACCCAATCTTCTGGTGTATCTATGTCTTGCACCAGATGCCTTGGCAAAGGGTACGGACTGGCAAGTTCTGAGAAAACAGGCTTCATTTCCCTAAAGGCTTCTGATGTACCCCAATAAAATTGCCCTGCATCGTGAAATGCTTCTTCTAAATCTTGTGAACGCTGATCCAACTGCTCTATTTGAAACATTTCAACTCTGTTATTAGCCGTTATTTTAATGGCACGCTGAATAGGGAAAGGGAAACTGGTTACTGTAAAACAGTATTCAGCCCCTGTATTTTTCATCTGTTGATAAGCTTTTTGTAGTGCTTCTGCCCGCGTAAGAGGAGCCGTTGCATACAGGCAGCAAACTTCATTAGGGCGTTCATCATTATTATCAAACCACTCAATAGCTTGTTTTATAACGGGCAAGGTTCCTGCATAATCATCGGCCAGTGCTTTAGGTCGTATAAAAGGAACTTCCGCACCATAACTTTTAGCGACTTCAGCTATTTCTTGATCATCTGTTGAGACAATAATGCGGTCAAAACAGTTGCTTTTTAAAGCCACTCCAATGGAGTATGCGATTATTGGACTGCCATTGAAGTCCTTAATGTTTTTCCTTGGGATACGTTTACTACCACCTCTAGCAGGGATTACGCAGAGCTTCATTAGCACACCTTTGTTAAAATATACTGAACATCATTAAGCCTTGTAAAAAGCAGGCGGTAAGATCCACGCTTTATGCACATCGTCATTAAAGCCTCCACCACCACCTCATCACTTTAGGGAATCTCTCAAGTAAATAAAGCTCTCTCTTTTTCCGGGATTTAACTCCCTCCTTAAAATAAATGTTACGTCGATAATCTGGGCACAATAATTTAACTTTATCTAATAGATTTAGCAGTTCTAACTCACTAAATTTTCTTACAATTTTTCTATATGAATTCAGATAATAGAACCCAACAAAACGCCACTCTACCTCTGGCTTGAATGCGTCATAAAAACCGCGTTTTTTATATTCATTTAAGAATAATTGAGCTGAATGCAATCTATCCAAATAACTGTCATCGACTTTGTGAATAGTAGAGTTGGGGGTATCTCTGTAGAAATAAAGCCCTTCGTCTACTTTCGCTAGTTTCTTAGTGTACATTAGGTGCAAGCTAGCAATCGCATTATCTTCATAGCTAATCCCCTCAGGGTATTGAATATTATTATTTATCCAAATACTCCTTTTTACTATCTTTGTAACCATTCGCCCCCCTCTCAGAATCAACCTTTTTCGCTTATTCTGGTCAAGGCAACCCGTTTGCCCCTTATCATAACTAACTTCATATCTTTTACTCCCATCTGAACGCAGTTGAATAAGATCACAATCAACAATATCTGCCTTTTTTACTTTTGCCAATGTATAAAGTTTTTCATACATATCTAAAGCAATATAATCATCCGAATCAACGAGACCGATATACTCTCCTTGAGAAACTTTTATCCCCATATTTCTTGCAGCCCCCTGCCTTCTATTGAAGGGGAAGCGAATAAGTTTGATTTTATCTGGGAACCTAGCTGAAATTTTTTCACAAATCCTTTGTGTTTGTCTATCCGATCCATCATCGACAATAATTACTTCAATATTGTTAAGCGTCTGAGCAAGTAACGACCTCAAACATGGAAATAGTAACTTGCCAGTATTAAATACAGGCACTATGACACTAACACTAATTTTTTTAGTCACAATAAAACCTTGGTTAATATTTTAATAACTTGGTCTTGCTTATCCAATGTAAGCCCTTGATATAAAGGAATGCTTATCGCACGGCTATAGTAATGCTCAGCGTTGGGATAATCACCTTGTTTAAACCCCATTGTTTGATAGTAGGGCTGAGTATGCACAGGAATGTAGTGCAAGTTCACACCTAAACCACTACTGCGCAATTCATCAAAAACTTGCTTGTGCGTTTTGCCAAGGTTTTTAAGTTTAAGCTGTATTGGGTAAAGATGTAGTGCTGAATAGACTTCACTTGATTGATAAGGTAGTTTAATAGGTAAGCCTTTTAACAGCTTATGATAGCGTTGTTGGAGAACATGACGTTTTTTTACAAACTTATCCAAGCGTTGCATTTGGCTAATGCCTAGTGCCGCTTGTAGTTCGGTCATACGGTAATTAAAGCCCAGATCAACTTGCTGATAGTACCAGCCACCGTCCGCCTGTTTTGTCATTAATGTAGGGTCACGGGTAATGCCATGGCTGCGTAATAATTGCATTTTTTCTGCTAACGCTGGCTGATTAGTAGTGGCTAAGCCGCCCTCTGCCGTTGTGATGATTTTTACTGGGTGGAAACTGAAAACCGCTATATCCGAGTAGTTACAGCTTCCCACTGGCTGATCTAAATATTGGCCACCAATGGCATGACTGGCATCTTCAATAATATTAAAACCGTATTCTTCACTTAACTGATGAATCCTATCCATACCACAAGACTGCCCCGCAAAGTGAACAGGGAGGACAACTTTAGGTAACTTGCCGTTCTTTTTGGCTACAATTAACTTTTCCTCAAGTGCCTTGGGGCATAAGTTATAGGTTTGAGGGTCAATATCAACAAAATCTACCTTTGCCCCACAATAAAGCCCACAATTCGCAGAAGCAACGAATGTAATGGGGGTTGTCCATAAGCAATCGCCTTTGCCTAAACCAAGTGCAAGGCAAGCAAGGTGGAGTGCCGAGGTAGCACTATTCGTTGCTACCGCATAATCCGCATTTACTCTTTTACTGACGACAGTTTCAAACAAGGGAACTTTTGGCCCTTGCGTCAGAAAATCTGATCGCAGCACCTCAATAACCGCATCAATGTCTGCTTGGTTTATATCTTGCCTGCCATATGGAATCAACTTACTAACTCTTTTAATTTTTGGCTGATTTTACTACTGGAAGCTTCAGGAAAATATTTTTTAATAGCGTCAAATTGTGCTTCCCCAATTAATTTTAATTTCATTTCATCAAGTAAAACATCCAGAGTCTCCAACCTCTCTTGCACACCAATTTCTATCAAGTCATGTGTCAATTGACCCTTTTCATCTTCAAAATGAAATGATAACGGTTTTCCTCGTTTTATATTTAAGTACGGCGTTATATCAAATACTGGCACTTGACGAGCAGTCAAAAATAAGCCAGAAGTTGAAAACATTGAAAGGCAAGCTCTCAACTTAATATCAATGATTGTTAAAGAGTCACTAAACTCTTTGACACACGAGTATTTCTTTTGAATATCTCGGTACTCATGAATATCATTTTCACGAGGGTGATGCTTTATATATACGTTAAATTTTTTCTGGTCGCAAAATTCTAATACTTGTGAAAACACCTTCAACGCCATTTCTCGAGTTGACCCGTATGGGGTGTATTTATTTCTAGTATTAACCAGAACATTCATTGATGAAGCATCAAACAAACTGGGCTTATCATAACTAGAGGATAAACTAGGGGCACCCGATACAAAAAAAACGTCTTTATATGTTACTACCCACCTAGTGGATAATATAGAGTTCTCCAACCATAAATCAGCCTTTACAGCTGGCTCAATATTAAGTAACTCCTCTCCTTTTTTGGCTTTTTGCAAGCCTACCGCATGTGGAAATATTACCATTTTTGCTTCTTTATTTACTTTGAACGCACTAAGCAACTGAAAACTATCGTGCAACTGATAATCTCTAAATATAAAATCAAAGTTCTGATTAAAACCTAATTTTGTACCACAGAAATCATGAATAGACTGCATCCTGTTTTTAAAATACCTTATTTTATTCAAATGTTTGCCTAAAACTTTACACAGCCCCTTCCTTATATAGCTAGGCTCAAGTAAAGTCACATTTGCTTTATCCAAACCATAGCTTTCATAAATCTGTTTATTCTCTCTAGCGCTTTTCCCAACCTTATTTAAGTAGATAAATATATCGAAGCTTTCTGCCTCACTTGATTTAATAAAGCCAGAAATCCAATCAAGTTCACCTAATGACTTGTGAATAAATATTAACAGTTTAAATCTAGTCGAGACCTCAGTATAACCAACAACTTTATCCACCTTCATGAGACTTCTCCTATTTTTCCGTCAATTACGCTGTTTTTAGGTCATTTAATGCCTAAAAAATCGATTTCATGCCTGTTTTTAGTGCTTTTCCCTGATTTTTGACACAGTTACCCCGCATAACTTGGTTCTGGTATACCGTAGAGCGTTAAAAACTTAGCTCCTTTGCGAATGTTCGCAGCCATGGCAGCTAAACCATAAACGGTTGCATTTTTGCCCAGCCCCATAAATCGTGTTCTGCCAAGCCCATAATGTCTCTTATACGTGGCAAAGGGTCGCTCACCACCTGCTCGAGTGACCTCAATGGCTTTGTTGCGGGCTTGCTCTTATTTTGGCAAAAGTCGTAATACCTATAGGAAGTTTTTTCATATTGTTAAATTTTAAATCTTTAAAAACAAAAATACTTAACCATCTGATAAATAGCCACTAATTCATCAGTATCGAGTAAGTCATGCATTTATACCGTATTCTTCACTTAACTGATGAATTCTAGCCATATCACAAGATTGCCCTGCAAAGTGAACAGGGATGACAACTTTAGGTAACTTACCGTTCTTTTGGGCTACAATTAACTTTTTCTCAAGTCTATTGGGCCATAAGTTATAGGTTTGAGGGTCAATATCAACAAAATCTACTTTTGCCCCACAATAAAGCCCACAATTCGCAGAAGCAACGAATGTAATGGGGGTTGTCCATAAGCAATCGCCTTTGCCTAAACCAAGTGCAAGGCAAGCAAGGTGGAGTGCTGAGGTAGCACTATTCGTTGCTACCGCATAATCCGCATTTACTCTTTTACTGACGACAGTTTCAAACAAGGGAACTTTTGGCCCCTGCGTCAGAAAATCCGAGTGCCGCACCTCAATAACCGCATCAATGTCTGCTTGGTTTATCTCTTGCCTGCCATACGGGATCAATTTGATAATTCCTCAAGCTTGTTATAAATCAAATTATTAGAGTTTGCTGGAAAGTGTTTTATTAATGAATCAAATTGTTTTTTTGAAAGACTTGTCAAGACCTCTGCTATAAATACATCATCCAAATCGACCAACCTTTCCTGCACCCCTATTTCCATTAGGTCATTCGTAAGCCGGCCTTGTTTATCACCATAGTGTAGAGAATTAACTGATGATGGCTTAGATTTAAATTCATTTAAAGTGACATAAGGCGTTATATCAAACACAGGAACTTTTCTAGCTGTAAGAAACAAACCAGATGTTGAAAAGAATGATAAGCAAGCTCTAAACTCCATGCTGATATTTGTTAATGTGCCAGTATATTCAACCGCACAGCTATATTTTTTTTGAATATCACGATATAAATAAAGCTCATGGTCACGCGGATGATGTTTTATATGTGCCGTTAAACCTTTTCGTTCACAATAACTCAGAATTTGGTCAAACCTTTCTAACACTGCCTCCTTAGTGCAACCATGTAAATCAAACTCATTCCTTGTATTAACCAATACATTACAAGAACTAGGGTTAAACAATCCCTCTAAGTCATAAAAAGATGATAGCCCAGGTGCTCCTGTTGCATAAAACACATCGGGCATCCACTGGTATGCTAAGGTGCAGTTTTCAAGCCATAAGTCAATTTTCACTCGTGGAGGATGCCCATAAACAATAAAGCCCGCATTCCTTTTTGGAATAGAAACCGCATGTGGAAACGCAACAACTTTTGCTTTTCTATTAGCCCTTAAAAAACAAGACAACTCAAACGCGTACCTTAGTTGGCACTCCCTAAATATAAAGTCGTAGTCTTCCTCATAGCCTAGCTCTTTCACATTCTTCAAACGAAAGTATTTAGCCAATGGCTTAAAAAAATCAACTTTTTTCTTTAGCTTTATAAGCCGCCTATCTATCAACTTATAAAGTTTTTTGGAATAATTTTTATTATTAAGTAGCGTTACGTTTTCTTTATCTAAGCCGTACTTATCAAGAATATCTTTTTTATCTTCATAACTAGAACCCATCTTATTAAGATAAACAAAGAAGTCTAAAGTCTCCGCTTCCTCCGACTTAATAAACGGAGCAATCCAATCAAGTTCACCCAATGATTTATGAATAAAAATTAAAACCTTTTTTCTCATCTTTTCAATAACTCTTTTAAATTTTGCACCGACTCTAGTTCTGATGAAACTCCAACCCACTCACTCCATTCTGAGATAAATAAAAAATCCATTTCTGCTTGAACTGCCACCTGATAATCATATTGGCTATCACCTAAGAAAAGTCCTTTCTCTTTAATATTTCCGTTAGCCGCTTCTCTTCTTAAAATTAACTCTTTATTGTCTGGGCTACCGAAAATGCCGCCATCAAAAAGGTGGGCTATATTCCTTAATGAAAATATTTCTCTTAATTCCTTTTCGTCGCTGCCTGAAACAATTAGCCAACAAGTGCCCTTGGTCTGCTCCCGTAGTGCATCAAGTCCTTCGGCAACACCACAAGTCAACAATCCCTTTCGTACTTTTTGGGCAAAGAGTTGCAACAAATTATCAAGCTCTTCTTTTTCAATGTTTTTATTCAAAACAACCTGAATAAAGTATTCAAATTTCTTATAGCGAGACATGCCTCCATGCAACATATGGTATTCCACTAATTTATTTGCCGCTTCCAAACCATATTGTTTAGCCACATCAAAAAAAGCCTGCGTCTTAACCTGGTTTGAGTTAAGCACCACCCCATCACAATCAAAAACCAGTGTTTCATATTGGCTCAAAAAGGTATTTTTCATAGCCACCGCTCTCTAAGCGCCGCCTCAACGATATCCACATCTTCTGGTATATCTACAGCAAAGCTACTTGCTTGGGTTTCGACCATCAGGATTACTTTATCCCATTCAAAAAACCGAATAATTTCGATATCTTCACTTTGCTCTAGGGTACTTTTACGCCCAAACTTTGCATACCCATCCAATTCTTCTTTATTAAACGCATAAATACAAACTTGCTTATGGTAGTTTTCAGGCTGATTCTTATTGCCTTTATACCCTGGAATGGATGCCCTAGACATATAAACTAAACGCTGACCTTCTGTAACAATCACTTTGGGAATGTTTACATTCTCGGGGTTTTCCTTTCTATCTAAACTCGTATAAGCATTGATTACACAGTTAAGATGTTGTTTTTTTAACTCAATAACTTTAATGATGTCTTCAGGGTTAACTAACGGTTCATCACCTTGCACATTGACATAAATATCAGCACTCAGCTTTGCTGCCACTTCTGCCAGTCTATCTGTTCCTGTTAAGCACTTATCACTCGTCATCTCAACATTAAAGCCCGCCTTTAGCACCACGCTGGCTATTCGTTCATCATCCGTTGCAATATAAACATTGGCCAAGCCAACAGCCACAGCACTTAACTCGGCAACCCAAAGAATCATTTCTTTACCCAACAATTTGACTAAAGGCTTACCTGGAAAACGTGATGATTTATAACGTGCAGGAATAACAACGATTGCCCTCATTTTTCCATTCCATAAATTGATTTGGTTGCTATGTCATATTTAGTTGGCGTAATTGAAGTTAAATTCACAGTATTAGGGTTAATCTTATACGCATCAAAAATATCATCTACTTCATGCCGCCTAGAGTCATCTAATGTGTAGCCATCAAAACCAGCTAAAAGAACCTCGCTTACCTTTCCGCTATTAACTACGGCCAGTGCATAAGCTAAAACTAGTGGGCTAGGTAAGGTACAGTTTTCTTTAGAAAACTCAAATACTCCAGGTTTCACACACATACCAAAATTAAATAGCTCTTTCATCGCTAGTTCTTGTTGGACATCAGCAGATAGCATATTAACTGGGACGACTAGTGGCTGTAATAAATTTGCATACTCTTGATAATCTGCCAACAGCCTGATGGGGTGACAAGCCACACGCAGATCTATCAAGCTCCCATCAATATTATTTTGTGTATTTAAGGCAATGACAAAGGGCTTATTTAGCGCTATGTGTCGCTCAATTTCACACTTATACCTTAATATGCTTGGCCCATTGCCTAGGATAAGAACCTTTTTACTTTTCATTAAATCAACAGGTGCCCAGTCCCCACCGCCTTCTTTAGCAGCAAAAGACTTAGCACTGTTCAATGTATCCCAACTAAACTTTCTGGCTCCATCGATCTTTAAATGATCGATGACTGCCATAATATCTTCATTGCTATAACGTTTATCTGCCAACATTTCTTGGATGTAAGACGGGTGAATATTGTATTTTCCAGCCAAGTAATAATATGGGTTTACCCCCCAGCCAAAGTGATTCTTCATTTCGTTGAATTTACCACTAATTAATTCAAACAGTTTTATTGGGCTTGACTTTATATCCCTAAACTCATCGACAATCATTGTTAAGTATTCTGTTTGCGCATTACCTGCACCTCGCCCCATCCCTGTTACTGTCCCGTCCAACCAACAGACCCCATCTTTTATAGCCTGTTTACTGTTAGAGATAGCCTGCCCCATATTGTCATGGGTATGTATACCCAAGTCGCCTGCCCAGCCTGCTCGAAATGAACTTATTATTTTACTTGTTCTTTCTGGCGTTAAGCTTCCCATACTATCCGCAAAATACAGTACATCTATCGGGTATTCGCTTGCAAGAGAGGCTAAATCGGTTAACTCATCACTCGTGCACTCCGCTACTTGCATTAAGTTAAAGCCAACCAAATAACCCTTCTTTTTAAGCCATGTTGCGGCAGGCAAACAAGCACTAAACTCTTTCACATGACAGGCAATTCGAACAAGCGTGACAGGGGAGTCTTCTTTAGAATAAAACAAGTACTCTAAGGTCTTTTCCAAATAAGCCGCCTGATCTTCTTTCCCGCTAAAGTCACCTGGCAACATTAACTCCGCCCCATTAATCATTACACCAATACGCTCTTTCAAACCATTGGGGATAACTAAGTTGTTAATAAATGTATCGGTACTGTATGCACAGCCACCCTTGAACCCCTCGTTCTTTAATGTACGCAGACCTATTTCAACAAAGTCGATATTCAACGCATCCATTGCTAACAGATATTCTGCTATTAGCTCTTGCGAAAAGTCCCAGTTATTGTAGTAACCACCGTCTCTTAATGTGCAATCAAGCAACTTCACCATCCCTAACAAACCTCTTGAATTTTCTTTAACATCTATTAAATCGAACGGTTAAATCGCTCCGATATTCTCTTGATTGGTAGCAATCCATGCTTTAAAAGCACTGTCACTCATCCAGTCATCATTACTATCACTAGCATAAACAAAACCTTCTTTTACCTTCACCCCATCTTTAATACGTACTTCATCTGCTGCCCAATTATTAATCGTTGGCAGAATTTTAAAATGCTTTGGGTATTCATAAGTATAAGCGGCATCTTCGGCACTAATCATCTCTTCGTGTAGTTTTTCACCTGAGCGAATACCTATTATTTTCTGTTTGGCTTCTGGCGCAATAACTCTTGCAAGGTCTGTTACTTTCATTGACGGGATTTTTTTTACATAAACTTCCCCGCCTTCCATATCGTGAAAGGCATGCCAAACCAAATCTACGCCGTCTTCCAGTGAAATCATAAAGCGCGTCATTCGTTCATCTGTTATCGGCAAAACACCTTTATCTTTAATTGACATAAAGAAGGGAATCACCGAGCCGCGTGAACCCATAACATTGCCATAACGTACAACAGAAAAACGGGTAGCGTGCGATCCTGAATAGGAGTTACCCGCTACAAATAATTTATCTGAAACAAGTTTTGTTGCTCCATAAAGATTAATTGGACTACTGGCCTTATCGGTTGAGAGCGCAACTACTCCTTTAATATCTTTATCAATACAGGCATCAATCAGGTTCATCGCGCCGTTAATGTTTGTTTTCACACATTCAAATGGGTTGTATTCAGCCGTTGGAACAATTTTTGTTGCCGCAGCATGTACCACATAATCAACCCCATCTAACGCACGATAAAGCCGGTCTTTATCTCGCACATCTCCAATAAAAAAACGAACACGAGAGTCGCCTTCAAATTTCTTAGCCATTTCCCACTGCTTCATTTCATCACGTGAATAAATGATAATTTTTTTAGGATTAAATTTATCAAGCGTCATTGGCACAAAGGTATTGCCAAATGATCCTGTTCCACCAGTAAGAAGAATTGTTTTATTACTCAACATTGACTATATATTCCTATATTGTAGTGATCTAATAATCATGCAGTAAATTATAGCCATGTAACACCATTTATTCTTAAAAATAATATAATTTATGGACGATAACCCGTTAAATCTCAACATCGTTATTTGTGTTTTGTATTAGTCCCGTAATAATTCATTCAGTCCTGTTTTACTACGTGTTCTTTCATCGACCTGTTTAATAATAACAGCACAATACAAACTATAAGCACCCTCTTTGGAGGGTAAGTTTCCTGGAACAACAACCGACCTAGCAGGAACTCGACCGTAAATAATTTCTCCTGTCATACGATTGAATATTTTAGTGCTTTGACCAATATAGACACCCATTGAAATCACTGCACCCTCTTCAACCACAACCCCTTCAACAATTTCTGAACGTGCGCCAATAAAGCAGTTGTCTTCAATAATAGTAGGGCCTGCTTGTAAGGGTTCAAGGACTCCACCAATACCCACACCACCAGATAAATGTACATTTTTACCAATTTGGGCACAAGAACCTACGGATGCCCAAGTATCTACCATGGTGCCACTACCCACATAACTGCCAATATTAACAAAGGAAGGCATTAAAACAGCACCTGGTGCAATATAAGACCCATGACGAACGACAGCATTAGGTACTATGCGTACACCGCCGTTGACAAAATCTTCTGGGGAATGGGTTGCAAATTTTGCTTCAACTTTATCGTAATAACGTGTATTTCCGCCTTCAATCACACGATTTTCGTTGATTTTAAATGAGAGTAAAACTGCTTTTTTCAGCCATTGATTAACTACCCATTCACCGTTAGTTTTTTCCGCAACACGAGCCTTACCAGCGTCGAGCATGTTAATAGCTTCTTCAACTGCTGAACGAATATCGGCAGAGACAGTCGCTGGAGAAATTTCAGCACGATTTTCAAAGGCTTGATTAATAATATTTTCTAAGTTTGACATATTTTTAATTTTAATGGTTAATGCAGTTTTTTAATTTGATTTGCAGCTCTATGTGTTCTTTAACAGCTGCGAGCAACGCGATTCTGACAGGGTTTTCTCCATGATTAATAGCAGGCACAACGATAAAAGACTGCCTAGTAAAACGGTAATATTTTTTTGTGTAGATGTTATACCTTGGTTTAGTTGATTTAGTTTTTCAAACAGATAAGGGTGTAGTAACTGTTCTGAATTTGGATTCATTAAAGTACTATTTATGCAGCGAGGTTTTTTGATAAACTAACTATATTCTAACGTAACTTACTGCTTATTTACAGCGAAGTGTAACTTGTTAAGCGTTAGCGTACTGGAAAGCAGATGAATTAGTTAATTTGCCATAAGGACAGTAGAGGCAGGGCATGCCCTGCCTCTATCTCAGCATTTTTTAATAATTTGGTCTGGACAATGGGAAGCACTATAAAGTACTACTTGGTTTTTGTTTGTTCTATATGGAAATCAGGAGATAACTTCTTTTGCTAAATCTACACTAATCATAGTATTCTTCATGTATATGCCCCTTTAGTATTTTGTTTGAGAGCTACTATATTACCCCCCCCCCACCTGATTAGGGTGAAAGAGTCCAATTATCTATTTTATTGGTGCTTCTGTGGGCTTAGAAGGCAAGCCATAATCGGGAAGTTATTAAGTCCTCAGTTCTTCAGTGTAGAAAAATTGGTTTTAGCCAGAATAGATGCAAACATTACCTGAAAAATTATATCTTGCAGCACAAATAAGAGAGATGGATCGACTCAGCATTGAAGAGTATGGCATTGCTGGGATTGAGTTAATGCGTAGAGCAGGTCAAGTACTATTTGATGTTATTCAAAAGTACAATTCAACAAAATATCTTGTTGTTTTTTGCGGTGCGGGTAATAACGCAGGAGATGGTTATGTGCTTGCAAAACTGGCATTACAAGCAGGGTTTAAAGTCGATATTTATTATTTAACGCATCCTGAAAAATTACCAGATGACGCATTGTTAGCATATCAAGATTACCTTAAAGTTAAAGGTTGCTTGATGCCATTCAATTCTGATCTTGTATTCAATAAAGGCATTATTGTTGATGCCTTATTAGGTACTGGCTTAAATCGTGATGTTACAGGGAGTTATGCGGATGCTATAGACTTAATCAATGCTTCAAATAATTCAGTGCTATCTGTAGATATTCCTTCTGGATTGAATGCAGATACTGGAAAGCTGATGGGCAAAGCTGTTAAATCAAATCACACGGTAAGCTTTATCGGTTTAAAGCAAGGCATGTTTACTGGTATGGCTGCCGAATATTGTGGTGAAATTATTTATGCATCACTGGCTATTCCTGAACCGATTTTTCAACAAGTTAACAATAGTTCCCGTTTAATCAACTCATGCACTTTAGCAAAACGGCATCGATGTTCACATAAAGGACATAATGGACATGTACTTTTGGTCGGTGGGGATGAAGGTTATTGTGGTGCTATAACGCTGGCAGCTGAAGCAGCACTTCGTATAGGTGCAGGTTTAGTAAGTATTGCAAGCAGAAAAAGCCACGCAGCTATGCTGAATAATGGCCGACCAGAATTAATGTGTCATGGCATAGAGACAGTTTCTGAATTAGATGTATTGCTGAACAAAGCGACTATCATAGTTATTGGTCCTGGTTTAGGTCAATCTCAATGGGCTATTGATTTGTTTAAACAGGTCATTGAAACTGATAAACCTTTAGTGCTAGATGCAGATGCGCTTAATTTATTGGCAAAACATAATTACTATAACCATCAATGGGTCTTAACACCGCATCCTGGAGAAGCTGCTGGTTTATTGCAAACCACCACTGGTGAAATTGCTAATGACCGGTTTTTAAGTATTACAGCGTTACAAAAGAAATATGGTGGTGTGGCAATATTAAAAGGTGCAGGGACTTTAATTAATGATGGCAGCACTATTAGCATTTCAACGACAGGCAATCCTGGCATGGCAAGTGGTGGTATGGGGGATGTGTTGTCAGGAATGATCGCAGGGCTAATTGCACAAGGCTTTAATTTGGGTAAAGCTGCCTCATCTGCTGTCTATCTGCATGGTAAGGCTGCTGATTTATCAGCACAGCAAGATGGAGAAGTAGGAATGGTGGCTGGTGATTTAATGCCTTATATCAGAAAATTGGTTAATCAATGAAAATAGAGTTATTTAACGAGCAAGAAACTGAACAATTAGGTGCTGAACTATGGAAAATTTTACCTGAAAAATTTCTAGTCTTTTTAAGCGGTGATTTAGGTGCAGGAAAAACAACCTTAACCCGTGGTTTTTTGAGGGCAGCAGGACATACAAGTGCGGTTAAAAGCCCTACTTATACTTTGGTAGAAGAATATGAATTATCAACAAGAAAATTATATCACTTTGATTTATATAGAATAAAATACCCTGAAGAGCTGGAATGGATGGGTATGCAAGATTATTTAGCAGAACAAAGTTTATGTTTTATAGAATGGCCAGAAAATGGGAAATGTTTCTTGCCTACTGCGGACTTAGACATATCCATTTCTGGCGAAGGTAACCGTCGATGGGTTGAAATTAAAAACTTATCTAATATTAATTTAAAACTACACTGGAAAAACAAAGACATATTGCTATAATCTAAACTAGAGTATCGTTTTGCTTATATCCTTATGTTAAAAAACAAAAAAATCTTGATAACCTTTGGGCTGTTGCTACTATCGCTATCAGTGTATGCGCAGCCGATCAGTGTTAATTCTTTACGGTACTGGACTGCACCTGACCACACACGGATGGTTTTTGATGTGACTAATACAGCAACACATCAAATTTCTTTACTAGATAAGCCCGCCCGTCTAGTCATTGATTTCCATGATGCAAAATTAAAGTCGCTATTAAAACAGCCGCCTAAAGATCACCCTTTATTCAGTCGTGTTCGCAGTGCGCCGCGTAATACAAAGGATTTACGTGTTGTGGTTGATTTAAAAACAGCAGTCAATCCAAAAAGTTTCTCTCTAAATCCAAATAAAACCTATGGTCATCGCCTGGTTGTCGATTTATATGACAAAACTTCAAAATCAAATAAATATTCAGCAAGAGCGGTAAACAGTAGCAAGCAGGTAACAAAATCAGTCACTAGCAAAGTCCGGGATATTGTCATTGCCATTGATGCTGGTCATGGTGGGGAAGATCCTGGTGCACGTGGGCCACGAGGAACACAAGAGAAAAAGGTTGTTTTTGATATTTCTAAAAGACTGGCTGCACTGATTAACAAAAAACCAGGGATGAAAGCGGTATTAGTACGCAAGGGCGACTATTATATTAAACTCATAAAACGCATGGAAATAGCGCGTGCTGCGAAAGCAGACCTTTTTGTCTCTATCCATGCTGATGCATTTAAGAACCCTAAGGTCAAAGGTGCTTCTGTTTTTACTGTGTCTAAACGAGGTGCCTCAAGTAAAGTGGCAAGACGGTTGGCACAACATGAAAATGCAGCAGATTTGGTAGGCGGTGTTAAATTATCGGATAAAAAATATTTGACTACTATATTAATGGACTTAGTGCAACCTGACACTAAAAGATTCAGTAGAAATGTGGCAGGAAAGATTCTGCAAAATTTTAAAAATATTGGTCATCTACATAGCCAAAACGTACAAAAAGCTGGGTTCATGGTATTAAAATCACCATACATTCCATCCATTTTAGTTGAAACAGCATTTATATCTAATCCAGATGAAGAGAGAAAATTAAGAAGTGCTAAGCATCAGCAGAAAATGGCGAGGGCTATTTTTAAAGGCATAGTAAATCATTTTGAGCAATACCCCCCTGGCAACACCTATTTTGCTTTAAACAATACTAACAAGCATATTATTTCACGCGGAGATACCTTGTCGGGTATAGCTTCTCAATATGGTGTAAGCATGAGGTCTATTAAAACAGCCAATGCTTTAGCGAGTAATAAGATTCAAATAGGACAGGTTTTAAAAATACCGAGGGGATGAAAATATTTTAGAATTAAGGCTTTGATCTTTTAATCTCTCCCTTGATGGAGAGCAATATTTTTAAAGATTGTATAACACGTTATTATCTCTATCTCTATCCACTTGCTCTTTACTTTTTCTACCCTGATCAAGTCGTTCCTGAGTAAATTTGGTAATCATTTGTTCCCAGCTAGTGTATTTTTCATAACCTTTAAAGCCAGATTTTTTACGCTGTTTGAAGTTTTCTTTACCCAGAACAACCATTTCAGGTGCTGTTTTACCATCCACTAAATCAAGAAACTCTTTATTATTTCTTACTGTATCACGTACTGTCCAGTAAGAGACTTCAAATTCAATACGTTGTTCAGTAGGCAAACGATCTTTAATCATACTGACAGATCTATTAGCCGTTTTAACACTTCGACCGTTTATCTTACTTCCTGATGTGCAACCCATCATAAAGACAGTTGTTATTAAAACAAAAAGTGTGAATAAACATTTCATAAAACCAACCTCAAAAAAAGATTTAAGAATAAATACCCGTCGTTTTTTTATAAGCACACAAGGGACAAAAATAGGCACTATATCACACCATTTATTCTTGAAAATGGCACTACCTATTCTCTACTAATACCAAACCTGATTTTTAATATATACTTTCCCAACTGAAAAGCGTGATTAATCACATCAGATTTTTAAACAAAGTAAACTAACCGTCCATTATAAACCCAAGCTCATCTTTTATGCTGGAATTTATCCAATTATTAAATCAAAGATATCAAGCCGTACGCACAAGTCTAAATAACAATGATCCACGTTGCTTAATATTCCAACAACGCATAGAACAGCTACTCTTGATGGAAGCCTTCATAAGGAAAGGTATATTGATTGATTCAGATTCAAAAACGCCATTACAAATTGCCATTTTAGGACCGACACAAACAGGGAAGAGTACTGTATCAAACTTGATTCTTAATAGTCATAAGGCAGGTATCAGTCCATTGGCTGGATATACCGCACATCCGCAAGGTTTTTGTTATCAAACTACATTAAGTCAAAGACAGGGCTTACAGAGCTTTTATGGACGCTTTCAACAAGTATCACAAAGTGAATTAAATAACGAACGCTATGATTGCTATTCATTAACAGAAAGCAATGAACAAACAAGGTTATTACCTAGCTGTGTTTTTTGGGATACCCCCGATTTTGATTCAATTGACTCCGCTGATTATAGAGAAGGGGTTATCAGAACCATTGCATTGGCTGATATAGTAGTTTTAGTGGTAAGTAAGGAAAAATATGCCGATCAATCTGTCTGGGAAATGATGTCAACAATAGAATTATTTCATCAACCTAGCGTAATTTGTGTCAATAAATTAATAGCAGGTAATGAAGAAATAATTATTCGTTCACTGAAAGATAAATGGCTACAAGCAAGAACCGATGAATTCCCTTCCGTTATACCTTTATATTATCAAAAACAAACAGCTATGCCTGTTTGGCCTGCATCAGAAAATAAGCTGTTTTTTCAGTTACAAAAAAAAGTATCGCTAAAAAAACATTTTGTTTATGAACGGGAAATATTAAACAAATATTGGCACAACTGGTTAGACCCTATCGTTATAGAACATGAAATGGTTAAAACCTGGCATACTTTGGTCGATAAAAATATAGAGCAAATCATACAAGAGTATCAACGTGATTTTCTTGATCACCCTCATTATTACAACACCTTTCAAAATGCATTAATCGAATTACTCAACTTATTAGAAATACCGGGTATTTCAAGAATCATAACAAAAACTAGGCGTGTATTAACTTGGCCAATTAGAAAGATATTTGGCATTGGTAGAAAACCAAAATCAGCATTGAGCCAAGAAGAAGCAATATTGGCACAATTAGGCGAACACCTGTTAATTCAATTAGCTGATCAATTACTAGAAAAAATTGATACCGACGGCAAACAAAACAAGTGGTGGAATGATTGTTATTGTCGCTTACGACAACAGCGCAATGAAATATTAGAAGACTATCAACAATCCATTAATCAGTATTGTACAACTTTCCAGCAAGATGTTGATGCAACGGCCAATAAGCTTTATCACAAATTAGCAGAGCAACCCATTATCTTAAATAGCTTAAGAGCAACACGTGCTTCAACAGATGCGGCAGCTATGGCATTAATGATAGCAACAGGCGGCATAGGCGTTCATGATCTGGTCATTACTCCCGCCATGCTGTCAATCACTTCCATGCTGACAGAAAGTGCTATAGGTAGTCATCTGAAAGGAGTGAAAAACGAGTTAAAACAACATCAAATGGAAGTTGTTAAAAAGGATTTATTCATAGCGTGTCTTAAACACGCACTATCCCTTATACCCGAGCAACTGTCAGAAACTAGCGGATTCAACATTTCTATCGAACAAGTACAACAAGCAGAAAGCCAACGTAAAGAGAAAAAACATGGCATACGATTACTCTGAAATACAATCAAAAATAGACCACTGGGTACAACATGCAACAGCAGAAGGCTGGATAGAAAAAACGCTTGCTCAAACCTTAGTTAAGCAGAAGAATAACTCAGCTAATGACTTGTTTACAACAGCTAATGCAAGACCTCTGCTTGTCTCTTTTATGGGCGGCACTGGTGTTGGAAAAAGCTCCTTACTCAACAAATTAGCGGGGCAATCTATTGCTAAAGCTGGTGTAGAAAGACCTACTTCTCGTGAGGTAACACTGTATTATCACCAATCGGTCTCCTTACATTTACTAGAAGAAACATTTCCAGTGCATCAGATTAAACTGGCTCAGCATAGTGAAGATGCCAATAAACACATTATCTGGATGGATATGCCTGATTTTGATAGTACAGAACAAAAAAATAAAGACATTGTTTTGCAATGGCTACCCTTTGTAGATGTGCTCATTTATGTTGTTAGTCCAGAGCGTTATCGTGATAATAAAGCTTGGCAAATGTTATTAGCAGAAGGTGCCAGCCATGCTTGGGTTTTTGTTTTAAATCAGTGGGATAAAGGGGTTGCTGCTCAGTATGATGATTTTAAACAGCAACTGGCATTAGCAGACTTTAATGACCCTCTGGTCTTTAAGACCGTTTGCACAGAACAAATAACAGATGAGTTTTCTCAACTACAGTCCGCGATAGAAAATATCGCCACAGAAAAAACTATTGATCAGCTGGAATCAAGAGGGCTACAGCAACGAAAAGATGAGACAAAAAATAACTTAGAAAACTGTTTAAAAACATTGGGTAGGCAACAGGAATTTTCATTATTAGCTGATTATCAAAATAGTAGCTGGTTGCAAACTCAGAAAGTATTAAAGCAAGGGTTTGAATGGTCTGTTCAACAAGCCGCAAAACACTATTCAGAAGCAAAAATAGATGGCAGTATTGAAATCTGGGATGCGTGGGCGCAGAGCCGGTTCAATGATTATCTTGATGACTTGATTGTGGCTATTAACCAACATGGACTGCCAACCACACCGATAAGAAAAACCTTGATGGATAGTCGTACCAATGCAAAAAAAATACTCCACATTCGTGCAGAATTAGGCTGTCGTCAATCATTAGTCAATCCAGGGAATGGCATACAGCGAATGCTACTAAAAATAGCGACTATCAGCGAAATCATGTTACCGCTGATAGCAATGAGCGTAGTCGGTTATGAAGTATTGCAGGGTTATTATAATAGTTCGACTTCCAATACAGCCTTTTTAGGAGCAGACTTTGCAGTTCATAGTGGACTTTTAATTTTAATCAGCTGGCTATTTCCATTTTCCATCAGAAAAAAAATGCAACCCTCTCTGGAAAAAGCCGCGTTGAAAGGTCTGCATAATGGTTTAGACGAGGCAATAAGGATGATAAACAGCGAAGTGATTCAAACCCTCAAAGACTTTAAAATGCAGCAGAATGAAAAAATAGCGGAATTAAATCTACTAATAATGGCCTGTGATAACGACAAGCATAAAATGGATTTAACTAATACTAATCAGCAGCTCAATAGAATGTTGGTGCGCTAATTTTAATAACATTATTTTATTTATTATTGTAAAATGAGAACTCAGCATAACTCATGAACGGATAAAAAAGGTCAGCCAAAATAACGTGCAATAGCTCACTATTACACTTGTATTTTAACTAAAACCTGAAAATTCTATCACTTTTTTCTCATCTCCAGAGTTATGCTGAAGTCTCAAAATAAACCAACACGGGGGCGACTTGGCTTCGACGTGGGTAGCAAAACTTAGAGTGCATGCCGTGGACAGTACACCACGTAAAATCTACTGACATTAAAGTATTCGCAAATGACGAAAACTACTCAATGGCTTTAGCTGCTTAAACACAGCACCATTCTTCTGACTATATGTGCTTATGCGTGTAGAGTTGATTCTTCGGAAAAGACGCTCAGAAGTCACTTAACATAAGATCGCGCTAGGACTTAGTTCGGAGTCCAAAACGCTAAACCAATCGAAATCGCTGATAGTTTTCTTGGCTCGTCGGGTAGCTATTAGCTAAATTAAAAGAGCGAGATAAGCGTGTAGACCTTTAAGCGGAGTGCTTACGGACGCGGGTTCAATTCCCGCCGCCTCCACCAATAAAACGGTACCACCCCCACCCATAACATCCTATAGACCTTACCACGCCCCGTCTCAGGGGCATATATCTTACCTCACTTGTCTTGCAAAGTACTAGCATATCGCGTTATAATCCGAGTACGGTAGAGGGTACGCCCATAAATTCTATAAAACCATAAAAAAACATACTCAATATTTATCAACACCCCCTATAATAAAAACACTTGTTGAAAGGGGAGAGAAAACGCCTTGTATTTAAGCCCAAGGGTAATTCGTTCTTAGGCTAGGCACTATACTAAACAAGGCTTTGTTTTGTTATTTGTAATCTTTAAATAATCCAGAACGGTTCTCATTTTCTTGTTCAGCTACCTCATTTTTTTGAAATACCCTTAATTCCCTTTGCTTTAATGAGTCCAATTTATGTGCCAATCCTATGCTATATCTGAGTCGTGCTAGAAGAACAAATTAGCCCTACGCGTCCACTACTGATGCCTATAATCGTTTAATAAATGTTCACCCGTCAACGCTTCAATGATTTGCAAATCTGGTGTAAGCAACTCAAATAATTTCTTTTCTGTAGATTGACTTAAACTATTGTTTTTAATATCACCCTTGTTGTGAATTTCTGTAAGAGCGATATTTTCCATCTCTAAATTTAAAAATCCGAGCAATTGATTGAATGCATTCTGTGGTTCTTTTGCCAATACCTCAAGACGCATAAAGTAAATATTCTCTTTATCAAAAATCTGATACACCGCTTTAATGTATGGACTTGAATACAAACGATAGCCAAAAATATGGGAGGCACAATCGTTATACAACCCAGTATTATTAATAATTTGAATTACATAGTCTTCTAATGAGATCTGTTCAAGCTCTTTTTGTCTGCGATATTTAAGCTTCTGGTAGTAAGATGAAATAATTCGCTGTAACGGGTTTCTAAATAGAATAATAATTTTGGCATGTTTGTTGTGTTGATGGATTTTTAATAAACTTTCACGATGATATATGTAATTTGGTGTTGTATCTAACAAGTAAGTCTCATTTATGTGCTTTTTGAAAGCATATCGATAGTTCAACCAATATCTCATCCCCAACTTTCGATTAACTAAAGCTGTATATTTGTAACTAAAATGCGCTAACTCTTTGTCTTTAGCACTCATAATTTCAGTGTGCTGACATAGATAGGTATGCAAAGAGCTTGTGCCACATTTTGGCAGTCCAACAATAAATAAATTGGATTTTGCAATACTGGCAATCTTAGATTTTTTAAATAAAAGCAAATAAAGATATTGAATAAACCCCCATGTTTCTAGACGTAAATTTCTCTGGTAGCGTTTAAATATTTGGATAAGCTTAAACATTGTGATAAATTTTATTCCTACTTTATACATGAGGGGCGAATTCGCAGTCCTTAGCGTAAAAATGGCAAGCCTGAGTCGACATCCATATTTTGTGCTCGATGACGTAATAAATGATCCATAATAGTAATTGCCATCATTGCTTCAGCAATAGGTGTTGCCCTAATGCCAACACAGGGATCGTGACGCCCTTCTGTTATCACTTCAATAGCTTCACCTTTGGTATTAATGCTCTTACCAGGTATACGCAAACTGGAAGTGGGTTTTAAAGCAATACTGGCGACTATATCCTGTCCTGTAGAAATGCCACCTAATATACCGCCAGCATGGTTGCTTAAAAAACCACTGGGGGTTATTTCATCTCTAAAATAAGTGCCTTTACTGGCAATACAGTCAAAACCATCTCCAATTTCCACTCCTTTTACCGCATTAATACTCATCAGACTATGCGCTAATTCTGCATCCAGACGATCAAAGATGGGCTCGCCTAAACCAGGGGGAACATGCGTAGCTATGACTTTAACTTCTGCCCCAATGGAATCCCCCTCTTTTCTCAAGGCATCCATATAGCTTTCCATTTCAGCAATTTTATTAGCATCAGGACAAAAAAATGGATTGGTTGCTACAATATTCAAATCAACTATTTCCACTTTAATAGGCCCTAATTGCGATAAATAGCCGCGTATTTCAATATCATATTTCTCTTTCAAATATTTTTTGGCAATGGCTCCTGCTGCCACTCGCATTGCCGTTTCTCTAGCAGAAGAGCGCCCTCCTCCACGGTAATCCCGAAAACCATATTTCTGCTGATAGGAATAATCGGCATGACCTGGACGAAAAGATTCGGCAATTTTGGAATAATCTTTAGATCGTTGATCAGTATTTTCAATAATCAATCCAATCGGTGTCCCTGTCGTTTTACCTTCAAAAACACCAGACAAAATTTTCACCTGATCCGCTTCTCTTCGCTGCGTAGTATGTCTGGATGTACCTGGTTTTCTCCTAGCCAAATCACCCTGAATATCGGCTTCTGTTAATGCTATTCCTGGGGGACAGCCATCCACTGTACAACCTAGAGCAAGTCCATGGCTTTCACCAAAAGTAGTGACTGTGAATAATTTACCAATACTGTTACCAGACATATTAAATACTTTGTTTAAATTGTTTAATTTCTTAATTTCTTAATTTCTCAATTTTCAATTTTCAATTTTCAATTTTCAATTTTTATATGCCTATTTTGTTTGACTGATTCAAGCACTGCATTAATGATCTGACAATTTTCTTTGGCATCATCTAAAGAAAGGCTAGGTTTCTCATTATTCAGAACACATTGGCTAAAGTGTTCTACTTCAAGACAGAAATGATTGGCTAGTTCCAGCGTTTCCTGTTCTTGCTGACCGGCTTCTGTCCACCATGAAATCAGAGGGGTTTCGGCTGATTTAGCCCAGACATTATGACATTTTAAGCCCCCTTTGCTACCAATAACTTCGTATTCAGCACGGCGAGCGTGTTCAAAACCAAAATCAAATTGTGCATATTTACCATCACCAAAATCAATAATGCCGGTACAGCTGACATCAGCACCGCTATCAATATGTTTTGCCATAGCCGAAACAGAAACAGCTGCTACGCCATAAAATGGCAGTCTGGCTGCATGTATGGCATAACAGCCAATATCCCACATGGCACCACTGCCATTTTCTATGGAGTCTGCAATGCGATAATGACGGGCAGTTTGCATCATATAAGAAAAACAGGATCGTACTGAGCGCACTTCGCCAATAATTCCAGAATCAATAATTTCTTTAACACGAGCATGTTGCGGGTGAAAACGATACATAAAGCCTTCCATCACAGTCACATTATTGTTTTTTGCAGCGGCTACAATGGTATCAATGTCACTGACATTTAATGCCATGGGTTTTTCACATAATACATGTTTACCTTTTTCTATGGCACGCAAAGTCCATGCGGTATGCTCATTTGTGGCTAAAGGAATGTAAACAGCTTGAATACTATCGTCTTCAAGCAAGGCTTCTGGATTGTCATAAATAGTGACATTCTCTTGATTCGGTGCATATTGTGCCAATGTTTTTGCAGCAGCACCTGGGCGACGACTCGCTATAGCGACAAATTCACTGTTTTTAGCTTCTACAATAGCTGGCATTAATTGTTGATTAATGCGGGCTGCACCTAATATTCCCCAGCGTAGTTTTGCAGTTTTATTCATCATGTTTCCTGATCTAGTGTTGAAACTATTTTAGTAATAGCCATAGTTAAAATCTTTAATTCACGTTGTTCTATTATATAAGGTGGCATTAAATAAATTAAGCGATTAAATGGGCGTATCCACACACCCGCATTTACAAATTGAACTTGTAATGTTTGTAGATCAATTTCATGATGCAATTCGACAACACCAATAGCCCCTAAAACACGCACATCTTTAACCTGTGGAAGTTGTTTGCAAGGTGCTAAACCTGTTTTTAGATGTGTTTCTATTTGTTTGATTTGTTGCTGCCAAGGAGAGTCTAGCAGTATTTTAAGACTGGCTAAAGCAACACTACAGGCTAGTGGGTTAGCCATAAATGTTGGGCCGTGCATAAAAAGCCCTGGTTCTCCATTGCTGATGGTTTGGGCAATATGCTTTGTGCTTAATGTGGCAGCCAGTGTCATGTATCCGCCAGTGAGTGCTTTGCCTAGACAGAGAATGTCAGGTTCAATATCTGCATGTTCACAGGCAAATAACTTACCAGTACGACCAAAGCCCGTAGCAATTTCATCCAGAATCAGTAAAACATCATATTGCTTGCATAATATTTTGACTCGTTTTAAATATTCTGGCGAATAAAAATTCATACCACCAGCACCTTGTACAATCGGTTCTAAGATAATAGCGGCAATCTGCCGATGATGGTTTTTTAATTGTAAAGCAAGCGGTGCAATATCACTTTCTGAACAAGCTTGATCAAATCGGCAGGTGGGCGAATCTGCAAAAAACTGGGGGCATAAAGTGTTAGCAAATAAACTATGCATACCATTAACAGGATCACTAACAGACATCGCAGCAAAAGTATCACCATGATAACCTTGTCGAATAGTTAAAAACTTGTTTTTAATAGCCAGGTTTTTTGCATACCAATATTGAATAGCCATTTTCATCGCCACTTCTACTGATACAGAGCCAGAATCAACAAAAAATACGGTTTGTAGACTTTTTGGGGTAATGTCAACTAATTGAGTCGCCAAATCAACCGCAGGTTGATGGGTCAAACCACCAAACATAATATGCGCCATTTTTTGCAGTTGTTCAGTTATCGCCTGATTTATCTGTGGATGGTTATAACCATGAATGGCACTCCACCAAGATGACATACCATCAATTAATATACGACCATCAAGTAATTTGATATGCACACCATCTGCAGATTCAACAGGATAAATTGGCTGATTAGAATCAATAGCACTGTAGGGGTGCCACACATATTGCTGGTCGTTTTTTAGTATTGATGAACGGTTTGTCATTATTGACTATTATTTGGGCTGGTAAATTAGTGACGCTTTAAGTGGTCATCTGGATTTCTTGGTTAGCATTTTTCTTTGATTTGCAACCTATTCATCAAGTAATTGCCTAATGATTTTTTGATATTGCAATAAATAAAACCGAACTAGATTAGGCTTCTAGTTCGGTTTTTATGCTAACGCCCAGAGTAATTTAGCGATTTTATTGCGTTTCTTTGTAATTACAAGTGCCAAATCACGGAGTCTGGTGGGGATGTTGGTTATGTTAAAGTTTTAGCACTGAGGATCAATCACATAGCTAGTTTGAGTAAATTCCTGCCAAGCACCAGTTATTGCGCCATCAACAACGAGAATAGAAATGATTCCCCAGTCAAGGAGAATACCTAGCAAGGTTGTAGGATCAAATGATTTTTCTGGCGTAAATATACTGGTTTTACAGCCTTCTTTTTCAGCACGTATTACATAATTTTGTTTTTCTTGAATGTATAAACCGTACTTTCTTTGCCCATATACTGCTCATTAACAAAAATTTTAGCCTCTGAATCATTACTCCGAATATTAACTATGAGTCGTACCATTAAACATTGAGGCGCATCCTGTTGCAATAACACTAACTAATGCCATACTTGCTAAAGCTGATTTTTTCATAACTATCCATTGGTTGATTTTAAAAAACATAATGCGGTGTTCTGCTGGCTTCCAGTCAACTACGCATTATCAGGATGCTGGAGCGGAGCGGAAGCATCCTGATAACCATTGATTAACAGGCATGCTTTCCCTACCAAGCATATATTAACTAGTAATTCAGACAAATGTACCTTATTACCTTAATGCGGCTATGTCAAACAATCAAATACCAAGATTATTAGACGGAGTAAGCAATGTTATACGCTTAAAAACGTCATACTCTCAGTACTCAGCGTAATTATTGCTCTTTTTATCCATCTTTGGCGTTGCAACTTAGCTCACACAGTCTGCTATGCTCTTTTCGTTGCACCTTAAAGATGAATAAAATCCTGTACAAGCTGAAGTGTTTATTTATTGCACGTTAGCTTAGTGATTTTTGAGGATTTATAAACAAACGAACGATATTTCTCTGAAATTTTTAAAAAGCCTTATTGCCAGAATGATGGAACTACAATTTAATCGGTTTTAGAGTATATGAAAGCATGTATTTTCGGTATAATCGCAAGATTAAGCTATTTTTGCTTGGGGATTAACTAAAGTAGTCATAGTATTAAGGTGAAAACTGGAGTTTTTTGAATGAACAAAATGTTAATTACGGATGGCCTGGATCATGAAGATATTGATCCGGTTGAAACACAGGAATGGATTGATGCATTACGATCTGTTATAGAAAAGGAAGGTCATCAACGTGCGCATTTTTTAGTCGATCAATTGCTGTCTTCAGCAAGAAAATTTGGCTCGGACATTCCTTTTAGTGCCAACACTGAATATCTGAATACTATTTCAGTCGAGCAACAACCGCAAATGCCAGGTGATAGCACTATAGAACAGAAAGTACGCTCTTATATTCGCTGGAATGCCATGATGATGGTGTTGAGAGCCAACAAGCATACTAATGTCGGTGGACATATTGCCAGTTTTGCATCTGCTGCAACCCTTTACGATGTCGGTCAAAATCATTTTTGGCATGGTGCGACAGAAGAGAATCCAGGAGATTTGGTTTTTACCCAAGGTCATTCTGCACCGGGTATGTATGCAAGAGCCTTTTTACAAGGTCGTCTAAGTAGTGATCAATTAGATAAATTTCGTCAGGAAGTTGATGGTAATGGCCTACCTTCATATCCCCATCCCTGGTTAATGTCTGATTTCTGGCAATTCCCTACCGTCTCTATGGGGCTAGGGCCTATTATGGCCATCTATCAGGCGCGTTTTATGCGTTATATCCAAGACCGTGGTTTTGCTGATACTTCTGAACGTAAAGTTTGGGCTTTTTTAGGCGATGGCGAAACTGATGAGCCAGAATCTCTCGGTGCTATTGGAATGGCTGGTAGAGAACGCCTAGACAATTTGGTTTTTGTTATTAACTGTAACTTACAACGTCTGGATGGTCCTGTTCGCGGTAATGGTAAGATTATTCAAGAATTGGAAGCTGAATTTCGTGGTGCGGGTTGGCAAGTGATTAAAGTGGTATGGGGACATGGTTGGGATGCTCTCTTGGCACGTGATAAAGAAGGTTTATTAGCCAAGCGCATGATGGAGTGTGTCGATGGAGATTATCAGACTTTTAAATCTAAAGACGGTGCTTATGTTCGGGAACATTTCTTCAATACTGCTGAATTAAAAGCGATGGTCAGTGATTGGTCAGATAATGATATCTGGCGATTAGATCGTGGAGGACACGATCCTTTCAAAGTATTTGCCGCTTATCAAAAAGCAATTAATCACAAAGGACAGCCCACTGTTATTTTAGCCAAAACCATCAAAGGTTACGGTATGGGATCATCAGGTGAGGCACAAAATACTTCACACCAACAAAAAAAAATGAGTATGGAGTCGCTGAGACGCTTCAAAGAAAAATATTCATTACCAGTAGAAGACTCAGAATTAGAAGGGCTACCGTATCTTAAATTCGCAGAAGGTTCAGTAGAATTGGATTACATGATGACCAAACGTAAGGAATTAGGCGGTTATATTCCTTCCAGACGAACTCAAACCATTCCTTTGGATGTACCTGCTTTGGCAGACTTCAAGCCCTTATTAGCAGGAACCGGTAAAGGACATGAAAGTTCAACCACGATGGCTTTTGTACGCATGCTGGGTATTCTGGTTAAAGATAAGAATATTGGTAAACGCATAGTACCGATTGTACCAGATGAATCACGTACCTTTGGCATGGAAGGCATGTTCAGACAGTTAGGTATTTGGTCTCAAGTGGGTCAGTTATATACGCCTCAAGATGCTGAACAATTAATGTATTACAAAGAAGATAAACACGGACAAGTTTTACAAGAAGGGATTAATGAAGCAGGTGGCATGTGTGACTGGATAGCTGCTGGAACAGCGTATTCTGCGCATAATGTACCGCTGATTCCTTTTTATATTTTTTATTCTATGTTTGGTTTTCAACGCGTGGCTGATCTTATCTGGGCTGCTGGCGATCAATGTACGCGTGGCTTCTTATTAGGTGCCACAGCAGGTAGAACAACACTGAATGGTGAAGGTCTGCAACATGAAGATGGCCATAGTCAGGTTTATGCTGCAACTGTACCGAACTGTGTATCTTATGATCCGACTTTTGCTTATGAAGTGGCAGTGATCATTCAGGACGGTATGAAACGTATGTATGTTGATCGGGAAAATGTTTTTTATTACATCACGGTGATGAATGAAAACTATGGACAACCTGCATTACCCAAAGGGGCTGAAGAAAATATTCTGAAAGGTATGTATTTATTTCAGAAAGGTAAAAATAACAAATCACCACGTGTACAGTTATTAGGTTCAGGTACTATTCTTAATGAATCTGTCGCGGCTGCACAGTTATTGAGAGATGATTGGAAAGTAGAAGCAGATATTTGGAGTTGCCCAAGTTTTAATGCGTTAGGCAAAGATGGTCAAAGTTGTGAGCGTTGGAATCGCCTGCACCCAACAGAAGTAGCTAAGGTATCTCATGTTACTCGTTGTTTAAGTGATGCTGAGGGACCGGTAATAGCCAGTACTGATTATGTCCGTGCTTTTGCTGAACAAATCAGAGCTTATGTGCCTAGATCTTATACAGTATTAGGTGCTGATGGTTTTGGTCGATCCGACACGCGTGAAAACTTACGCCTTTTCTTTGAAATAAACCGATACCACATTGTGATTGCCGCACTAAAAAGTTTGGCCGATAACGGAAAATTCGATTTGACTAAAATTGATGTCGCTATTGCAAAATATAATATTAACCCTGATATATCAGCGCCCTGGCTGGTCTAAGAGTTTAAATAATGAGTGAATTAACAGAAATTAAAATCCCTGATTTGGGTGGTGCTGATTCCGTTGAGATTGTTGAGGTTCTGATTAAAGCGGGTGATACCGTTGAAAAAGAACAAACCTTGGCAGTTATGGAAAGCGATAAAGCCACGATGGATTTACCTGCAAATGAGGCAGGGACAATTCAGAAAGTGCTTTTTAAAGTCGGTGATAAGGTGTCTCAAGGTACTTTAGTTGCTATGTTGCAAGCTGGAGCCAATGTAGCAACACCTGCTGAAAAAAAATCTAGGGAAGCGACTAAAATTGAGAAACCAGCCGAAGCAAAACCTGCACGGGTTCAAACAGTGCCTGAAGTTAAAGCATCGGTAGTTAGCAATAGCCAAGCACATGCCACACCCTGTGTACGTTTATTCGCCAGAGAATTAGGCGTGGATTTATCTAAGATCACTCAGGGTAGCGGACGTAAAGACCGCATTCTTAAAGAAGATGTCCAGGTATATGTAAAAAAAGCAATGTCGCAAGGTGCTGTACAGGTTACTGGAGTCGGCATCCCACCTATTCCTAAAGTTGATTTTAGCCAATTTGGTGAAACAGAAGTTCAAGCACTAAGCAAGATTAAACATTTAACAGGCGACCATATGGTTCGCGTCTGTTTGAATGTACCGATGGTGACGCAGCATGATGAAGTTGATATTACTGAAATGGAAGCGTTTAGACAAAACACTAATTCAGGAAAACCAGAAATCAAATTAACGGGTTTGGTTTTTATTATCAAAGCTTTGGTAACTGCACTGCAAAAATTTCCACAATTTAACAGTTCGCTTTCTGCTGATGGACAGTCCTTAATCTATAAGAAATATTTTAATATTGGGATTGCGGTTGAAACCCCCAATGGTTTGACGGTTCCCGTGATACACGGTGCTGATAAAATGAGTCTTAATCAATTATCAGCTGCTTTAGGTGATTTAAGTAGCAAAGCCCGTAACGGCAAATTGCCACCTTCTGCGATGCAAGGCGGTTGTATGACTATCTCTAGTTTAGGCGGTATTGGCGGTACTGCATTTACCCCGATAGTGAATGCGCCAGAAGTGGCTATCTTAGGTGTTAGTCGTTCTAAAATGCAACCAGTTTGGAAGGCTACAGAATTTATTCCCCGTTTAATGTTGCCTTTGGACTTAAGCTACGATCATCGTGTCATTGATGGTGCAGAAGCAGCACGATTCTTAGTGGCATTAACTCAGTATTTAGGTGATATTCGCCGATTATTATTATAAACAGGGAGTCAAAATATTATGAGCGATACACAACATGCAGAAGTTTTAATTTTAGGTGGCGGCCCTGGTGGTTATACCGCTGCATTTCGTGCCGCAGATTTAGGTAAAAAAGTCACTTTAATTGAACGCTATCCAGTGATTGGTGGTGTTTGTCTTAATGTCGGCTGTATTCCTTCAAAAGCTTTATTACACATGGCTCAAATCATTCATGAAGTGGATGAAGTGGCCAATCATGGTATCAGCTATGGCAAACCCAGTTTTGAATTAGACAAAATCAAAGGCTGGAAAGAAAGTGTAACTAAATCTTTAAATACTGGTCTGGCAGGGCTTATCAAACAACGCAAAATTACCTTGCTACATGGTGTGGGTTCATTTGCCTCCGCCAATTCTATTGTGGTGGATTCAGAATCAGGTAGTCAAACCATTACCTTTGATAATGCCATTATTGCAGCGGGTTCTCAACCGACTAAAATCCCCGTATTTCCAAATGATGACCCCAGATTATGGGATTCAACTGATGCATTAAAGTTGCATGAAGTGCCTAAAAAACTATTGATTGTTGGTGGGGGCATTATTGGTTTAGAAATGGCAACAATTTATCATGCCTTGGGTTCAAAAATCAGCGTGGTTGAATTGATGGATCAAATCATTCCAGGTTGTGATACCGATTTAGTTCGACCCCTACATAAACGTATTAAAAAACAATACGAGAATATCTGGTTAGAAACTAAAGTGGAAGAAATAAAACCATTAAAGAAAGGTTTAAAAGTGACTTTCTCTGGTAAAAAAGCACCTGAGTCAGAAACTTTCGATGCAGTTTTAGTCGCAGTCGGGCGTAGACCCAATGGCTTTAAAATAGCTGCAGATAAGGCGGGTGTTGAAGTTGATGACATGGGCTTTATTAATGTTGATGAACAACAAAAAACCAATCTTGACAATATTTTTGCTATTGGTGATATAGCGGGTAATCCCATGTTGGCGCATAAAGCGGTACATGAAGGTAAAGTCGCAGCAGAAGTAATTTCTGGTATTAAATCTGGTTTTGATGCCTTAACTATTCCAGCGGTAGCTTATACCGATCCAGAGGTTACTTGGATGGGCTTGACTGAAAATCAGGCGAAAAAAGAGGGTATTGAATATGATAAAGCTTCTTTTCCTTGGGCGGCTAGTGGTCGTTCACTCAGCTTAGGTAGAAATGAAGGTATTACCAAAATATTATGCGATAAAGAAACGGGGCGAGTATTAGGTGCAGGTATGGTAGGTCCTAATGCTGGTGAATTAATAGCCGAAGCTGTTTTAGCCTTGGAAATGGGTGCTGATGCAGAGGATATCGGTTTATCCATTCACCCACATCCATCTTTATCCGAGACCTTTGGCTTTGCCGCTGAAATGATTACTGGAACAATTACTGATTTATATATCAAGAAAAAATAATCAAACAATAGGGTGGATGAGGGATAGCGTTATTCATCGCCTTACTTTTGAAATTTGTCTGATTACGCCAATTTACATTAATTTAACTAGCCAAAAAATATGACAGTTAACGATAAAAACTTTAAAAATGCACTTAAGTTGTGGGCAAGTGGCGTTACCGTAGTAACTGCACAAACGGAAAAATTCGGTTTAAAAGGTATGACAGCAACATCTTTTAGCAGTGTATCTATAGATCCACCACAAATTTTGGTGTGCATTAATAAAACAGCGGATACGGGTGATGCGGTATTCGATGGTAAATCATTTGCAGTTAATATTTTAATGGTTGAGCAACAAGAAGTATCTAATCAGTTTGCTGGTGGAGCTACTCAAGAAGAACGTTTTGCTAATGTGAAGTGGCATACAGGTGATACAGGTCCGCCTGTATTTGATGATGCTTTAGCATCAATAGAATGTACAGTAGTTCAGCAAGTATTAGCAGGTACTCATTGGGTAGTGATTGGCGAAGTGCAGAATGTTAATTGTCAAAATGGGAAGCCTTTGCTTTATTATAACTCTGCATATGGAGAATTAAGTAGCTAAGGCAACTGGCAACAAATAACTCACCTGTCTTGTTGCTCTTTTTATCCATCTTAGGCGTTGCAACTTAGCTCACATAGTCTACTATGCTCCCTTCGTTGCACCTTAAAGATGAATAAAAATCCTGCACAAGCGGAGATGTTATTTATTGCGCGTTACCGCGTTACTTAATAACCCATGAAGGAGGTCACTGGACTTTGAATATCATGAACCACCATCGTGTTGCAAAAAAAACGAGCGAGAGCCATTGTATGCACGAAAGAAAAGGATAAGAAAAAACCAGCATTCAGAATGATTCTTTTATTATTTGAGATAATTTTATTTTTTCTTCCTCAGAAGTCTCTGTTTATGTATGGGAACTATCTATATGCAGCCTTTATTAATTAAAGGTAAAATAACGCTTACAAACTTTTATTTCAAACTAAAACTCGGAAAAATACCATGACTTTTGTCGTTACAGAAAACTGTATTAAGTGTAAATTTACAGATTGTGTTGATGTCTGCCCAGTAGACTGCTTTCACGAAGGCCCTAACTTTCTAGTAATTAATCCTGATGAATGTATTGATTGTACCTTGTGCGAACCTGAATGCCCCGCAGAAGCAATTTTTGCAGAAGATGAACTACCACAGGATCAAGAACATTTTATTGCCTTAAATGCTGAGCTAGCAACCGCGTGGCCCACTATCACCGAAGTAAAGGATCCTTTGGAAGATGCTGAAGAATGGAACGGAAAAGCAGGAAAAATAGAATTTTTAGAAAAATAATGTAATTTTTAACTTTCGTATATACAGATTGTTTTCATGCCTTTCTGATCCCATAAAAACACTTGTTCAAATAATTAATTTTATTTAAAAAAACAGAGTAATGCAACAAAACCGCTCTGTTTACTTGGAATAAAATACCAGCTAACCGCAAAAAAACTCAAACTATTTTAGTGGAATCATATTACAAAATATGATGTATGCTGACTATTTTCAATTATTACAAGCATAAAAAAACTGGCTAATGCCAGTTTTTTTATGCTTGTATAGTAATCTATTCTTCTTCTACTGGCTCTGGCTCTGGCCTGTCAACCAATTCTACATATGCCATCGGTGCAACATCGCCCGTCCTAAAACCACACTTCATAATTCTGACATAACCACCAAGACGATTTTGATATCGTGGACCTAATTCATTAAATAATTTACTAACTACCTGCCTATCACGTAATTTTGCAAATACTATACGTCTTTTAGCAACTGAATCATTCTTAGATAAAGTAATCAAAGGTTCAGCAAAACCACGCAATTCTTTGGCTTTGGGTAAAGTAGTTTTTATCAGTTCATGCTTAAATAGTGATACTGCCATATTGCTAAACATTGCTTTGCGATGACTGCTATTACGATTAAGTTGTCTACCCGTCTTACGATGTCTCATTTCTTATAAACCTTGTATTAGTGTTCTGCTTGACTTTGGTCAATTAAGTTCTCAGGAGGCCAGTTTTCCAATCGCATTCCTAAAGACAATCCTTTTAAAGCAAGTATATCTTTAATCTCAGTCAATGATTTTTTACCAAGATTAGGCGTTTTTAACAACTCTACTTCAGTACGCTGAATCAAATCACCAATATAAAATATATTTTCAGCTTTTAAACAATTAGCTGAACGCACAGTCAATTCCAAATCATCTACTGGTCTGAGCAGAATAGGATCAAACTCTGGTTCATCTGGGACAACTTCTTCTTCCAGTTGCTCTTGTACTTTCTCAAAATCTACAAACACAGATAATTGATCATGCAAAATAGTTGCTGCTAATTTAATTGTTTCCTCTGGATCAACTGTGCCATTAGTTTCCAGCTCAATAATTAATTTATCCAGATTGGTACGCTGATCAACACGAGTGCTTTCTACTTTATAAGCCACCTTATTAATAGGACTAAAAGCCGCATCTATTAACAAAACACCCACTGCAAGATTAGCATTCATTTCTTTTCTAACATTAGCAGGAACATAACCTCTATTACGCTCTATTTTGAGTTTAATATTTAAACTACCTGCATCCGTAAGATTTGCTATAACCATCTCAGGATTAAGAATTTCAACGTCATGAGTTAATAGTATATCAGCAGCGGTAACAACACCCGCACCACTTTTGGATAATGATAATTCAATTTCGTCTTTGTCATGTAAAACAATGGCTAGCTGTTTCAAATTCAATAGGATGTCTATTACATCCTCATGAACACCATCAATTGTTGTGTACTCATGCTGAACACCTTCAATCTCAACTTCTGTAACAGCACAGCCAGGTATAGAAGAAAGCATGACTCTTCTTAGAGCGTTGCCTAAAGAATGTCCATAACCTCTCTCTAAAGGTTCAATAACAATTCTTGAGTGATTAATATTATGACTGACAACTTCAACCAATTTTGGTTTTAGCAAACCAGCAATAGAATTCTGCATATTTTTTTCTCTTATAAGAATTATTTAGAATAAAGCTCTACAACTAATTGCTCATTCATATCGGCACCCAAATCAGCTCGCTCAGGGAGTGACTTAAATGTACCACTCATGTCTTTTTGACTGACTTCAACCCACGTTGGAAATCCATATTGCTCCGTGACAGATAGAGAATCAACAATTCTTTGTTGTTTTTTAGACTTTTCTCTAATTTTAATTTCATCGCCAACTGAAATTTGAAATGAAGGAATATTGGTAATTTGATCGTTTACAACAATTGATTTATGAGAAACCAATTGACGTGCTTCTGCTCTTGTAGAGGCATAACCCATTCTATAAACGACATTGTCAAGTCTAGATTCTAAGAGGTTCAATAAATTTACACCTGTCGCACCCTTTTTAAGATCAGCAGTTTTATAGTAATTTCTAAACTGCTTCTCTAAAATCCCGTATATTCTACGAATTCTTTGTTTTGCACGTAACTGTAGTGCGTAATCAGAGTTTCTAGTACGTGCAGTTCCGTGCTGTCCAGGTCTTTGTTCAAGCTTACACTTTCCTTCTAGAGACTTTCCTCTGCTTTTTAGAAAAAGATCAGTGCCTTCTCTACGACTTAATTTACAAGTTGGGCCAAGATATCTTGCCATTTATCTACTCCAGTATTTTTAAACGCGGCGTTTTTTGGGTGGTCGACAGCCATTATGAGGAATAGGCGTTACATCAACAATATTTGTTATTTTAAAACCTAAGTTATTCAAAGACCTCACCGCAGATTCACGACCTGGCCCAGGACCTTTAATCATAACATCTAGGTTTTTCATACCATACTCCAAGGCGACGGCGCCAGCTTTCTCAGCAGCAACTTGTGCAGCAAAAGGAGTGCTTTTACGCGAGCCTCTAAAACCCGAACCACCAGCTGTAGCCCATGAAAGAGCATTTCCTTTACGATCACTTATTGTCACTATCGTATTATTGAATGATGCGTGGACATGAGCTATACCGTCAGCTACTTCTTTTTTTATCCGTTTTTTTGTACGTTTTTGAGTTGCCATATTTATTCTGTCTTATACAAAAAGTTTCTTATTTTCTAATAGGTTTACGTGGACCTTTACGTGTACGCGCATTTGTTCGAGTACGCTGGCCTCTTAGAGGCAAGCCACGACGATGTCTAATTCCGCGATAACACCCTAAATCCATAAGTCGTTTGATATTCATCGAAACTTCACGACGAAGATCACCTTCCACGCTCATCGCGGAAATCACCTTACGAATTGACTCCAACTGTTCTTCAGAAAGTTCTTTAATTTTGATCGCTGGTTCAATATTGACTTGCTGACAAATCTCTTTAGCCGTTACACGACCGATACCATAAATTGCAGTTAACGCGATTTCTGCGTGTTTATGGTCTGCTACATTAATTCCGGCAATACGTGCCATCTAGATACTCCTACCACAGTATTCCAAAGTTAAACGCGAGACTATAGCATTACTAGCCACTTTGCGCAATAAAAATTTACCCTTGACGTTGCTTATGTCGTCCATCTTTACAAATGACACGCAACACACTATTTCTTTTTATAATTTTGCAATTTCTACAAATTTTCTTTACAGATGCGCGAACTTTCACGTCGTACCTCTTTTCTTTAGGTTATTTTTTTAAATTAGCCTTTTTCATAAGACCATCATATTGTTGCGACATCATATGTGTTTGTAATTGAGATATAAAATCCATCACTACAACAACAATGATAAGCAGAGACGTACCACCAAAGTAGAAAGGAACATTCCAATACACAATAAGAAACTCTGGTAATAAACATACCAGTGTAATGTAGAATGCACCAACCAAGGTTAAACGCGTCATTACCTTATCAATATATGCCGATGTTTGCACGCCTGGCCTAATTCCTGGTAAAAAAGCACCTGATCTTTTTAAATTATCTGCTGTGTCTTTTGAATTAAAAACCAGTGCAGTATAAAAGAAACAGAAAAAGATAATAGCCGTTGCATAAAACATCACATATATTGGCTGACCTGGCGATAGCATAGTCGATACATCTTGCAACCAGCCAAATCCTTCATTCCCGCTAAACCATCCTGCTATTGTCGAGGGAAACAAAATAATACTCGATGCAAAAATAGGAGGAATTACACCCGCCATATTCAATTTCAAAGGCAAAAAACTACTTTGCCCTGCCATCATTTTCTTCCCTTGTTGACGTTTCGGATAATTGATAATAACCCGACGCTGCCCTCTCTCAACAAAAACAACTAATGCCGTCACTGCAATAGCAAGCAGAAACAACAATATAATAAACGCACCATTCATTTCCCCATTTCTAGCCAATTCTAATGTTCCACCAATTGCAGAAGGAAGTCCCGAAACAATACCTGCAAAGATAATCAGTGAGATACCATTACCAATACCTCTTTCAGTTACTTGTTCGCCTAGCCACATTAAAAATATTGTTCCAGTAACCAATGTTATGGCAGTTATTACAACAAAGCTCATACCAGGGTTGATAACGACACCTAGACCACCTGCAGTCTGGTTTTGAAGTGCCATCGATATACCAATAGCCTGAAATGTTGCCAAAACAACTGTACCGTAGCGGGTATATTGTGAAATCTTTCTTCTGCCTGACTCGCCTTCCTTCTTCATTTGCTCCATCGCAGGAATAACCACTGTAGTTAATTGCATAATGATGGACGCTGAAATATATGGCATTATACCTAAAGCAAACAAGCTTAAACGCATTAAGGCTCCACCCGAAAACATGTTAAACATGTCTAGAATTGTTCCGCTTTGCTGCTCAAACATTGCAGCCAAAGCTTTAGGATCAATTCCTGGAACTGGGATATGCGCCCCAACTCTATAAACAAAAAAAGCACCCAGTACAAAAAATAATCTGGATCTTAGTTCTGAATAATTATCTAATTTACTCGCCATTTCAGCTCTTGAAGTACTCACTTACTCCTCTACCTTGCCACCAGCAGCCTCTATAGATGCCTTTGCTCCAGCCGTCACATTTAATCCTTTTACAACAATGGATTTGCTAATTTCACCCGATTTAATGATCTTTACTTTCTTAGTGAGTGCAGGAATCAGATTGAAAGAAACCAAGGTCTTCAAATCCACAACTTCTGCTTCTAATGAACTAACTTCGTACAATGTTACTTCAGCAGAATATTTTTTTATACGTGAAGTAAACCCTAATTTTGGCAATCTGCGTTGCAAGGGCATTTGACCGCCTTCAAATCCTACTTTATGAAATCCACCACTACGTGATTTCTGACCTTTATGACCTCTTCCACAAGTTTTTCCTAAAGTTGAACCGATTCCACGCCCAACTCTTTTAGATTTTTTGCGAGATCCATTCGCAGCTCGAATAGTATTTAAATACATTAGACTTCCTTAACCATCACCATATAAGAAATTTTATTGATCATGCCTCTGTTTTCTGGCGTATCAATAACCTCAACTGTTTGTCGTATTTTACGTAAACCTAACCCTTTCAAGCAGGCTTGGTGACTTTTCAATCGACCAATTTTACTTTTTGTCATCGTCACACTTAGTTTTTTATCAGCCATCATGCTATCCAGTAATTTGCTCAACCGTTAGTCCGCGTTTTGCAGCAATCTGTTTTGCATTTTGCATTTCAGTTAAACCTTTAATAGTTGCTCTAACAACATTTATAGGGTTATTAGTTCCAATACATTTTGCTAGTACATTGTGCACACCGACAACTTCAAAAACTGCTCGCATTGCACCACCAGCAATAACACCTGTACCTTCAGAGGCAGGTTGCATATATACTTTTGCAGCACCCGTTTCTCCCGTTACTGTATATTGCAAAGTCCCTTCCTTCAATTGGACTTTTCGCATATTTTTTCTTGCTTGCTCAAGTGATTTTTGAATTGCAATAGGCACTTCTCGTGCTTTACTAACGCCATAGCCAACACGACCCTGACCATCACCTACTACTGTTAACGCAGCAAACCCAAAAACTCGTCCGCCTTTAACTACTTTTGCGACACGACGTACTGAAACCAATTTTTCCTGCAAACCATCTGCACTTGCTTGACCTTGAGGTCCTGATGTAGCCATTATATACTCCTAGAACTTCAATCCAGCTTCGCGTGCAGCATCTGCTAATGCCTTAACACGACCGTGATATTTAAAACCTGAACGATCAAAAGCAACCTGAGTTATGCCTGCCTCTAATGCTCTTTTAGCAATGGCGCTTCCAATTGCAGTTGCAGCATCAGCATTACCTGTACCTTTAAGAGATGCTTTGATATCTGTTTCCAATGTAGATGCACTTGCAATTGTTGCAGTACCATCATTACTCATCACTTGTGCATATATATGCTGTGATGTTTTGTGGACAGTTAATCTATTCGCACCTAATTGCTTAATCTTACAGCGTTGTCTTAGGGCTCTTTTTAATCGAGATACCTTCTTATCCATTATCTTAACCTATTTTTTCTTGGCTGCTTTTCTTGCGACATACTCATCAGTATACCTAACACCTTTACCTTTATAAGGCTCAGGTGGACGAAAAGCTCTAATTTCAGAGGCAACTTGACCGACTTGTTGCTTATCACTTCCTTTAACAACTAGTTCAGTTTGGCTGATTGCTTCAACAGTAATTCCGTCAGGTATACGATACTCAATTGGATTTGAAAACCCTAAAGACAAAGTCAGCAAACTACCCTTAACTTGTGCCCTGTAACCTACTCCGATCAATGTTAATTTCTTGTCGAAACCTTTAGTAACACCTGTAATCATATTAAAGATAGATGCTCTTGCTGTACCTGCTTGGGAGTTTGCTTTTTTTACTGCACTATCCCATTGCACCTGAATCACATTATCGTTAATTTCAATATTAACATCGGTGTGAATTTTATAAGATAACTGACCTGCTTTTCCTTTAACAGACAAGTCATTTCCGCTTATCTTTACATCGACACCTGCTGGGATTGATACTGGTTTTTTTGCTACTCTAGACATATTTAGTCACTCCTTAACAAACAGTGCAAATAACTTCGCCGCCATGCCCAATTGCACGAGCTGCACGATCTGTCATTACACCATTAGAAGTTGAAACTACAGCAATACCCAGTCCAGCCAGAACTTTTGGGAGCTCATCTTTAGATTTGTAAATCCTAAGTCCAGGTCTACTAACCCTTTTGACTTTTTCAATTACTGCCACGCCCTGATAATATTTTAAATCGATAGTCATCTCAGTATGACTATCTGTTGTCTCTGTTTTAAAGTCGGTTATATAGCCTTCATTCTTTAAAACATTAACAATTGCAATCTTCAATTTTGATGAAGGCAATTTAACACTTTTCTTACCAGCAGATTGACCATTACGTATCCGGGTCAACATATCTGCTATTGGATCACTCATACTCATTTTTAAATCTCCAAAAACTCGTTAACCTAATTACCAGCTTGCTTTAGACAAACCAGGTACGTCACCACGCATCGTGGCTTCTCTTAGTTTGTTACGACCAAGACCAAATTTACGATAAACGCCATGTGGACGTCCAGTAATTTGACAACGCTTACGACCTCTAGAAGGACTGGAGTCACGAGGTAGTTTTTGCAGTTTAATTTGAGCTGCTTCTTTATCATCCAACGAAGTTTTTGGGTCTCTAATTATTTCTTTTAAAGTCCTTCTTTTCACTTCATATTGTCCGACTAACTTGCTACGCTTATTTTCACGTGCAATCATAGATTTTTTAGCCATTATAAACGCCCTTTAGTTCTTGAATGGAAAATTGAAAAGCTTCAACAACGCCAAACCTTCTTCATTGGTTCCAGCCGTTGTTGTTATAGAAATATCCATACCACGAACAGTGTCAATCTTGTCATAATCAATCTCCGGAAAGATGATTTGCTCGGTGACACCCATTGAATAATTTCCACGCCCATCAAAGCTTTTAGGACTCATTCCTCTAAAATCACGAATTCGAGGAATTGCAATACTAATCAAACGATCTAAAAACTCATACATTTTGTCACTACGAAGAGTCACTTTACAGCCAATAGCCATATCATCACGAATTTTAAACCCAGCAATTGATTTTCTTGACAGAGTAACTACTGGTTTCTGACCTGAAATTTTTTCCATATCAGAAACGGCGGCCTGCATCACTTTTTTATCAGCAACAGCAGCACCTACACCCATATTAAGTGTTATTTTAGTCAGTTTAGGAACTTCCATCACTGACTTATAACCAAACTGCTCTTTTAAAGCAGGTGCTATTTTTTCTTTATATTCGGTTTCTAGTCTTGCCATGATCCTTTATACTCTATGCGTCCACGACTTCATTAGTCGATTTAAAATATCTGACTTTTTTACCGTCTTCTAAAAACCTAAAGCCCACTCGATCTGCTTTTTTCGTTTCAGGGTTATATAAACCAACATTTGAAATATCTATCGGCATATCTTTATCAATAATACCGCCTTGAATTCCAGCATTTGGGTTTCCTTTTTGATGCTTTTTAGCACGGTTAATCCCTTCAACCAGCAACCTATTGCCTATTTTCTGTACGATTTTACCCTGCTTACCTTTGTCTTTTCCGACCAGCACGATAACTTCATCACCTTGTTTTAATTTTTGCATCTGTAAACTCCTTATAATACTTCAGGGGCTAATGAAATTATTTTCATATATTTTTCCCCTCTTAATTCACGAGTTACAGGACCAAAAATACGCGTCCCAATAGGCTGTAAACTGGCATTTAGAATAACTGCAGCATTACCGTCAAAACGAATAACAGAACCATCTGATCTACGAACACCTTTTTTGGTGCGTACAACTAATGCGTTATAAACCTCACCTTTCTTCACTTTACCGCGAGGAATCGCGTCTTTAATACTGACTTTTATAATATCACCGATACCAGCGTATCGCCTATGCGAGCCACCTAATACTTTGATACACATGACCCTTTTTGCACCGCTATTATCAGCGATATCAAGGCTAGTTTGCATCTGAATCATTGTCAAATCCCGAAATATATTAGTAAATTAAATTGTTATTAATCCGATCCATCTAAAACCGAGACCAATTTAAATGTTTTGTTTTTAGACATAGGCCTGCAAGATGTAATAGACACCACATCACCTTGTTTTGCCTGATTACTTTCATCATGCGCCATATATTTAGTTGAACGTCTGATATATTTACCATAAACTGGATGTTTAACTAAACGTTCAACTTTAACTGTTATCGATTTATCCATTTTGTCACTGACTACTTTGCCAGTTACAATGCGCAATTTTTCTTTATTTTCAGTCATGCTCTTATACACTCACTATTTCATGTATTATTGTATGAATGCGGGCTATATCACGCCTGACCTTTTTTACTTGATCAGGCTTTGCCAATTGACCAGTGCCTTTTTGCATTCTCAAATTAAATTGTTCACGTGACTTTTCAAGTAACAATGAATTTAATTCTTCTACTGATTTTTGACGTAATTCATTTGCATTCATCACATTATTGTCCGTGCTACAAAAGTTGTTTTAATCGGTAATTTAGCCGCTGCTAAAGTAAACGCTTCACGTGCAAGAGTTTCAGGTACACCTTGAATCTCATACAGCATTGTGCCTGGCTTAACTTGTGCCACCCAGAATTCAACGCTACCTTTACCTTTACCCATACGCACTTCTAAAGGTTTTTTAGTAATCGGCTTATCAGGAAAAATCCTGATCCACATTTTTCCTGTTCTTTTAACGTGGCGTGATATTGTTCTACGTGCGGCCTCTATTTGGCGAGCAGTTATTCTACCACGACTAAGGGATTTTAATCCATACTCACCAAAACTGACTGATGAGCCACGTACTGCAACACCGTTATTTCTGCCTTTATGTTGCTTTCTAAATTTTGTTCTTTTAGGTTGAAGCATTTTATTTTTCCTTCAACTATTTTTTAGTTTTTGGTTTAGCTTTTGGTTTAGTTTTTTCAGATGGCGCATTGTGCACATCCACATCGAATACCTCACCTTTAAAAATCCAGACCTTAATGCCTATGATTCCATAAGTCGTATTCGCCTCAGCTGTACCGTAATCAATATCAGCTCGTAGCGTATGTAATGGAACACGCCCTTCACGATACCATTCACCACGAGCTATCTCAGCTCCATTCAATCGCCCAGCAACATTAATTTTTACGCCTTCTGCACCTAATCGCATGGCGTTAGTTACTGCACGCTTCATAGCACGACGGTACATAATTCTTTTTTCCAGTTGTTGGGCAATACCTGCTGCTACTAATGTGGCATCTAATTCAGGTTTTCTAATTTCTTCAACATTGATTTTTACTGGTACGCCCATCATTTTTGAAACTTCTAATTTCAATTTATCGATATCTTCGCCTTTTTTTCCAATAACAATACCAGGACGTGCAGTATGAATAATTATTTGTGCATTATTGGCAGGTCTGTTGATTTGAATCCTACTCACCGATGCATGTGATAATTTTTCTCTAATATAGCCACGCACTTTTAAATCTTGAAGCAAGAATACAGGATAGTTCTGACTATTCGCGTACCATCTTGAAGTCCAATCTTTGACGATACCAAGACGTATCCCAGTTGGATGTACCTTTTGACCCATTTTAACCTCTACTCGTATTCTGAGACTTTAACTGTTATGTGACAGGTTCTTTTAAGAATGTGATTAGCACGACCCTTAGCTCTTGCACGAACCCTTTTTAACGTGGAACCTTCATTGATAAAAACTGTGGAAACAAATAATTCATCAATATCTGCACTTTCATTGTGTTCTGCATTTGCAATGGCTGATTCAAGTACTTTGATCATAATTGCCGATGCCTTTTTTGTGCTGAATTTTAATGTATTCAATGCTTTATCAACAGGCAATCCACGTATTTGATCACCAACAAGTCTTGCTTTTTGTGCAGACATAGGCGCATTACTTAATTTTGCTGTAATTTCCATCTATAATCTACCCTTTAGATTTCTTGTCAACAATATGACCTCTATAAGTCCTTGTTGGTGAAAACTCACCTAACTTATGACCCACCATATTTTCTGATATCAATACAGGAACATGCTGACGACCATTATGTACTGCAATAGTCAAGCCCAACATATCAGGACTTATCATAGATCTTCTTGACCAGGTTTTAATTGGTTTCCTACTATTACTGGCAACCGCTGCTTCAATTTTCTTGAGCAAATGATTATCAATAAAAGGACCTTTTTTAATTGAACGTGGCACCTTTATACCCCTTATTTTTTATTACGGCGTCTGACAATCATCTTATCAGTGCTTTTGTTTTTTCGAGTTTTGTAACCTTTAGCAGGTGTACCCCATGGTGAAACCGGATGTCTACCTCCAGATGTACGACCTTCACCACCACCATGTGGGTGATCTACTGGATTCATCGCAACACCACGAACAGTAGGTCTAACACCCCTATGTCTAGTTGCTCCAGCTTTACCTAATGAAATCAGATTATGTTCAGCATTTGAAACTTCTCCAATTACCGCTTTACAATCAGATAAAATCTTACGCATCTCACCTGAGCGCAGCCGCAATGTAACATGAGCACCGTCTTTTGCAACCAATTGAGCCGATGTTCCAGCACTTCGAGCAATTTGAGCACCTTTACCAGGCTTCATTTCAACACAGTGAATTGTTGTGCCCAGCGGAATGTTTCGCAATGGCATACAATTACCCGCTTTAACAGGAGTTATTTTAGCTGAAAGTATATCTTGACCAACTTCTATACCAGAGGGGGCGATGATATACTTTCTTTCACCATCTTTAAACAACAATAACGCAATATTTGCTGTCCTATTTGGATCATACTCAAGTCTTTCAACAACCGCAGGAATATCAACTTTTGTTCTTTTAAAGTCAATCACACGGTAATGCTGCTTATGCCCACCACCAATATGGCGCGTTGTTATCCTGCCTTTATTATTTCTACCACCCGTTTTACTTTTCTTTTCTAGTAATGGTGCAAATGGCTTACCTTTGTGTAAGTCATCATGTTTTACACGTACTACAAAACGTGAACCTGGTGAGGTCGGTTTAGATTTTAGAATAGCCATTTGCTTTCTACCGTTATATATAAATTAATTTGTCTTATGCCGTAGCAAAATCAATATCATGACCAGGTTTAAGCTTTACATATGCTTTTTTCCAATCAGATCTCTTACCTAGCGAACGCCCAAAGCGCTTAACCTTACCTTTAACATTAAGAACTTGAACAGTTTCAACTTCCACTTTAAACATAAGCTCTATCGCTTTTTTGATTTCCAGCTTAGTTGCCACTTTTTGCACCTTGAATACAAAACGATTACTGTCCTCTGCCGCAATTGTGCTTTTTTCAGAGACAATCGGCGCTAACAAAACGCTGCTTAGTTTGCTTTTCTCAATACTCACGCCAAACGCTCCTCAATTTGCTTAATTGCTGAAGGTGTTGCAATGACCTTTTCTGCACCCACTAAACCCACTGGGTCAATACTGGAAACACTAGCAACTTCAACATAAGGTATATTTCTTGAAGCAAGTATTAAATTATCCGTTAACTCGTCAGTGACAATTAAAACACGCTTGCCCTCAACAGTTGACAACTTAGAAACTAAATCTTTTGTCTTAGGGGAGTCAGGAATTATCTCATTACTAACTACTAATCTCTCTTGTCGTAATAACTCAGAAAATATTGAGCGGATACCCGCTTTATACATTTTCTTATTTATTTTTTGCGTATAAGAGCGTGGTTGTGTAGCAAATGTCACACCACCACTACGCCAAATCGGACTACTCAAAGTACCTGATCTTGCACGACCCGTTCCTTTTTGACGCCAAGGCTTGGATCCGCCACCACTGACTGCCGCGCGATTTTTTTGTGCAACTGTTCCAGCTCTAGCACCAGCAAGGTGTCTTACAACTAATTGATGAACCAATGTTGCATTAAATTCCTGACCAAAAACTTGTTCTGAAACATCTATTGTTCCAGCGGAGTCTTTTTCATTAACTGCAGGTATTTGCAAAGTCATAACTTAACCTTTATTCCGCATTTTAATAGCTGGTGTGATAACCACATCACCACCTTTAGCACCGGGTACTGAACCTGCCACTAAAATTAATTTTCTTTCGACATCAATAGAGTGAATCGTTAAATTCTGTACAGTTCTTTTAACGGCTCCCATATGCCCTGACATTTTCTTTCCTTTGAAAACACGACCTGGTGTTTGACACATACCAATCGATCCATTAGACCGATGTGATATTGAGTTACCATGCGTTGCATCCTGCATTTCAAAATTATGACGCTTTACACCACCTTGAAAACCTTTACCAATAGAAGTAGCACAAGCATCTATGACCTGACCTTCATTAAAAACATCTAATGCAAGCTCGGAACCAGTAGCTAAATCCTCTCCTTCTCCATCATCCAGTCTAAATTCATGTAAAGCACGTCCTGCTGTAACATTTGCTGTAGCATAATGCCCCGCCATTGCCTTACTTACTTTTGATGATTGTTTATCACCGATCGCTATTTGAATAGCACGATAGCCATCACGATCAACGTTTTTCACCTGTACAACTCTGTTTGAATTTATTTCTAAAACCGTAACAGGTACTGATGCACCATCTTCAGTAAAAATTCGGGTCATACCACATTTACGACCTACTAGACCTATTGACATCTGCCAATTCCTCGCACTTAATTATTTAAGTTTAATTTGAACATCTACTCCAGAGGCAAGATCTAATTTCATCAATGCATCTACAGTTTTATCAGTTGGCTCTACAATATCCAACAATCTTTTGTATGTTCTTAACTCATATTGATCCCTTGCATCTTTGTTAACATGTGGGGAAATCAGTATAGTGAAACGTTCTTTTTTAGTTGGCAAAGGAATGGGGCCCATTACTTGGGCACCCGTTCTTTTTGCTGTTTCAACTATTTCACTCGATGATTGATCAATCAATTTATGATCAAATGCTTTCAAGCGTATTCTAATAGTTTGGTTAGCCATTTAACTTACTCAATGATTTTAGCAACAACACCCGCACCTACCGTGCGACCACCTTCACGTACAGCGAAGCGTAAACCTTCATCCATCGCAATAGGGTTGATTAATGTCACTTCCACAGTAACATTATCACCAGGCATTACCATTTCAATACCTTCACCTAGCTCAACAGCACCCGTGATGTCTGTTGTTCTGAAGTAAAATTGCGGGCGATAACCATTAAAGAATGGTGTATGACGACCACCCTCATCTTTTGACAGAACATAAATTTCTGCAGTGAATTTTGAATGTGGTTTAACACTACCAGGATGTGCCAATACTTGACCACGTTCAACCTCCTCTCGCTTAGTCCCACGTAATAACACACCTACGTTATCACCTGCTTCACCTTGATCCAGTAATTTGCGGAACATTTCCACACCAGTACAAACTGTTTTGGCTGTTTCTTTAATACCGATTATTTCTAAATCTTCGCCAACTTTAACTACCCCTCTTTCAATACGACCTGTTACAACCGTACCACGACCTGAAATTGAGAACACATCTTCAACAGGCATAATGAATGCACCATCAATAGCACGCTCTGGCTGAGGAATGTATGTATCTAAAGCTTCTACTAATTTCAACACAGAAGGAACACCTACTTCACTGGTGTCGCCTTCCAATGCTTTTAACGCAGAACCCACAATAATTGGCGTGTCATCACCAGGAAATTCATATTGGTCTAACAACTCACGCAATTCCATTTCAACCAATTCGATCATTTCATCATACTCTTCAGTATGAAGACCATCACAGTCCTCAGCCAGAACATCGGCTTTGTTTAGAAACACTATAATATAAGGAACACCTACTTGCTTTGACAACAAGATGTGTTCTCTTGTTTGTGGCATAGGACCATCTGTCGCACCACATACTAAAATCGCACCATCCATTTGAGCAGCACCAGTAATCATGTTTTTCACATAATCTGCATGACCTGGACAGTCAACATGTGCATAATGACGATTTGCTGATTCATATTCTACGTGCGATGTTGCAATGGTAATACCGCGCTCTTTTTCTTCTGGTGCATTATCAATCTCATCAAATGCCTTAACTTCCCCACCCATAGCTTCTGCCATTACTTTTGTCAAAGCTGCAGTCAAGGTCGTCTTACCGTGATCAACGTGTCCAATTGTACCCACGTTGACATGGGGTTTTGTTCTTTCAAATTTTTCTTTAGCCATGAGTCAATACCTTTAGTCTTTAATATACTTATTTTAAAACTTACTTATAATAGCTTCCGCAATACTTGCAGGAGTTTCGCTATATTTCTTAAGCTGCATACTGTATGTTGCCCGCCCTTGAGTTGCCGAACGTAAATCAGTTGCATAACCAAACATTTCAGCCAACGGAACCTCGCAGTCTATTGCAGTCCCAGCCGGCGAATCATCCATCCCAAGAACAATTCCGCGACGTCGATTGATGTCGCCAACAACATCCCCCATATAGCTCTGAGGAGTAACCACTTCAACCTTCATAATAGGTTCAAGCAACACAGGATTTGCAGTTTTGGCTCCATCCCTAAAGCCTATAGATCCTGCTATTTTAAAAGCCATTTCATTCGAATCAACATCATGATACGAACCATCAAACAAACTAACTTTTACATCTACAACCGGAAAGCCAGCCAAAACGCCACTCTCCATTTGTTCTTGAATCCCTTTATCTATCGCAGGAATATATTCCTTAGGCACTACACTCGCCGTTATTTCATTAACAAACTCATAACCAGCCCCCTGCTCCCTAGGTTCTAGCTTCAAACACACATGTCCATATTGTCCACGCCCACCTATCTGCTTTATGAATTTTCCCTCACATTCAACTGTCAGGTTTATTGTTTCTTTATAGGCTACCTGTGGATCTCCTACGTTAGCCACAACATCAAACTCTCTTTGCATCCGATCCACAATTATTTCAAGGTGCAACTCACCCATTCCAGAAATAATAGTTTGCCCAGATTCATCATCATCCACTCTAAATGATGGATCTTCTTGTGCTAACTTAGCAAGTGCTTTACTTAACTTATCTTGGTCAGCCAATGTTTTTGGCTCGATTGCAACTGAAATTACCGGCTCTGGAAATTCAATTTTTTCCAAAATAATCGTGCTTTTAAGGTCACACAAGGTATCCCCTGTTGTCACATTTTTAAGCCCTATTGCCGCAGCAATATCACCCGCCCTAACCTCCTTAACCTCTTCGCGACTATTGGCATGCATTTGAACAATGCGCCCTACTCGCTCTCTCTTTCCTTTTATCGGGTTATATACCACTTCCCCAGATGTTAGCACACCAGAATAAACTCTAAAAAAAGTGAGAGTTCCTACAAAGGGATCCGTTGCAATCTTAAATGCTAAAGCAGAAAAACTCTCTTTATCATCTGCTTGTCTTGTTAGTTCTTCGTCTGAGGTCTCAGCAATTCCTTTTACTGCCTCTACATCTATCGGTGCAGGTAAGAATTCTATTACCCCATCTAATAAACTTTGCACGCCTTTATTTTTAAAAGCTGAACCGCAAAACACTGGCGTCAATTTATTTGCCAAAGTCTGTGCCCGCAGAGATGCCTTAATCTCTTGTTCGCTCAAAATACCTTCTTCAAGGTATTTTTCCATCAATTCATCATTTGCATCCGCTGCATTTTCCAGCAAATTTTCGCGCCACTCATTTGCATCCGAAAGCAAATACCCAGGAATATCCTCTTCATGACAGATCATTCCCATATTATATTCTTCCCAATAGACCGCTTTCATAGTAATGAGATCAACAACCCCTTTGAACTCATGCTCCGACCCTATTGGTAGCTGCATAGGCACTGGATTCGCACCTAAACGTGTCTTAATCTGCTCAATAACACGCACAAAGTCCGCACCCGTACGATCCATTTTGTTAACAAAAGCAAGCCTTGGAACCTTGTACTTATCCCCCTGTTTCCAAACCGTTTCTGACTGAGGCTCAACACCACCTACCGCACAAAACACTGCACAAGCACCATCCAGAACCCGTAGCGACCGTTCCACCTCAATGGTAAAATCAACATGACCTGGTGTATCAATTATATTGATGCGATGCTGTGGAAATTGCTTTGCCATTCCACTCCAAAAACATGTTGTCGCTGCAGCTGTAATGGTTATCCCTCTTTCCTGCTCCTGCTCCATCCAATCCATAGTGGCCGCACCGTCATGAACTTCACCAATCTTATGGGAAACTCCAGTGTAATATAAAATCCTTTCTGTTGTTGTAGTTTTGCCTGCATCAATGTGTGCCATAATCCCTATGTTTCTATAACGATCTATAGGCGTTTCACGTGGCACAGATATTTCCTTGCTAAACCTTCAATTACCAACGATAATGAGAGAACGCTTTATTTGCTTCTGCCATTTTATGAACATCTTCGCGCTTCTTGTTTGTCGCACCACGACCTTCAAAAGCATCCATCAATTCACCTGCTAATTTTGCAGGCATTGTTCTCTCGTTTCTTTTTCTTGCCGATTCAATCAACCAGCGCATAGCCAAAGCCAATCTTCTGCTGGGTCTCACTTCTACAGGCACCTGATAAGTCGCCCCACCCACTCTGCGTGATTTAACTTCTACTCTGGGCTGAACATTTTCCAAAGCCTTAGAAAGCACATCTAATGGCTCTTCATGCCCTTTTGCACTTATCTTATCTAGTGCACTATAAACGATTTTCTCAGCTACTGACTTCTTGCCACTATACATAAGAAGATTCATGAATTTTGTTAGCATTTCGCTACCATATCTTGGGTCAGGGATAACCGATCTTTTCGTCGCCGCTCTTCTTCTAGACATTTCTTAACTCCTTAATGCTTATTCTTATGACTTAGGCTTCTTGGTTCCATATTTGGAGCGCCCAGCCTTTCTTCCGTCCACACCAGAAGTATCTAGACTTCCACGTACAACATGATAACGCACACCAGGTAAATCTTTTACCCGACCCCCTCTAATTAATACCACCGAGTGCTCTTGTAAATTATGCCCTTCACCACCAATGTAACTACTTACTTCATAACCACTCGTCAACCTAACCCTTGCTACTTTACGCATCGCAGAATTAGGTTTCTTGGGAGTCGTAGTATAAACTCGAGTACATACCCCACGTCTTTGAGGACAGGCTTTTAAAGCAGGTACATTGCTTTTTTCAATTTTTTTAGCACGAGGCTTACGAACCAACTGACTGATCGTTGCCATAACTTCTTTACTCCGATGTACAATTTTAATTGCCAGATAATAAAAGAACCGCTAAGCACAAATACATTAGCGGCTCTCATAAATCAATTATTCTCCGACTAAACTATTAGCCCATGTGAGCCGCACATATTAACTATTACAGACAATACTGTCAATACTTATTTTAATTACTCTGTATTAAGGGCTTGTTTTAATGCTTCCTCTACCTCTACCTCTACTGCATCTACTATAGCTGCATCCGAAGAAAAGTTAGTCACTTTATTTGCTAAACGTTTTTTCTTTCGCTGCTCATGATAGGCCAAACCCGTTCCAGCTGGAATCAATCTCCCCACAATCACATTTTCCTTTAAACCATTAAGGCTATCATTAATACCTCTAACTGCTGCATCCGTTAATACACGAGTAGTTTCTTGAAAAGAAGCCGCAGAGATAAATGACTCTGTCGCCAATGAAGCCTTGGTGATACCCAGCAAAACAGGATCATAACTTGCAGGAATTTTTCCTTCTTTTTCCATTTCTTTATTAACTTCATTGACGCGCGCACGCTCAACCTGCTCGCCCTTAACAAAATCGGTTCCACCTCCTGATGTTATATCAACCTTTCTTAACATCTGTCTGATAATCGCCTCTATATGCTTATCATTAATGCTTACTCCTTGTAAGCGATATACATCTTGAATTTCTTTCACTAGATAATCAGCCAACTCCTCAACGCCTCTCAACCTTAAAATATCATGAGGCGTTAATTCACCTTCCGCAATGGTTTCACCTTTTTCTACAAACTCACCTTCGAAAACAGTAATATGTCGCCATTTTGGAATTAATGTTTCGAATTGCTCGCCCTCAGAATCCGCAATCACAATACGTTGCTTACCTTTTGTTTCTTTACCAAAAGAAATCATTCCAGTAGCTTCTGCTAAAATCGCGGGGTCTTTAGTTTTTCTTGCCTCAAATAAATCAGCTACTCGCGGCAACCCCCCTGTAATATCACGCGTTTTACTTGATTCTTGCGGGATTCTTGCCAATACATCTCCTACTTTAACCTCTCCGCCACTTTTAATACCCGCAATAGCTCCAGCAGGTAAAAAATATTGTGCAGGAGTATCTGTCCCTGATAAATTAACCGCCCCCCCCCGCTCATCAACCAGTTTAACCATAGGTCGCAACTCTTTGCCCGCCACACTTCGTTGTTTAGGATCAATAATAACTCGAGATGTTAGCCCTGTAACATCATCCGATTGCTCCTGAACAGTAACACCATCAATAAAGTCAATTAACTCAACAAACCCATCCACTTCTGTAACAACAGGATGTGTATGAGGATCCCAGTCGACAATAATATCACCCGTCTGTACTAATCCTCCTTCATCAATAGATAGCTCAGCGCCATAAGGTATTTTGTAACGTTCCCGTTCTCTTCCATAAGCATCCATCACCCCGACTTCCCCTGAACGTGACACCGCCACTAAGTTACCTTCTTTGTTTTTAACTGTTTTCAGATTACTTAGCTTAATAGTTCCCGCAGATTTTACTTGCACATTACTAATTGCCGCAGACCTAGAAGCTGCACCCCCAATATGGAAAGTACGCATCGTCAACTGTGTGCCTGGCTCACCAATAGATTGGGCAGCAACAACACCAACAGCCTCACCTTGATTGACCAAATGACCACGACCAAGATCACGACCATAACATTTAGCACAAACACCATGTCTTGCTTCACAGGTAATAATTGAACGAACCATCAATCGATCAATACTATTAGATTCCAAAAGTGCAACCATAGACTCATCGATCATAGCTCCCGCAGAAATAATAACCTGCTCTTCTTTTTGATCCATTACATCATTGATAACAACACGGCCTAACACTCTTTCTGCTAACAGTTCTACAACATCACCACCCTCAATAATAGGAGTCATGATTAAACCATCAGTAGTGCCACAATCATCATGTAATACCACTAGATCTTGTGCAACATCTACCAATCTTCGTGTTAAATATCCTGAGTTTGCAGTTTTTAATGCAGTATCTGCTAGACCTTTTCGGGCACCGTGAGTAGAAATAAAATACTGCAATACATCCAAGCCTTCACGGAAATTCGCAGTAATTGGCGTTTCAATAATGGATCCATCCGGCTTAGCCATCAACCCCCGCATTCCAGCTAATTGACGAATCTGTGCAGCAGAACCCCTTGCTCCCGATTCAGCCATCATGAACACGGAATTAAATGATTTTTGCTTTACCACCTCTCCCTCTGCATTAACAGTGTCCTCTTCTCCCAAACCATCCATCATTACTTTAGCCACCTGCTCATTGGCATGCGACCAAATATCAACCACTTTATTATATCTTTCTCCATCAGTAACCAAACCTGATGCATATTGGTTCTGTATTTCCGTCACCTCTGCTTCAGCAGCTTCTAATATGGATGCTTTTTTCGCAGGTATTACCATATCTTCAATACCAAAGGACACACCAGAACGAGTTGCATATTTGAAACCCAGATACATGATTTTATCTGCTAATACCACCGTGTCTTTATTGCCTAAGTGGCGGTAGCTGTAAGCAATTAGTTCTGATATGTTCTTTTTTGTCATATCCACGTTAACCACATCAAATGGCATGCCTTCTGGAACAATATCCCAAATCAATGCACGACCCACTGTTGTCTCGTAACGCTTAGTTTGACTATAAACATCACCCTCTTCATTTTTAAGTTTTTCAGTAACACGCAACTGGATTTTGCTCTGCAACTCCACTGCTTTACAATCTAACGCTTTACTAACCTCATCGATACTTCCGAATACACTTCCTTCACCTTTAGCATTAATTTTTTCACGACTAATATAATACAGACCAAGCACCACATCCTGAGAAGGGTTAATTACTGGTTCACCATTTGCAGGTGATAAAATATTATTAGTCGCCATCATTAACACTCTGGCTTCTAATTGCGCTTCAATTGAAAGCGGAATATGCACGGCCATTTGATCGCCATCAAAATCGGCGTTAAAAGCACTACATACCAATGGATGTAATTGAATCGCTTTACCTTCAATCAAGATCGGCTCAAAAGACTGAATACCTAATCTATGAAGTGTAGGTGCCCTATTTAATAAAATAGGATGCTCTCTAATCACTTCTTCTAAAACCCCCCAAACTTCTGCGCCCTCACGCTCAACCATCTTCTTTGCTGCCTTTATGGTAGTTGCTAGACCGCGAAACTGTAATTTACTAAAAATAAAAGGCTTAAATAATTCAAGTGCCATTTTTTTCGGCAAACCACATTGGTGTAATTTCAATGCTGGTCCTACCACAATGACCGAACGCCCAGAATAATCGACACGTTTACCTAACAAGTTTTGCCTGAAACGCCCCTGTTTACCCTTAATCATGTCCGCTAATGATTTTAACGGTCTTCTATTTGTTCCTGTAATGGCTCTGCCACGTCGACCGTTATCCAAGAGTGCATCAACAGACTCTTGAAGCATACGCTTCTCGTTACGAACAATAATATCGGGTGCATTTAAATCCAACAACCGTCTCAAACGATTGTTTCTATTAATAACACGACGATATAAATCATTTAAATCTGATGTCGCAAAACGACCACCATCCAGTGGCACTAAAGGACGTAACTCAGGCGGTAATACGGGTAACACTGTCATAATCATCCATTCAGGACGGTTATTTGATGCTAGCAACGAGTCAATTACTTTAAGACGTTTTGAAAACTTCTTAATCTTGGTTTCAGAATTTGTTGAATTTATTTCTTCTTTTAGAATACTAACTTCTTCTTTTAAATCAATCGATTTAAGAAGATCAAAAACAGCTTCTGCACCCATTTTAGCGACAAACTCGTCACCATGCTCTTCAATAGCATCCAGGAATTCGTCATCTGTCAATAACTGTCCACGCTCCAGAGTTGTCATACCTGGATCAAGCACTACAAATGATTCAAAATATAAAACACGCTCAATGCCTCGCAAAGTCATATCTAATAACAATGCAATTCTTGATGGTAGCGATTTTAAGAACCAAATATGTGCAACAGGACTAGCAAGATCAATATGCCCCATTCGCTCACGTCTTACTTTTGAAATGGTAACTTCTACGCCACATTTCTCACAAATAACACCACGATGTTTTAACCGTTTATATTTTCCACATAAACATTCGTAGTCACTGACTGGACCAAAAATTTTTGCACAAAATAGCCCGTCACGCTCCGGTTTAAATGTACGATAATTAATGGTTTCTGGTTTTTTTACTTCCCCATACGACCATGAACGGATCATATTAGGTGATGATAAACCGATACGTATCCCATCAAAATCCTCGGTACGACCTTGACGTTTAAGAAAATTCATCAAATCTTTCAAGAGCTTGTCCTCTTTTGTTTGTTCTAGCTTTTACAGAATATAGCGACAAGGGAAAACAGAATAAATTTCTCTGTTATCCCCATTTAATAGATGGTGTATTTACTTACTGTTGTTCCAGTTCTATATTTACAGCCAACGATCGTATTTCTTTAATCAGTACGTTAAATGACTCCGGCATACCCGCATCCATTGTATGGTTACCATCGACAATATTTTTATACATTCTGGTTCTCCCCGTTACATCATCTGATTTAACTGTCAACATTTCTTGTAATGTATAAGCAGCTCCATATGCTTCAAGTGCCCATACTTCCATCTCTCCGAAACGCTGACCACCAAACTGTGCTTTACCACCTAATGGCTGCTGCGTGACTAGACTATAAGGCCCTGTAGAACGTGCATGCATTTTATCGTCAACTAAATGGTTTAGTTTCAACATATACATGTAACCCACAGTAACTTCGCGCTCAAACGGCTCACCTGTCAAGCCATCATAGAGGGTGATTTGACCATGTTCTGGTAAATCAGCCAGCTTTAACATTCTACGAATTTCTTCTTCAGAAGCACCGTCAAATACAGGTGTTGCCATCGGGACTCCTGCCACTAAATTAGTCGCCATTTCCAGCATTTCTTTATCTGAGAAGGAATCAAGATCTTCTTTTCTACCACTACTGTTGTAGATTTTATCGAGGAACTCTCTTATTTCTGCGATTTTAGCTTGCGCTTCCAGCATTTTTCCAATTTTAATCCCTAAACCTTTTGCTGCCCAGCCCAAATGTGTTTCAAGCACCTGCCCTACATTCATTCGAGAAGGTACACCTAACGGATTTAACAAAATGTCAATAGGGTTTCCATCTGCAGTGTAAGGCATATCCTCTACTGGAACTATTTGAGAAATAACGCCCTTGTTTCCATGTCTTCCCGCCATTTTATCGCCAGGTTGAATGCGTTTTTTAACCGCTAAATGTACTTTAACCATTTTTAAAACACCAGGGGCTAAATCATCGCCCATAGTGATTTTTTTACACTTGATTTCAAAACACTGATCAAATTCTTTACGTTGTTTTTCAATCCGAACCGCTACTGCTTCTAATTGAACATTTATATCTTCATTTTTGACTTTGATTTTCAACCAGTCTGAATGAATTAAACCATCAAGATGCTGTCGCGTTAACTTGGCACCCTTCTTAAGGTCTCCACTAGCCACACCAATTTTTTGTCCTATCAATATTTCTGCAACACGGCTAAAAATATCATGCTCAACAATCTTCAACTGATCATCTAGATCTTTTTTGTAGCGTTTAATTTCAGACTCTTCAATTTCCAATGCTCTTTTATCTTTAGTCACACCATCCCTAGTAAATACTTGAACGTCAATTACTGTAGCGCGAATACTGCCAGGAACTCTTAGTGATGTGTCCTTAACATCTGCAGCTTTTTCACCAAAAATAGCACGTAATAATTTTTCTTCAGGTGTTAATTGTGTTTCACCTTTAGGCGTTACTTTACCTACCAGTATGTCTCCACCTTTGACCTCTGCACCCACATAAACAATACCTGACTCATCCAGTTTAGCCAGAGCTTCTTCACTGACATTTGGAATATCATCTGTAATCTCTTCAGGACTATGCTTTGTCTCTCTGGCTACACACGTTTTTTCTTCTATATGAATGGTAGTAAATCGATCTTCTTTGACAACACGTTCAGAGACTAAAATAGAATCTTCGAAGTTATAACCATTCCAAGGCATAAATGCGATTAACATATTTTGCCCTAACGCTAATTCGCCTATATCTATAGAAGGCCCATCAGCTAAAATATCGCCTGAACTTACTTTTTCTCCAGGACGAACTAGTGGTTTTTGGTTGATACAAGTATTCTGGTTTGATCGCGTATATTTTATTAGTGTATAGATATCAACATCTGGCATACCTTCCACTGTTTCACTATCATCAACTTTTACCACAATTCTCGCTGCATCTACTGTCTCAATGATACCGCTGCGGTTAGCAACCACTGTTACTCCTGAATCTTTGGCCACTACACGCTCCATTCCTGTTCCCACCAATGGCTTTTCAGCCCTTAATGTAGGAACAGCCTGGCGCTGCATGTTTGAGCCCATTAGTGCTCTGTTAGCATCATCATGCTCTAAAAATGGAATAATTGATGCCGCGACTGAAACGATCTGCTTGGATGATACATCCATATATTGAACGCTGTCAGATGTAGCCAAAGTAAATTCATCTTTGTACCTTGCAGATACTAGACCATCAATTAACTTGCCTTTTTCATCAACTGCCGCACTCGCCTGAGCAATAACAAAATCACCTTCTTCAATGGCTGATAAATAATCAACTTGATCCGTTACCTGCCCATCTTTAACTTGTCTATAAGGAGTTTCCAGAAAACCATACGAGTTAGTTCTGGCATAAACAGATAGAGAATTGATTAAACCAATGTTTGGTCCTTCTGGTGTTTCAATAGGACAAACTCGCCCATAATGAGTTGTATGTACATCTCTTACTTCAAAACCTGCTCTTTCTCTTGCTAAACCACCTGGCCCCAAAGCTGAAACCCGTCGCTTATGAGTCACTTGTGACAATGGATTATTCTGATCCATAAATTGAGACAACTGACTGGAACCAAAAAATTCTTTCACTGCTGCAGAAACAGGTTTTGCATTGATAATTTCCTGCGGCATATAGCCTTCAGAATCGGCCAGTGTTAAGCGCTCTCTAACAGCTCTTTCAACACGAACCAATCCTATACGAAATTGATTTTCAATCATTTCGCCTACTGATCTAACGCGTCGATTGCCTAAATGATCAATATCATCAACCGTGCCATTACCATTTCTAATAGCAATTAATTCTTTCAATACATCAACAATATCGTCTTTATTTAATATCCCTTCACCTTCCGTTTCTTCTCTACCCAAGCGACGATTAAATTTCATTCGCCCTACTGCGGACAAGTCATAACGATCGGTTGTAAAAAACAGATTTGAAAAAAGATTTTCAGCAGAGTCTTTGGTAGGTGGCTCACCCGGTCGCATCATTCTATATATTTCAACCAAACCTTCTAATCTACTACTAGAAGAATCTAATCTCATAGCATTTGAAATGTATGTACCTCTATCCAGATCATTCACATACAAAACATTTATTTCTACAATGTCTTTATCTATTAGTTGCTGCAATAAGTATTCAGTCAGCTCATCATTAACATTGGCAACAAGCTCACCCGTCTCTTTGTCGACTACATTATGAGCGAGAATCTTTCCATATAAGTACTCTTTAGGCACCTCAATCTCAGTAACATTCGCCTTAGTCATTTTCCTGATGTGCTTAGCCGTTATTCTACGTCCTTCTTCAACTAACACTTTTCCATCATGTTTAATATCAAAAGCTGCCATTTCACCACGCAAACGCTCAGGTATAAGATGATATTTGATGGCTTCATTTGATAATTCAAATTTATTGGTATCGAAGAACATGTCTATCATTTCTTCGTTATCATAACCTAGTGCTCTTAATAGAATTGTTGCTGGTATTTTACGTCTTCTATCTATTCTTACATATACCGCATCTTTATGATCAAATTCAAAATCTAACCATGAACCACGATAAGGAATAACTCTAGCGTTATATAACAGCTTACCTGAAGAATGCGTTTTACCTTTATCATGATCAAAGAACACACCTGGTGAACGATGAAGCTGCGACACAACAACACGCTCGGTACCATTGATTACAAAAGTACCGTTATCTGTCATCAAAGGAAGTTCACCCATGTAGACTTCTTGCTCCCTGATATCCTTAACAACCTTTGCAGATACTGGTGCCTCTTTATCATAAATGACCAAACGTACTTTAACGCGCAAAGATGCAGCAAAAGTAGCACCTCGCTGCTGACATTCTCTTACATCAAAAATCGGCTCACCTAATCTATACTCCACATATTCAAGTATCGCATAGCCAGAATGACTGACAATAGGAAAAACACTGGTAAATGCCCCGTGTAAACCACTTCGCACTCTTTTTTTAGGCTTGATACCCGACTGCAAAAAACTAGCATATGAGTTAAGTTGAGTCGCTAATAGATAAGGCACATCTAAAACTACTGTGCCTTTCTCAAAATTATTTCGAATACGCTTTTTTTCGGTAAAAGAATAGGTCATATTACCTCCATACCTTCAATCAATGGATTGTTTAAATTCGCCAAAATTAACCTAATTTGGACGATACTTTCTACAAACAGTAAAAGACCAGTGACAAATTGCCACCAGCCCACTATTCATATCCTAGAAAAATTATAAGCCGAATAAACTACGTCTTATGCCTCTCGATTTACATAGATTCTTGTTATTTAAGCTCACCAGAAGCACCAGCTTCTTCAAGAGTTTTCAGCGTTTCTTCGGCTTCAGTTTTACTAACACCTTCTTTAACAGGTGTTGGCGCACCCTCTACAGCACCTTTTGCATCTTTTAACCCTAAGCCAGTGATAGCACGTACCGCTTTAATAACAGCTACTTTATTATCACCAAACGATGTTAAAATAACATCAAATTCAGTTTGTTCTTCACCACCACCTGCATCACCACCTTCAGCAGGAGCAGCCACTGCTGCAACTACAGATGTCACGCCAAACTTTTCTTCCATCGCTGAAATCAAGTCAACGATTTCCATAACAGTCATGTTTGAAACTGCTTCTAAGATATCTTTTTGTGAAATTGCCATTTCTTATCTTCCTCTAAATAGGTTGTTAACGGGTATTTAAGCTTCCGCTGTTTTTGTTGTTGATTCTTGCATTTGATCTTTAAAAGCGACCAATGTACGTACCAGTTTTCCAACAGGTGCCTTCATTACAGCCATAATCAAACCAATACCTTCGTCTCGTGTAGGCATACTTGCCAAACGAGCCAGCTCAGATACATCAAGTGATTGACCATCAAAGCCAATTACCTTAGCAATTAATTTGTCATTGGTTTTTGCAAAATCATTAATTAATCGTGCTGCTGCGCTAGGTGCCTCCATTGAAAAAGCAATGATTAACGGGCCTTTCAACCCATCTTGCATGCATTCAAATGCTGTTCCTGCTATCGCGCGCTTTGCCAAAGTGTTTTTGACCACCCGCAGATAAACATCCATTTCTTTTGCTTTAACGCGCAACGCTGTTAATTCAGCTACCGTTAAACCACGATATTCAGCTGCTACTACGGATAATGCTTTGGCAGCATATCGAGCAACTTCATCAACAACTACCTTTTTGCCATCTAGGTTTAATGCCACAGATTACCTCCGGTAATTTTCAGACTTTCGTCTAATTTGAATAAAACACATTTTTTTACAATGCACCTTACGGTTCCCTTACCCATATTCAGGTAAAGCCATTCCGTCTACGTTGGCCTACAAAATTGCTATAAATTATACTTTTCAGCACCAACGGTCTTTGACGGTTGCCAGTTACCAGCAACCCAAAGTTCTTACTTACTTCTTTATACGACAATGCTTGATTGCTCAATACACAAACCAGGCCCCATCGTTGATGAAATCGCTATTTTCTTCAAATACACGCCTTTAGCAGAAGAAGGTTTTGATTTTGTCAAATCTGCAATCAAAAATTCTAAATTCTCTTTAATTGATGCTTCATCAAATGATACTTTTCCTATTGAGCAGTGAATAATCCCACCTTTATCGGTACGATATCTTACTTGACCTGATTTTGCGTTTTTTACAGCTATTGCAACATCAGGTGTTACTGTGCCTATTTTAGGATTTGGCATCAATCCTCTTGGGCCAAGAATCTGACCTAATTGTCCAACTACACGCATAGCATCTGGCGATGCAATCACTACATCAAAGTCCATTTCGCCTTTTTTAACCTGTGCAGCTAAATCATCCATACCTACAATATCTGCACCTGCTTCTTTGGCTGCATCAGCATTATGCCCTTGTGTAAAAACAGCAACTCGCACGATCTTCCCAGTACCATGTGGCAAAACTGAAGCACCACGTACATTCTGCTCTGATTTTCTTGGATCAACGCCTAAAACAACACTGACATCAACTGACTCGTCAAACTTGGGATTAGCAAATTCTTTTAATAAAGCAACACACTCTGTAATTGAATATTGCTTATTTGTATCAATTTTATCTGCAATTAATTTAGCTTTTTTAGATAACTTAGTCATTTACTAAGCCCTCCACATCCAGACCCATGCTTCTTGCACTGCCTGCTATAATATTTACTGCTGCATCCATATCTGTTGCATTAAGATCTTGCATTTTAATGGTAGCAATTTCTTCTAACTGTGTACGTGTTACTGTGCCAACTTTCTCCGTATTAGGTGTGCCACTGCCTTTTTTAACACCTGCCGCTTTCATTAACAAAACTGCCGCAGGTGGTGTTTTGGTAATAAAAGTAAAACTTTTATCACTATAAACAGTGATCACCACAGGAATAGGTAGCCCTTTTTCCATATCACCTGTTTTTGCATTAAACGCCTTACAAAACTCCATGATATTTACACCGTGCTGCCCTAATGCCGGACCCACTGGAGGACTTGGATTTGCTTCCCCAGCTTTAACTTGTAATTTAATATACGCATCTATTTTTTTTGCCATCTCTCACTCCTAGTTGGGTGCAACCGCTTTTTCAGCTCCCCAAGAAACAAAAATCCCTACCCTTAAAAAAGGATAGAGATTCATTTAAATAAAAAATATTACTGCTTTTCAACTTGACCAAATTCCAACTCTACTGGAGTAGAACGACCAAAAATTAATACCGAAACTTTTAACCTGCTCTTTTCGTAATTCACTTCTTCAATGCTACCATTAAAATCTTTAAATGGACCGTCAATTACACGAACAACTTCACCCACTTCAAATAATACTTTCGGTCTTGGTTTATTAACACCTTCTTCAACTCGATCAAGAATTGCACTCGCTTCTTGATCTGAGATAGCTGTGGGTCTGTCTGGTTTTCCACCAATAAAACCCAGCACTCTTGGAATATTACGCACCAAATGCCAAGTCTCTTCCGTTAAATCCATCTGTACCAAAACATAGCCAGGAAAAAACTTTCTTTCACTCTTGCGTTGTTGCCCCATCCGCATTTCAACAACTTCTTCAGTTGGAACCAAAATCTTTCCGAAATGGGACTGAAGTCCTTCAAGCTCTATCTTTTCTTCTAGAGCCAGCCTAACTTTATTTTCATAGTTTGAATAAGCATGTACCACATACCAACGAAGTGCCATGACTTTACCCTCCTTGCCCAGTTAAGATTTTAATCCCCCAAAAAAGAAACATGTCCAAAAACCACAAAATCAGCCCCACCAAAAAAACCATTCCAAAGACCAATAATGTCGTTTTTGTTGTTTCTTCTCGGCTTGGCCAGACTACTTTTCTAACTTCCTGTTTTGCTTCTAAAGCAAAAATCCATACACTCCTTCCTACTACAGTTGTTGCCATTATACTTAAGGCTATTATCACCACTGTAACCAGCGCCAATACTCTATACAAGAGTATAAAGCCAGGTTCCTCAGCAAAATAATAAAAAGCGACTATGCCAGCCACCACAAATACAAGGGATAAACCCTGTTTTACAACATCAAGGATTTTTGACGCGTCTTCCGCCTGTGCATTCATTTATAAATCTTGGGGTAATCGTGGAGTTATCTTCTGAATTGGCAGGCCAGGAGGGACTCGAACCCACAACCTGCGGTTTTGGAGACCGCTGCTCTACCAATTGAGCCACTGACCTAATTCAGAAACCATAAAGAACTGCACATTGTAATCTACCTATTTTTTTGTTGCAATAAAAAAATATAACTATAATTCTGAAGCCAGTCTGTGTGATTTTTTTTAGGCTCTCAGGCAATGCGATGCACCTAAGCGCCTAGGTATAATTAATTTAACTAATTTTTACCCAGGATTTTTTTTCATATTCAAGGCACATAAATTGGCGTATCCCGAATTCAGCTATAGCAAGCTACGCAACAATTTATGTAACGCAGAATATGGCAAAAAGACCAGTAAAAATGTTAAATTAATTTAACTACTCAGCGTACTCCGTAACTGCTTAGATTACCCTCTGTTTTGCTCAAGAGCAAAGCGAAAGCGCGGAGTTTACAGGTGTAAATGCGCACTTTCAACGCGGCTATGGACAAAATAGAGGGCAAGCTGAGTAGTTACAATTAATTATTCCCAGACGCTTAACAATAAAGCAGGCCATAAAAAAAACAAAACGAAGATAGCATCTGGAGCTCATAACCGGATTTGAACCGGTGACCTCTTCCTTACCAAGGAAGTGCTCTACCAACTGAGCTATATGAGCACATAGAATAAAGATGGAGCGGGTGATGGGAATCGAACCCACGTAATCAGCTTGGAAGGCTGGAGTTCTACCATTGAACTACACCCGCGGATTGCTTTTATTGGAAATGGTGGAGGGGGGAGGATTCGAACCTCCGAAGGTAGAACCGTCAGATTTACAGTCTGATCCCTTTGGCCACTCGGGAACCCCTCCCAATCCAAAGCCGAACATTATGAAGCCAATAGACCTAGTAGTCAATATTTTTAGCTCATTTATTTCTTTACAAACTACGTTTTTTTAATTTATTTGCCCCATTGCAAAAGACATGTCTCCTGATATTATTTTGTCAATCTGTGTGCCCAACAAATCAAACGCTGATAACAAATCTTGCCGATCAATCTTTGAAAAATTTGTTAGCACATAATCTATTACAGACTTACCCTGAACAGGCCGACCAACCCCAAACCTTGCTCGACAAAAACCTTTATCACCAAGGCAGGACATAATATCCCTCAATCCATTATGACCTGCGTGCCCACCACCTATCTTTAATTTAACCACACCCACGTCAAAATCCAGATCATCATGAATCACAAGAATTTCTTCACTTTCCATCTTATAAAACTTTGCAACAGAAGCAACAGACAAGCCGCTTCTGTTCATAAAGGTTTGCGGCTTTAATAAGATAACTTTTCTTGTACCAATAAAAACAGTCGCCACCAAACCATGAAACTTTGACTCTTTCAACCACTCCGAAAACTGGCTCTCTAACAGGTAGTCTAAAAACAAAAACCCAGCGTTATGCCGGGTCCTTTCGTATTGAGAACCAGGATTTCCCAGCCCTACAATAAGCTTGATCATTTTTACAAAAAACTATCTGACTATTCCTCTTCCGTCTCTTCTTCACCTGCTACTGATTCTACCTCTTCTTTTTCATCATCTTCCTGTGGACTTCTAACTTTCATCACCTGAGCAACGGTATGATCGTGATCACCTTCCTGCGCTAAAGCAATAACAGTAACACCTTCTGGTATTGTAATATCTGTTAAATGAATTGAAGAGCCAAGCTCTATATCTGCCAAATCTACTTCTATATACTCTGGCAAAGCAGAAGGCAGACATGACACTTCAATGTCAACCATAGCATGCGTTACTACACCGCCCATTTTGACACCCAGACAAATATCTTCGTTAGTAAAATGCAAGGGCACTTTCGCTTTCAAAGCCTGCGACTCATCTATTCGCATAAAATCTAAATGCAATATCTGCGCCTTTGCAGGGTGACGTTGAACTCCCTTCAAAACCGCTTTTTCTGTTTTACCATCTATCTTTAAATTCAATACATGAGAATAAACTGCTTCGTGCTCAAGATGCTTGCTAACATCATTATAATCCAAAATGATCGATTGAGGTGCTGCAGATCTACCATATACAACCGCAGGCAACTTACCTTCGCGACGCGTTGCTCTTGCGGCAGACCTGCCAGAAAGATCACGTTTTTCAGCTACAAATTCAAATACACTAGACATCTTCTTCTCCACAACACACCTTTATTAGGTACGCACTTTTCTTTAAAATTTATTTAATCGACATAGAGCGAACTAACCGACTCACTCTCCGCAATTCGCCTGATTGTTTCAGCCAGCATTTCTGCAACACTTAACTGTCTAATCTTATCTATTCCCAATAACTCATCATTCAACGGTATTGTATCTGTCACTACCAGCTCGTCCAGCACAGACCGTCTGATATTTTGAGCGGCAGCTCCTGATAAAACTGGGTGTGTACAATAAGCAACTACTTTCAAAGCGCCTTTACTCTTTAGGGCTTTAGCTGCGTTACATAAAGTACCTGCCGTATCCACCAAGTCATCAATCATCACACACGTTCTCCTTGAAACATCACCGATAATATGCATAATCTCAGACACATTCGCCTTAGGCCGCCGCTTATCAATGATAGCCAAATCAGCATCCAATCGCTTGGCCAGTGCTCTCGCCCTTACTACCCCGCCTACGTCAGGAGAGACAACAATCAAGTTTTCATGTTTTTGTCGCCAAACATCCCCTAGCAACAATGGCGAAGCATAAACATTATCCACAGGAATATCAAAAAACCCCTGTACCTGATCAGCGTGCAAATCAACTGTTAAAATACGATCCGCACCCGCAGTATCCAACATATTAGCCACAAGCTTTGCGGTAATAGGCACTCTTGCAGATCTTGTACGCCTATCTTGCCTTGCATAACCATAATACGGAATCACTGCCGTGACCCTTAATGCAGATGCTCTTTTTAAAGCATCAATCATCACCAGCAATTCCATCAAATGTTCATTAGCCGGCGAGCATGTTGGCTGAATGACAAATACATCCCTACCCCGTACATTCTCCTCAATTTCAACAACTATCTCTTCATCGCTAAAACGACCTACGGTAGCCATGCCTAGCCGCATATTTAACTTCTTCGTTATACCTTCAGATAAGGCTCTATTAGCATTACCAGAAAATATCATCATAGAAGCATCTTGCATTTAAGCACTCCGATAGTTATTACCAATGAATATATTGAATGTGTATAAAATAGACTAAATACCCTTACTTTACACACATTCCAAAAATGGCTGGGCTACCAGGATTCGAACCTGGGTATGCGGAGATCAAAACCCCGTGCCTTACCGCTTGGCGATAGCCCAATAATCGATCAAATCAGTTAAGCATATCTTGTAATGGCGAACGGTTTATACCTTTAGCTAAATAAACCTGCCACTTGTCCCGCAACAATTCAAATGTCTTTTGTGCCTCCGACTTCGAATCAAATTGTGCAAACACACACGCTCCAGTACCTGTTAACCTGGCCTTAGAAAAAGCTGCCAAATCATCCAATGCATCTTGTACTGGCTGATATAATTTCCGTACTACATCCAAACAATCATTTTGATGCTGCCCCGAAATAAAACCAGCTATTGTGATAGGTTTGCTATCTCTTGTCAAATCTTTAACAGAAAATATTGCTTTGGTGTCAACATGACAGTCAGGCTTTATAATTAACAGCCATTTCTCTTCTACTTCTATTTTCTTTAACTTCTCTCCCACACCTTCTGCCCAAGCAGCATGTCCAAGCACAAAAATAGGCACGTCAGCCCCTAATTGCAAACCTATACACATTAATTCTTCTTGCGACAATCCCAAGTGCCATAATGCATTGAGAGCCATAAGCGTTGTTGCCGCATCAGAACTCCCACCCCCTAAACCTCCACCCATCGGCAAGTTTTTTTCAATTTCTATCAGCACACCTTGCTGACATCCTGTTTTTTGCTGCAATAGTTTTGCTGCTCGCACAGTTAAATCTGTTTTTTCAGGAACGCCAGGTATTGGAGAAATCAAGCCTACTTGCTGACCCTGAACAGGATGAAAAGTTAACCAATCACACCAATCAACTAATTGAAAAACCGTCTGTAACAAATGGTAACCATCCTCCCTTTGTCCAGTAATTCTTAACATCAAATTTATTTTTGCTGGTGCTGGCCATTTCGCACTCCAACTCGCCATTCCATACCCCTTAGAAACTCTTAATTACATCTGCCACTGATTAACAATCAACTTCAACTTAACCTTTTTATTTTCAACTCTAATTTTCCGTGGCAATTCATGCTGCCCAATGGTTTGCATTTGTGAATACCTTACCTGCCACTCATTCTGCAAAAAACCATTTTTAATACCCAGATAATCCTTTTCAGGAAATGTTAACCCTCGCACCCAAAACTTTAAGGCATGAATAGGCACATTAACACCTAACAATTCCGCAACCGAATCATCGCCCTTTCCAAGATACTTTATTTTTTGTTCACCATCATCGACAATCATTTGCCCATCAGACAATTCAATAAATGTTCTGCCCATGCCAAAAATACCAGAAAGCTCAATATCATCATGATTATGATGGTGTACCCAATGAATTGTTGCCGTTAATGATTGAACAGCATCTGAAATAGCCAATCGCCCAGCAAACGACCATTCGGTTTTTTGGTATAAATAATCTCGCCCGACTAGGTCAAAAGGCTTGTTTTCTTTAATCGCTAGGCTAGTACATGAAATTAATTGTGTCGCTAACAATAGCAATACTACAAATCGAAAAATCATTGACTCATTAATTCTGGGAAACGCTTCAATAGTTTTAAAATATATTCATTTTCTGGCGATTTTTTTAAGGCATCGGCAAAAATTTCTTTTGCTTTTTCCTTATCCCCTTTAACCCATAAAATTTCGGTAAGATGCGTAACAATTTCGTTTTCAGGCAATTTATCATACGCTCTAAGTAATAATGCTAAAGCGGCATCCAAATTTCCTTTTTTAAAATGCAACCAACCCACACTATCTATAATCACCGTTTCGTCAGGTTTTAAAGTGATTGCTTTCTGCAAATAAACTTCCGCTTCTGCATAGCGCTGCGTCCTATCCGCCAAAGTATATCCCAGAGCGTTTAACGCACTGTAATCTTCAGGATTTTTTAGTATGATTTTTTTTAAATCTGCTTCTACTACATCCAGCTTATCTAATTTTTCAGCAATTAAAGACCGTGTATACAACAAGTCTCTGTTCTCTGGGGACTTTTCAAGCGCCCCGGTCATAACATCAAAAGCTTTCTGGTAATTTTCCTGCTCAACAAAAAGTTCAGCGTTTAATAAAGAAATATTCAAATGCTCTTTTGGATAGCGAGCCATAATCAGATTCAAGCGTTGCTCAGCCTCGGCAAATTCTTTTTGATTTAATAAAACTGATATCGCTGCCATAGATGCATCATAGACATACCTCCCCTGGGTGACTTTATCAAACCAGACCAATGCCTTTTGGTAATTTTCTTTTTTATACTCAATCCTACCGCTATAAAAACTTGCCTGTGCATCCCATGCTGGCTTATTAATCAGCTCACTTAAATGCTCCATCGCTTCATCGTCCTTGTTTTGTTGCAATAAAATCAAAGCCAGAGCAAAGCGACTTCCTCCATCTTCAGACTTATTACTTAAAACACTTTGATAAAGCTCAATAGCCTGATCAAATTGATCCAATTTCATCAGCACCTGAGCTAGCATTTTTTTTATTTGATCATTTTCTGGCATTTCATCCAGAATTGATTCCAAAACTTCTTTTGCAAGTATCAAATCACCTTTTTGCGCAGCCAATTGAGCTTTTAAAACACCTGCTTTATTCCAGTCTGGCTGAATATGTAAGGCTTGATTAATTTTTTCCAGAGCAATATCCAGCTTATTGCTCTGTCCTGCCAACAAAGCCTGTACAAAATAAACGACTGATTGTTCTGGATGTAAGCTGGATAGCTCTTCTAATACTTCAAATATAAAACCCGCTTTACCTTCTTTGTCTAAAACCTGAATCAATTCAACTAAAGTTGTCTCAAACCCAGATGGAGCCTTTTCTAAAATCTCACTTAAATGTTCTACAACAGCCAGTTTATCATTATTTCTCAATGCTGATAAAACGGCTATCTTCCGTGCAGTCAGGTTTTCCCCATCTTGCTTTAGCCATAGAGAAACAGCCTCATTCGTTTTTTTTGTATCTTTTAAATACAATCCAATTTTTGCTGCTCTTTCACTAATCCTGGCATCATCAACTTGCTTTGCAGCCTGTAAATAGCCTTCCAAAGCCACGCCATATTGATTTCTTTGCCCTGCAATTTCTGCCATTAACAAAAGATAGAGAATTTTTGGAGAAATATCTGTCGTTTTTTCTACAACACTATCATTCTCTTTCTGGATAACAGTATCGGCTATACTAGCTGTTTCTTTTTCTGGTGTACTGGTACATCCCACCAAAAATGAAAAAACAAGTATCGTTATTACTTTTATATTTAACACACTTATTTCCCATTGCATATTCACAAACAGTGCTATAGATTAGCAGAAAACAAGCATAAACCTGTCACCCAATTTATTCTATTTGGATATATTCACTATACTAATTAGAATAGATGCTTTAATACAAGACTCTATTCCTGAAATTCCACCCTTGCAAACAAATTATTGAATGTCTGATTTAACAATTTTATCGATTTCTCCCCGTGTAACACTTCACCCTCTCTTTGTAGTCAGATGAAGAAGCTGGCACACAAATTCAGAAATAATTTGCTGTTTTTAGGACAATAAATGACCTTGCTTGCCGTAGGTATTAACTATAATACTGCTCCCATTACTATAAGAGAACGTTTAGCGTTCCCTAAGAATGCACTTGAACCCTCCCTTAAAACACTGTGGGATAATCACAATATTAAAGGTGCCGCAATATTATCGACCTGCAATAGAACTGAATTTTATTGCCAGACAGAAGACAATGATACCGATACTCTGGTTCAATGGCTTTCAAACAATAAACAAATCAAGGTGGCAGAGTTTACTCCTTATTTGTATAGCCATACTGACAGCCAATCTATACGTCACATGTTTCGAGTTGCCTGTGGCTTAGACTCTATGATTTTAGGTGAACCGCAAATACTGGGGCAAATGAAAACAGCTTATCAGGCTGCCTACGAAGCAGGAACCCTGGGCAAACATTTAGGCAAACTGTTTCAGCATACATTTTCCACCGCAAAAAAAGTCAGAACAGATACGGCCATTGGTTCTAGCCCTGTTTCTGTTGCTTTTGCTGCTGTACAACTGGCTCAACAAATTTTCGATTCCCTCAGTGATCAAACTGCCTTATTAATAGGTGCAGGTGAAACTATTGAATTAACCGCTCGGCACTTACACCAAAACAGTATCGGACGACTCATTATAGCGAACAGAACTTACGATAAAGCACATGCCTTAGCCTCACAATTTGATGGCTATGCAATTGAGTTATCAGAAATCCCTTCACATTTAGCTGAAGCCGATATTGTAATTTCATCTACCGCAAGTCAACTTCCCATACTAGGGAAAGGTCGTGTTGAAAGTGCCATAAAAAAACGCAAACATAGGCCTATGTTTATGGTTGATCTTGCTGTTCCCCGAGATATTGAAGCGGAAGTAGAACAACTAAGAGATGTCTACCTCTACACTGTTGATGATCTACAGAATACCATTGACCAAAACATGGACTCTCGGCGCAAAGCTGCCGAGCAAGCCGAGGAAATTATTGATACTCAAGTTGAACACTTCCTCTCCTGGGTACGCTCGCAAGGTGCTCAATCCGTAGTCAAAGATTTCCGCCAACAAGCTGAATTAATCCGTGATGAAATTCTGGCAAAAGCCTTGAACTCATTAAACAACGGGAATTCTGCAGAAGACGTTTTAAATCGTTTAGCTTATACTTTAACCAACAAACTAACCCATACACCCAGCAGTCAAATAAGAGATGCAGGTGCAAATGACAGACACGATATAGTGGCTGCTGCCAGAGAAATTTTTAAATTGAAATAGAAGAACAGGTTTAAGGCGAAAGGTACAAAGTTCAATAGAGCCGTGTTTAATCCAGCACTTTATGTACTTGAGCCTTTACCTCTCTTAACTCTTTAATATTATGAAACCATCGATCCAGACCAAGCTTGAAAACCTTATTGACCGCTTTGAGGAAATAGCTACGCTACTTTCTCAACCTGAGATACAAAATAACCAAAATCAGTACCGTTCTTTAAGCCAGGAATATGCCCAAATTGATCCATTAGTAAGCTGTTATCAACAATATCTTGATAATCAGGAAAACCTTGATGGCGTACTAGAAATGTCTAAAGACCCTGACCCTGAGTTACGAGAAATGGCAAAAGAAGAACTACAGGAAGCCGAACAACAAAAAGAAGCCTTGCAACATCAACTGCAAATTCTTTTACTACCCAAAGATGCCAATGATAACCGCAATGTCTTTTTAGAAGTCAGAGCAGGGACTGGAGGCGATGAGGCCGCTATTTTTTCGGGTGACCTAGCAAAAATGTATCAACGCTATGCCGAAAAACAAGGCTGGAAAACTGAGCTAATTACTGAAAATAGAGGCGACCATGGCGGCTATAAAGAAATCATTTTGCGTATTGCCGGACAAGAAGTGTATTCGCAATTAAAGTTTGAACCTGGTGTTCACCGAGTACAACGTGTTCCAGAAACTGAATCACAAGGTCGTGTTCATACATCGGCTTGTACGGTTGCCATCATGCCAGAAGTTGAAAGTGTTGATGAGTATGAAATCAAGGCCTCGGATCTACGTGTTGATACTTTCCGTGCTTCTGGATCAGGAGGACAACACGTTAATAAAACAGACTCTGCTATTCGCCTTACCCACCTGCCCACTGGTGTCGTAGTGGAATGCCAAGATGAACGCTCACAACATAAAAATAGAGCGCGTGCTATGTCCTTATTGCAATCGCGCTTATTAACAGCTGAGCAAGATAAGCAGCATGCAGAACAATCTGAAAACAGGAAACTACAAGTCGGTTCGGGTGACCGGTCGGAGAGAATTCGTACTTATAATTATCCCCAAGGTCGCATGACTGATCACCGGATCAATCTAACATTGTATAAATTGGATGAAATCATGCAAGGCAACTTAGAGCATGTTATTCAACCTTTAATCAATGAACATCAAGCCGAATTACTAACTCAACTGGGTAATGACTAATATCCAGACTGCTTTAGCAACAGCCACACAAACTATTAGCGCACACTCTGATACAGCTCAATTAGATGCTGAAGTATTACTTTGTCAGATACTGTCTAAACCACGCTCGCATCTAAGAGCATGGCCCAAAAAACTAATGACTGCGGAACAAAATCATCAGTTTCAGCAGCTCATAAAAAAGCGGCAGCAAGGACAACCTATTGCTTATATTACAGGTCATCGAGAGTTCTGGTCACGCGACTTTAAAGTCAGCTCAGATGTATTAATCCCCAGACCCGATACTGAATTATTAATTGAACTCAGCCTCAATTTAATGGCAGATAAAACTAAAGCTCGGGTGATTGACTTAGGCACAGGATCGGGAGTCATTGCCATAACTTTGGCGGCTGAACGACCTAATTTAGAAGTCATTGCTACCGATATCAGTCACCCTGCACTAAAAATAGCAAAACAAAATGCAGCAATACATCAGCTTAACAATATTCAGTTTCTGCATTCTGACTGGTTTAATGACGTACCTGCTGCTACTAAATTTGACTTAATTATTAGCAACCCACCTTATATAGAACCACACGATCCGCATTTATCCGAAGGTGATCTGCGATTTGAACCAGAATCTGCATTAATTGCTGCCGAACAAGGTCTAAAAGATATAAGAAACATCTGCCAACAAGCCAGAAGCTATTTAAAAGCGGATGCTACACTCTTAATTGAACATGGTTTTGAGCAACAAAAAAGCGTTCAAACTATTTTCAATTCATTGCAATATACCCACATTAGTCCTTTCACTGATCTTTCTAACAACCCCAGAGTAACGACAGGCCAATGGCAACATGAACACTGAAGAATTTCAATTATCGCGAAAAATTACCACCCAACTTTTACACTGGTCACAACTATCTCCTTCTGAGGAAATTTGCGGTTTAATAGGTGCTAAAAATAATAGTGCGATGACTTGTTATCCAATTGATAACAATGCAAATCATCCTGAAACGCGATTTAATCTGGATGAAAAACAGCAAATTTCTGCTTTTGCAAAAATGCGTGATAACAAGGAAACACTTTTTGCGATTTATCATTCCCATCCAACTACAGCCGCTATTCCTTCAAAAACAGATATTGACCTAGCAGCTTATCCCGATGCTATTTATTTAATTATTTCACTCAATACAAAAGGCGTACTGGAAATGCGTGGTTTTAAAATTAGCAACAAATCTGTTCAAGATATCACCTTGAGTTTAATTGAATAACCATTCATGTCATGTACGGCTTTTTTTAGAAAAAATATGATACTATCAGCAGCGATAATAACATCTGTTCTGATGGGAGGCATTTATGGGTTGAATGCGCCAACCATCAAATGATAGTTTTTTAGATGAATTTAAAAAATTATCCAATGGGTACTGAAAATTGAGTTTTTTGATTTAGCTATTAATACCATTTTCAAAAGTAAATGAATCTTATTCCTGTCATTGATTTAAAAGAGGGGGTGGTGGTTTCTGCCCTACAGGGAAAACGTAATATTTACCAACCGATAAAATCGACTTTATCTTCTTCACCTTCTATTGAAGATATTTTACAGGGTTTTCTATCCATCTATCCCTTTAAAAGGTTTTACATTGCAGATATAAATGCCATTACAGATAGTGGTAACAATCAACAGCTCATTGATAAACTTATCAATCAATATTCATCCATAGAGTTTTGGCTGGACAATGGTAAAAAAATACAGCAACTATCACTCAGCAATGATGACAAATATATATCAGTCATAGGGTCTGAGTGTCAAAATACAATGGACTTTTACAGCGAAATTGAAAAAATAAAACAAACTATTTTGTCGTTGGATTTTTTCCCTGACACTGGCTACAAAGGCCCTATAGAACTCATGCAAGACTCTACACTTTGGCCAGATAATATTATTCTGATGACACTAAATAGCATTGGTAAAAATGCCGGGCCTGAGATGAATAGATTAACGGGTTTTTGCAAAAAATACCCAGAGAAAAACTTTATCGCAGCGGGTGGAATACGCCATACAAATGATCTCCTTTGCTTACATGAAATAGGCATTAAACAAGTGCTTATTGCCAGCGCACTCCATTCTGGAATGATTAATACTGAAATTATAGAGCGTATGATTTTGCTTGCGTAAAACGCATAAGCTAAACGGGATAAAAGGAACAACAAGACGGCTGAGTTATTTGTTGCCAGCCGCCTAAGTAGCTAGCAAAATCTAAAATTAATAATATAAAGTATCTGTTTAGCCGTTATAATTTTCTCTTTATGAGACCTCAGCATAACTCTGGCGATGAGGAAAAAGTGATAGAATTTTTCAGGTTTTAGTCAAAATACAAGTGTAATAGTGAACTATTGCACGTTATTTTGGCTGACCTTTTTTATCCGTTCATGAGTTATGCTGAGGTCTCTTTATATTGACTCAACAAAAAAAATGAATAACGAATGGTTTGATTTTTTAAACTCAAATAAAACAATCCCTACAAATAACAGCCGTGAAACGCTGGCGGCAATTTCAGATTTAGCCATAATAGAAGTAACGGGTAAAGATGCTGCTCAATTCCTTCAAGGTCAGTTTACATGTGATATTAATGACTTAACAACAGCAAACAGTTTCTTTGGCGCTTTTTGTAATGCTAAAGGACGCACCATTAGCACCCTGCTAATTTTAAAAAACAATGATAGTTTGCTGATAATTGTGCCGCTTAAATTGATAGATAAAGTCATTAATAAATTAAAAATGTACATTTTACGAGCAGATGTACAACTTAATAATGTTTGCCATAAATTTTGTCTTATTGGCTTAAATACAGCCAATACTTCACTATTAGAAAATCAACCCCCTGTTGCCTTTGGCGTATCAAATACTTCTGAAATAATCATCAAGCTCCCTTTTAATCAACATCTTTATTTAGTAGTGGCTGATTTTAATCGAGCAAAACAACTCTGGACTCAATTCACCAAGGTAAAAAAGCTGTCTATTGCTGATAGCAATTCATGGGGCTACCAAAGCATTTCAACTGGCTTATCCTGGTTAGATGAGCAGTCATCTGAAAAATATATCCCACAAATGTTAAATATTGATAAATTAGGCGGCATCAGTTTTGAAAAAGGTTGCTATACCGGACAAGAAATCGTTGCTCGCACGCATTTTTTAGGCAAAGCAAAACGTGAACTATACCTTGCCGAATGCGATATAACATCATTAATTGATAAGAATACAAACATTTTTAGCTACGATAAACAACAAAGTGTCGGGAAAATTATCTCCTTACAAAGCAATAAAGATCAATATCGTATATTAGTCGTTATAGCTACTGAATCAGCGTTAAATAAGCTTGTACTTGATAACCCAAATCAAGATAGAATTAATATTTTAGACTTCTAAGATGAGCAAATTTAACCCCCTTGAATTCTCATCATAAGTGCAAAACTTCCATTTAAAAAATAGGAGGTATTTTAAAAGAAATAAAAGAAATATAATTTCTATTGCAAATGAGAATGATTATCATTAAGATAGCGTTGTCTTCTTATTTTTAAACTACCGACATTATGTATATAAATAAAACTATCAATGATGATTTTCAATTCATCTCTAAAAGTATAAATTTTTTGATGTTTTTTCGATTGTTTATGAAACCATTTCCTTTTAGAATGATAAAAAAACAGCAATTGAATCTATTACATAAGAGCAATAAATGTCATGCAATAATTAAAGAATCTGATAAAACAAAAGTGCTTTATATAGAAATTAGTGCTAAAAAGATGAATACTCTATTAGCAGAACGAATCATTTGTGCCACGGATGTACGTTGTCTGGATGCTAGCTCAAAGTATTGTCTAAAGGAACTCTGTTTAGCAACCTGTCTACAAAGTAAATAATCGCATCACCCTAGATCACAGCTACTAGGTTATTCAAATTTAGCTGACTCACCTTTACAAATAAATAATTATGACAACTAAATTAGATAAAACAACCGTTATTGATCAACTGAATAAAATTCTTGAATTTGAACTTGCAGGAGTTGTGCGGTACACCCATTATTCTTTTATGATTTTTGGTTATAACCGCATTCCCATTATTGAATGGATGGAAGGGCAAGCAACTGAATCATTAGGTCATGCTAAGGAAGCAGGTGAATTAATTACTCACCTTGGCGGTCACCCTTCGTTAGCAATAGGAAATTTACTTGAAACCCATCAACATGATATTGCAAATATTTTACGTGAATCGCTATTGCATGAACGTGAAGCATTTATAGCTTACCTGCAATTACTGGAACTAGTTAAAGACAAATCTGTGCTGCTTGAAGAGTACGCACGACGTTTAATTGCTGAAGAAGAAATGCATCAAGGGGAAGTGGATAAGATGTTGCGTAACCCAGGAGATATTGCATCAGTTTCGGTTACTTAGCAAAGGTCTATTGGATGTTAATTATTTTAGTTTTTCTAAAAACTAAAATAATTACGCCAGTAATTTTTATTAACATTAGATTAGGAATAGATGATGAGTCCTAACCCATATCCTTTGTTTTCGGTTTCTCAATCCGATAAACCAGAGCAAATTAAGTTAAAAACCAAGCTATTAATTCAACTTTATGTAAAAAACTCTAGTCCCTTTGTCGCTTCTGCTGTAGTAGAGCATATAGCTGCTTTGCTTGCATATCCAAAATATATTAGTGATATAGAAGAGCGCTGTCAATTGCGAAAGATGGAGAAGCACTGGTGCTGTTTGTCTTGGATTGATAGCCAGCCTCATTTAATTGACATTTAACTGTATTATTTAGTAAAATCATACACTTAAACCTATAGCTATTCATTTATGACAGACCCTCAAGCCATTCTTCGCTTCAGACGCTTGGGTAAATTAACCATTATTGCCGTTTATTTTGTCATTCTAGTGGGCGGAATTGTCAGAGCATCAGGTGCAGGTATGGGGTGTCCTGACTGGCCTACTTGTTTTGGACAATGGATTCCACCCACTGAAGAATCACAATTACCCACTAATTACCATGAAATATATGCCCAACGTGGCTACCAGAACACTCAGTTTAACCCTGTAAAAACCTGGATAGAATATACTAATCGTTTAGTAGGGGTAAGCATTGGCTTTTTAATATTTCTAACGGCCTGGTCATCACGCATTTTTTTAAAATCAGATAAAAGTATCTTTTATCTTTCACTCTTTGTCTTTTTTCTAGTAGGTTTTCAAGGTTGGCTGGGAGCAGCCGTTGTCGCCAGCAATTTACAGCCTTTCATAATTACCTTGCACATGCTGTTAGCGTTATTAATTGTGGCCATGCTAATCTATATTATTGCAAAATCGCAACGCAGCACGCTCAGACAAATCAAAAGCCAATACATCCCAAGGCAAGCCCATCACCTTATAAAAATTGCCATGGGATTAACACTCATACAAATTATTATGGGTACACAAGTCAGAGAAGCGGTAGATTTTATTGCAAATGAACATAAATATATAGACCGAGAATTCTGGAGAGATAGTTTTCCTCTTATTTTTTATATTCACCGTTCCTTTTCAGCTGTTATTTTATTTACCAATCTATGGCTGTTCTGGAAAATATTTAAAGCACTTGATAAAAACCATCTTATTCTACGTTGTAATCAATGCTTAATAGTTCTCATTGGATTAGAAATTCTTGCGGGTATAAGCTTAGACCGATTAGGTGTCCCACCTATTTCCCAAGCTATCCATTTATTACTCGCTAATCTAATTTTTGGCTTGCAATTTTTTATTTATATTTGCTTGAAATACGCTACTGAAGAAAAACTTAACGGTGAGAAACAGGTATTACCGAGTCGGTGAAGCCAGATTAGCTAAAATCCTTCAGTAAGTACATACTCTTTCCACCGCAAAAAATACGAGCAAGTAATAAAAAATAAAGTACATATTGTTATTGCTAATCATTCTCATTTAGATTAATATACCCACTTGGAAATTATTATGGATTAATCTTATGTCTACAAAATTTAAACTTGCCCTATTCACAGCACTAGCACTTTGTCTCTCAACAGCACAAGCACTAACCGTTGAGGAGCTAGCCGCACAATTTGAAAGCTATAAAAAACAACAAGATGTTAAATTTGAACAACTAAGCTCTGAAAATGCACAATTGAAGCAACAAAACGCTCAATTACAGCAAAGCTTCAATAATACTCAATCCCAAGTAAGTAACAATACCACTGCCGTTGAAGTCATCAGTGAAAACTATGAGGGGGTTCAAAAAGCTTCCGAGTGGTTTAATAACACTACAATAGGGGGCTATGGAGAACTGCATTACCAAAATCGGAGTATTGAAGGTAATAAAGACCACAAAAACCACAAGGAAGAGGTCGATTTTCATCGTTTTGTATTATTCTTTGGCCATGAATTTACCGATAATTTACGGTTTTTCTCCGAATTAGAACTGGAACACTCTATTGCAGGCGATGGTAAAGACGGCGAAATTGAACTGGAACAGGCTTATCTGGAATATGACTTTAACCAAAATGCCAGTGCTAAAGCTGGGCTATTTTTAATGCCTGTCGGCATTATGAATGAAACCCATGAGCCTGATACTTTTTATGGTGTTGAACGCAATGAAGTCGAAAAAAATATTATTCCTACCACTTGGTGGGAAGCGGGTATTGGTGGAAATTACCGTTTTGATAACGGTCTAAGTTTTGATGCGATCCTCAGTAGTGGTCTTGATATAGACAATAGCGGTAAAAAAGCATTTAGTATCCGCAGTGGTCGGGGCAAAGTGTCCAAACAAAAAGCCAACGATCCTATTATTGCAGTTAGAGGAAAATACACTGGTATTCTAGGTTTAGAACTTGCTGCAACCGTACTCCACCAAACTGATTTAGGGCAAAGTGATAAACCTAGTGTAGGCTCAGGTACTTTATACCAAGCGCATGTTATTTATAGCCATGGCATTGGCCCAGGTACTTTCACTGGCAAAGCATTATATAGTCGCTGGAAAATTGATGTTGATTCTAAACTTCATCAAGCAGCTGAGTCACAATATGGCTGGTATATTGAACCTGGCTATAGATTCCCCACTTCAATGGGTGATATGGGTGTCTATAGTCGCTTTCAAAAACTGGATTATTACAGTGGATCGGAAAAGAACTATGATATATGGGAAGCGGGAGCTAATTGGTGGGTACATGAAAACGTAGTACTTAAAGCAAATTATATTCATAAAGAAGATACACTAAATAGTAATAGTGATGAGAGTGGCTTTGATCTCGGTATTGGTTACCAGTTTTAAGCCCCGCATATAAGGACTGAGGAGTACAGATGGAATAATTTCGACAACTCGCTGCTCTTTTTATCCATCTTAGGCGTTGCAACTTAGGTCACATAGCCATGCTATGCTCCCTTCGTTGCAGCTTAAAGATGAATAAAAATACTGTGCAAGCCGACTGTTTATTTATTGTGCGTTGTTTTGATGCTTTAAATTGCGTTCAGTAATGACTAAAATAGTGGCTATGCAAAAAAATATTCTATCTATTCTACTCTTCAGTATTATTGCTACAGCTCAAGCTGTTGAATATCAAAGTACTGAAGAATTTCTACTACAGGCCTTTTCTGGCAACACACCTAAACCTCAAGTGCTTTGGCTAAAAAAACATAAGCAAAAAATTATGGCTGATATTCTTCAACATAAACCAGGGTTTATGCGTACCCGTTATTGGCAGTCTGCTGAAAAATCGGTCTGGGTTATTAATGAAATTGGCAAAATAAAACCTATCACTACTGCTGTCGTCATCAAAAATCAAAGAATTGATCAAATCAAAGTACTGGCATTTCGCGAAAGCCGAGGCTGGGAGGTAAAATATGATTTTTTTACCGATCAATTTAAAAAAAATACCTTGAATAAGGATTTAAGATTATCGCAAGCTATTGATGGTATCGCTGGTGCAACACTTTCTGTACGTGCGCTCACTAAAACAGCTCGGCTGGCATTGTTTTTTGATAGTTTAATTACCCATGAAAAATAATAAACACCGTTTATGGCAGTTTATATACAAATTACATCGCTATATCGGACTATTATCCGCTTTAGTTTTGATTATGCTGGCAATAACTGGCATCTCCTTAAACCATACTGAAGATTTGCAGTTAGATAGTCAAATGGTGCAATCAACAACTATTCTTCACTGGTATGGTATTAAATCGACAGCCAAACTCACTTCTTTTGCTACTCAAAACCACTGGATTACTCAGCTTAAACAAAAAGTTTATTTTGATCAGAGTTTTCTTATTGAAAATCAGCAACCATTACTGGGTGCTATTGAAACAGATGAATTTATTGTTGTTGCTTTTCATCATTCATTACTACTTTTGACACATAGCGGTGAACTCATAGAACAATCATCCATTGATGGTATAGAAAATATAGGAATGAATCAGCAACAAGCTATTATTTTAAAATCCTCCAGAGGAATCAATGTTAGCACTGATGGACTTATTTCTTGGCAACCCTATACTCTTGAACAGATAACATGGTCTGCTGTTCAGCACACACCTACACATATTTCAACATCCATAGAAAATAAATTCCTGACTTCAACTCTACCCTTGGAACGTGTGCTTCTTGATATTCATAGTGGTCGGTTTTTTGGCAAAATTGGCGTTTTTATTGTTGACCTTAGCGCTGTATTTTTAATCATACTGGCATTCAGTGGTTGTGCCATTTGGCTTAATACCATTTTCAAGAATAAATGATATAAATACAAACTTAGATCTTTAAAACATTCCTTACAATTTTTGCAAAAACGTCAATAAGGAATTGTCTCAACCCGTATAATAAACACAATTCATCCAAACAAAGCACGCCATGACCCAGCACCGCCCTGTTGTTTTATCTTTTTCTGGACACGACCCTAGCGGTGGTGCAGGCATACAAGCGGATATTGAAACACTAATAAGCCACCAATGTCATTGTTGTAGCGTTATTACAGCACTAACGGAGCAAGACAGTAGCAATGTTAAAAAACTCATTCCTCAACACGCTGAAGATATTATTGACCAGGCAACCACCCTGTTAAATGACTTTCCCGTTAAAGCTATTAAAATTGGTTTAATTGGTCATTATGAAACCGCACTAGCCATCCATAGCATTTTATTACAACACCCACATATTCCTGTTATTTTAGACCCTGTACTAGCTTCTGGTGATGGCACTTCGCTCGCTAATGAAAAATTAATAGACTGTATCAATGAGAAACTATTACCCTACACTACGGTAATAACCCCCAATAGTGAAGAAGCACGCATACTAACACAACACAGTAATATCAATGATTGCGGCAAAAACCTATTGGATAAGGGCGGTGATACGGTATTAATTACCTGCACAGACGAGGCATCCACTTTAGTAGAAAATAAATACTTTCAAAAAGAGGGTAAGACAGAAACATTTAGCTGGCAACGGTTAGCAGAAAATTATCATGGCTCTGGTTGCACCCTTGCCAGTGCCATTGCTGCTTTAATGGCACACGGTCTTGACCCCTTTACTGCTATTTCAGAAGCACAAGAGTATACTTGGAACTCATTACATGCTGCTTATCATCCTGGCAAAGGACAACATAATCCACACCGTCTGTTCTGGATGGAAGGCAATATATGAAATTCCCCACTAGCGGCTTGTATGCAATTACCCAAACTGAAGGAAAAAAGCTTGCAACCATTGTGCAAGAAGTGGCTGCTGCCATTAAAGGAGGCGCTGGTGTTATTCAATATAGAGACAAAACTGCCACAACCATTGACCGTTTAAATTGCGCAACAGCACTGCAAACACTATGTCATACTTATGCAATCCCTCTACTTATTAATGATGATGTAGAATTAGCATTAAAAGTTAAAGCAGATGGTGTACATTTAGGTAAAAATGATGGCAGCATTGCCGCAAGCAGAAAAAGATTAGGCAACAAAGCCATCATTGGCCTGTCCTGTTATAACGATATCAATTTAGCAAAAAAAGCAGAATTTGAAGGTGCTAACTACGTAGCTTTTGGTCGGTTTTTTCCCTCTGCTTCAAAACCTTTAGCATTACCGGCACAACAAGAAACCTTGCGCCTAGCAAAAAAAATTATTCAAGTTCCCATTGTAGCTATTGGTGGAATATTGCCAAATAATGGGCAACAATTATTAGATAATGGTGCTGATGTGTTAGCTGTTATCGGAGGTATTTTTGATCATGCAGCTGAACAATCAGCACTCAACTATCAAACACTTTTCAGCCGCTAAACCTATCATGTCTAATAGTCGTAGAAAATTCATAAAAACTCTCATGACATTTAGTGCCTATGGACTAACTGTAGCTAGCAGTATTCTACATGCCTCAGTCACCCACACAAGACGGATTAAAGACTACTTTAACAGCGGAACTTTTGAGCAAACCATGCTCCGTTTATTTGGCGAAGCAGAAATCATTGAAAGTAAAAAAATAAAAATAAGCCGCCTACCTCGTATCGCAGAAAATGGTGCCAATGTCCCCATTACCGTCAGTAGCACTTTAGACAGTGTAGAGAAAATTTCTATTTTGGTAGAAGACAACCCCTCCCCGCTTTCTGCTGAGTTTTTCCTATCGCCTGCGCTTGTAGCACATGTTTCTGTCAGACTAAAAATGGCTAAAACCAGCCGTATCGTTATTATTGTTCAAGCAGAAGGCAAGCTATATCGTACCTCGCGATCTGTTAAGGTCGCCGTTGGCGGCTGCGGAGCTTAGCATGTCTAGTATAAAAATAAGAACAAAACGGTTTGCTGAAAACACACAAATTCGGTTATTGATTACGCATCCCATGGCGAACGGACGTGGCAAAAATAAGCAGGAAAAACCAATAGCAGCAAAACATATTACTGTATTGTATATTTATCATAATGAGTCAAAAATACTGACCTCACATTTATCTGGCAGTATTGCAAAGAATCCCTATTTAGATTTCTTACTAAAAGGCGGAGTCAAAGGCGATAAAATTGAAATTAGTTGGATAGATAATTTAGGGAAAACCGATTTTGCAAGCCATCTTATAAAGTGATCGATCCTCAACCCAACTGTACAGACATTTTTGAACAAGGTTTGATGCCAGTTGATCAGGCACTAAAAAAAATACTATCCGCAACTCCGCAGCTTGCAGATTATCAAATAATTAATATTGAACATGCCAAAGGCCGTACCCTTGCTGAATCCATTACTGCACCCTTCAATGTTCCACAACATAATAACTCAGCCGTAGACGGCTATGCTTTTCATGCAATAGATATCCCCACAGAAGGAATCACTAAATTAACAGTGATTGATAGTGCTTATGCGGGAAAAGCTAATTTAACTCAAATTAACAGCGGCCAATGTATTCGCATAATGACTGGAGCCATTATTCCAAAAGACCTTGACGTTGTTGCCATGCAAGAGCATGTTGAATGTTACGGCACTATTATTTCTGTTGATAAGCGACATAAACAAGGACAAAACATTCGTTTGGCAGGAGAAGATATTCGCCAAAATGAAACTATTTTACCAGCAGGGAAATTTATAACACCCGCTGATATTGGATTGATAGCCTGTTTGGGCTTTGCGGAAATAAAAGTGCGTCGCAAATTAAAAATCGCCATTGCTTCCACAGGTAATGAAGTCATCAGCATCGGTGCTAACCACAGCAAAGAGAAAATATACGACAGTAACCGATACATTCTTTATTCTGCTTTAGATCGCCCCGATATTGAAATCATCAATTTAGGTATTTTAGAAGACAACGCCGAAACACTGTTAAAACAATTTAAGCAAAGTAGTCTTTATGCAGACATCATCATTTCATCTGGTGGCGTTTCTGTGGGTGATGCCGATTATACTAGAACAGCACTAAAACAATCTGGTACGGTTGATTTCTGGAAGATCGCTATTAAACCTGGTCGCCCACTTGCCTTTGGCTCAATAGGAAAAAGTTTGTTTTTTGGCTTACCAGGGAACCCTGTGGCAGTGATGGTTACCTTTTACCAATTTGTGCTACCTGCCATAGAACAAATGCTGGGTATTAAAAACAAAGTCATTGCACCCCTTATCAAAGCCAAAAGCGAAGAAAATATAGCTAAAAAACCAGGTCGTACAGAAGTGGTACGCGGCATCATAAAGCAAGATAATGAGGGTAACTGTACTGTTAAAACCACAGGAAAACAAGGTTCAGGTATTCTTCGCTCAATGAGCCTAGCCAATGCCTTCATTATTCTTGAACATGATAGGTCTACGGTAAAAGCAGGGGAAACAGTCACTGTTCAAACTTTTTCTGGCTTGTTTTAAGTTTGACTATTATGAAAACTAGGCTATTTGTAATCGGCAAATTAAAAAAATAATAGCTTGTATTTTAGTTTATTTTTTCCTCTAATATCTAATACTAGGTAAAAAAATTTCATTTGAATTCAGGAATGATTATTTATTAAGGGATATTAATAGTGCTAACGCCACAATCAGCACGCAGTTTAAAGGGGTGCTTTAAACTGTCCACTGGATTTAATTGTTATGTAGTTTTTTTGGGTAATATTTGACCCCTTCTAAAAATTTAAAATCTATATCTTGTGTCCATATTACAGCTTTAAATTTTTGACCCGTTGCGTAAATAATACCGTCAGCTAATGGTAATTTATAGTCAATGCCATATTTAGCCGAATCAATAGCTAATGAACTATCAAGTGGTACAACCTTGCCTTGCTCCATATGGGCAATAATTTCCAAAGCCATACCTTCGCCACGCTGACGCAAAACGAATTTAAAGACTTCGGTAATGGTAATACTAGGAACAATTAATTCTTCAATATTCTCTATTGGAGTTGAAAATGTCTTTGCATTGGCATCACCTGCAAAATAGGATAACCATGCCGATGAATCGACTACATTCATATACGATCTTTATCCCTAGGTACTTCTGTATCAATGCCCTTTAAGATACCTTTCATTTCACTCATTGGTTTAATGGGAATTAGCTCTATACGATTGCAATAGGTCAGCATTTGTACTTTTTGTCCTGAAATTATTCCCATAGCCTCTCTGACATTTTTCGGAATAACTACCTGAAACTTTGGGGAAACTGTTACAACACTCATGATTTACCTGATCGATATGAATATGGTATTACTGTAATTGTATCGATAGCCTTTGTCAAACCACATACCTATTAGTATAAGGCACTATTGCCTTGGTACGCTTTGTTAAAGGTAAAATCAGACGTACTTGCACGTTTTTTTAAAATTTTATTAATACAACCTGATATTAAGTGAGACCTCATTATCTCCCCATTACTTCAAGCTTCTGTATAACTTCATCACCTTACGCACATAATCGTGCGTTTCGGGATAAGGTGGTATTGAGTTGTGATATTTCTTGACCGCACCCTCCCCTGCATTATAGCCAGCAAGTACTAACTTTAAATTAGAGTTAAACATTTTAGTCAGATCTTTTAGGTAATGGGTTCCACCCTCTATATTTTGTTTGCCATTTTTTCGGTTGCGTACACCATATCGCTTGGCTGTTGCTGGCATTAATTGCATTAAACCTACGGCACCTGCTGGTGAGATTGCTTTTTCATCGTAGGCTGATTCCGTTTGAATGACCGCGTGTAATAGCTTTTCATCCACTTTGTATTTGTTAGCCGCCGCTGTAATATAAGGTGCATATTTTTTCTTGTTGCTGACTATCTTTTTAAATGCACGAGCATAGTTTTTGGATCTGGTACGGATAATGCGTTTGTATTTAAAGCCCTTTTTAGGCGCGTCGGTATAATAAACACGACCTTGATCATCAGTCCGTTTATAAACATCGGCATGACTTACATTTATAGATAAAACGATAAGACAAAGAAAGCGGATCATGGGCGGGAAACAACATTAATTTTATCTGCTGCGGCAACTGCCTTAGCTCTCGCTTCGCTAATATTTTCTGCTGTAGCTAAAGCCACACCCAACCGTCTTGTGATAAAACTTTCTGGCTTGGCAAACAATCTAATATCTATTTCTGAATCAGATAATGCTTCATCTAAGCCAGTAAACTCAACCCCTTTTGCATCTAAACCCCCTAGAATAACCGCACTGGCACCTGTTTTATCCAATTGAGTAGAGACAGGCAAACCTAGAATAGCTCTGGCATGTAAATCAAATTCAGTTTGTCGCTGGGTGACCATGGTGACCATGCCCGTATCATGCGGTCTTGGACTGACTTCACTAAACCAAACTTCATCAGCTTTTATAAACAGTTCTACACCAAACAAACCTACACCACCAATATTGTCTGTCACTTTCTTAGCGATATCTTGTGAATTTTGCAAAGCCTTAGCTGTCATTTGCTGGGGCTGCCAGCTTTCTCGGTAATCACCGTCTTCCTGTCTATGCCCAATGGGTTCGCAAAAATGAGTTTCAATAGTGCCATTCTGATTGAATGCACGCACCGTTAACAGGGTGATTTCATAATCAAAATCCACAGCCCCTTCTACAATCACTTTTCCAGTATCTGTTCTGCCACCCGACTTGGCATAATTCCAGGCTTGTTCTAACTCACTGGCCGATTTAACCCTAGATTGACCTTTACCTGAAGAAGACATGGTGGGTTTGATAAAACAGGGATAGCCGATGCCGTTATCAACCGCATATTGCAATTGTGCATAAGTTTTTGCAAACGCATAATTTGAAGTTGGCACACCGACTTCTTCAACTGCCATGGTACGAATACCTTCCCTGTTCATGGTTAGCTGTACTGCTCTGGCATTAGGTACTACTTTGGATACCCCTTCGGCTTCAATTTCAGCCAATGCATTGGTCGCAATCGCTTCTATCTCAGGAATAATATAATCAGGTTTCTCTAGTGCAATTAACTGTTTAATCGCGTTGGCATCAGTCATGTCAATCACATGACTGCGTTGAGCAATATGTTGTGCAGGTGCATTAGGGTATCTATCCACTGCAATCACTTCTACACCATAACGCTGTAATGAAATTGCAATTTCTTTGCCTAATTCACCACTACCCAGTAATAATACTTTAGTCGCATTCGGCGTAAGTGCAGTACCTATTCTCATTTTGAACCTTTATTAAAACGACACATCATCATGTCTACTATTTCTTATACCATTTTCAAAAATAAATGGTATTAATCGGCAATCTTTATTATAAAGTCTCATAGGTGTTTTCTGTTATTAACGCTACTATGGCTTTGACATGACTTGCAGAATCATTTAAAGCAGCAATGTAATGATAAGTTTCACCACCTGCTGCGATAAAATATTCTCTATTGGCTATCTCAATTTCTTCTAATGTTTCCAGACAATCCACTGCAAAACCAGGACACACCACATCTACCTTTTTTATACCTTGCCGAGGCAAAGCTTGTAATACCTCAATACAATAAGGCTGTAGCCACTTTGCTTTACCAAATCGGGACTGGAAAACAATTTTCCATTGATCGCTTGCTAGCAAAAGTTTTGCCGCAATTAATTCAGCAGTTCGATGACATTGATGGAAATAAGGTTCGCCCCACTTGGTTAACTGTTCAGGTAAGCCATGAAAAGACATTAATAATAGTGCATTATTACCATTTTTGACCCTGCTTTGCTCAATTGAATGTGCTATGGCTTCAATATATAAAGGATGTTGATGATAATCACTAACAAAACGCAAACTCGGAATATATCGCCATTGCATCAATTGGGCAACCACGGCATCATAAACCGAAGCGGTTGTTGTGGAAGAATACTGAGGGTACAAGGGAATAACAATAATTTCCTCGATTTTATTTTTTTTGTACTGTTCAAGCTTTGCTGTAATAGAAGGCTTTCCATAGCGCATCACACAGTCAATGGTATACCTTGAATTATCAAATTGTTTAGCCACTTTATCAACTAACTGTTGAGTCAAAAAAGTGAGAGGAGAACCTTGCTTTTGCCAAATTTTCTTATAGGCTCTTAGCGATTTTCTGGGACGAAAAGGTAGCACCAGAAAATGTAAAATAATCCACCAGATAAAACGAGGCAAATTAACCACCCGGGGATCCCAAAGAAACTCTTTAAGGTAGCGTCTAACAGCAGATATGGTAGGTGCTGAAGGTGAACCAAGATTGACTATCAGCACCCCTTTTTTTGTAGTTTCTGTAGCCATAGACTTTAAGCTTGCGTTTTTACCCACTATTGCTAGTTTCAGCGGCAGACAGAAGTGACACGATCTTTTGCGATAGCAAAAGGCGTGACACCTTTGGCTGTACACTGGATTTTGTTATGCCTTTTGATTTCATATTCGCCTTTAGGCTCAAATAAGCTCATTTGTTTAGGATTAGGTTAATAGTTTAATTCGAATGATTTGTTAAATAGTTGATTATTAACTTCTTTTCCTATTTCAATAACCATTGGTACAACAATTGAATTACCGACTCTATTGTACTGTTTTAATGTAGTTCCAATTTTTTTAAAATCATCTGAAAACCCCATTAAGCGATAGCATTCAAGTAAAGTTAATTTTCTAACTTTTCCATTATGATATATAAAATATCGACCTGTCGGCTCTTGGGAGGATAGTGTTGGGTGAGTTCCTTCAGCAGAATAAATTCTATGTGGCTAGTAATGATCTTGAACAGGTTCTCAGGATAGGTAAAGAAACACAGCAACTGATCTTGGAAGAAAGAATTTATCATGGTTATTAACTTTTCACAGCTTGTTTCCACTTTGCTTCACAAGACACGGGGTAAATACATCTATGTAGCCTTGTTGACAGCATCTCTGCTGTCAACAGTCTTGAGAAACAAAGTGGAAACAATTTATAAGCTGTGATTTGTTAATAACCATGTAATTTATTAATACCAGTGGATAGGGTAACCTTTTTTGCGTTTAATATCTTTTTGTGAAATAACACCATCTTGGTTTTTATCCAGTGCATTAAATTGTTTGCGATTGAAGGCATCAAACTCTTCTGGTTCTACCAAATTATCATGATCAATGTCCATTTTACTAATCATAGCTTCAGCTTCTTTTTCTGCAGTATGCAATTCTTTTGCGATAGTTTTGTTAATGTCTGCTTCTGAAACACCTTGTTTTCTCATTTCTTTGATCGTTTCAATGAGGTCTTCAGTGATTTCTATAACAATTTCACCTGCGGTGATATAACCATCTTGATTAGTATCTAAAGGGTCTTTATTATCAGTGACGGTTTGTTCAATAAATTCTTTATAGTTCACTTTGCTATCTGCATTGTCATCCATAGTACTGATGATTTTTTTAACTTTATAGCCAGAATACCCTTGAGCATAAACGCCCACTGATGTAATCAGTAATGCACTGACAATTAATGGTTTTGCTAATTTTTTCATTATTTCCTCTTTATTTTAGGTTAGAAAAATTTTACTATTTGATATTAATAGCACTCATTTTTTTGTTTCCGCTGTTAGAATAAAAAAACCACATCTATAAATCAACTTATTTAATTGGATCTATGAATAATTGAATGGGTAAATTCTGTAGAATTAGACAATTCCTTCATTCCAAAGCAGATGAATAGCTCCGAAACATTTACCCTTACGGTTGATTTAGAGCAGCGTAGAGTGATTCATATTGTAAAGCTTCTGAATGATGCAATGGATAAAGTTCGGCAACAAGAAAGACAAGAGCATGATGAATTAAAAGGGCATAAATATACCTTTAATTACCCACATATATCGCACAACAAATGTTATTCAACCCCACTGTTACACAAGCTGTGGATCAGTTTACTATGGATTAGCAGAGTACTTGCGGCAACAAACTATCATTTCAAAGTTAATTTTATTGAGATACCATAGACACCATATAATAAAAAATTAAGGAAACGCATTTTGACAAATACTATATATCATCAAGTTGATAGGGAACAACTCGCTAAAGATTTAGATGATGTTCGTAAGGAGGTTTTATCTGATCTCGGAGAAGCTGATTTTCAACATTTAAAAAAGATAGAACGCTGGGGACGATTTTGTACTGTACTAGGTTATGCAACGGCCTGGATCATACCTAACCCTATATCGGTCTATTTTATCAGTCAAGGCAGTGTAACTCGCTGGACTACCATTGCCCATCACATATTACATAGAGGCTACGATAAAATTGAAGGCTTGCCTAATCACTATACCAGTAAAGGTTTTGCCAAAGGAAAACGACGCTATATAGATTGGTTTGAATGGATGCTACCTGAGGCTTGGGATAAAGAACATAATGAGCTTCATCATTATAATCTAGGAGAACAAGCAGACCCTGACCAAGTGGAATTCAATACAAAATATTTCCGGGCTATAAATATGCCTTTGTGGCTAAGATATTTTTTACTGGGTTTAATGGCCTGTATCTGGAAGTTTTTTTATTATGCGCCCGTGACATTACGCCATCTTCGTAATAGTAAGGCTAAAAAAGCAGGTAAAAATATCCCTCCTCTTTCTAAGCTTGATGAATGGAATCCCTTAAAAGCAGAAGGTCAGCAGTTATGGCTAAAATGTTTATTGCCTTATGCATCTATTCGTTTTGTATTAATGCCTCTCTTGTTTATTCCCGTAGGGATTATCATGACCGTAGGTGGAATGGTTGCCGCTACGAATGTTTTAATTAATTCTCTATTAGCCGAAGTCATCTCTAATATCCATACTTTTCTGGTCATTGGCACCAATCATGTTGGTGAAGACTTATATGTTTTTGAAGAAAAAAGCACGAATAAAGGCGAATATTATTTAAGACAAATTTTGGGTTCAACCAACTTTACCACAGGTACAGACCCTGTAGACTTTGTTCACGGCTGGTTAAATTATCAAATTGAACATCATTTATGGCCAGATATTCCATTAAGTCGCTACCAAATAGCTCAACCTAAAGTAAAAGCTGTGTGTGAAAAACATGGTATTCCATACTGTCAGGAACCTGTATTCACTCGATTATGGAAAACACTGGATATAATGACAGGAAAAAAGGTGATGTTAAGACCACCAATGGTGAGTGAATAATACCCTTAAATATAAAAGTAACAGGTGTACAGCTTCTATTATCTGTCGCACCTGTTAAACAAGAAGTTTACATCAATCCCACTCAAATATTTTCCACTGATTGATATTATTGTTTTGATCCATATCGCTACCTCTAACATCCATATTGCCATCACCATCAGTATCTATCAGGTAATAGGCAGATCCAATAGCAGGTATTATTTTCACCATATAGAGCACACCATTTTTTCTAAATTCTTGAATGGTCTTCTTACCTTTACGAATAATAGTGATATCAGGATCTATGGCTTCTCCACTTTGCACGGATGCAGGTAATTCTGGTGGCTCAGGTACAGGCGATAAATTCTGAGGTTGCTGAGCTAATGTATGAAATGAAATAAGTATCAAACCAAAAGCTAATAACTGTCGCATGATATTGTCCTTTAATTATCGGTTTTGTTTGCATAATAATACAGATAGTTTTTATATGCTGATATTTATAAGAAAGCACTACAATAAAAAAGGTCTATGAATAATTGAATGGGTAAATTCTGTAGAACTAGACAATCCCCCCATTCCCAAGCAGATGAATAGTGCCGAAATATTTACCCTTGCATTAGGGTTAAACGCCTCTTGGTTTATCTAAAGCACCCAAGCATAATTAATTTAACATTTTTACTGGTCTTTTTCCCATATTCGGCGTTGCACCTTCAGCATATATTATGGGCTAATTGGTTTCCATTAAACCATCTAAAGTGAGTCCACAACTGGGAACAAAATGAGTCATAAAGAAGATAACCTCTTCTTGTTTTGATTTTCCTAGTGTTTCAACTAACTGAACAGCAGCCATTTCAAATTCTTTATTTCCAGCTTTTAGCTCGGCTTGGCATTTTAAATAGGCTGATATTTTGTCTGCTGCTTTAATGATCAACTCATGTGTTTCAGGTAAAGCCTTGCTTTGAATTAATATTTTAAAGTCAGCTTGTAATTTATCAGGTAATAAGCTGATTAATTCTATTTCAGCTTGCTGTTCAATTTGATTATATGCCTTTGTAATTTCACTGGAATGATATTTAATGGGTGTTGGTAAATCCCCCGTTATAACTTCTGTAATATCATGATACAAAGCTGCTGTTGCTATTGCATTGGCATCTAACTTCCCCTCAAAATATCTATTTTTAATAAGTGCCAGAGTATGTGCAATGACTGAAACTTCCCAGCTATGTTCCATTACATTTTCTTCATAGGCATTACGTTTTAAGCCCCAACGCTTAATCCAGCGTAGTCGAGATAGATAGGCGTAAAAACTACTTTTCATTTATTAATACCTGTTAGCATGGAAAACGGGATTTATCCTAATATTGCTGGAGAGTCTGATGGAAAAAATAATATTGATACTCTTTATTTTACTAGGTCTTGTTAGCTGTGAAGACGTTCCGGGTCAATACCGCCATGATTAAAAACATCATAAAAAACTTTAGTTATAAGTAAGCCTAGGTATAGAATTAGCAAGACCTAATGGCTTAGTTTTAAACCATTATTCTTGAAAATGGTATTATTTTCTATTAAATAAAATAGGTGCTTTGGCTGTTTTTTGTAAACAAAAATAGGCTGCCTCGTCAAAACTCATTTTTAATGATTGAGTGTTCTTTTTCTCGACCAAAAATTTTTCAGCTTCTACTTCTGTTAAATTTCTCATGATCCTGGTTGCAATGCATAAACAGGATTTTTGAAAACGTTTTTTATCTTCTTTTTTATTCACTGAGTTTTTAAGTTCACGAGCAACACATTGGTCTGCAAACTTATGTTCAAAGGTATGTTTTTTTAAACTACCTATATTTGAATGTGAATGATCAAATTTTATTTCTGGCTTATCTTCAGAACAAGCGGTTAATAAAGATGACATTACTAAACTTGTTAATACGAGAAAAATAAAATTTTTGACTTTCTTGTTAAGCTTTTTCATTGGTTTAATTGTTATGTTGATTAGCCACTAAGATAAGCAACTGTATCATTTTATGTGTTCATATTCTACTATGCTGAGGTCTCTAATAATAAGGTTGTTGATATGATTTACTTACTTGGTGGAAAACTAAAATTTAATGACTCAACATAGACCCAAAAGCTTCTTGTCTCAAAAGTTTGATAAAAAAGCCAATAAAACAAGAAAAAACCAGCATTCAAAATGATTCTTTTTATTATTTGAGATAATTTTATTTTTTCTGTCTCAAAAAATATCTGTTTATGGATACGAACTAGCTACAATAGCTTTTGGATGTGTGGAGGTTGGATAAAGGGAGTATTTTTTGCTTTGAGGTATGGTTGTATCCTTGTGTTCTATTTGACACATCCTTGTGTCAAGAGAACTCACTTTATTAAGTGAGGAGTATTTTTCTTTTAGGACTATTTATCACGCACCTAAAAGAATGACCGCTGCCGCTACCCCCGCGACACCAATTGAAGAAAGTGCAATCCAAATCCATGTATTACTTTTTTTGGAAAGGTTCTTTTCACCGTCAATATAAGCATTCACTGCTTTTGTTTTGCCATCATCTGTTTCTTCAATTTGATAAAAAATGGTATCACCACGATGTGGGCGTCTAGCTCCCTCACCTAATGCAGAAATATGAATAAAAACATCATCACTGTCATCGTCAGGTTTTATAAAACCAAAACCACGGTCGTCTTTCCATGTTTTTAAAAAGCCTTTATTTTTTTCTTCCATATTTAACTGTCCTCTCTTGTTTATATTGCTTGGTATTAATGCTTAAAATCATTGTTTTTCAAGTGCGATGATTTCTGCAATGTATTGTTAATTGTAAGGTTTGTAGTTCTGCTTGAAAGTACATGTATAACTGAGTTTTAATCATTTTGGCATACTACAAAAGGATGAACACTCTTAATCCATTAATGATGAGTGTTATGAGGGGCAAAGTTTTATTATTTTTCTTGAATAGGTACAAAAAACTTTGCTTGAGTTCCCATGCGGAGTACGGGAACAACATCTTATTGTGATCAAATCAAAATCAATTGATGCAATGAATTATAAAATACTTATGAAGTAGCACATTATAGAAAGTATATATCTATAATGTAGCATTCAAATAAAAGTATTTACTCTTTATCAATAACAGCTTCACCATCAATCACTAGTTTAGAAATCCCCCCTAAACTTGCTTGTAGTGTACATGTTGCTAATTTGTAGCTGTCTTCTTTTTCACCTTTCCATTCGAGTGTTAAATAGGTTGCATGATCGGAGTCGGTTCTTGATACCAGAGAAGTCGGGCTTGTACCTGTATGTTTTTTTATTAATTTAGGGCATTTTTGGGTAGCCATATTTTGCATGGCTGCAACGGCTCTTATCATTGCAGCACTTTCTTTTTGTTCTTCAGTTTGGTTGTCATTTGTTCCTACCATAATAAAACCAACAGCAAATAATCCGGCAACTGCAATTATCAATTTTTGTGTTTCACCCATCTTACTCTCCAGTTATTGTATGTTTTCTTATTTCTATCTATTGAAAAGATAGTTTATCAAAAAAACAGAGGCACCGCTTGTCTATCCAGTACAAACAAAAAAATAATCTAGTTCCTCTGGAAAATAAACCAATAGATGTATTTATTGTTTGGGTAATATCTGGATTCATTTGAGCGACCATTACAGTAGGAGTAAAATACATACTAGTGCCTGAATACTCAAAACCCATGGCTACAAAAGCAGTAATAGGAAAAATGATGGTGAGAAATTGATCAGTAAGAATGGCTAGCGAAACATAGCAAGACTGACTTGTTCAATACGCTGGGCAATTTCTTTAAGTTTATATGCAACTACACTAAATTCACCCATACATCTCTCTTTAATAATAACTAAAATTCCACCCCCTGTTCAGCCTTAATTCCAGCTGCATAGGCATGTTTAATTTTACACATTTCTGTGACTGTGTTTGCGACCTCAATGACTTCGGCTGCGGCATTTCGACCAGTTAAAACCAGATGCATCCATCTGGGTTTTTCATGGGTAATAAAACTGGCTATTTCTTGTCCTGTAATCCAGTTATAGCCACAACAATAATTAATTTCATCCAGTAAGACAAAATCGTAGTTTTGTGACAGCATTTTTTCTTTACTAAATTGCCAGATTTCACGACTGGTTTTAATGTCTTGTTCTGGATTCTTGGTATCCCAGGTAAAACCATCGCCTAGGGCATGCCATTCAATATTATCAAAACGTTCGGCTGCTTTTTGTTCGCCTGTTTGCCACTGGCCTTTAATATATTGAATAACGCAGATTTTCATTCCCCAGCCTGCGGCTCTAAATACCATACCTAATGCACTGGAAGACTTGCCTTTTCCTTCTCCTGTATGGACTAGGACAATCCCCTGACGACGATCTCTTGTTTTCATTGTTAATAATTATTATCATAAAATGGCTATTTTACCCATTAAATCAATTGCTTAGAATTGAATTATACTAGGGTAATCAAAAACTCACCCTGTATCAATAACCTTAAGGTAGTGCGATTTTAGGCGAAATTGCAACCACATTAGTGTGCAAAAAGCCGAGGGCTTAGATGTACACGCCCAATCCGTGCTTTTACCCACCCAAAACAACAAAGTTTCGATTACATAAAATCACGGCTTTGGAGCGAGGGGATAGTGCTTAATATTCGGCTGATAATAAAAATACTTAATTTTATCGTATTTTTGGGCTAAATCTGCTGCGATTTTTGGCGTTTCATCCGTCGATTCGCTGTCGCATAGCAAAATTAATTCGTCAAAAAATGGCAGGTGTGAGAGTACGGAGGCGTGCAAAAAATCCGCTTCATTATAAAGACGATAAAAACCGCTCACGCCTGGGCTGCGTTCATTTTTTCCCCCACCAAAAATTTGTTGTGGGGTTGATTTATAGCGCAGATCTTGTGGAAATTTATGACTATAAAATGGATAACGGGCAAGGTAACACCAAAGTGCCAAACGCTCATAAAAAAATCGCCGAGGTTTAATTCGCCGATAAACTTTGTCTACGAAAACTGAGAAATTCAAAATTTAACCCTCTTTCCTGCTTTTCCAAAAATCATTTTCTTAATACTTCCATAGGGCGAATTCATTTACTTTCGATTTAAGTATACGTCATTTAACTGATGAGTTAAATGACGTATTGTAGAAAATTTACAACAACGAAACAATAGTCACCAGCCAACATTTGGTCACATTCGACTTAACCGATTGTATCTTTTTACGTTAAAAACAACTATTGATGGGGACTTATACGATGAGCAAATCTAAACAACAGGCTGCCAGTCAGCTTATTTTAAAACCTTTGTCTGTGCTAGCAATGGCTGCCGCCATAGCCTACGCACCTTTATCTAATGCAGGTGCAACTTTTAAGATTGATGATACCAAGTGGGTCAGTGTTGGTGCAGGACTTAGAACAAGTTTTACTGCAACTGATGATGCTGCTGGAAATGCCAACCAGAAGTGGTCTACTGACTTTACTTTGGATAATATTCGTTTGTATTTAAACGCTCAAATACACGAATATATTAAATTAGAATTTAATACTGAATGTGGTGATTGTTCAAATGGTGGCGACGTGATTGTCTTAGATGCTATCGGAAAATTTGAAATTAATGATCATTTTAATTTTTGGGTGGGACGTATGTTAGTGCCATTTGACAGAGCAGAGTTGAATGGACCTTTTTATCATAGTACCTATGATTTTAATAAAACACCTTTTGAACCAGCAGACCAAGGTAGTTTTGATTCAGGGAAGTTTGGTAGAGATGATGGTGTTACGCTTTGGGGAGCAATTACACCCGATAAAAAAATGACTTATGCCGTCGGTATTTTTGATGGTGCTACTGGCGGTTCAAATGTTGATAGTAACTTATTGTATGCAGGACGTGTGGGTTATAACTTTTTGAATGTAGAAAGCAACCCTGGCTACTATACTAGCAGTACTTATTATGGTGGTGCTGGTGATATTTTCACGCTTAGTTTTGCAGGACAATATCAAGAAGATGGTGCCGGGTCGAAAGCTAATCCCGCTGATTTTTATGCCTTTACTGTTGATTTACTAAGTGAAACTGTACTTTCTAATGATGCGGTAGTTACCATTGAAGGTGAATTTAAACATTTCGGACTAGATGGTTTAGTACCTACAGATGGTGGTGATTTAGATTTATTTGAAGGTGATGCTTATACAGGAACTGCATTGTATTTAATCCCACAAGTTGTTGGAATTGGAAAATTTCAGCCTTATCTCCGTTATACCAATAACGATCCAAAAAACAGTTCAAATCGTAAAGAATATGCAGCTGGGTTGAATTACATTATCGACAGTCATAATGCACGTATTTCATTAATGTATCAATATGGTGATATAGCCACCAAAGGCAGAGATTATACACCAGGTGTCCAAGGCGATGAAACCAGTACACTCAAATTGGGTTTTCAATTACAAATCTAACGAGACCTCAGTATAACTCTGGACGGATAAAAAAAGTGATAGAATTTTTTCAGGTTTTAGTCAAAATACAAGTGTAATAGTGAGCTATTGCACGTTATTTTAGCTGACCTTTTTTATCCGTTCATGAGTTATGCTGAGTTTTCCCAACATTACTATATTATTCAGGAGTTAAGTTATGAACAAATTTCTACGTAAAACAGGATTAACCAGTGTGCTTTCAGCACTGGTTTTTATGGCTGGAACCAGTGTCTCTATCGGTGCTGAGGAGACTATTAAAGTCGGTATATTACATTCATTGTCTGGCACGATGGCGATCAGTGAAACAACATTAAAAGATACTATGTTGATGCTGATTGAAGAACAAAACAAAAAAGGTGGTGTTTTAGGTAAAAAACTGGAAGCGGTAGTGGTTGATCCAGCTTCTAACTGGCCGTTATTTGCTGAAAAAGCCCGTGAGTTAATTACTAAAGAAAAAGTAGTTTCAATTTTCGGTTGTTGGACTTCAGTATCACGTAAATCTGTATTACCCGTTATTGAAGAGTTAAACAGTATTTTGTTTTATCCAGTTCAATATGAAGGTGAAGAGTCTTCAAAAAATGTTTTTTACACAGGTGCGGCACCTAATCAGCAAGCGATTCCAGCTATTAACTACTTGATGAATGATATTAAAGTAGAGCGTTGGGTATTAGCTGGAACGGATTATGTATATCCACGGACGACCAATAAAATTTTAGAAGCTTATTTAAAGTCTAAAGGTGTTGATGCTAAAGACATTATGATCAACTACACACCTTTTGGTCACTCTGATTGGCAAAGTATTGTTGCTGACATCAAAAAATTTGGTGCTGCTGGCAAGAAAACAGCCGTAGTTTCAACTATTAATGGTGATGCTAATATTCCTTTCTATAAAGAATTAGGTAATCAGGGTGTTTCTGCTGAAGATATTCCTGTTATCGCTTTTTCAGTAGGTGAAGAAGAACTTTCAGGTATGGATACTAAGCCTTTAGTTGGTCACATGGCAGCCTGGAACTATTTTATGAGTGAAGAGACCACTAAAAATGCGGCATTTATTAAGCAATGGCATGAATTCACCAAAGATAAAAAACGTGTAAGTAATGATCCTATGGAAGCACATTACATTGGCTTCAATATGTGGGTAAAAGCAGTCGAAAAAGCAGGTACTACAGATTCTGATGCCGTACAAAAAGCGATGATTGGTATTAAATTCCCTAACCTGACAGGTGGCGTGGCACAAATGTTACCTAACCATCATTTGAGCAAGCCTGTATTAATTGGCGAGATTCAAGAAGATGGTCAGTTCTTTACTATATGGCAAACTAATACCTTAGTTAAAGGTGATGCGTGGTCTGATTTTCTAGCAGAAAGTAAACCAATTATTGCAGACTGGACAGCACCGATTAGTTGTGGAAATTACAACACAAAAACTAAAAAGTGTTCAGGACAAAACTATTAAAGAGCGAGGTATACTTTGTGTAACCAGTGTTGTGCAAAGTAAAAAATAAACGGGACAAAAATAGTTTTTGTCCCGTTTTTTTATTGATCGGAGATGTTATGAAATATCGGGTGATGTGCCCAGTTAGAATGGTTTTATGGGTTTTAATATTTGGCTTTATTAAGCCTGCTTATTCACAATTAGATGAGATAGATTTTATAGCCCCTGTTGTTGGTCAGCAAGAAATTGAAAAACCAACATATTCTGAGACAATATTAAATTTAAAAATACGCTCTTTGTCTAAAAAGGGTCAAGCTATTGAGCGATTAGTCACCTTTCAAAACCCACAAACTATTAACATATTACAGGCGTTGGCTGATGGGTATTTATTTGAAAGCAGAGAATATGGCAGTATTGTTATTGCCAGCAGTAAAGAAAATCAATATGCCATAGTTCTTGCCGAAGATAATAGTCAGCTTGGTTTAGTTGAAAGATCAGCGATAAAGAAAATTAAAATAAATAATAGTATTCGTTCTAAAATTCGCAGATTAATTGCTAAATTGCATTTGAATTCCGTTGATCCAAATTTAAGATTACTGGCTGTAAAAACACTAAGTAAAGCCATTAATCAAGACAGTTTAAATATTTTAAAAATACTAGCAGAAACAGAGCGAGATGAGTCTGTATTAGATACCTTACAGCTGGTTATTGCACTAGATAAGCTCAAAAGCACAGATCGTTTAATCCGCTTGGAAGGTATAGAAACTTTAAAAGAAAAAACCAGTTTAGAGGCGGTTAATCGTCTACAAGCCATCATTGAACAAAATAGCAACGGTCAATTTTTAGAAGCCGATACTGAAGTACGCAAACAAGCCAAATCAGCCTTGGTAAAAATAGAGGCACGTTTACAAGTCTACCAAGCGGCTGAAACAGTATTTTTTGGCTTTAGTTTAGGTGCAGTATTAGTGCTTGCTGCTATTGGACTGGCCATTACTTTTGGAGTGATGGGAGTTATTAATATGGCACACGGTGAAATGATGATGCTGGGTGCTTATACGACGTATGTTGTGCAGCAGATTATGCCACATCATATTGGTCTATCCATCATTTTGGCTATACCTGCTGCATTTATGGTTTCAGGGCTGATAGGTATAGTGATTGAACGAGGTATCATTCGCCATTTATATGGTCGTCCCTTAGAAACCTTATTGGCGACTTTTGGTGTTAGTCTGGTTTTACAACAAACCGTGCGTTCCGTTTTTTCCCCGTTAAATAGAAGTGTCATAACACCGGAATGGATGAGTGGTTCCTGGCAAATAAATGATTTTTTATCATTGACATGGAATCGTTTATATATATTAGTTTTTTGTTTGTTAGTGTTCGCTTTTCTTTTACAAATTCTTAAACGGACACGTTTGGGGTTAGAAGTCCGAGCAGTATCACAGAATCGAAATATGGCAAAAGCCATGGGTATTCCAACAGGTCGAGTAGACGCTATGACTTTTGGTTTAGGCTCTGGTATTGCAGGAGTTGCCGGGGTGGCCTTAAGTCAAATTACTAATGTGGGACCAAACTTAGGTCAAGCCTATATTGTGGATTGTTTTATGGTGGTGGTATTTGGCGGTGTCGGTAATTTATGGGGAACCTTAATAGCAGGCTTTGTTTTAGGGATTGCTAATAAAGTACTTGAACCTTTTGCAGGTGCTGTTCTAGCAAAAATCCTAGTGTTGATATTTATTATTTTATTTATTCAGAAACGTCCGCGTGGTTTATTTCTACAAAAAGGTCGTGGGGTGGAGTCATAAAATGTTACTGAAATATTTTGGCAATGATAAGGAATTTGGTTTTGTATTGTTACTACTAGCAGCAGTCACGATCATTATTCCACTGTGTAATCTCATTTTTTCTACAGGTTCAGTATTTTATTTTTCTGCCTATACCGTATCGTTGATTGGAAAATATTTAACCTTTGCTCTATTGGCCTTGTCTTTAGACTTGATTTGGGGATATTGTGGGATTTTAGTTTTAGGGCAAGGGGCTTTTTTTGCCTTGGGTGGTTATGCTATGGGAATGTACTTGATGCGTCAAATAGGCGATAGAGGTGTCTATGGTAACCCTGATTTACCCGACTTTATGGTGTTTTTAAATTGGAAGGAACTGCCTTGGTATTGGTTGGGTTTTGATTCATTTCCCTTTGCTATGCTAATGGTCATGCTAGCTCCAGCCATTTTAGCTTTTGTCTTTGGCTGGCTAACATTTCGATCCAGAGTGACGGGTGTTTATTTATCGATTATCAGCCAAGCGATGACTTATGCCTTATTGTTGGCATTTTTTAGAAATGAGATGGGTTTTGGCGGTAATAACGGGCTAACCGACTTTAAAGATATTATTGGTTTTAGTTTGCAATCGGATAACGTAAGAGCACTTTTATTGATGAGCTCAGGACTCATCTTGATTGCTGCTTTTATGCTCTGTCGTTGGTTAGTAAAAACCCGGTTAGGACGGGTAGTAACAGCGATACGCGATCATGAATCTCGGGTTCGATTTTTAGGCTATCGAGTGGAAATGTTTAAGTTATGGATCTTTGTATTTTCGGCCATATTAGCAGGGCTTGCAGGTGCTCTTTATGTACCACAGGTTGGTATTATTAATCCCAGCGAATTTTCTCCTTTAATCTCCTTGGAAATCGTAGTTTGGGTTGCAGTTGGTGGACGCGGAACATTATATGGTGCAATTATCGGTGCTATCTTGGTTAATTACAGCAAAACAGTATTAACGGGTCTGTTACCAGAAGTGTGGTTGTTCACCCTGGGCGCAGTTTTTATTTTGACAACTATCTATATGCCAGATGGTCTGGTCGGTTTATGGAAAAGCAAAACAGGAGGGCTAAATCATGAGTAATACCAAGCCTTTTCTAAACAGATATCAGACCTACGATTTTGTTAATCGTAACCCTGTGATTAAAAATAAAGTAGATGTCAGTCATGGTACGGTGTTGTATATGGAGGGTGTCAGTATCAGCTTTGATGGCTTTAAGGCACTAAATGACTTATCACTTTATATTAATGATGGCGAGCTCCGGTGTTTAATAGGCCCTAATGGCGCAGGAAAAACAACTTTAATGGACGTTATTACCGGAAAGACAAAACCTGATGCAGGATCGGTTTATTTTGGGCAAACCATTGATTTATTACAAATGGATGAGTCGGAAATAGCTCGGGCAGGTATTTGTCGAAAATTTCAAAAACCCAGTGTATTTGAAAAGTTAAGTGTATTTGAAAACCTAGAACTTTCTATGCAATCGAATAGAGGGACTTGGGTGGCTTTATTTGCCTCTTTGAATAGTGAGCAACGGGACCGTATTGATGAGGTGCTGGAAATCATAGGTATGACAGCACTTAGATTTCAGTCTGCAGGTATTCTTTCTCATGGTCAGAAACAATGGCTGGAAATTGGCATGCTATTAATGCAGAAACCTAGAGTTATGTTGGTGGATGAGCCAGTAGCAGGGATGACAAACCAGGAAATTGATCGTACTGCAGAATTGTTATTGTCACTAGAAGGTAAACATTCCGTCATTGTGGTGGAACATGATATGGAGTTTATCCGATCTATTGCTAAAAAAGTGACAGTGCTACATGAAGGTTCTGTGCTAACAGAAGGAACAATGGACGAGGTTCAAAATGATCCCCGTGTCATTCAAGTATATTTGGGGGAATAATGTTAAGTATTTCAGCAATAGATCAATATTATGGTGAAAGCCATACACTTTGGGATTTAACTCTGGATGTGCCAGAAGGCTCTTGCATGTGTTTGATGGGACGCAATGGTGTGGGTAAAACAACTTTGTTGAAAAGTATTATGGGATTGATACCTATCCGCGAAGGAAGTATTAAAATGGATGGAGAAGATATTTCCACCGCGAAAGCAGAAGTGCGGGCTGAATTAGGTATTGGTTACGTACCTCAGGGGCGAGAAATTTTTCCATTGCTAACGGTAGAAGAGAATCTGAAAACAGGTCTGCGTGCAGCAAGTAAAATGGGTGTTAAAACGGTACCTGAACAAATATATGAAATATTTCCTGTTTTAAAACAAATGCTCAATCGTCGTGGCGGAGATTTGTCTGGTGGACAGCAACAACAATTGGCTATTGGACGTGCATTAGTACTTAATCCAAAACTGCTTATTTTGGATGAACCGACAGAAGGGATTCAGCCTAATATTGTCAGTGAAATTGGTGATGTTATTATGCGTTTAAACCGCAGTAAAGGGATTCCTGATCCGAAAGTAGAGCCTGTTAAAGGTGAGGTCTATCAAACTATTTCTAAAATTAATAAAGAAATGGGTGTAACCATATTAATCGTAGAACAAAAACTTCCTTTTGCCCGTCGAGTGATGGATCAATTTTGTATTTTAGAAAGAGGGCGTAATGTGGCTACAGGAAAAATGTCTGATTTGAATGAACAAATAGTTAAACAATACTTAACAGTGTAAAGGCACGAGAGCCGATTCAAGGTAAAAACAATAAGACTAAAAAATCATCTTGATTACGCTTTGTTTCATCAAGATGATGGACTTAATAAGCTTTAGAATATGGATAAAAAGTTAAATAATTTTCATCTGGGGTGGAAAGCAGAACTCACACTAGGCTTTGCTCATAATGGTAATAAAACGGTACTGGCTCAGCGTAGCCATAAAGGGCCTTTAACAGTACAACGTCCTTTTTATCCAGAAGGTGGTTTATGTCATGTTTATATAATACATCCGCCAGGTGGTATTGTATCAGGTGATCAGCTATCAATAAATGTACAGTTAGAGCATAAGACCAAGGCATTAATAACAACACCAGGTGCAGCAAAGTTTTATCGGAGTAATGGAGAACAAGCAGTTCAGACAGTATCATTAAAAATAAAAGAAGATTCGGTACTTGAATGGTTGCCTCAGGAAACACTTATTTTTGAAGGTGCACGATTGCTATCAGATATTCGTGTTGACCTGCTTGGCAATGCCAAGTTTATTGCTTGGGAAATCTGTGCATTAGGGAGACCTGCGGCAGGTGAAAGTTTTAAACAGGGAGAAGCCCTGTTGAAATGGCAAGTTTTTCGAGATGGAATGCCTTTGTTTTTAGAAAAAATGTGCTTGGACTCAGAAGCTTTTTTAGCACGTTGGGGGCTCAATGGCTACTCAAGTTGTGGTACTTTTCTGATAAGCGGAGCTTCTAAAGCGAATTTAGAATCAGTTAGAGCATTGATTGCTGATACGGTGGGGCAAGGTGTCACCTTAATAGATGATTTATTGATTTGTCGAGCCACTGCTGACAAAACAGAATTGATACGTTGTTTTTTTGAAAAAATACGTACATTGATACGGATGGATATAGTGCAAGAAAAACCTTGTACACCGAGGATTTGGGCAACTTAACATTTTTATTCCCTTTTAAGATAAATTATGCAACTCTCCCCACGTGAAAAAGATAAATTATTGATATTTACAGCGGGCTTATTAGCCGAAAGACGCTTGGCTCGAGGACTTAAACTCAATCACCCCGAAGCGATTGCGTTAATTTCTGCGGCTGTTATGGAAGGTGCTCGTGATGGTAAAACCGTTGCGGAATTAATGGAATACGGTCGTACCTTGTTAAATCGTGACAAGGTGATGGAAGGTATTTGCGAAATACTTCATGATGTGCAAGTAGAAGCTACATTTCCCGATGGTACCAAACTGGTAACCATTCATAACCCGATTGAATAGAGGTCTTTATGATTCCAGGTGAAATTATTGTCGCTGATGGTGATATAGATTTGAATGCAAGCCTTGTTGCTATTACCATCACTGTTGCTAACACTGGCGATAGACCTGTTCAGGTGGGTTCTCATTATCATTTTTACGAAACTAACCCAGCACTTATTTTTGATCGTGAAAAAGCACGAGGCTATCGACCTAATATCGCAGCAGGGACAGCGATACGTTTTGAACCAGGTCAGCAACGCCAAATACAATTAGTACCTTATACAGGTTTGCGACATGTGTATGGATTTCGGCAAGATATTATGGGCTGTTTAGATAATAAACCGAAGGATCAGGTATGAGTAAAATCAGCCGACAAGCTTATGCCGAAATGTTTGGACCCACGGTAGGTGACAGGGTACGTTTAGCTGATACTGAGTTATTTTTAGAAGTAGAAGAAGACCGTACTGTTTATGGTGATGAGGTCAAATTTGGTGGTGGTAAAGTCATTCGGGATGGCATGGGTCAAAGCCAGTGTGATTCAAAAGTGTCAATGGACTTAGTGATTACCAATGCATTGATCATAGATTATTGGGGCATTATAAAAGCAGATGTTGGAATCAAAGATGGACGTATTGCTACTATTGGTAAAGCGGGTAACCCTGATACCCAACAAAGCGTCGATATTATTATTGGTCCAGGGACAGAAATTATTGCAGGTGAAGGAAAAATTCTAACGGCGGGTGGTATTGATGCCCATATCCACTTTATATGTCCTCAGCAAATAGAAGAAGCCTTAATGTCGGGTGTAACTACTATGTTAGGCGGTGGTACCGGTCCTGCAACGGGAACTAATGCAACGACTTGTACCCCAGGGCCTTGGAATATACAGCGCATGTTGCAATCTCTGGATACTTTTCCAATGAATTTTGGTTTGATGGGAAAAGGTAATGGCAGTTTGCCTGGGGCATTAGAAGAGCAAGTCAGAGCAGGGGCGATGGGGCTTAAATTACATGAAGACTGGGGGACTACGCCAGCATCAATTGATAACTGTCTTTCTGTCGCTGAACGGTATGATGTACAAGTGGCGATTCACACGGATACCTTAAATGAATCAGGTTTTGTTGAAGATACTTTAGCGGCTTTTAAAGAACGTACTATTCACACTTTTCATACTGAAGGCGCAGGAGGAGGGCATGCTCCTGATATCATTAAAGCCTGTGGTTTTGCTAATGTGTTGCCTTCTTCAACCAACCCAACACGGCCTTACACAGTTAATACGGTAGATGAACATTTAGATATGCTGATGGTTTGTCATCACCTTGACCCCAATATTGCAGAAGATGTGGCTTTTGCTGAATCGCGTATTCGCAGAGAAACCATAGCAGCAGAGGACATTCTGCATGATCTGGGCGCATTTTCTATGATCGCTTCAGACTCACAAGCCATGGGACGTGTTGGCGAAGTGATTATTCGCACTTGGCAAACAGCACATAAAATGAAAGTGCAACGTGGGAACTTGCCTGAGGATGTCCGTTTAAATGATAATTTTAGAATAAAACGTTATATCGCTAAATACACCATTAACCCAGCTATTAGCCATGGTATTTCGCATGAAGTGGGTTCAATTGAATCAGGAAAATTAGCTGACCTAGTATTATGGGATCCTGCCTTTTTTGGAGTAAAACCCAGTCTGATTTTAAAAGGAGGAATGATTGCAGCCGCACCGATGGGTGATCCCAATGCTTCAATTCCAACACCACAACCTGTACATTATCGTTCTATGTTTGGTTCTTTTGGGCATGCTTGTCATGCCACTTCCATGTTATTTTTACCGAAAGCTGCTATAGAAGCGGATTTAGCAACCCAGATAAAATTAAATTCAAAAATTGGTATTGTTTCTAATACTCGAAATATCGGTAAAAAAGATATGCTACTGAATGATTATCAACCCAACATTGAAGTTGACCCTCAGCTTTATACGGTAAGATCTGATGGTATTCTATTAACTTGTGAACCAGCAGATATTTTGCCGATGGCACAGCGCTATTTTTTATTTTAAAGATGATTAAATTAACTGAAATAGTGGCATCCGACTCAATGGTGGATGATACCTTGACGATCCCTTTTGATTTGCGTCAGAAAAGCCGGTTTTCCGCGACTACGGATAGAGGCAAAGACGTGGGCTTGTTTTATCCGCGAGGACAAATGTTTCGTTCTGGCATTATTTTAACAGGGACTGATGATTTTAAAGTACAAATTAAAGCGGCCAATGAATCGGTTTCTGTTATGCGTAGTGATGATTGCCTCGTTTTCTCCAAGGCTTGTTACCATTTAGGAAATCGACATATTTCCTTACATATTTTACAAGCTGAATTACGTTATTTGAAAGACCATGTACTAGATCACATGTTAGAAGTTTTAGGATTAGCCGTTGATCATGAAATGCTACCTTTTGAACCAGAGGCAGGGGCTTATCACAGCCATGATCACTGATTTAGCTTTAATGCGTTTGTTGCAATTAGTAAGTCCTAGTTTACCCATTGGTATGTATTGTTATTCGCAAGGTTTAGAGCATGCTGTTGAAGAAAAGCAGGTAAGCAATGATGTTGAGGCCAGAGAGTGGATAGCAGGTGTACTTGAAAAATGTTTGACGCAAATAGATTTACCCATACTTTCAAGATTGTATGATGCCTGGGAACAGCAGGATATTGAAGCAGTCGAGAAATGGAGTGCCACTATACTTGCCTATCGTGAAACATCTGAATTAAGGGCAGAAGATAGACAAACAGGAGAAGCATTGGCCAAGCTATTAGTCGGTATGGGTATTAGTGAGGCAGACAATTGGCAGCGTAAATTTAATACTACTCAAGCCACTCTGTTTGCTTTGGCTGCGGTAAAATGGGGAATACCAAAACATGAAGCCTTAGCAGGTTTTTTGTGGAGTTGGTTAGAGAACCAAGTACTTTGTGCGGTTAAATTAGTACCATTAGGACAACTAGCTGGGCAGCGATTAAGTCATAACTTGTCACAAAGAATCCCTGCTCTATTGCAGCATGGCTTACAATTGGATGATGATGAGATTGGTGGTAGTGTATTTGGTTTGGCACTGGCTAGTAGCCGTCATGAAATGCAGTATTCAAGATTATTTCGTTCATAGGAAAGAAGTTGATGTCAGAGAAACATGTATTAAGAATTGGAATTGGTGGTCCTGTAGGGTCTGGAAAAACGGCATTAGTCGATGCACTGTGCAAACGGATGCGAGATAAGTTTCAAATAGCCGTGGTGACTAATGATATATACACTCGTGAAGACCAGGAGTTTCTTATTCGTAGTCAGGCTTTAGCTGCTGAACGTATTATCGGCGTGGAAACGGGAGGTTGTCCTCATACTGCAATACGTGAAGATGCATCAATGAATCTTGTAGCCGTGGATGATTTATGTGAATTATTTGATGATCTGGATTTTATCCTAGTGGAAAGTGGCGGTGATAATCTAAGTGCAACTTTTAGCCCTGAGTTGGCTGATTTAACCATCTACGTGATTGATGTATCTGCGGGTGATAAAATTCCACGTAAAGGAGGACCCGGAATTACGCGTTCTGATTTATTAGTGATAAATAAAATTGATTTAGCACCTCATGTCGGTGCATCGTTAGAAGTGATGGATCGTGATGCCAAGAAAATGAGGAAGGGAGGTTCCTTGGTTTTTAGTAATTTAAAAACAGGAGAAGGGCTTTCCTGTATAGAAGATTTTATTGTTCAGCAAGGAATGTTAGAAATCTAGAAGGCTGTCCGAGAATAGAATACCTACTATGGAAAAATCCATTTTGGTCATTTTTTTCAATCATTTTTGTTAAATAGTGTGAGTAGTTACAAAATTGTTTTCATGAGTTATGCTGAGTTCTCTTTGTATTAATGAAATCGCTCATAATGGCAAGAAGAAGTGAACATAGTCAGGAAGAAATCAAAGCAATGGTATTGAACGTAGCTGAAACCATTGTTATTGATGAAGGCTTTAGTGAATTAAAAGTGCGTAAAGTGGCTATGGGTATAGGATATACCGTAGGCAGTATTTATATGGCTTTTGATAATTTGTCTGATTTGGTTATGCAGGTAAAAGGACGTACTTTAGATGGCATTGCCGAGCAATTACGCCAGGTACAAACAGAGGGAAATGCTGAGCAAAATATCATAGACTTGGCTATTGCTTATCAGACTTTTGCTGGTCAGAATTTTAATCGCTGGAGTATGATTTTTGAGCATCGTTTAGCAGAGGATGAGTTGGTTCCTGATTGGTATCAAGAAAAGGTGAACCTTGTTTTTAGTTTGGTTGATTTACAATTTCAACGCTTATCGACCAAGCAAAATGAAGAACAAAGTCGTTTGGCCGCACATGCTTTATGGAGTGGTGTGCATGGGATTTGTATCTTGTCGTTATCAGCTAAGATGGATTTGTTGGGGATGAGCAGTATTGAAAATACAGTTAATTTATTGGTGGAAAGTTTTATTAAAGGATGGAAAAATAATTAGTGGCTTATTAGCAATAAGGAAAACATAGTTTGGCTCCACTCCTCGTTAAAAGCTATGTGGAAGTGTTATTGTCAGGAAGGCGTAAAGAAACCAGAAAAGTAGCTAAAAGCACAAAAGCACCTAAGAACAGTAAGGTGTTAGAAGTAAACGTACGGGTTACTAAATTAGCCGCTAGGGTGTCTAATTTTTCCACACTGATGACATCATCAACCAAAATAGAGGCAGTAAAGGTATAGGTAGCCACTGCAATTAACATCGCTACATTTTGGAAAAAACCTTGTAGAGCAACTGCACAGCCACTGCCAATACTTTCTTGACCTAATTCTTGCAAAGCGGCGTTAATGGGGACAATAAACATGCCGCCAGCCGTTCCAATGGCAAACAGAGTTGCTCGTGCTGGCCATAGAGTTTCAGTGAAACTCAGCAACATAATAAACAATCCCATAAAATAAGCTGGAATTCTGGCGCGTGCTAAAAAGTCCAAAGGTATCATTCTAGGTACCAGCGCAGAGCCTATAATAATGCCAATAGCAAGGAATAAGGTTAACTCTGCCACTTCGCTGGCATTTTGACTCATTAATACTACCGGCGCCCAGGCAATAATTATCACCCGTACAGTGACCGCTGTTACCCAAAATAACGAGGCTCCTAAAATAGCAAAACGGGAGCGTGAAGTAATAAAAAACTGACCGATTTGTTTGCTAAAAAGGATAAGCTTTGAACCTGCTTGTTTTTCTCGACTTGCCTGAGTAGGAATCAATAAAGTAAGGAATGCTGAGCTGGCAAAAAGTACTATAGTGCCTATTAATGCCCATTGGATTGAATAGTCGGCTACTTTAGCACCGATCACCATACCTAATAAAATAGCCAAAATAGTGGAGCCTTCAATCCAGCTATTAGCTTTGACTAGGGCATCGTGATTTGTTAATTCTGGCAGAATGCCATATTTTGCTGGACTATAAATAGCCGCGCCCATACCCACAACACAATAGGCAATCAAAGGTTCAAAATTGAGTAATAATAAACCTGCACCACTTGCCTTAACCAGATTAGCAATAATTAATACCTGAGACTTGGCATAGTTATCTGCCAAACTGCCTACCCAAGGAGCCAAAATCACAAAGGAGATTAAAAACACACTTTGTAAGGCAGGTACATACCATGTTGCCAATTGAACAGATTGCATTACCAGTGCAATCACGGTAAATAAAATGGCATTATCAGCAAATGCCGATAAAAATTGAGCAATAAGGAGAGGATATATTCGTTTGTTCATGAAAATAATAGATATTATTGTAGTTTATCAAGAGCTACTTTGTTGACTTCAAGATAATTGGTTTTACCTGTTGCTAATACGGGAATAGCATCCACCACAAGTATTTTTTTAGGTAGACCAATAGAATGAACACCTTCTGCCGAGGCTGATAATTGTTTGCTTGTCGCCCCTTTTTGTGTGGTAAGGAGAATGACTTCCTCACCTTTTCTGGTGCTGAGGATACTGGTAGAGGCATGTTGAGCATCAGGCCAGGCTTTAGTAGCATGACTTTCTACGGCTGTAAGTGAGACCATTTCGCCACTGACTTTAGCAAAACGTTTACTGCGACCTCGAATACTGATATAGCCTTCGTTATCCACATTGACAATATCGCCTGTATCATACCAGCCTTTACCATACTTTGATTCAGGAGGGACTAATTTCCCAGGGTTGTCGGGCAGCAAATAACCTTGCATGATGTTAGGGCCATAAACATGAAGTTGCTCAGCATCTTCAATACCAGCAATGGTTTCTAGTTTGTATTTCATTTCGGGCATAAATCGCCCAACAGTATCTTTTTTAAAGTCCATAATGGTATTAACGGAAATGACAGGTGCTGTTTCTGTAGCACCATAACCTTCAAGAATACGAATACCAAATTTATCTGACCATAATTGACGCGTGTTATCCTGAAGTTTTTCAGCCCCAGCTATCACATAACGCATATTATAAAAATCGTAAGCATGTGCTTTATTACCATAAGCAGCTAAAAAAGTATTAGTACCCAACATGATGGTTGCACCAATTTCATAAGCTATTTCTGGAATGACACTGTAATGCAGAGGGGTGGGGTAGAAGAATGTTTTCATTCCATTAAGAATAGGCAGTAAGGTGCCTACGGTGAAACCAAAAGAATGAAACATGGGCAGATAATTTAAAACCACATCCTGAGCATTAAAAGCAATACGTGCTTTTAACTGGTTATGGTTGGCTATAATATTGGCATGGGATAAAACAACGCCTTTAGGTTCGCCTTCCGAACCCGATGTAAATAATATAACAGCAGGGCTTTGGGCACTGAACTGTTGATGTTTATACCAGTAATTAGCTGTTTTACATTGAAACAGTGCAGTTAGCTTATCCATAGTCGATATTGTTGTTACCAAGTCTTCTAAATAAACTAAGTTAACCTGTTTTTCTAGCCTTTTTGCATCGGCATGTATTTTTCCCATTTCAATAAAACGACGAGAGCTTAAAACCGTTTTGACTTGCGCTGTGTTACAGGCAGAAATCATACCCGTTGAGCCAGTAGAAAAATTAAGCATGGCTGGAATACGACCATGAAGTTGTAAGCCTAATACCACATTTAAGGTTTTGGTTGAATTAGGTAGAAATACACCGACATGTTCGCCTTCTTCAGTCATTCCTTGCAACGCATTTGCAATAGCAATGGTACGGGTAATGACATTGTTATAGGTCTGTGGCTGCCTTTCTATATCTTCAGTAACAATATGCTTTCCGCCATGAATATTACGTGCTTCCAAAAGCGCAGAAAAAATGGTTTGCTGATAGTGGCTGGTAGCAAAAATCATGTCGCTCATTAATTCAGCTAGGATATGACCACAAAATTTGCGTCGCGATTTACCTCTCAATTCTGGCTCTGCTTTAACGATAGTATGCGGCAGAATCTGAATAGTAATTTTAGGGAACAAACGTAATCGAACAATATTTCTCAATCTGGAAAAATGCGTATATTCAGCTCCATGAATACGTACAGGCAATATTGCAGCTTGTGATTTATCGGCTACCATTCCAGTGCCATCATATATTTTCATTAACGAACCAGTTACGGTAATACGCCCTTCAGGAAAAATTACTGTTTTGGTATCACCCTGAAGATGATTAATCAGTGCCCTTAACGATAAAGGCTGAGTGGGATTCATGGGAAACACATGGGATAAGCGAAGAAACGGTTTTAACCACCAGCGTTCAGAGATTTCTGTATTAATGGCAAAGGTAATGTCGTCAGGTAAAAATACACCTAATAATAAAGGGTCTAAAAAGGATGTATGATTAGAAATGATGAGAACTCTATCACCTGCTTTTCTGTAATTTTCCAGCCCTTTAACTTCCACTTTATAAATAAAGGTAAGTAAGCGCTGTAGTATTTTTTTTAACATAATGTTTTCCTTGTACTGAGCTTAGCAGATATAGAGCATGGAAAGAGAAAACAAACTACATGATTGTGTGCAGAATGATTAGTGAACAGACTCTAATCAGAAGTCTTGTTTGATTATCCACTTATTAGAAATAGATAAAGCTATTGTAACTACTCAGCGTAACCCCATAACTGCTTAGATTGCCCTCTGTTCTGTTCAAGATCAAGGCGTTCAAGATCAAGGCGAAAACACGGAGTTTACAGGTGTAAATGCGTATTTTCAACGCGGTTATTGGACAAAATAGAGGGTAAGCTGAGGAGTTACAAGCTATTTTTTATTACTTGTACGTTTACCTGCGCCTTCATCTATCGTGCCTAAAATACGGTTTAAAAAGTGAGTTTGTTGTGATGTTCTATCTTTCTGAGATAATTCCAGCATGTGTTCAAGACCTGCATAACGCTCCTTTGCTAATAGCAAATGTTCTTTTGCACCAACATAATCATCGTCTTTAACGGCTTTTCTAGCCGCTTTCATTGATAAATTTGCACGCATGCGATTACGGTCAACTTTATCATTGGCATTGATTTCTTTAGTGGCTCTTAAAGTAGATTTAATAGCGGTTAAAACAACAACTTTGTCCGCATTTTCATGCACCAGATTTAATACCTCATCCACTGTCAGTTCAGTTGCCATAATGGCTTGTAGCGGTGTCATCTTGTTGTACATGCATGCCATACCCAAACAAACGGCATTGACCGGGGTGGAAAAAGCTCCTACAGAAAGTGCCAGTGTCGTTGCTATGGCAGTGCCTTTTAAAAATTTCATATAATGTTATCCTCGTTGTGGTTTTTATTATTTAGGTCTGCAACTTTAAATATTTTTAAATAAGTTGAGACCTCAGTATAACTCTGGCGATGAGAAAAAAGTGATAGAATTTTTCAGGTTTTAGTCAAAATACAAGTGTAATAGTGAACTATTGCGCGTTATTTTGGCTGACCTTTTTTATCCATTCATGAATTATGCTGAGTTCTCAATATTGTGAATGTCAAAGAACAGTATAAAGTAGTGTTAAAAAATTTGCTAATACTGTGGTGAGTGAAATTAGGGTTGATTTTTAAGATGGTATCTGCCCCTGATGCAAATATAATATAAGGGGACGCTACCCTTTTATTTCTCTTCCCCCCTCCCCCTTATTCAGGGCGACCACAGGGGGTCGCCCGTACGGGTTTTTAATAGTATATTTTTATTTAGGTATCTATTCACGGTTTATTAACCGTAGGGGCAATCCCTTGTGCTTGCCCTCACGCCCTCATATCATAGCCACAAATTAATAAATAATAGACCTAGG
>QPIN01000063.1:214393-216187 GCA_003666385.1 Methylococcales symbiont of Hymedesmia sp. n. MRB-2018
TTGCACTTATAGGTTGATCCCCTATTATTAAATTACGGAGCTTAAGAAAATGTCTGCACAACCATTATCCCAACAAATATCTACCCCCCCCCCACACAGCCTGCGGTCTTATTGCCGCTACTGCGTTACTGCTATCGGTTTTTTTATTCAGCGCTAGCGCACAGGCAACCTCGCATGGCACCTTGCGCACTATATTCCTTTCTGGAACAGGCGTCGCCTTCTTCTTTAACACCAACAGGCTTGAGAGCGCCGGCAGCATTCCCAACACAGAAACCAGCGTAACTGTAGAGCCGAGGATCGCTGCCGGTATCACTGCCACCTTTGTCGTTAGTGGTACGTCGGCAGACGGCAGTGCTTTGACAGTCGATGCAGGCACTGGCAGAGTCACTGGACTGGCCGATGGTGCCAACATCATTAGAGTTGTAGTGACTGCCGAAGACCGCACGACAGAACAAACCTACACCATCACCTTGACCCGTGAGGTGAGTGACCCAGTTATCGCCATCAGTCCCTCTATAGTAAACGCAGTCGTAGGCACGGCCATCGACCCTGTGACTATTGTCTCAACAGGGGGCACAGTAGCCAGTTATGCCATTAGCCCAGAAATCAGTGGGATTGGTCTGAGCTTTAACACCATGACTGGCATCATCTCCGGCATCCCAACAGCCGTTGCCGATGAGGTGCCTTACACCATCACTGCAACCAATGCTGCAAGCACCAACACGGCCACTGTGACCATCACCGTCACCCTGCCCGAACTCCCAGCTATCGCCACCAGTGTCTCTATAGTAAAGGCAGTGGTAGGCACGGCTATCGTCCCTGTGACTATTGACTCAACAGGGGGCACAGTAGCCAGTTATGCCATTAGCCCAGCAATTAGCAACAATCTGAGCTTTGACGCCACCACTGGCACCATCTCCGGCACCCCAACAGCCGTTGCCGATGAGGTGCCTTACACCATCACTGCAATCAATGCTGCAACCAGGGTTCCAGGCACTGCCCCTGTCACGGCCACTGTGGCCATCACCGTCACCCCCCCAGTTATCGCCACCAGTGTCTCTATAGTAAACGCAGTCGTAGGCACGGCCATCGTCCCTGTGACTATTGACTCAACAGGGGGCACAGTAAGCAGTTATACCATTAACCCAGAAATCGAAAATGGGCTGAGTTTTAGCACCACCACCGGCACCATCTCCGGAATCCCAACAGCCGTTGCCGATGAGGTGCCTTACACCATCACTGCAACCTATGCTGCAACCGATGTTCCAGGCACTGCCCCTGTCACGGCCACGGCCACTGTGGCCATCACCGTCACTACTGCCCCAGTTGCCGAAACACAGGTATTAAACGCGGTCTTACCACAACTGCTCAGAGCAACAACAAAAATAACAGTAGACAATATCAGCAACCGCATTGACCAAGCATTTTCTAGCTCCCCAGCAGACACTGATGCTAGCCTTAATCTAGGCGGTAGATCAAGCTTGCAAGAGCTAATCAATAACAATGCTCGCACCACGTTACAAGACGGATTGAATATTAAGCAAATGTTTAATAATTCTTCTTTCCTTATACCGCTGAATGTAGCAGGGGATAATAACTACGGTATTAATAATATAACCCTATGGGGCAGTGGTGATTACCTTAGTCTTGAAGATGATGTCTCTGCTGTTGACTGGGAGGGTGAGGTCATCGGTGGTAGTGTGGGTATTGATGCCCGTCTAAACCAAAACTTAATCGCAGGTGCCGCCCTCTCTTACAGCGAAGGCGATGTTGACTATAAACGCGATGGTGGCG
>QPIN01000044.1 GCA_003666385.1 Methylococcales symbiont of Hymedesmia sp. n. MRB-2018
GAAGAAAATCTGATTAAAGCAGGAACTTGAGAGCGAAATTATCATAAATATTTAACTAAGGCGACCACAATACCCGCCGCAATGAAAGTATTAGAAAAAGACCAAATCATAAATTTATCCATTCTGGAAATCATTGTATCAAAACGCTTATCGACTTGTTCAAATCGCTTATCGACTTGTTCAAACCGCTTATTGATTTGCTCAAAACGCTTGTCCATATCTTCACGCAAAGCAATCATCTCACCTCGTAAGTCTTGCTCCATCTGTGTAATGTGGTTGGTTTGTGCTTTTAACACCAAAACCATCATTTCTTGTTGATCAATCGACTCATGGTTGGTGATTTTTTCCATCGCCTTACTGGCTTCAGAATCTAACCACCTTTCAAAATAATCGTTATCAAACATAGCTTATGTGTAGTTTAAATGTAAATGAATACGATTATACATAAAAAATGGTTCGTGAGTATTGCTCGATAACAAGTCATTTATTTAGAATTTCCCCACCCAACCCTCCCTAACAAAGGGAGGGCTTAAAAAATAAAGGGATGACAGACAAAAATAATTAGGGTGATAATGTAGGGAGACCTCAGTACAACCAACAACTTTATCCATATTCATTAGGCTTCCCCTATTTTTTCGTCAATTACACTGTTCTTTAGGTCATTTAATACATTAAATCAATTTTATTCTTATTTTTCAGTGGTTTTCCCCGATTTTTGACACATTTACCCCACATAACTTGGCTCTGGTATGCCGTAGAGCGTTAAAAACTTGGCTCCTTTGCGAATGTTCGCAGCCATGGCAGCTAAACCATAAACGGTTGCATTTTTGGCAAGCCCCATAAATCGTGTTCTGCCAAGCCCATAATGTCTCTTGTACGTGGCAAAAGGACGCTCACCACCTGCTCGGGTGACCGCAATCACTTTGTTACGGGTTTGCTCTTCTTCTGATAAAGGTTTACCCCGATAGCCTTTTCGTTGCACTTGATCGTCAATGCCATATTTTGCTAACTTATCTCTGGTCTGTTGTGAGCTATAAGCAGCATCCGCATACAGTGCAGTTTCATCACCTAACAATAAGGTGTCACGCTCTTGAGAATCGTGAACATTACCAGGCGTCACACTTTGGCGGTGAATAAAGCCATCTTCATCAACACCTGTATGAACAGAAAAACCATAGGTGGACTTTTTGTTACCTCGACTATCATTCTTAACTGTATAGTTATTTTCATTGATAATGGGGTTTAAGAGTAAATCATCAGCAATAAAAAAATAATGGCTGTACTCCTCTTTAAAATAGTGTCTTAATCCTTGAGCAATATAGCCTTGAAAATAATGCGAGCTTTCATAAATTGGTATGACATTATTTTTTTGCCCTTGGTAAAAAGGCATTAAATGATAAATATGACTAAACGGTCATGATAAATACGCTCTAAAACCTCAATATTCTCATCATACCGATAATTATAAATAATAATTAAGGCAACCTTTGTTTTGCCAGATTGATGATTAGCCATAATAATTCCAAATTCAAAAAATAACTAAACTAAACGACTCCACTTTCTACTGCACAAACTTCTAACAAAACCATCCTCACTTAGTATTTCATTCCAAGCCTGGCAAGATCGTTAAATAATATCATCATAATCTTGGAATGCGGTATTTGACAAAAACCTTTGTTTTATCTGCTGCCATAGTTGCTCCACTGGGTTAAGTTCTGGAGAATAAGGCGGTAATGGCAATAGCGTAACATTGTTAAAACAATGAATTGCTTTGGTCATATGCCATCCAGCCCTATCTATAATAACTAAAGTTTGCCTATCTTTTGCTGTGGCGTGAGATATTAACCTTAGATGTTCTACCATGCCAGCAGTATTGGCGACTGGTAGCATTAAGTCTAGTGCTTTATCCTTAGCTGGACATACAGCACCAAAAATGTAGCCGTATTTAAACTGTTGCCGCCTTGTTGCTCTAGGTCTAGTGCCTTTTTCTGCCCACATTCTGATAATAGAGCCTTGTTGTCCAACTCTACTTTCATCTTGAAACCAAACATCAACTTTGCTTAGGTCTATGTCCGCAGGCAAGACATCTATTGCCTTTTGTTTGAAGTTTTTTATATAGTGCTTGCACCTCTTTGTCTCTTGAACTCACATCATAAGTGCAACACGCGTTAGTCGGTAAAAACGGTATAATGCTGGGATGACCACTCCCTACTGGCGATTATCCAGCTTTTATTTCTTTTATTTTGCTGCCCTTGGCAGTTTTTTGCCTTATTGGAGTTTGTATTTAGAGCATCTTCATTTCAATGCTATGGAGATTGGGGAATTATCTGCTTTAATGGTGGCTACTAAAGTGGTTGCACCTAATTTGTGGGGTTGGATTGCTGATCATACAGGCAAACGTCTTAGGGTGATAAGGGTTGTTTCTTTTTTGGCTGCCGTTATTTTTTCTGGCTTTTTTCAGCATAATTCTTATCTCTGGATTGCAGCCATTACTATTGGCTTTAGTTTTTTTTGGAATGCAGCATTATCGCAATTTGAGGCAGTTACGTTATTTCATCTCAGAAAGGAGCCACAACGCTATAGCCAGGTTAGGTTGTGGGGTTCTATTGGTTTTATTGTTAGTGTATTAACAATTGGTCGTTTTATTGACTCGCATAGCATTGATTATTTACCCGAATGGATTATTGCTTTTTTAACCATGATTTGGTTGGTGAGTTTAATGATGCCTGAGGTTGATGCTATCCCTCAAAGAGACGTTGGTGGCTTATTTCAAATCATTAAACAGCCTGAAATTATTGCATTTTTTGCAGTATATTCATTGTTACAGGTTTCTCATGGGCCTTATTATGTGTTTTATTCTATTTACTTAAATCAGTTTGACTACGCATCTTCAACCATTGGCTTACTATGGGCATTAGGTGTGGTTGCAGAAGTTTTATTGTTTGTATTTATGAAGCAACTTTTAAAATGGATTTCTTTGAGGCACATCTTGTTAATCAGTATTATTTTAGCTATCGGTCGCTGGCTATTGATTGCTTTTTTCGTGGATTGTTTTAGCTTAATGGTGATTGCCCAATTACTACATGCAGCTACTTTTGGGGCTTCACATGTGGTGGCGATTCATTTGTTACATAAATATTTTAGTCAACAACACCAAGGTAGAGGACAAGCACTATACAGTAGCTTAACCTTTGGTCTAGGCGGTATGATAGGCAGTTTTTGCAGTGGCTATTTCTGGGATATTTATGGATCGTCTTTGGTTTTTGTCATGGCTTCGATTTGTTGTGTTATCGCTTTTATGCTGGCTTTTATTTGGGTAGGACGAGAAAACCAAACGGTGAAGCTTTAAAAAATCAGGTGCTAAAAATTATATTCTTTAAGGCTGGTTTCTTTATCAAGGAAAACCACCTAGAATATTACTAAATTATAATTACAGGGTATGTTAAGTGGTTGATTTGATAAAAAATGGTGGCTGGTTAATGCTACCAATTATATTGTGTTCAATTGGTGCCATGGGAATTGTGGCTGAACGTTTCTGGTCGTTACAACGGAAAAAAATTCTGCCACCCAAATTAGTGGCACAAATATGGCGTATGGAAAAGGATCAAAAATTAAATGAACAGTCATTAAAACGTATAAAATTAAACTCACCATTAGGTGCGATACTTGCAGCCGGTTTATTAAATCGACATCATGGTCGAGAAATGATGAAAACAAGTATTGAAGAAGCGGGTAGACAGGTTGTTCATGAGTTGGAACGATTTTTAAATCCATTAGGAACTATTGCGTCAATAACACCCTTGTTAGGGCTATTAGGCACTGTTGTGGGGATGATTAAAGTATTTACTGCGATCATGTTTCATGGTGTTGGTGATCCAGGTATTTTAGCTGGAGGAATTTCAGAGGCATTACTAACCACGGCGGCAGGATTGACAGTAGCCATTCCTAGTCTTATTTTTCATCGTTATTTTGACCGTCTGGTTGATGAGTATGTGTTGAATATGGAAGAAGATGCTTTAAAACTCATTGATGTGATGGCAGGTGACCGAGAGGAATATTAATGAATTTTCCCAGAACTAAGAGACCACCTCTTGAAATCACCCTAACACCAATGATTGATGTAGTATTTTTGTTATTGATTTTTTTTATGGTGACAACCACATTTAATCAGCAGGCTGAGTTAAAAATAAACTTGCCAAAAGCCAAAGGCACACAGGCTGAAGCGGCTGAAAAAATGATTGTTCTTACTATTAATGCGAACGGTACTTATTTTATTTCAGGTGATGACGGTATTCCTCATCAATTGATTAACCAGAAAAAAGCAACCTTAATGCGGGCATTAATACAGGCAGCAGGTGAATCTCGTAAAATTCCTTTTATTATTAGTGCCGATGGTAAAACACCACATCAAGCAGTGGTAACTGCACTAGATGTTGCCAGTAATTTAGGCTTTAGCCGTATTACTTTTGCTACCAAAAGTGTGATTGGGGAATAATATGAAAAAAAGCTTTTCACGCTGGTTACAGGATGAATGGTATAGGGAAATGTATATTTCAGCCTTTTTTATGCCTATATCCATGTTGTATGCTGATTTTATCCGTTTTAGGTCATTCCTTTATAATATTGGCATACGGAAAAAACACAAAATAGCTGTACCCGTTATAGTCGTTGGTAATATTACGCTGGGAGGTACGGGTAAAACGCCATTAATTCTTTGGCTGGCGCGGTTTTTGAGAGAAGAAGGGTATAAACCAGGCATTATCAGTCGAGGTTATGGCGGAGAATCTGCAACATGGCCACAGTGGATTGATGAACAAAGTAAAGCGGATCAAGTGGGTGATGAAGCAGTGCTGATGAAGCAACAAGCTGATTGTCCAATAGTTGTAGGGCCAAAACGTGTTAAAGCAGCTCAGCTATTATTGGATAAATCTAATTGTAATATCATTTTATCGGATGATGGCTTGCAACATTATGCTTTAAAACGAGATATTGAAATTGCAGTGATTGATGGTGAAAGGCGTTTTGGCAATGGCTATATGTTACCTTGTGGGCCTTTAAGAGAACCTATTGAAAGATTACAAAAGGTTGATTTGGTTATCGTTAATGGTATTGCAGAAGAAGAGAATGAATTTGCTATGATTGTCGAAGGTGATTTAGCCGTTAATTTAGTTAATAAAGAAGAAAAATTATTAGATGAATTTAAAAAGCAGGATTGTCATGCTCTTGCAGGGATAGGCAACCCTAAGCGTTTTTTTAATTTACTTGAGAAGGAAGGGATTTTGCTGGAATGTCATGCCTTTCCTGATCATCATCAATTCATTGCTGAAGATATCAGCTTTGAAGGTGATGATAAGCCTGTTTTGATGACAGAAAAAGATGCGGTTAAATGTATGGACTTTGCCACAGATAAACATTGGTACGTCCCTATTAAAGTACAACCAGAGCAACTGTTTATAGATAAACTATTGAAATTGATAAAAGAGAAAATACGTGGATAAAAAGTTATTGGATATTTTGGCTTGCCCTTTATGTAAAAGTGCTTTGATTTATAAACAAAAGGAGCAAGAGTTAATATGTAAAGTGGATCGTTTAGCATTTCCTATCAGAGATGAAATTCCGGTGATGCTGGAAGATGAAGCGCGAGAGCTATCGGTTGATGAAGTAGATGCTTTAGCATAAGTTACCCCTTATTGTTGAAAATAGAGGGCAATCTAAGTAGTTACGGAGTAGGCTGAGTAGTTACAATGGCATTTAAAGCATTATGAAAAAACCTTTTAAAGTGGTTATACCTGCTCGTTATGGATCCACACGCTTACCAGGTAAACCACTACTCAATATCGCAGGAAAACCAATGATTGCCCATGTTTGTCAGCGTGCTACGGAAGCAAATGCTGACGAAGTGGTTGTGGCAACTGATGATCAGCGGATTTTTGATAATGTTACAAAGCTAGGTATCAAAGTGGTGATGACGGATATTAATCATCAAAGCGGTACAGAACGGATTAATGAAGTGGCAAGCCAGATGGCTTGGCAAGATGATGATATCATCGTTAATGTACAAGGTGATGAACCACTCATTCCATCTGCCTATATTAAAGAGGTTGCTCATGCTTTAGCTAGTCAAACTCAGGCTGGTATCGCCACCTTGGCATCCAGAATATTGGATGATACCGAATTATTTAATACCAATGTAGTAAAAGTCGTATTAGACCGAGATGACTATGCATTGTATTTTAGTCGAGCTGCGATTCCCTGGAATCGAGATAGCTTTACTGCAAATTCAGCTGAATTATCTGATTTAATGCCCTATCTTCGACATATAGGGATGTATGCTTATACGGTTAAGTTTTTAAAGAGCTATTGTTCATGGCAACCGTCGGTGCTTGAAACTGTAGAATCTTTAGAACAATTAAGAATTTTATGGCAGGGCGAATCTATTCTGGTAAAAACAGTTGATATTGCTCCTGAAGCGGGCGTCGATACGCAAGCCGATTTAGAGCGTGTTGAGAGAGTCGTATTGAATGCAACAACTATAACTAAGGTCTAATTAAACTCGACTTTTCAGTATAAAAGTTGTTTGATTGATAGCAGTATGACTCAAGGTTGATGTATACTTCGCGTGGTCACGCGAAGTATACCTGCTGATTCTAGTGCGTAATATATGGAAATTGTTAAAGACTCAATTGAATCTATTCAAGTTTATTCGTCTTTGAATGGTCTGGACTGTAGCGTACAAAACTGAAAAATAATAAACTTCAAATTTTAATGAATAGTATTGTTCTCTATCTAATCGCTATTGTTTTAATTTCAGTCATCATTGCCTGGCTGATCAGTCACTCAAAGCAAGCAGAAAAAGCAGTTAAAATAATGACTTTTATGATTTATTTCTGGTTAAGTGCATTTGTTCAATTGATCGTTTTTGCTTTACTTTATCATTACAAAATATTAGCTTAATTGTTCGTAACTACTCAGCTTACCCTCTATTTTGTCCAATAGCCGCGTTGAAAGTGCTCATTTACACCTGTAAACTCCGCGCTTTCGCCTTGCTCTTGAACGCCTTTATCTTGAATAGAACAGAGGGCAATCTAAGCAGTTACGGAGTACGCTGAGTAGTTACAGTTGTTTTAAAGCCCACTTTACATGTTCCTTGACAATATCTGAAGAATGATTCTGTTTTTCTAATAACGCCTGTCTTGTAGACTCTGTTGATTTACTATTTCCCAGTGCAATTGCAATATTTCTAAGCCAGCTAATATAGCCAATACGTCTAATGGCAGAGCCTTCCATTTTTTTTAAAAATTCTGGCTTAGTCCAAGAGAAAAGCTCAGTTAATTGAACATTGTTTAAGTTATGGCGAGGATTATAGTCAATTTCTGTGGTTAGTTTGGCAAACCGGTTCCACGGACAGATTAACTGACAATCATCGCAGCCATAAATACGATTACCCATAGCTACTCTGAATTGTTCTGGGATAGAACCTTTTAATTCAATAGTGAGATAGGAAATACAACGGCGAGCATCGACTTGATAAGGAGCAACAATGGCTTGAGTAGGGCAGATATCTAAACAGGCTTTGCACTGACCACAATGTGCAGAAGATTTTGTGTCTATAGGAAGGTCAATGTCGGTATAAATTTCACCCAGAAAAAACCAAGATCCCGCTTTACGATTAATCAGATTAGAATGTTTACCAATCCATCCTAATCCCGCTTTTTCGGCAATCGCTTTTTCTAAAACAGGGGCACTATCAACAAAGGCACGATAACCAAAACAGCCAATTTCAGATTCAATTTGACTAGCTAGTTTCTGTAAACGATGAGGTAAAATTTTATGGTAATCTCTGCCAAGTGCATAGCGAGAGATAAAAGCGTCAACAGGGTTGTCTAAATTAGCAACCATCTTTTCTGCCGCTTCTGGCAGATAGTCCATACGAACTGAGATAATACGAGTTGTGCCTGATTTTAATAGAGCAGGGCGACTACGTTTAAGACCATGCTTAAACATATAATCCATTTTTCCATGGAAACCTTTGTCAACCCAGTTTTGCAAATGCTTTTCAGCAAAATTCAAATCGGTATCGCTAATACCTACTTGCTGAAAACCCAGCTCTTTACCCCATTTTTTTATTTTTATCGCAAGATCTATATTAGGGTGTTGTTGATTATTATCCATGAAATGTAGCTATAAAAAATAGTTATTCTGTTGATAAAAGTAGCCTGTCCCCGTTATTCCTTAAAGAACCCCGTATGCCAACATGGCATCAGCCACTTTAATAAACCCAGCAATATTAGAACCTTTTAAATAATTGACATAGTCATCACTTTCACGACCATACTCGACACAGTTATCATGAATTTTTTTCATGATGTCGCGTAACAAAACTTGTAACTCTTCTTCTTTCCAAGTGATACGGGTACTATTTTGACTCATTTCAAGACCTGAAACAGCTACACCACCCGCATTTGCTGCCTTACTAGGCGCAAACATGATTTTAGCCTCTTGAAAAATGCGAATGCCATCCAGTTCCGTTGGCATATTGGCACCTTCCGAAACAGCATAACAACCATTTTTAATTAAAGTTGCCGCTTCTTTACCATTAATCTCATTTTGGGTCGCACAAGGGAATACCAAATCACAAGGCACACCCCAAGGACGTTTGCCTTGATGAAATTCAACGCCATATTCATCAGCATATTCTTTAATGCGGCCACGTTTATTGGTTTTTAAATCAACAATAAAAGCTAGTTTATCTGCATCTATACCATCAGGGTCATAAATAAAACCAGAAGAGTCGGACATCGTTACAACTTTAGCACCTAATTGTGTGGCTTTTTCTATCGCATACTGAGCCACATTACCAGAACCAGAGACTAAGCAAATCTTTCCTTCTATCGTTTGTCCCTTAACATCAAGCATGTCATTCATCATATAAACCGTGCCATAACCCGTTGCCTCTGTACGAATGGGACTACCTCCAAATTCCATACCCTTACCGGTTAAAATGCCAGTAAATTCATTAGAGAGCCGTTTATGTTGTCCAAACATATAACCAATTTCTCTGGCTCCTACGCCAATATCACCAGCAGGTACATCTTTATTTGGACCAATGTGTCTGGAAAGTTCAGTCATAAAAGACTGGCAAAAGCGCATGACTTCATTCGATGATTTGCCTTTAGGATTAAAATCTGAACCTCCTTTAGCTCCCCCCATAGGCAACCCCGTTAAACTGTTTTTAAAGGTTTGTTCAAAAGCTAAAAATTTTAAGATACTAAGGGTAACATTAGGGTGAAAACGTAAACCGCCTTTGTAAGGGCCAATGGAATTATTATGTTGTACACGGTAACCACGTTGAGTACGAATATTACCTTTATCATCTTGCCAGCAAACTCTAAAGATGATGACCCGATCAGGTTCAGATAATCGTTCTAAGATTTGCATATCCTGATAAATGGGTTTGTTAGCAATGTAGGGGATAATAGATGATGCAACTTCGTAGACAGCTTGATGAAACTCTTGTTCACCAGGGTTTCTACGTTTTAAACCAGCAATAAAACTTTCAAGTTTTTGATTTAAGTCATTCATGTCATAATCTGCACGTTTTAAAATCATCCATAATATTTGTAGGGTCGTGAGTTAATGTTTTTAGCTCATAAGCCAAATCAATTGTAGGATTGAGAGAGAGGCTGACGATAGCTTGTTGATTGGCTATTGTAGCTTGTAAACGTGATTTTGTTGATAACAAAGAGTTCTGTGCTTAGGCGAATAAGGCTTGAGCACAAAAGAAGCTGGCTAAGGTGTTAAGCCTTTACCGAAAGTAACTACTTTAAGCACATTGGTGCCACCTTTGGAGCCTGTTAAGTCACCTTTAGTGATAATCAAAGTATCCCCTTTAGATATGTGACCTCTTTTTGATAGTTTTTCAAGAATGCTACGGTTTACATCTGCATGATTCATTGAGTCATGAGTAAAAGCAACTGGAAAAACGCCACGGTAAATAGTGACTCGACCTAATGTTTTTTCATGACTACTAAATGCAAAAATAGGAATGCCGGAACTTATTCTAGACATCCATAGTGCAGTAGAACCTGATTCAGTTAAAGTGACAATACCTTGGATTTTAGAGTGGTTAGCCATATACATGGCTGACATGGCAATCGCTTCATCGGCACGATCAAAATAACTATCTATTCGATGGCTGGATTTTTGTACACTGCGTTCTTTCTCTGTTTCCAGGCAAATATTAGCCATCGCTTTTACGGCTTGTACTGGATAATTGCCAGATGCTGTTTCGGCTGATAGCATTACTGCATCAGTGCCATCATGTACTGCATTAGCAATATCAAATACCTCTGCACGGGTAGGGATGGGGTTTTCAATCATTGATTCCATCATCTGTGTGGCAGTAATCACCGCACGTTTTAATTCTCTGGAGCGAGAAATTAGACGTTTTTGTACGGCAGGTAGATGTGCGTCACCAATTTCAACGCCTAAATCACCACGAGCTACCATCACAACATCAGAGGCAAGGATGATTTCATCCATCACTTCAATGGCTTCAGCACGTTCAATTTTAGAAACGATGCCTGCATAACAGCCTTCTGCTTCTAACAAAGCACGGGCTTCGTCAAGATCAGCTGCACAGCGAGGGAAAGAAACGGCAACAAAGTCAGCACCAATAATACCGATGGTTTTGATGTCTTCTTTATCTTTTTCTGTTAATGCAGCGGCTGATAATCCGCCGCCTTGTAGATTGATACCTTTGTTATTAGATAAATAGCCACCGACATGAACAGTACAGTTAATACGTGCGCCGTCAGTTTTAACAACATCCAGAACAATTCTGCCATCATCCAGTAATAAACGGCTGCCAGGAACGACTTCTGTGGCAAGTGGCTCGTAAGTGATGCCTACTTCTGTGGTATCACCTGCGTCAATATCTAAATCAATATCTAAAGCAAAGGCTTGACCTTCATTTAACCAGACTTTAGTGTCTTTAAATTTAGCAATACGAATTTTGGGACCTTGTAGATCGCAAAGAATACCGATTAATCGACCTGTTTTTTTGCTTAATGCTCTAACAGTAGCTGCTCTATCAATATGATCTTGTGCGGTACCGTGAGAAAAATTCATACGGACAACATCAATGCCCGCGTCGAATAAGGCTTCCAATACACCTGGCTTATCTGAAGCAGGGCCTAGAGTTGCCAGAATTTTAGTTCTTCTTAGCATGTTGTTCCGTTATTTAGCGTTCATTAAAGCAATGGAGGTGTCAAGCATACGGTTTGAGAAACCCCATTCGTTATCGTACCAAGACAATACTTTAACTAGACGGCCGTTAAGGACTTTAGTTAATGATTTGTCATAAGTGGATGAGGCTGGATCGTGGTTGAAATCAATAGAAACCAAAGGTTTTGCATTGATGTTCAAAATACCTTTTAAAGAACCTTCAGAAGCAGCGGTTAGAATTTCGCTCACTTCTTCTACTGTAGTGTCACGACTTGCTGTAAAAGTTAAATCAACAACAGATACATTGATAGTTGGTACCCGCATGGCAAAACCATCTAATTTTCCAACTAAAGCAGGAAGCACTAGACCAACGGCTGCAGCTGCGCCTGTTTTTGTAGGAATCATTGATTGTGTTGCAGAACGAGCACGTAATAAATCAGGATGATAAACATCACTTAATACCTGGTCGTTAGTGTAAGCATGAATCGTTGTCATTAAGCCTTGCTCAACACCGATAGTTTCCAATAGAGGCTGAATTAATGGTGCCAGACAGTTAGTAGTACAAGAAGCATTGGAAATAACGGTGTCAGATGCTTTTAATGTATTGTGGTTAACTCCATATACAATCGTTGCGTCAACATCAGTGCCACCTGGAGCAGAAATAACGACTTTTTTCGCGCCTGCAACGATATGAGCTGATGCTTTTTCTTTGCTAGCAAAGAAACCTGTACATTCGTGAACAACATCTACACCTAATTCACTCCAAGGTAATTTTGATGGGTCTCTTTCAGCAAGCACTTTAATTTTATCGCCATTGACGATTAAATCTCCACCTTCAACACTTACTTCACCAGGGAATTTACCATGAGCAGAGTCATATTGAGTTAGATGAGCATTGGTTTCTGCATTACCTAAGTCATTAATTGCAACGATTTGAATTTCGTCAGTGCGACTACCTTCGTATAATGCGCGAAGTACATTACGTCCAATACGGCCATAACCATTGATTGCAACTTTAATTGCCATTCTTTATATCTCCAAAGGGTTGAATTTGAATTTGAAAATCTTTTTATTGTAACAAATATTGATATAATCGTTTAATTAAGTTTTTAAGTTGGTTGATTACTAATTGTTGCATAAGTTCTTGTACTTTAGTTGCCTTTAACAATGCCTTCTGAGTTATGATTTGTACTGTGGAAACTTATGCAACGATTAATAACACGATAAAAGCAGAAATAATTCTTGCGCTTTTAATCTTGTGGCTTTAATCTTTCCCCCCATCTGTTAATCATTGGAAATAAAATTTATGAAAAGGCGTAATTTTATACAAAAAATAGGCGTAGGCTCGGTAGTTGCTGGAGCAAGCTTGACCGCACCCCATATAGCTAAAGCCGCGACACAATTTAAGTGGAAAATGGTCACCGCATGGCCTAAAAATTTCCCTGGACTAGGTACTAATGCTAATTTGTTAGCCAAGATGATTACAGAAATGAGCGGGGGGCGCATTAAAATTAAAGTGTATGGTGCAAAAGAACTGGTGCCTGCTTTTGAAGTCTTTGATGCTGTTTCTAAAGGTGTTGCAGAAATGGGGCATGGAGCATCTTACTATTGGAAAGGAAAGTCAGAAGCAACTCAGTTTTTTTCAACAGTACCTTTTGGGCTGACAGCTCAGGAAATGAATGCCTGGCTGTATTATGGCGGTGGACTTGAATTATGGCGTGAACTTTATAAACCTTTTGGATTGATTCCTGCTCCTACAGGGAACACAGGCGTACAAATGGCGGGCTGGTTTAATAAAGAAATTAATAATATTGATGACTTAAAAGGATTAAAAATGCGCATTCCTGGTTTAGGTGGGGAAGTTCTAAGACGTGCAGGGGGTGTTTCGGTGAATATGCCTGGTGGAGAATTATTTACTTCTCTACAGTCAGGTGCATTGGATGCTACCGAGTGGGTAGGTCCTTATAATGATTTAGCATTTGGTTTTTATAAAGTCGCTAAATATTATTATTATCCTGGCTGGCATGAGCCAGGCTCAGCCGCAGAAGCTTTAATTAATGAAAAGGCATTTAAGCAGTTACCTAAAGATTTACAACAAATTGTATTAATGGCGTGTAAAGCAGCTAATATGGATATGATTTCAGAATATACTGCACGTAACAATCAGGCACTTGATGTTTTGACTAATAAGCATAAGGTTCAAGTGCTGGCATTACCGCAAGATGTTTTGAAAAAATTAAAAGTGCTATCGGATGAAGTCGTTAATGAATTAGCCACTAAAGATGCCATGTCTAAAAAAATCTTTGATTCAGTCGTGAGCTTCAGGTCTCAAGTTACCCGATGGGGGGCTATTTCAGAACAGGCATATTTGCAAGCAAGATCACTATGATGTATTACTGAGCTGATTTAAAATCAAGCCAAAGCAATGCGTGTTATCAGCCTCTTCTGCGCCAAGCATGGTAATGACCTAAGCATTTCAATAGTTGTTTTGGACTATGCTTTCTTTTCCAGTTACCAGCGGCATATTTATTGGCCTCTGCCATGGTGGGATAAATATGGATTGTGGCTAAAATTTTGTTTAAGCCGAGACCATGTTTCATTGCCAAAACAAACTCTGCAATCAAATCACCTGCGCGTTCACCTACAATAGTGACACCTAATATTTTGTCTTTACCTGGTTGAGTAAGTACTTTTACAAAACCATGTGCTTCACTATCTGCAATAGCACGGTCTAAGTCATTAATTTCATAGTTAACTACTTCATAGGCTATGTTTTGTTTTTTTGCTTCTTGTTCATTTAAACCCACTCTGGCTACTTCTGGGTCAGTAAAGGTTGCCCAAGGAATCACAGAATAGTCGGTACGAAATCTTTTGAATTGACCAAATAAAGCATTAACGGATGCATACCAAGCTTGATGTGCGGCAGTGTGGGTAAATTGAAAAGGACCAGATACATCGCCACAGGCATAAATATTTGGGAAGTTTGTTTGTTGAAAGCCATTAATTTCAATAGTTTTATTTGCTGATAGTTTTATACCTATTTGTTCAGCACCATAGCCATTGACGTTTGCTGTTCGACCCACGGCTATTAGTATTTGATCAAAGGGGATTTTTACTAATTGTCCTTGCGCTTCGGCTAGCAGTATTTTTTCACCGTTTTCAATGATAAATTCTTTAGCTGAATGGTTAACTTTAATATCAATGCCTTCTTCTTCAAATGCTGTTTGTACAGCTTCGGATGCTTCTTTATCTTCACGAACCATGAGGCGTGAGTTTCTTTGAAGCAGAGTTACCTGGCTACCTAATCGTGCAAAACATTGGGTTAATTCACAACCTATAGGTCCACCGCCTAATACCAGTAATCGTTTGGGTAATTCTGTTAGATTCCAAATGTTGTCAGATGTTAGCGGGGCGACTTGATCAATGCCAGGTATAGTTGGGATAAATGGACATGCACCAGCAGCAATGACAATGCAGCGTGTGCTTAAAGTTTTAATACCAGCAGCTGTTGTAATCTGTACTTCCCAGGGTGAAATAATTTTTGCTTCACCTTCAACGATGTCTACACCGAGCTTGCTATAGCGTTCAATTGAATCATGTGGCTCTATTGTTTTAATAATAGCCTGTACACGTTCCATGGCATCCGCAAAATCAAAATCTGCACTGGCTTGTTTAATGCCAAATTCTTTTGAGCGTTTAATATGTGATAAATGTTTGGCAGTGCAAATTAATGCTTTAGAGGGGACGCAACCCGTGTTTAAACAATCACCGCCCATTTTATGTTTTTCAATTAAAGTGACTTTGGCTTTTACTGCGGATGCAATGTAAGAGGTGACAAGTCCTGCAGCCCCAGCTCCAATAACTATCAGATTATTATCAAATTGTTTAGGTTTGTGCCAATGTCTATAGATTTTTACTTTTTTTATAGTCTCGATAAGTTTTTTAGCAAATAAGGGGAAAAAACCTAATAAAACAAAGGAGCCTAATAATACAGGCGATAAAATATCTGATAGTGAATTTATTTTTGCCAGTTGAGTCCCTGCATTAACGTATACAATGGTACCTGCTAACATGCCAAGCTGGCTCACCCAATAAAAGTGCCATAACTTTAATGTTGTGAGTCCCATGGTCAGGTTAATCATGAAGAATGGAAAAATGGGCACTAAACGTAAAGTAAATAAATAAAAAGCACCGTCTTTGTCAATACCGGAATCAATGGCTTTCATTCGGGAACTGAAATGGGAATTGATGCTGTCACGAAATAAAAATCGTGCCGCTAAAAAAGCCAGAGTTGCCCCAAGAGTTGAAGCAAAAGAAACAATGACAGTACCCCATAGCAAGCCAAAAACACCGCCACCAGCTAGGGTTAAAATGGTTGCGCCTGGTAAAGATAATGCAGTAACGGCTATGTATACAAGTAAGTAATAAACGATGGTTAAAACTGGATTATTACTTCGGTATGATTCAATGTTTAGTTGTTGCTTCTTTAGTATCTCTAAAGAAAGATAGTGATGAATATCAAACACAAAGAATGCCGTAATCATTGTGCTAATAAGGAGAAATATGATGATTTTTGATGATTTCATGAATGCTTTTAGGTGTCGATTTAATCCCGTTTTTTTAAATGAGGAAGCATGTTGACTCAATGAGACCTCAGCATAACTCATGAACGGATAAAAAAGGTCAGCCAAAATAACGCGCAATAGCGCACTATTACACTTGTTATTTTGACTAAAACCTGAAAAATTCTATCACTTTTTCTCCTCGTCCAGAGTTATGCTGAGGTCTCTAAATATTTATGATAAATAGCTGACAGCATCATTATTTCTTATGCTATTAATCCGTGCAAAAGCTTTCGCACTTTATAGCCTTCTCCAGAGGGAGAAGGCTGGGATGATTAATATGAAGACTATAAAGTTAATGGAATTAAATGTTAAAAAAAGGCTCCTATAGTTTATCCATTGTTCAAATCACAAGTATAGAGGAGATAATTGTGAAAAGTCTCATAATTGTTAGTCTGTTGTTTTTGCAAGCGTGTTCTAATTTACCTGCAAATATTAAAAATGCGCCTCAAGTTGATACTCAACTTCATCATGTTTTAGCCAATAGCCATAATTTTAAAAACACCCCTGTGAGGTGGGGAGGAAAGATTATTGACGTGGAAAATAAAGTTGAAGGAACACAAATACAAATTCTGTATTACCCACTTAATCATTATGGGCGACCTCTTTTAGACAAACCCTCTTTGGGGCGTTTTATTTCAATTAGCAAGCAGTTTCTTGACCCTGCAATTTACCCAAAAGATACAGAAATTACAATTGCAGGTTCAATAAACGGAATGGTAGAAAAAGTCATTGGTGAGCAAACGATTAAAGTGCCTGTTGTTACTATTGATGGACATCATATTTGGCCGAAATACCAACAAATTTATCGACCCTATTATGATTATTATAATCACAATCATTATTATGGATATAGAACACCCTATGTTCTCTTTTGACACTTCTCGGAATCAATATTGTTCTTATCACTGCGATTAATAAAGGATGTGTTTGTGGTTTTGAAGTCTTTTTGGCTTTACTAGCCATTGTCCTTCTTTTTTGAAACACTTTTCTGCTTTCGCTAGTTTATTTAATTCATCAAAACAGATCCCAAGTGGAAACCTTACTTGTGGATCTTCTGGCTAGTATTTACGGGTCTATGCCAAATAGAGTGTAAGTGATTGTTTTTAACAAGAACCAAAGCAGATGAATAGTGCCGCAATATTTATCCTTGCATTAGGGTTAAACGCCCCATTCATATAAAAAAAAAGTGCAATACTCATTGCATATAAAAGGCATGTATTTTCGTGAAAAGGCTTTAAATCTTGCTTGAAAAGTCAATAAATGTCCCCACATACTCTGCAACTAAATTAGAAATGTAGGAAAACAAACACCATGACTGTTGAAGCAAAAAAAGAAACCTTGGGGTTTCAAACTGAAGTTAAGCATTTATTGCATTTAATGATTCATTCTTTGTACAGCAACAAAGAAATCTTTCTGCGTGAATTGATTTCAAATGGTTCGGATGCGGTTGATAAATTGCGCTTTGAAGCCTTGTCGAATGAAAGCCTTTATGAAGGAAGTAGTGATTTAAACATCCGTATTGCTTTTGATAAAGATGATCGTACTGTGACTATCTCTGATACCGGTATTGGTATGACTAGAGAAGAAGTACAAGACCATATTGGGACTATTGCAAAATCAGGCACAAAACAGTTTTTTGAAAAATTGACGGGTGATGCAGCCAAAGATAGTGAATTGATTGGTCAGTTTGGTGTGGGTTTTTATTCTTCATTTATTGTGGCTGATAAAGTGACCTTAACTACGCGTAAAGCGGGTACAACGGAAGCGGTTCGTTGGGAATCAGCAGGAGAAGGTGATTACACACTGGAAAGCGTGGAAAAAGAAAGTCGTGGTACAGAAGTGGTCTTGCATCTAAAAGAAGGTGAAGATGAATTTTTAGATAGTTATAGACTGCGTTCTATTATCACTAAGTTTTCTGATCATATTTCTTTGCCTATTATCATGGATAAAGAAATTCCTGCAGAAACGGATGAAGAGGGTAAGGAAACTTCAGCAGCAACTATTGAAGATGAAACAGTTAACAGTGCATCTGCTTTATGGACTAAATCTAAAGAAGATATTTCTGATGAAGACTATAACGAATTTTATAAGCACGTGGGGCATGACTTTCAAGACCCTTTAACGCATGTACACAGTAAAGTAGAAGGCAGCAATGAATATACCTTGCTGCTTTATGTGCCAGCTCGTGCGCCTTTTGATATGTGGGACAGAGAAGCTAAGCATGGGGTAAAACTATATATCCGCAAAGTATTTATTACCGATGATGCCGAACAGTTAATGCCACGTTATTTGCGCTTTGTTCGTGGGGTGATTGATGCGGATTCACTACCGTTGAATGTATCAAGAGAAATTCTTCAGAAAAGTAAGCAGATCAGTACTATTAAAGCCGGTGCGGTTAAAAAAGTATTGGGCTTGTTGAAATCAATGAGTAAAGATGCTGACATCTATGAAAAATTCTGGGCTGAATTTGGCAATGTCATTAAAGAAGGTGTGATTGAAGATAGCAAAAACAAAGAGGCTATTGCTAAATTGCTACGTTTTTCATCCACCCATACTGACCAGGAAAAACAGGATATATCGCTGGAAAATTATGTAGAGCGAATGAATGAAGGGCAGGAAAAAATTTATTATGTGACAGCGGATAGCTTTTCTGCCGCAAAAAATAGCCCTCATTTAGAAGTCTTTCGTAAAAAAGGCATTGAAGTGATATTGATGGCTGATCGTGTTGACGAATGGTTGATTTCTCATTTAACGGAATTTGATGGTAAGCAACTACAATCAGTGGCTAAAGGGGAATTAGATTTAGATAAGCTAGATACTGAAGAGGAGAAAAAAGAGAAAGAAGAAAGCAGTAAAGATTTTGAAGCCATTCTTAAACAAATGAAAGCAGTCCTAGGTGATAAAGTCAGTGATGTACGCGTTACTAATCGGTTGACGGATTCTCCCGCTTGTCTAGTGACAGGCGATCATGATATGAGCCTGAATATGGAACGTATTATGAAAGAAGCAGGTCAACCGATGAATATGATGGGCATGGGTGGTACAAAACCGACCTTTGAAATTAACCCGATACATGCTCTGGTAACGTCTATTAAAAATGAGCAAGATGATGATCGTTTTGCTGATATTACTAATATTTTGTTTGACCAAGCTATTTTAAGTGAAGGTGGGCAGCTTGATGACCCTGTGGCTTTCGTTCATAAATTGAATGGATTGTTGGAAGAGTTGTTAAAGTAAAATTCTGCTTTAACAGGGCTTTTTGTAAGTTAAAAAAAGGAGGTCGTATTCAAAACGACTTCCTTTTTTTATTTAAAGGTCTTGGATTTCTATTTCTGTGAGTACCAATGCTATTGAAATATTAGAGACTACAAAACAAGATTGGATTGAAGCGGGCCTTTGTTTACAAAGCCTCAGACAAAAAGGCATTGCATTACCTGTTACTGATGCGTTGATTGTAGCTATTGTATTACCTCATACTGTTCCTGTGTTAACGATAGATAAGCATTTTGAACATTTATCAGTCGATACCATAGCTTCTTGAAAAACAGTATATTAATCATATATCTAGCAAATGGAATTTAAGTTAAAAAATATTGATGGCTATGCACGAAGAGGTCAATTAACATTTTCTCGCGGCGTTATTGAAACTCCAATTTTTATGCCTGTTGGGACATACGGATCGGTTAAATCACTTAGCTCTGAAGAGTTGACAGGTATTGGTGCACAAATCATATTAGCTAATACCTTTCATTTAATGTTACGTCCTGGTATGGAGGTAATGAGGGCACATGGCGATTTGCATGATTTTATCCATTGGGAAAAGCCAATTTTGACTGACTCAGGGGGGTTTCAGGTGTTTAGCTTAGGTGCACTGGGTAAAATTTCTGAAGAAGGTGTAACTTTTAAATCGCCGATTAATGGCAGTAATATTTTTATGGGGCCGGAAGAATCTATGCAGGTTCAGCGTGATCTGGGTTCTGATATTGTGATGATTTTTGATGAATGTACGCCTTATCCTGCTACGGTTCAGAAGGTAGCAGATTCAATGCAATTGTCTCTACGCTGGGCACAGCGTAGTAAACAGGCACATGGCGATAATCCTTCTGCCTTGTTTGGTATCGCACAAGGTGGCATGTATGAGCATTTGCGGCAAGAGTCCATAGATGGCCTAATTGATATCGGTTTTGATGGTTATGCCATTGGTGGGTTGTCCGTTGGTGAGCCAAAGGATGAAATGATGGCAACACTGGATATTGTTCATAAAAAAATGCCAGTCGATAAGCCACGTTATTTAATGGGTGTGGGAACACCAGAAGATTTAGTAGCAGCGGTTAGGCGTGGAATAGACATGTTTGATTGCGTGATGCCAACGCGTAATGCCAGAAATGGCTATTTGTTTACCCGCACAGGTGTGGTTAAAATCAGGAATAGTCAGTATGAGTCTGACACTCGGCCTCTTGATGAGGAATGTGGCTGTTATACTTGTCAAAATTATTCGCGGTCTTATCTACGACACTTGGACAAATGTAAGGAAATGTTGGGGTCAAGATTAAACACTATCCATAACCTGTATTATTACTTGCAACTTATGGAAGATATGCGAGAGGCTATTGCGAATAGTAACTTTGATAAATTTATTCACCAATTTTATCAGTTACGTAATAAATCCGTACCAAATGTGTCATAATAACAAGTTTTCATCTGGGCAGGGGTAAGAGAATGCCTAAGATAATTTATAATAATAGAGGAAAGTGATGAGTTTTTTTATATCTGATGCAATGGCTCAAGGTGCTCCAAGTGATGCCTCTCCTGGGCTTGAGGGTCTGCTGTTTCCATTAGCCATTTTGGCGTTTTTTTATTTTCTGTTTATTCGTCCTCAAGCTAAAAAATCGAAAGAGCAAAAGCAAATGTTGGCGACTTTGGGTAAAGGTACAGAAGTAGTTACCAGTGGTGGTGTTTTAGGAAAAGTAGCTGAAGTAGATGAAAACTTTGTAAAACTGGAAGTGAGTGATAATATCTTTATCAATGTTCAGCGTCATGCGATTGCTAACATGATGCCAAAAGGTACTTATAAAACAGTGAACAAAAAATCAAAATCATAATTTCTATTTTTTGCAAAACTCAACAGCCTTGTCTGTTGAGTTTTGTCGTTTAAACGTTGGAAAAAAATGCAAAACCATTTCCCTTTTTGGAAAAACCTAATTATTCTGATTGTCTTCGTGGTCGGGATTATTTACGCCCTACCTAATCTATATGGTAACGATCCTTCTGTTCAGTTGTCATCCTCAACTACAACAAAGTTGGAACAGAGCAAAGCAGATAAAATTGAGGTCAGTCTTAAGACGGTTGATTTAAACTTAAAATCATTTGAATTTAACGCAAACAAAGGCAAGATTCTTGCTCGTTTTCATAATACCGATGATCAATTAAAAGCAGCGGATTTCTTAAGAGAGAGTGTCGGTCGTCATCTTACTGTTGCTTTAAATCTGGCACCAGCGACCCCCGAATGGTTGCGTGCATTAGGTGCAAGTCCTATGTATTTAGGTCTTGATCTTCGGGGCGGTGTGCATTTCTTAATGGAAGTAGATATGGATGCTGCTATCAAACAGGCTGAGGATCGTTATAACAGTGATATTCGTTCTGCATTAAGAGCCGTTAAGATTAGATACCAATCTATTTCCAAAGAAAATGGCTTTATCAGGATAAAGTTAAAAACTGAAGAAACAAAGCAAGCCACAATGGATCTTTTAGATGATGATTTTCGCGAATTAACAGTGAAGGAAGCGGATGAACCTTTAGTACTATTGGTTAAACTTTCTGAAAATGAACAGCGGGAAATTAAAAATTTTGCCTTGGCTCAAAACATGACCACTCTGCGTAATCGAGTGAATGAAATAGGGGTTGCCGAACCCGTTGTTCAACAACAAGGAGACCATCGTATTGTAGTGCAACTGCCAGGTATTCAGGACACCACAGAAGCAAAAAATATTTTGGGTAAAACAGCAACACTGGAATATCGTCTGGTTGATATTGAACATGATGTACAAAAAGCGGTTGAAGGTTCAGCTCCAGTGGGTTCACGCCTTTATTATGAAAAAAATGGTTCACCTATCTTGTTAAAGCGTCACGTTATTGTAACGGGAGATCAGGTTGTTGACGCTTCTTCAGGTTTTGATCAGCAAGGCTCGTCTGCTGTATTTATTACCTTAAATGGAATTGGTGCCAAAAAAATGGGTGATATGACGCATAAAAATATTGGCAGACCCATGGCAGTGATATTTGTGGAATATAAATCTGAAATACGGATAGTTGATGGTAAAAAAATTCGACATAAAGAAAAAATAGAAAAAGTTATTAGTGTTGCCACTATTCGGGACTCTTTTAGCAAACGTTTTCAGACCACAGGCTTGGATAATCCTATGGAAGCTCGCAATCTTGCTTTAATGCTAAGAGCGGGTGCCTTGGCTGCTCCTGTCGATATTGTAGAAGAACGTACAGTCGGCCCCAGCTTAGGACAAGATAATATTGATAAGGGTTTGATGTCTGTTGTTGTAGGCTTTGTTTTAGTGCTTGTGTTTATGGCGATCTATTACAAAACATTTGGTTTGGTGGCTAATATTGCGTTGGCATTTAATTTAATTGTTATTGTCGCTGTTTTATCTTTATTACAGGCCACGCTGACCTTACCAGGTATTGCGGGTATTGTATTAACAGTGGGTATGGCAGTTGATGCCAATGTGTTGATTTTTGAACGGATTAAAGAAGAAATTAAAATAGGAAATACACCTCAGTCCAGCATTTTTAGCGGATATGAAAAAGCCTTTGCGACCATTCTTGATGCCAATATCACCACCCTATTGGTGGCATTGGTTTTATTTGGTTTTGGTAGCGGTGCTGTCAAAGGCTTTGCGGTGACTTTATCTATCGGTATTCTGGTTTCTTTGTTCACTGCAATCTGGGGAACACGGATGATAATCAACTGGATTTATGGCAACCGTCATATTGATAAACTATCCGTGTAATCAGGAAAACAAGACATGTTCAAACAAAATATTGATTTTTTAGGTAAACGTAAAATTGCGCTGGTTTTTTCCAGTGTATTGATAATCTCTTCAATCGTTTCGTTTGCTGTTAACGGAATGAAGTTAGGGATTGATTTTACAGGAGGTACATTGGTTGAAGTCGGCTATCAACAGGCTGCTGATTTAACCGTATTGCGTACTGCACTTGATGAAGAAGGTTTTTTAGATGCGACTGTACAAAACTTTGGTACCACCAAAGATGTACTGATTCGGATAAAGCCCAGAGAAGGTGTCAGTAATGTCGAGTTAAGTACTAAAATTTTGAAAATAGTGAATCGAAATGCGACTGAACCTGCAACCATACGTCGTGTGGAATTCGTTGGCCCTCAAGTGGGTGATGAACTCACTGAAGATGGTGGCTTGGCATTGTTATATTCCATGTTTGGTATTTTGCTTTATGTGGCTTGGCGATTTGAATACAAATTTTCTATAGGTTCAGTAGTTGCACTGATTCATGACGTGCTTATTACCCTGGGCTTTTTTTCTATCTTACAAATGGAATTTGATTTAACTGTTTTAGCGGCTGTTTTGGCTGTCATCGGTTATTCATTAAACGATACTATTGTGGTTTATGACAGAATCAGAGAAAATTTTAGAACATTGCGCAAAGATAGTTCAGAAAATATTATGAATATTTCACTCAATCAAACATTGAGTCGAACATTAATGACTTCAATTACTACAGCATTAGTATTAATTGCATTAGCGGTATTAGGTGGCGAGATTATACATAACTTTGCTATCGCATTATTAATAGGTGTAGGTATTGGTACTTACTCATCAATTTATGTGGCAAGTCCTGTTGTATTGGCATTGGGTATTGTTCAGAAAGATCTAATGGTGCCTATCGTTGAAGGCGAAGATATAGATTTTATGCCTTGATCGCGTAGGCTCAAGACTTGCGTGTTAGCAAATACTAAAAAATTAACAGCAGATGCATTGGCATCTGCTTATTTAAATTAAATAACAAAACTGGAGTTTTAAAAACAATGGCAATAGAACGTACTTTTTCAATTATTAAACCAGATGCAGTAGCAAAAAATGTCATTGGCGATATAGTCAGTCGATTTGAAAAAAGTGGTTTACGTGTTGTTGCATCAAAAATGCAACAATTATCAAAAGAAAAAGCGGAAGGTTTTTATGCAGAACATAAAGAACGTCCTTTTTTTAATGACTTAGTTTCTTTTATGATTTCTGGCCCTGTTGTTGTACAGGTTTTGGAAGGTGATAGGGCAGTATTAAAAAATCGTGATCTAATGGGGGCAACGAATCCTAAAGAAGCTGATGCAGGTACTATTCGTGCTGATTTTGCAGAAAGTATCGATGAGAATGCTGTACATGGTTCGGATGCAGTAGAATCTGCGACTCGCGAAATCTCATATTTCTTCTCAGATGAAGAGCTTTGTGAGCGCATTCGATAAATTAAACAGTCATTTAAAAAGCAATCTGTCTGCACTGAATATTTTTAGACGGATTGCTTGCAGTTGTGTTGATGTTTGCAGATGAATACAACTAAGGCAGTCCTCCCTGTCAATCTACTTAATTTTGACAGAAAGGGACTGAGCGCATTTTTTGTCAATATGGGGGAAAAACCCTTTAGAGCGACTCAGCTACTCAAATGGATATATCAGGGAAATATTACTGACTTTGATCAGATGACGAATCTGAGTAAATCGTTAAGATCTTATTTGAATACGCATTGTACGATTACCGCACCAGAAATTCTGCTTGAACAAATAGCCTCTGATGGTACTACAAAGTGGGTGTTGGAAATGGGCTTGGGTAATCGCATTGAAAGTGTGTTTATTCCAGAAGAAAAACGAGGCACTTTATGTGTATCGTCTCAAATTGGTTGTGCTTTAGCCTGTACCTTTTGCTCAACGGCACAACAGGGATTTAATAGAAACCTCTCAGTGGCAGAAATTATTGGTCAGCTTTATGTGGCACAAAAAAGACTGGGTGATAGTAAAAGAATTACCAATGTAGTTATGATGGGAATGGGTGAACCTTTATTAAATTTTGATAATGTGGTAGCGGCAATGAACTTAATGATGGATGATTTTACCTTTGGCTTATCAAAACGAAAAGTGACGGTGAGCACATCAGGCATTGTTCCTGCGATGAACAGATTGAATGAAGCGTGTGATGTCAGTATGGCTGTGTCCTTACATGCTGCTAATGATGAATTAAGAGACCAGTTAGTACCGATTAATCAAAAATATCCATTAAAGGAATTGATGGCCACATGTAAAGAATATGCAAATCAAGGCCCTAGAAAACATATTACCTTTGAGTACGTGATGCTAAAAGATATTAATGACAGCATGCAAGATGCTAATGAATTACTTAAATTACTCAAAGAAGTGCCTGCAAAAATAAACCTTATTCCCTTTAATCCGTTTCCAAATTCTGATTATGTTTGTTCATCCAAACAAACTATTTCCAGATTTAAAGATATTCTTTACAATGGGGGGATTATCACCACCATCAGAAAAACACGCGGAGATGATATTGACGCTGCCTGTGGTCAATTAGTGGGAAAAGTCAAAGATAAGAGTCGGCGACATTTAAAACTACAACAAATGGGATTAGCAAATGCTATTTAACCGTATTTATAGTTGCTTAACCATTACTTTGCTATGTATTTTTATTCCTGCATGTGTCCCTAGTAAAGCCACTAAAGCTATGTCTACTGAAGAACGCTCTCAATTATATCTACAGATGGGCGTTCGTTATCTGGACATGGATATGATAAAGACAGCAAAAGAAAAACTGGATATTGCTTTAGAATTAAACGCAAACAATGCGGAAGTACACAATGCCTTGGGTGTATTGCACGAACGCTTAGCTCAAGATAGTTTGGCGGAAAAACATTACCAACAGGCGATTAGTCTTGCTGTAGATGATTTTAGTATAAAAAATAATTATGGACGTTTTTTGTGTGAAAGTGGCGAGTATAAAAAGGGTATTGAGCTATTAAAGCAAGCATTAGCAATACCCCTTAATAACAGAAAGTGGTTCGCATACACTAATATAGGACGCTGTCAATTAATAAATGCTAACAAGGCACTGGCAGAATCAAATTTTAGACATGCCTTACAAGAAAACAGCCAATATCCACCAGCACTACAGGAAATGCAGAAAATAAGTTATGACAAAAGAAGGTATTTATCTGCACGTGGTTTTTTGCAACGCTATCTTGCTGTAGCCAGGCAGACATCTGAAACATTATGGTATGCCGTGCAAACAGAACGAGGATTAGGCAACAAAGCAATGGCTGATCATTATAGAGAGAAATTGTTTGCTCTTTTTCCTTCATCCAAACAAGCAGTTCAGATGAAAGCCGTAATAAAAATTTATTAACCTATTTTGCATGCAAATTATTTATGCTGAATTCGTATAATAAGTGCATAGCCTCTGTATGAAACTGCTGTAATTTAAAAAAATCTTGATAAATAATCAAATCGGAATAAATGGCAAAGAATAATCAGTCTGTCCAAGCAATACGGGGAATGCATGATATTTTGCCCGAACAATCTCCACGCTGGCAATATGCTGAAAGCATTATTAGAGAAGTTATGTCTAGTTATTGTTATCAGGAAATTCGCCTACCTATGGTAGAAAGAACAGAACTATTTAAACGCTCTATTGGTGAAGTGACTGATATTGTGGAAAAAGAAATGTACACCTTTGATGATCGCAATTCTGATTCCTTAACATTAAGACCAGAAGGTACAGCGGGATGTTTAAGAGCCTGTTTAGAACACGGTTTACTGCATAATCAAGTTCATAGGCTATGGTATTATGGCCCTATGTTTCGTTATGAGCGGCCACAAAAAGGTCGCTATCGACAGTTTTATCAATTAGGTGTTGAAACCTATGGTATGCCTGGGCCTGATATTGATGCAGAGCTGATTTTGCTAACCGACAGGATGTGGAAAAAATTTGCTATCCGAGATAAATTAAGATTAGAAATTAATACCCTAGGTAGCACAGAAGAAAGATTGCTTTACAGAGAAAAACTGCTTACTTACTTTAAGCAACATCTGGCGTTGTTAGATGCAGATAGTTTATCTCGGCTTGAAACTAATCCACTAAGAATACTGGATAGCAAAAATAAAGAGATGCAATCTCTGATAAAAGATGCACCTGAATTAATGGATTCTTTAGGAGAAGATAGTCGGCAACATTTTCAAACATTAACAGATACTTTGGATCAACTGGGTATCAGCTATGAGATAAATACCAGATTAGTCAGAGGTCTGGATTATTACGCAAAAACCGTATTTGAATGGGTGACTAATGATTTGGGTGCCCAAGGTACAGTCTGTGCTGGCGGTCGATATGACGGGCTAGTTGAACAATTAGGTGGCAAAGCGAATCATGCGGTAGGTTTTGCTATGGGAATGGAGCGATTGTTGTTGTTGTTGGAACAATTAGATAGCATAGCTGTTCAAAATACGGTTGATGTTTATATGATTCGGATCGGTGTAGCGGCAGAAAAAGAAGGCTTGCGTTTAGCTGAGAAAATTAGAAATGAAGTTAACGGCATTAAATTACAAGTAAACTGTGCCGCAGGTAGCTTTAAAAGCCAGTTCAAGAAGGCTGATAAAAGTGGTGCCGCCTATGCCATTGTTTTAGCAGAGGATGAAATGGCGAGGGCTGAAGTGAGTATAAAACCACTAAGAAGCAATGATGAGCAAATCAATGTTAGCATTGAAACAGCGATTCAATTTTTAAAAGAATCAATTTAGCTAACATGCAATAAATAAACACCTCGGCTTGCACAGGATTTTATTCATTTTTAAGGTGCAACGAAAGAAGTATAGCAGACTATATGAGCTAAGTTGCAACGCCTAGGATGGATAAAAAGACCCACAAGACGGGTGGCTTATTTGTTGCGAGTGACCTTAGTCTTTTACAGAAATGGAAGTATAATTAAAGCTAATAAAAAACAGTCACAAATAATATTAAATTTAGAGAGAAAAAGTGAAAATTTACGACACAGAAGAAGAACAGGTTGTAGCAATAAAAAGATGGTGGAAAGAAAATGGGTTTTCAACCATAGTAGGTATTGCTACTGGCATACTCATTATTACTGGAGGGAATTATTGGCAACAGCAACAAAAAGATAAAAGCATGCAGGTTTCAGCACTATTTGATGAGCTTTTAGTCAGTATCAATGAAGAAAAGCAGGATTCTGTTAAAAAAATCACCGAGCGTATTCAAGAATACGACTCAAGTTCAACTTACGTGACTTTGAGCCGTTTATTATTAGCTAAAACTAAAGTGCAAATGGCTGATCTGAATGGAGCACAAGGCATTTTAGAAAAGTTAGTGATTGATGCAAGCTCAGTAGAGTTGAGAAATATAGCAAGAATTCGTTTAATTAAAGTATTACAGGCTAAAGGTGAAAACCAACGTGGCTTACAACTCATTGCAGAAGCGGATCAAGCAGATGCGGAAGGCTTTTCAGCCAGTTATGATGAGATGACAGGTGATCTTTATGTCGCTTTAGATCGCTTGGGTGAAGCACGTACAGCCTACCAAAGTGCTTTAAGAGCGGGTGGAAAATCTGCTTTACTACAACTCAAGTTAGATGATATTACTCAAGCCAAAATGATTGAAAGTAATACCAATGTTGAATTAATTAAAGAATAAAGTTGCCACATTAAAGAATTGATGAAAAAAATTAAAACATATTTTACTTCCTTTGTTATTGCCAGTATCACTGCATTGTTACTGTCAGGTTGTGCAGCTCTTAAAACAGGGACTGAGCTAGTTTCAGGTGTAAGCAGTTATTTTTTCGGTGGGGAATATAATAAAATACCGCCTGCTGAATTAGTTGCCTATGAGGCAGAAATTGAAATAGATATGTTATGGCAAGAAAGCATAGGCGTTGGTACAGATGGTCAATTCTTAAATCTTGTTTTAGCCATTAGCTATGGCAAAATATTAGTAGCAGAAAGAAATGGTTTGGTACAAGCACTAGATGTAAAAACAGGTGATTTAGTATGGGAGACCGATACCGACTATAGTTTTTCAGCAGGGCCAGGAATAGGAGATAAAACGGTTATTTTAGCGACTAGCAATGCAGAAGTCATTGCCTTGGATTTCGATACAGGATTGCAGAAATGGCAGGTTTTAGTTTCAAGCGAAGTACTGGCTAATCCTGTAATAGATAATGGGATTGTTATTATTCGAACAACAGATGGTAAGGTCGTCGCTTTAAGTGAAGAAGATGGCTCCGAACTTTGGCTATTTGAGCGTAGTGTGCCTGCATTAAGTATTAGAGGAACTGGTTCGCCTATTATTGTTGCCGAACATGTGATTGCTGGTTATGCCAATGGAAAATTAATTGCTTTACGCTTGATTGATGGAAAAAACAGATGGGAAACCAGTATTGTTATTCCCAGTGGACGCACAGAAATCGAAAGATTAGTTGACCTAGATGTTGACCCTGTAGAAACGGACGGGGTTATTTTTATTTCCAGTTTTCAGGGGGGAACTTCCGCCGTACTTGAGGTTGATGGCGATGTACTCTGGCATAATAAAGATATCTCTTCCTATTCGGGTTTGAGTTATGACTGGCGTTATTTATACGTTAGTGATGCAAAAAGCCATGTTTGGCAACTGGATCAGCGTAATGGCACTTCACTTTGGAAACAGAATGAATTGAGTCATCGAAGATTGACAGCACCCGTTACCTACGATGAGTACGTAGTTGTCGGTGATTTTGGAGGTTATATTCATTGGCTAGCAAAAAGTGATGGCAGACAACTAGGTCGAATTAAAGTTTCAGGGCAAGGAATAGATGCTAAATTAGTGGTTGTTGATGACACCGTATTTAGTTATTCAAAAGACGGCACTCTCACCGCATTAAAAGCAAGATTATTTTAAATGTTACCTGTTATTGTATTGGTTGGAAGACCTGATGTAGGTAAATCTACGCTTTTTAATTATTTGACCCGTAGTCGTGACGCGCTGGTTGCTGATTATCCTGGACTGACTCGAGATCGTAAATATGGTCGAATTAAAAGAGGCAATCGTGATTGTCTAGTGATTGATACCGGTGGCATTTCAGATGAAAATAAAGGTATTGAGGTTTTTGCTAGGAAACAGATACAACTAGCCTTGGAAGAAGCAGATATTGTTTTCTTTTTAGTCGATGCCAGAGATGGAATGAATAGCTCTGATCAAGCGATTGCAGATTCATTGAGAAAGCTGAACAAACCGATCATTCTGCTCACTAACAAAATTGATGGATTGGATGCAGCAGTTGCAACCGTTGACTTTTATGCATTAGCACTGGGTGAGCCTGCACCAATATCAGCAAGTCATGGCAGAGGTGTGCGTGAGTTATTAGCTCAGGTTGATGCTTTATTTCCTGCTGAAGAAGCTACAGAAGAAGCTACAGAAGAAGATAAAGGCATTAGCATTGCTGTAGTGGGGCGACCCAATGTGGGAAAATCTACCTTAGTCAATCGCTTATTAGGTGAAGAGCGTGTAGTTGTATTTGATCAAGCAGGTACAACGCGTGACAGTATTTATATTCCTTTTGAAAGGAATGAGCAGAAGTTTACCTTAATTGATACCGCTGGAATACGCAGAAGAGCCAAGGTAACTCTGGTTGTTGAAAAATTCAGTATCATTAAAGCCTTGCAAGCAGTAGAAAAAGCAAATGTGGTGATCTATTTAATCGATGCCAGAGAAGGGATTACTGATCAGGATGCACATCTTTTAGGGATGGTTTTAGAGGCAGGGCGAGCACTAATTATTGGCTTGAACAAATGGGATGGCATTAGTATCGATCAGAAAAACCTGATTAAAAGACAGTTAGATATTAAATTGCCTTTTTTGGATTTTGCTGAAAAGCATCCTATTTCAGCATTACATGGCAGTGGTGTGGGTAAGTTGTTTGATGTGGTTCATGATCTATATGATGCGGCTATGGTTGATATGTCAACGCCTGTGTTAACGCGAATTTTAAAACAAGCACTTGTAGCACATCAACCCCCTTTGGTTCAAGGTAGACGAATCAAACTCAAATATGCACATCAAGGTGGAAGAAACCCACCCACGGTTGTCATACATGGTGCGCAAACAGATGCATTGCCCAGTGCATACAAACGCTTTTTAATTAACTATTTTAGAGACCAATTAGAGCTTAAGGGAACCCCCGTGAAAATAGTATTAAAATCAGCAGGCAACCCTTTTAAAGGGCAAAAAAATAAATTGACAGAACAGCAGTTAAAAAAACGTAAGCGATTGGTTAAACACAATAAAAGAAAGTAGTGCCTGTTGTTGAATAGTGCTTTTATGGGTCTATGAATAAATTAATGGGTAAATTCTGTAGAATTAGACAATTTCCCCGTTCCAAAGCCAGGGATTTAAAACACCTTATCAGGTGTTTTTAGAGATGACGGCTGTGGATTCTCGTCAACTGGTAGCGGTGCGTTTATCATATAAATAAGTGTTTAATCCAATATGCAAAAAAAACCATTATTAGTCATAATATATAATCACAAATATGTCAAAAATATTGCCATAATCGAGCAGATATATGGTGCTAGATTTAGCCAAATTCATCATTTAATGCCTTTTTATCAGGGTGATAAGGAAAATGTCAGTTCGGTTTATGATAGTTCTTATTATTTTCAAGGCTATATCAGCCAAGGTTTACGTGATTATTATCAAAAAAACATCAGTCATTATGTTTTTATTGCCGATGATTTGCTCTTAAACCCTGCCATTAATGAAGATAATTATCAAGATTTTTTTAAATTACAGCCGCAAGATTGTTATTTGCACAAAATTGAAAATTTAGTCGATAAAAATGGTTGTATATCTGTATGGTTTTGGAATGATTGGGCGCATAATTTTTCCATGAAAAATAAAGGTTTGGAGGAATTACACCACTTACCAAGTTTTGCCCAAGCCGTAGCATTATTTAAACGCCATAATTTACTCAGCAACCATTTTGGCAAACAACTCAAAGTAAATTATCGCTATATTCTGAGTGCTTGTTTGTGGCATTTGCGTAATAGAAAGGGTTTGATTAAAAAAGTTAAATGGGCTATTTGGGAGTGGCCTTATTTTTTTTTTGGAAGATGGCAGAAATATAAGCGAGCCATAAATTATCCACTTGCCCGTGGTTATAGCGATATTGTCATTATTGCGGGTAGTGAGATTAAGCAATTTTGCTATTATTCTGGGATATTTTCCGCAGTAAATTTATTTGTTGAAATCGCTATTCCAACTTCGTTAGTGCTGATGGATGCTAATGTGGTTGATTGTCGGGTCGTCGATAAAAAGACATGGGACGAAGTAGATGTAACGAACACAACAAAACCGTTACAAGATAAACATCAAAATAATTTAAACAGTTTGCTAAAAGATTTTCCCGCAGATGTGCCTTATCTCCATCCTATCAAATTATCAGCTTGGAAGACAAAATAAAAAATTAGCGTAATGTAACAAAAGTATGAATATGAAAAACATAATATTGATGCTGGCGTTTGGCTTGCTTAGACAGTATTTCCCTAAATCAATGAAGCTGATTGATATTGCAAAAGACGATGTTAAAATAGCAGTGAATAAGTTCAATTCTAGACCGAGAAAATGCCTAGGATTTAAAACACCTTATCAGATGTTTTTAGAGATGACGGCTGTGGATTCTCGTCAATGGTAGTGGTGCGTTTATGAGTCGAATTCACCCCTTTTAGTGCATCAGGGTTAGCAAAAAAGATAAGGCTGTGATTTATCATTACAAAGCTGGCAGGGTTAAAGCACGTTTGGCTATCTGATTAACGAAAATGATCGGGGAAAATGACCAAAATGGTTTTTTCCATAGCAGGTTTTCTATTCTCGGACAGCCTTCTCGGCATAAACACTCGAACAAAATGGCATTGAACGAGTGAATTAATAGAAGTTGCCCTTGCGTTATTTTGAGTAAAATTAAGGGTAAATGACTTTAGGCTCAAAATTAGCCGCTGGAAAAGCGGGATCAAAAGAAGATGTTTCAGCTGTTGGTTTATTTGCAGAGGCAGCAATAAAAAGAATTTTAGGCTGAAAGTTAGCGGCAGGGTAATTAGCGTCAAAAGCAGAAGAGTTTGTTGAAGTATTATTCGATCTTGCTGATTCAGCAGCAAAAATAATAATGGGTTTGAAGTCAGCAGCAGGGTATTGACTGTCAGCTATAACGCTAAGTGGGCTAGAGAGTGTGACAGCAAATAGCAAGACTAATGTTTTTCTTTTCATTTTTTTAAATTCCAGTGATTTGACTACAGAGTAAGTTATATTTAGGACTTATTTCTAAGTATCCTGTATTTTATTTTTGTCTGCAACTGTTTTGTTGAGAATGTTATTCAACCTTTTTTAGTAGCTATAATAAATCATTAATTTCTGGATGATTCTGCAATAACTTTTGTCGAAAACCTTCAATCTCATTTTCATTGTTGCGATTTTCTCTAGCAATGTCTACTTTGATTTCGCTAATAACAGACATGGGTGATGGTGATAGAAAAACCAGTCGATCGGCTAATGTTATGGCTTCTCGTAAGTCATGAGTGACAAACAAAATAGTATGGGGTCGTTGCAACCATAGCTTAATTAATAATTCGTGCACTTGTCGAGCAGTCGGCGCATCTAAAGAGACAAAAGGTTCGTCCATCAATAAAATTTTAGGATTGATGGCGAAAGCGCGAATGATAGAAACACGTCGGCTCATACCCAGAGATAGATGTTGTGGATATTTATTTTGAGATTCTTCTAGCTGCATACTTTTCAGTAATAGATTGACACAGTCAGATGATTGTTCTTTGTTTAAAACCAGTTCAATATTTTCTCTTACAGTTCGCCAAGGTAATAAACGCGGATTCTGAAAAATATAGCCAATATTAGGATGTAATGCTTGCCCATCTTGTGATATTTCGCCTTCAAAATCATTATCTAATTGAGCAATGATATTAAGTAATGTTGTTTTGCCACAGCCAGAGGGACCAATGAGACAGATAAACTCATTAGAGGGTAGGGAAAATTTAAGATTTTCTATTGTGTTGTGCTGAGTTGAATGTGTCGAATCATAGTGTTTGTGTTTGATATTAATTAGAATATCGTTCATCGTCGCCACCGGATAGCTTGTTGATCCATGGGTTTTAGAATAAGTAACTCTATAGCTTGAATGACAGTGATAAAAGCCACTGTGTAAGCTAAAATGTGGGCGACATCAAAATCTTGAAAATACAAATGCAATTGATAACCCATGCCGTCACTACGGCCTAGTAGTTCAACCACTAAAATGATCTTCCAGATTAAAGCGAGCCCAGTACGGGTGGCAGCCATCACAAAAGGGTGAAGTTGGGGCCAAATAAGATGGATAAAGGTTTTTGTTTTACTAAATTTATAACAGACTGCCATTTCCAATAAATCTTTATCCAATGCCTTGGTACCTTCTCTAATGGTGACGATGACATTGGGTAATTTATTAATAACAACGGCGAGGATGGCGGCAGACTCTATTAAGCCAAACCAGACATAACAAAGGATAATGGTGACCAGTGCAGGTATATTTAAAAAAATAACCAGCCAGTTATCAAAAAAAGCATTAAGCTTTTTATTGATACCTAGTGTGATACCAATGGCGCAGCCTAGTAACATAGCAATAGAAAAACTAATAATGAGCCTCTGCAAGGTGATGCCCAGGTGACGCAGGAGATCGCCTGAAATGACTTCTTTCCATAAAACCTCAACAACTATAACAGGAGAAGGTAAGGTGTTATCGTTAACAAAAAAAGCCATACCATGCCATATTAATACAAAGAGTAATAAGGAAAGGCTGGGTAAGGTTTTATTAAGGTTCATCTATAGTCCAGAATGTCCCTGTGTGTAGTGTATCTGAATGCCCTGTGAGCTTTTTATTGCTTAGGTTTTTTAAAAGAGTATAGATTTTTTCAGCGGCTTGCTGTTCTTGTTTGCCCCATTGTTGTATCCGTCCTAGGCAATAACGTTGACGTAATATAGTTTGAGTTATCAGATCTTTAACACGAGTTAATGAGACGATGTCTGCCCATACACTATCTGATTGGCATAGTTGGTTTTTTGCTGTTTGGGTGGATTTAAGAAATTGGTTGATTTCCGTTTTATATTGATCAGCCCATTGACGATTGAAAACATAGCCTAATGTAGGCACTATTTGTTTGATTCCAAGTTGTTGTAATATTTCTTTACCATTAATAATTTGGCGATAGTTTTGAGCTTCTAGTTTTGCGGCAAAATGCCAGTAATTGATGACGGCATCAACGCGTCCACGAATAATTTGCTGGTTTAACAAAGGTGGTGCAGCGTAAACTTTTTCAACAGATTGGTTAAGATTAATTTTATACTGTTGTCCTAATGCTTGTAAAAGTAACCAGTTTTTATCCATCTCACCTCCTGCAATACCCAGTTTTTTTCCAGATAAATCTTGTAGAGATCGAATGTTACTATTTTCAGGTACCATCAAGGCACCTGAAGTGGTTGAATAGGGATAAAAGGTAAAATCAGCACCTGTGGAGCGAAGTCGAGAGACCCAAACCCAATCAGAGACGATGATATCAACTGCGCCAGCTTGTAATGCGATTTTACCTGCCTGTGGGTTGGCGACAGGGTGTATCTCAAGCTGGAAATTAGTGTTTTCTAGCAAATTAAGGTTTTTTAGTGCAGATAACTCCCAGTTAACTGTACCAAAAGCCAATATCCCTAATCGAATAGTTAGCTTTTCAGTACAATAACTGTTGCCCGAAAAGAGTATACTTAATATCAGTAGGGTAATTTTAAGCTTCATTTTATTATTAAGTGTTTTGCTATGACAGACTATTTTAGCGATAGCTGACTGTAGATGCGAGAAGGAATATTAATTATGATAAAATTATTCGTTTATGTCTTTAATTTTTGTTGATCTTATGTCTTTTTCTTCAGATACAACCCCGTTAGTAGATCGTTTTGGTAGAACCATTGATTATTTACGGGTATCAATTACCGATAGATGTGATTTTAGATGCGTCTATTGTATGTCAGAAGAAATGACTTTTTTACCTAGAGCACAAGTTTTGACTTTGGAAGAGCTGGGATTTATAGCAAAAGCGTTTACAGAATTAGGCGTAAAAAAAATACGGATTACGGGGGGGGAACCTCTGCTTAGAAAGGGTGTTTTAAAATTATTGCAGGAAATTGGAGAAATCAAAGCGCTTGATGAATTAGTGATAACAACGAATGCTTCGAAACTGGAAGAAATGGCGGTTGCTATTAAAGAAGCAGGTGTTAAGCGGGTAAATATTAGTTTAGATACTCTGGATAGTGAAAAATTTAAACAAATGACTCGTACAGGGGATTTAAATAAAGTATTAAAAGGGATTCAGTCAGCAAAAAAAGCGGGTTTTGATGGGATAAAGATAAATGCCGTTATTTTAAAAAACAGGAATCATCGAGAAGTAATTGATTTAGTTCAATATGCGGTTGATAATCAAATTGATATCAGTTTTATAGAAGAAATGCCTTTAGGTATCATTGCTGGACACGATAGAGCAGAAGCCTATTACTCCAGCGATTTGATTAGATCAGATATAAGCAGAAAATTTGAATTAACAGCCGTTCCCGATAAAACGGGAGGACCATCTGTTTACTATAAGGTAAAAGATTCGCAAACGCGGGTTGGATTTATTTCTCCACATAGTGCTAATTTTTGTAGCAATTGTAATAGAGTCAGATTAACAGTGGAGGGTCGATTATTGCTTTGTTTAGGCAATGAACATTCAGTTGACTTAAAAAAAATCATTAGATCAAACCCAGGGAATATGGAAAAGTTGAAAGAAAATATTATTAAGGCCATGCAAATTAAACCGGAAAAGCACGAGTTTAATCTACAAGAGAAACCTGTTATTTTAAGATATATGAGTGCGACAGGTGGATAAAAAACAAGGGTTAAATTATGACAAAAACATCAGATGCAGATCAGTTAATTGCACAGGCTCGGAAATATAAAGAAGAGCGTGAAAAAAATTACAGAGAAAAAGCACTAAAACTATATCCATGGGTTTGTGGTCGTTGTACGCGTGAATTCACCCATACTAATTTGCGTGAATTAACGGTACATCATAAAAATCATAATCATGATGATAATCCACAGAATGGCAGCAATTGGGAATTATTATGCCTTTATTGCCATGATAATGAGCATGCCCGGTTTGAAGAGCAAGTGCGATATGGCAGTGATGTATTATCTAGTGAACAACAAACGGCGGGTGCAACTTTTAATCCATTTGCTGGCTTGAAAGGAAACATGGGAAATACAGAGTGAATATAGATGAAGAGCGTTTTACCGAACTTGAAATTAAGTTAGCCTACCAAGAAGATTTATTACAAACATTGAATTTAATAGTTATTGAACAGCAAACTCAAATAAGCCAGTTAGAAGAAAGCTGTAAGTTGCTAGTTAAGCGTATAAAAAGCATAGGTGGAAATGAAATGATTGATACTGGGCTTGAAGTTCCTCCGCATTATTAGAAAACAAGTAATAATTTTCCTACACACAAAGCAGTAATAAACAAGCTCAATGATAAAAATAGGTAAGTTTAATAAACTTAAAGTAATTAAGCTGTCTGCAAAAGACACCTATCTTGATGCAGGTGATTCTGTTGAAGTTTTGTTGGAAAAAACAGAGGTGCTTGGGCAATGTGGAATAGGTGATGCGCTCAATGTTTTTGTTTATGGTGATGCAAAAGGTGGCTTGAAAGCAACGATGCAGATTCCTTATGCTCAGGTGGATGATATAGCCTGGTTAAAAGTTAAGGAGGTTAATGCTGCTGGGGCCTTCTTAGATTGGGGTTTAAGCAAGGACTTATTATTGCCCTATGGCGAACAAACTCAAAAAGTGGTTGAAGGTCGTTCCTGTCTGGTTAAATTATTTTTGGATGAAGAAAATAGGATAACGGCATCCATGTTGTTAGATGATTTTATTCAGGAAGAAGCGTTTTATTTTAAAGAGGGACAAAAAGTAGACGTGATAATTGCTGATGAAACTGACTTAGGAAGAAAAGCGATTATTAATAATGAATATTGGGGTGTGCTTTATAAAAATGAAATTTTTCAGCATTTGAGAAAAGGACAAAAAACTACAGCGTATATTAAAAAAATTAGAGAGGATAATAAGCTGGATTTGGTGCTTCAGATGGCTAGGTTTGGTGATAAAGTTGATTCAGTGACTGAAAAAATTCTAGCTAAACTTGAGGCACAAAGTGGGGTTATTTTAATCAATGATAAAAGTCATCCTGATGATATTTATAAAGCCTTTGCTGTCAGTAAAAAAGTATTTAAACAATCCATTGGTGGTTTGTATAAGAAACGAATAATTTCAATTGATAAAACAGGCATTAGTTTGTTGAATAAAAAGAGTGATTTGTAATATGGGATTACAGCAAAATTACGAACAATTACCGTTAAAGGATTTTGCTGAGAAGGCCTATCTGGATTATTCCATGTACGTTATTTTAGATAGAGCCTTACCACATATTGGGGATGGTTTGAAACCGGTACAAAGGCGTATTGTTTATGCCATGTCTGAACTGGGTTTAAATGCCTTGGCCAAGTTTAAAAAATCAGCCAGAACCGTAGGGGATGTATTAGGTAAATATCATCCGCATGGTGACTCTGCTTGCTATGAAGCCATGGTGCTGATGGCACAAGATTTTTCTTATCGCTATCCTTTAATTGACGGGCAGGGAAACTGGGGCTCGCCCGATGATCCCAAGTCGTTTGCCGCTATGCGTTATACCGAGTCACGGTTAACCGCTTATGCCCAAACTTTATTGAGTGAGTTAGGACAAGGTACAGTTGACTGGACTGATAATTTTGATGGCTCTTTGCAAGAACCCGTGTTATTGCCTGCTAGGCTTCCGAATATTTTATTAAATGGGACAATGGGAATTGCTGTCGGTATGGCGACGGATATTCCTCCTCATAATTTACGTGAAGTCGTAAACGCCTGTATTTATCTGTTAGAGGAGCCTGAAGCAGCAACAGAGACATTGCAAAATTTCATTAAAGGTCCTGATTATCCTACCCATGCAGAAATAATAAGTTCAAGTCAGGATATTAGCAAAATATATGAGAGCGGAAATGGATCAATAAAAATGCGAGCAAGATATGAAAAGGAAGAAAATAATGTGGTGATAACAGCATTACCATATCAAGTATCTGGTGCTAAATTATTGGAACAGATCGCGGCTCAAATGCTGGCTAAAAAATTACCGATGATTGAAGATTTAAGGGATGAATCGGATCATGAGAACCCAACGCGGTTGGTGATTATTCCCAAATCAAAACGGATGGATGTGGAAAACGTCATGTCACACTTGTTTGCTACCACTGACCTAGAAAAAAATTACCGCGTTAACATGAATATGATCGGTTTAAATGGCAAACCGATAGTTAAAAATCTCCGTGTTATTTTGACTGAATGGTTAAGCTTCAGAACCGAGACTGTGCGTAGAAGGTTGCAATACAGACTTGATAAGGTAATTGCCAGATTACATATTTTAGAAGGTTTATTAATTGCTTTTCTAAATATTGATGAAGTCATTGCAATTATTCGGGAGCATGATAAGCCCAAGCCCGTTTTGATGGAACATTTTGGGATAACGGATATTCAAGCGGAAGCGATTTTAGAATTAAAATTAAGACAGCTTGCAAAACTTGAAGAAATGAAAATTCGAGGTGAGCAAGATGCACTTGAAAAAGAGTGTCAGGCACTGGAAAAAACCTTGGGATCTAAGCGTTTACTCAATCGTTTAATTAAAGCAGAATTAAAAAGAGATGCTGAAAAATATGGTGATGATAGACGTTCACCGATTGTTGCCAGAGCAGCATCACAGGTTTTAGATACCACAGAACTGATTAGTAATGAGCCTGTAACTATCATCTTGTCACAAAAAGGCTGGATACGTGCAGCTAAAGGCCATGATATTGATGAGACAGGTTTAAATTATCGTTCAGGTGATAAATATCTGGATTCAGCAAAAGGTCGTTCAACTCAACCTGTTTATATCCTGGATTCAACAGGACGGGTTTACAATGCCTCTACCCATAACCTACCCTCGGCACGTAGTCAGGGTGAGCCTTTAACCGGACGGTTAAAGCCACCTGCTGGTTCTTTGTTTACTCATGTTTTTGCAGGGCAAGCTGAAGATTGGTATTTGTTGGTTAGTAATATCGGCTATGGTTTTCGGGTGCAGCTAAAAGACCTACAAAGTAAAAATAAAGCAGGAAAAGCGGTCATTACTCTGCCTGTGGGTGCAAAAGCTTTAGCACCTGCTTGTATTAATGATTCTAATTATGTGGCTGTAGCAACTTTGCAGGGTCGTCTGTTAATCTTTCCAGTTCAAGAATTACCCGCTTTAGCTAAAGGTAAAGGCAATAAATTAATTCAAATTAAACCGGCTGATTTTAGTGCTGATAAAGATGAAGTGGTCGCCGTTTGTTTGATTACAGAAGGAAGCGGACTTAAAATTTTATCAGGAAAAAGACACCTTGCCCTAAAAGAAAAGAATATAGAGGCTTATTCAGGAGCAAGGGCAAAGAGAGGGTCAGCACTCCCTAGAGGGTTTCAACGTGTTGATGCCATTATGAGTGAGGTGGATATTACATAAAATTTTTTGTGGCTTGGATTAGCACATTATTTTTAATCAAAAATTGGAGAGATATTGTGTGTAAATTAAAAAATAATTTATTAGTGATTTTAATGTTAATAGGTTTTATTTTTTCAACAAATGTTTTAGCTTGGGTTGATTGCAATGGCTTAGAGAGTGGATATCACTATGATGTTCATGAGGATGATAGAGGAAATTGTATAAGATTTCAAGCACTATCTAAACATGCCAACAGAGATTGGATTAGTGAAGACACGGGTATTATTCGTAAGGCGAATGTGAGATGGGATGGAGTTGTAAGATATGCAAAAGGTAGAAGATCTTTTTTTGATAATTTTTTTCAGCGGACGCCCGTTAAAAAAGTTGAAAAAACTTCTATGACTATGGATGAAATTCGTGCTTATAAATTTAATCCAAGCCTAAATAGCTATATGACACCACTAGATAATATAATCGCCAAAACGCTGATTGAAAAATATGATTTATGGAATGTTTATCGTGTCGCTGGTAGTGGGGGTATTCGGGCTAAAATGAAGCAAATTGGTTTGGGAGGTCACTCTAAAATATACTACCGTCCTCATTCAGGAAATATTTTTGGTTATATGTATCGTAATTTTAGCATAATAGAAATTATGCAAAAATTAAAAATTTTAAACAAAGATTTTACAGAAATGGATATTGAAGTTGCTTATATTTTTTTAAAGAAATTTTTTCCAGAAATTTCTTTATAGCCTATGCTAATATGATGAAAAAAAGACAAGATATTGATGGTGTAAATATTGAAAAAATTATCACATCACTTTAACTTAAAAAACTGTCAAACAAAAACCTCTGTTTCACAACAGAGGTTTTTTATTTTTAATTTCCTATATTTTTTGATCCCCCCCCTTATAGGTCTTAGTATAGTAAAAGCTCACTTCTTGCTTCTTCTTAATTTACATCCCTCAGTTTCGTAGTTAGATTTTTTCCTCCACTTATAGCTACGCCTGTAGTTTTCACAAGCATCATCACTCTCGCCACTTTTATCAGGCATGTCATACACATGCCTTGTATAGATCACTTTATTGGATTCTTTTTGTATATTCTCCTGACAGTTGTCAATTGTTTGTTGAAAGTTTTTTATAAACCCATTAATGGTTTTTATATAATGATCAATTTCAACACAGTCATTACGACCATTCTCAACCAGACCAACTTGTTGATTAGTAGGGAGAGAAGTAAAGGGGTTTGTTATACGTAGTCATAATGAACCATGAGCAGTATCCTTATTATTATTTCAATAAGCACTACAGTTTCCATTTTGCAGGTAACTATTTCTTGATGCAAATTTTTTGTGAGAGTTTTTTTCCCATTATAATCACTCGTAAAATCATCTACTAAAATAGCTGTAACTTTCTCATCCTTTAACTCATTAGCATATTTAGAGTACTCCTTAAAATCACCTAAAGGTATCTCCGTCCCAAGAGCGCAGGCCTCTGAAATAGGAGTATTTTTTGTTGTATTTACAGGTGCAATTTTATGAATTTTGGGAGAACCAATAAAGCCATCTAAAGTTCCTGCAATTTTTTTAGTTGGTTGGACAATTGGGCTAAATCGAACTTTTAAAAGTTCTGGGTTTATTTCATTAAAAAAAATAAAAGCAGAAAACATAAGAACTAACGCTCCGATAGAACGAAAAATTATATTTTTGGAATCTGATTTTTTATGCCAAGTTCCTGAGCCAATATATTGAATTCCTGCTCAGACAATCATAATAACCGCTCCGATAGACAAAAACCCTAAGGAGAATTTTACGATAAAGTCTATGTAAAATCCAAGAGCTTTTGATGAATTTGTTTTATTTATTTCTGTTTGAACGGCTGCTAAGCCCCCGTAATCTTCTAAAAGAGCAAAAGCATGTTTTTCTTCTGCTTGAGAAATTTCGGGGGTTATGAAAAAAAAAGTGGGTAAGAATAAAATTAATAAAAATAATACATGGCTATGAACTTACAACAGGTTGAGCAGTCAAAAACCTGAACTGATAAATTGGAGATCCGCGATGCAAGCTAAAATTACAAATTTCTGGGAGTGGCAGCAGCATTTTTCTGACGAAAAGATCTGTCTTGAGGCAATCATTAAACAGAGATGGCCTGAAGGTTTTTGTTGCCCTCGATGTAATCATAATAAAGGGTGGTTGCTTAAAACACGCCATGTTTTTGAATGTTCGGATTGTCATCATCATACG
>QPIN01000043.1 GCA_003666385.1 Methylococcales symbiont of Hymedesmia sp. n. MRB-2018
AAAACCACTGAAAAACAGGAATAAAATTGATTTAATGTATTAAATGACCTAAAGAACAGTGTAATTGACGAAAAAATAGGGGAAGCCTAATGAATATGGATAAAGTTGTTGGTTGTGCTGAGGTCTCAATATAACGCCAACGAGAAATGTCCTCTAAAAAGAAAACATTTTTCATTGTGTAAAAATCTTTCATTTCTACATATTTTTCTTTACCACTCTCTATAAGTTTTTCTCTGCGTTGTTGAAACTTATCGCTGGCAAATTTTAAGAAAATAAGCCCTAAAACAACATGCTTATACTCAGCAGGTTCAACCGAGCCTCTTAATTTATCGCACGACTGCCATAGTGTTTCTTCTATGGATTTTTCTTTTGTATTATTTGTCTTTGCCATGGCTAGCTATTATTTTCTTTTAGTTGCTTGGGTTTCGTGTTCTAGGTTTTTGTGTATAACGCTTAGATCAGCGGTGGCTTTAGCCATCCGCTAATGTTTGCTTGAGGGGTAGGCGTTTTGAATACATGGCTCCCCTAATTCAGGAAAATTCAATCGAGAGGCAATTTTTTTAGATCATGTTACTTATTTTCGTACCTTGCGATATAATCGCCCAGTATATTTCCATTTTCTCCCAATATATATTCAGCTATCCCATAGTAATAGCTACGGTAGTCAAATACATAAACATGTCTTCACAAACCAATAAACGCCTCATTTTAGTTGATGGTTCTTCTTTTCTATTTCGTGCCTATCATGCTGTTCCGCCCTTAACAAATTCACAGGGTGAGCCGACTAATGCTATCTATGGGGTAGCTAATATGTTGCGCAAATTAATAGCAGACCATCGTACTGATTATTTCACCGTAGTATTTGATGCCCCAGGGAAAACTTTCCGCCACGATTTATATGATCAATACAAGGCTAATCGCCCCCCCATGGCAGATGATTTAAGAGTGCAGATTAAGCCTTTACATAAACTCATTCAAGCGATGGGTTTACCTTTAATTATGGAGTCGGGTGTTGAGGCAGATGATGTTTTGGGCACTTTAGCACAATATGCGGCAAGTAAAGGCTTTGATGTAGTAATTTCTACTGGCGACAAAGATATGGCGCAATTAGTTAACGCACAGATCACATTAGAAAACACCATGTCCAATACCATCTTGGATGTTCAGGGCGTATTTGATAAATTTGCTGTTAAACCTTGCCAGATTATTGATTATCTCGCTTTAATGGGTGATACCTCTGATAACATTCCAGGGGTTCCTAAAGTCGGGCCAAAAACCGCAGCAAAATGGTTGGGGATCTATGAAACACTGGAAAATGTAATAGAAAATGCTGAACACATTAAAGGCAAAGTCGGTGAAAACCTGCGTGCCAGTCTGCAACAACTGTCTTTATCGAAACAATTAACAACTATAAAGTGTGATCTGGGACTACCTTACACACTGGATGATTTGAAATGTCAGGCAGTAGATAATACAGAATTAAAACAGCAGCTTGAACAGCTTGGTTTTACTGTCTGGATGAAAATGTTCAATGCGCCTAAACGACAAGAAGTTATTACCAAAAGCAGTGAAGAAAAAGCAGTAGAAAAGATAAATAATCACATTGAAACAGACTACCAAACTCTCTTTACTCAGGCCCAGTTTAATCTCTGGTTAGAGCAGTTAAAGCAATCCGAATTATTTGCCTTTGATACAGAAACCACCAGTCTCAATTATACAGAGGCAGAAATTGTTGGTGTTTCCTTTGCTGTCGAACCAGGTAAAGCAGCTTATGTGCCCTTGGCTCATGATTATCCAGGTGCACCTGAGCAATTAAACAGAACGGATATTCTTAACGCACTAAAACCTTTACTAGAAAACCCTAGCAAAGCCAAACTGGGACAAAACCTGAAATATGATGCCAATGTACTGGCTAATTATGACATTGAAATGCAGGGTATAGTACACGATACCATGCTGGAATCATACGTGTTTAACAGCACTGCAACTAAACATAATATGGATGATCTGGCTAAAAAATATTTACAGCTGGAAACTATTCATTTTGAAGATATTGCAGGCAAAGGTGTAAAACAACTTTTATTTTCTGATATTCCCATAGAACAAGCCAGCCCTTATGCCGCAGAAGATGCTGATATTACCCTTAGATTACATCAGACCTTAGCAGAAAAATTAAAAAACCAGCCCGCACTAGAAAAACTTTATCAGCAAATAGAAATTCCCCTAATACCTGTTCTATCACGCATAGAAAGAAATGGCGTATTAATTGATTCAAGCATGTTGGCACAACAAAGTCTGGAATTGGCTAATCATATTATTGCTTTAGAACAACATGCACACGACCTAGCTGGACAAGTTTTTAATATCGGTTCCCCTAAACAAATTCAAGAGATTCTTTACGATCAACAAAAACTGCCAGTTTTAAAGAAAACACCAAAAGGTCAACCTTCTACCGCTGAATCGGTGTTACAAGAGCTCGCTAATGATTACCCTTTACCTAAATTGATTCTTGAACACCGCAGTATGAGTAAGCTCAAGTCAACTTACACCGACAAACTGCCACAACAAGTCAGTAGCAAAACAGGAAGGGTTCATACCTCTTATCACCAAGCCGTAGCAGCAACAGGAAGGCTGTCATCATCAAATCCTAATCTGCAAAATATCCCGATTCGTAGTGCTGAAGGTCGAAAAATTAGAGAAGCTTTTATTGCTCCCGAAGGCTATAAACTCATTGCAGCGGATTATTCACAAATTGAATTACGGATTATGGCACATTTATCGGAAGACGAGGGTTTATTAACCGCTTTCGCAAAAGGCATTGATATTCATAGTGCCACAGCGGCTGAAGTCTTTGCTGTGCCAGTAGAAAGTGTAACCACTGATTTACGCCGTTCTGCTAAAGCCATTAATTTCGGTCTGATATATGGTATGTCAGCTTTTGGATTAGCAGGGCAGTTGGGTATTACCCGTTCACAAGCACAATCTTATATTAATTTATATTTTGATCGCTATCCGGGTGTACGTCTATATATGGATAACACACGCGAATTGGCCAAAGAACAAGGCTATGTAGAAACTTTATTTGGACGGCGACTGTATTTACCAGAAATTAATTCACCCAATGCGGCAAGAAGAAAATATGCCGAGCGCACAGCAATTAATGCCCCAATGCAAGGTAGCGCTGCTGATATTATAAAAATAGCAATGATTAATACGGATCAATGGTTACAGAACAACCAATCCGTTAATAAAATGATTATGCAAGTACATGATGAATTGGTGTTTGAAGTAATGGCAGATCAAATTGAGTCATTTTCTACGGTTATTAACCAGATCATGTGTTCAGCCGCACAATTGACAGTACCACTTATCGTTGATATAGGCGTGGGTAACAATTGGCATGAAGCACATTAATTGTTTAATCTTTGCAAGCAACAGACCATCCCTGTTAATATTGAAAAACCTACCGTACCTCAGCTACTAATGGGGCTTATAAACCCTGACAGTTTTTTCAAGAAGGCTTTACACAATCTGGTTTACAGGGTCGGTATATGTTGGTGTGGAATTATTTTGACTTGTTGTTAACAAGAGTACTTGTTGCTGTTATTTTATTCAAGACTTCTTGGCTAAGATCATACATTCTTCCCGAAGTGGGGAGGGCTATGTTTCCATCTAAATATTCTGCTACAGAAGCCCCAAAAGCGTACTCTCTACAGGATCTAATCAGCCACATAAGAAAGAGTGGGTAAAAAATTGATAGTGCCAATAGTCCACAATAAATTCCCCAGACCCAATTGTAGCCTCCAAAGGGTGATTCAATCGTATGGTTTGCGTAATATGTGCATATCAAAAGAGCAATGATATTACCAACCAATATTCCTCTAGCTATTATTTTATCTTTGCCATCAAAGATAAACCACTCATAGGAACCTCTCTTCAATTTATGTTCCCAAGCATCTTTGTTGGCTCCAGTATGGAAGCCTTCTAAATAGCCCCACTCGGGTTTAAGCAATTCATCACTGATACCACTGATCTTTTCATCTTTATATTGTCTTAAAAATCTATCAGCTAGTTCCTTCATTTCATGGCGGAATTTATAGGTGTTTAATTCTAGGTAAGATAAATTGACCACAATAGCCACTTCAATAAGATAGGCCAAATTAAGTGGCATAAGGGCTTCTACCGACATAACAGCCTCTATTAAGGTGTCGTGTTTACTTGTTTTTTCTCACCTCTATCAAACATTTCTGTAAACTTAGTATTTAATTGTGAAGAAATATCCCTACCATTAAAACAAGCTACTGCCGTAGGGCGTAATCGATCGGGTTCTAATCTATAGGCAAAATCATCCGCAACTACAAAATGACTATCTACAGTGGCATCATCGGGATTAGTAACGTATTTTATTGTACACTGGCGTTTGTATTCGGTCTTTTCGCAAAGGGTAATTAATTTATTATTTTCAGCAACTTCTCCTTTCTCTTGAATAAGAATGTTCAGGCGGCGAGATGTTACAGATAAGAATCTTTTAATACTCGCTAAAACAGCCCCAGTTGCATATACCTGACTGTTAAGTCCGCCAGTGAACACAGAAACAGTATTTTCAGCACACCCAAATAAACTTTCTATTAAAACTTCAGCGTGCTGAATCCCGCCATTAGGAATTAATGTTTTGCTTTTTTCTTCTGCTCTTTTTCTAACATACGCCTTATATTGTTCCACTTAATCGCCTCTATTTATATTTACTAAAATTATTGTAACTACTCAGCGTACTCCGTAACTGCTCAGCCTGCCCATTCTTTTCTTATTTAGTTGAACCCAGGTTATTTAAAACCTCCAACTTGCAGACCAACTAATCTGATACCCTAAAGCATGTTTATAATCAATATAGGCTGGATCATGGGTTGTTCCAGCTGTTAGGGCGGTTCCTTTATTAACATAACGAATATAAGGCACATGGCTGAGATACCTGATACCAGCATTAATATTAAAATCAATAGCTTTGTTATAGGCATAGGATGCCAGTATATTTAATTGAGCTGTTAGTGCAAATCTATCATCGTTTATGCTTAAATCAGAATTAGCATTGATAGGCGGTGAGACTATTGATACTGCTGTTAGCTGAGTGCCACGATATTTACTATCCAAATAATAAAGCCCTAAAGAACCATTGGCAGAAAAATGGATAAATTGATTGAGCCCAACATCTCTGCTTATTTTAATGGTGCCACCATAGTAAGAGGCATCTAATTTTTCTGTTAAATTCATATAAATTTCACTAGGTGGACGATTGGATTCATAAGCATTGGTATCTGTTTTTTGTATTAATCTTTGATAACTAGGACCAATACTAATGCCTAGTTTTCTGGTAAGTGCCTTGCTGGTTAAATCCATACCGAAAAACTTCATATTCCGCTTGGTTGTAATACGAATTGGGTCGCCAAAAGCAAAATTAGGTGTTCCGCGCAATGCACTGCCATCAATCGCACCAACCCAACCTAATAGGCGAAAATCATTAGGTCTGTTGCTAATTTCATCGAGCAGACATTGATTTACAATGCCACCACATAAAGCAATCTCCTCATCCCAAGATTGCCTGTCTCCGCTATATTCTTTGCTATCACGGGTATTGAGCCGGCTAAAAAAACCACTAAAATTAATATGGCTGGTGTCAGTGTTGTTATCAATCGAAAAAGTCAATAAAGGCGCTGCTTTGTCAGTCGTATCATAATTATCAATAAAACCAAGCACTTCCTCAGCACCATTAACTTCCACAAAAGGTGTGGATTCTGGCAAATCAAGCCACAAAGCACCCACACCAATTTTTACCTGTGTGTCTGACTGTGCATAGGATTGAATTGGCAAAAAACCAATCAAAAATATTACAAGGGATAGGGATAAATTATAATTAATCATACTATTTTAGATAATAAACAAGATAATAAAGCACGCATAGAAAATCAAAGGGGCAGACTGAGATTCCCCCATTTGACTGAACCATCCCGATAGATTAACCTTGTTTTTTATTTTGTTTCTCCTGCACATATAAACGAAGGCTTGAAAGTTAGTGCCTCTACTTTGAATAGTAAGGTTTACGGTTTGGTCGCTGAAATAACTTCACTTATTCTTTTTTTGATAGCTTTTAATAATTTTATTGTTTTGCCGAATGTGCCAAGATTTTTGTGTAGTAATTTTTCTACGCTGATATGTTTTTTACGCACCCATAATAGATATTCTTCTTCTTGCTCACAAACAGGAATGTGTTCATTTTTTGCAATTTTCCATGAATCTTTCTCATAGTTAAAGTGCAAAAAGTCTTCTTTATAAAAATCATAAACCAAGGCAGCAAGTTCTTTATCGTATAAATTTTTCCAATTACTAACGGTTTTATTTCTGTGTCCTAATGAAATATTAAAATCTCTACCACTGGTGCTTTTTATTTTTTGCTTTAAAGTTTGCAATCCTTGTTTAAATTCCTCCACCTTAATTATCAAATGATAATCAATTATTTCTGGATATAAAAGATTCACCATAGGTCGCCAGTGACCATCGCATTTTTGTTTATTTTGTGTATTTACAACAAAATGCACAAACGCTTCAAAAGGAACAATATGTTTGTTAATATCAATTTCAGGATTCATCCCAAGTATTTGTTCAACATTAGAATTAAATTCTGCTGTGTGGATGGCGATTTTGTCGCGCCAAGCAGATACTAATCTGGCATAAGGATTACGCACGGAGCACCAACGCAAAGCTTCAGTTTCTTTGCTATTTAAAATGTAACTGGATTTTTTTATCGGCAGTTTACCAAGATTGGTTGCTTTTTGTGCAAAAGGCTTATTAATTCCCCATCCAACTCCAATGGCAATTCCTTCATTATTCATAATCATTACTTTTAATGAACTACACGCAGATTTTGGTACTAATACTGCTAAATATTTATTTTTTTCCGACCAATGACAGTCTAAATAAGGCAAATTTTTCATAAGAAATAATGGCGACAAGGCTAATTTTTTATTTTTCAAGCCCAATATAGTCCCATATTTGGTTCACTATAGAAGCTTCTCTGTGTTCTGGTATGGGGGGACCATTAGGAAAATTTTCTTGATAAACTCTAGCGGCATCTTCTGCCAGATCATCCAGACCCAGTTTTGTATAAGCATCTTGCATGACCTGTAAGGCATAAGGTACAGCAGGTGTGCGTTGAAATTCTTTAATCACAAAACCAGCCCTATTAGCGGCGGCAACATAGGCTTTACGTTTCATATAAAATCGTGCTACATGAATTTCGTACATGGCTAGATTATTTCTCAAAGACAGCATTCTTTGTTTTGCGTCGGGGGTATATTTGCTGTCAGGAAAGCGTCGCGTTAACTCTTGAAAACTATCGTAAGATTCTTCTACATTGCCTGAGTTACGTTGAGAAGAATCCGTGGGTAAAAAACGCTGAATAAAACCGATACTGCGATTAAAATTAATGAGACCTTTTAAATAATAGGCGTAATCTACGCTTGGGTTTCTAGGATGAATTTTAATAAAGCGGTCAGCAGCAGCAATCGCTGATTCAGGATCTTCATTTTTAAAATGGGCATAGGCGACATCAAGCTGAGTTTGTGTTGCATACTCGCCAAAGGGATAAAGAGCCTCTAATGTCTCGTAGAATTTTATAGCGCTGGTATAATTTTCAGAATCCATTGCAGCTCTAGCTTTATCATGGAATTTTTTTTCATCCCAATCAGCATATTTGTTGGCTGCATCTGTCCCTTCAAATTTAAAATTTTGTATGGTTTCACAAGCTTGTAAAACCATGCCTAGTAAAAAAACAAGGAATGTTTTTTGTAAAAATAATCGCATAATGTTAACAGCACACTGTAAGATCAGAGGTTTTATCGTTCAATCTTACCCTAGAGAGACCTTTGCATAAATATGAATAATCATCAGAATGCCATCTTTCCTCAGTTTGAAAACTTTTTAAAAACACCCTTAGCACTGCCAAGCGTGGATTTAAAAAATTCGCAACTTAATAAAATCTGTCATCCTGACAATCATTCCTATTTATCCCAAGGTCTCCTAGGATAGAATTTTGTTGATAGATAAAATGGTGAGTATAACTTAATTTAAACAGGATATGGCTAAATTAACAGCAGAAATACCTGATGAATTAGCTGGCATGCGTCTGGATCAATGTCTGGCTGAAATTTTCCCTGATTATTCTCGTAGTAAATTACAAATCTGGATTAAAGCGGGACGGGTAACCGTTGATAACAAGTTGCTTAAAGGCAAAGATAAGATAGATGGTGGTGAGCATGTTGAACTAAATGCTGAGACAGAACAAGTATTGGAATATGAAGCTGAAGATATTCCCTTAGATATCGTTTTTGAAGATGAATCCATATTGATTGTTAATAAACCGGCGGGGTTGGTTGTACATCCAGCGGTAGGAAATTGGCACGGTACATTAGTCAATGCATTACTTAATCATGATACCTCGTTAAAAACATTACCTAGAGCAGGTATTGTGCATAGGCTAGATAAAGACACCAGCGGCTTATTGATGGTCGCCAAAACCATAACCGCTCACTATAGTTTATCCTCACAATTACAAGATAGAACAATAACACGGCAGTATTTGGCTTTAGTGAAAGGCTGGATGACGACAGGAGGAACGGTTGATGCGCCTTTGGGACGGCATCCAAATGATCGTACTCGACATACTGTGCGTGATGATGGTAAACATGCGGTAACGCACTATAGGTTAGAACAACGATATAAACGACATACCTTGGTCAGAGTAAAACTGGAAACAGGGCGTACACATCAAATACGGGTACATATGGCCTATATTCATTACCCGCTAGTAGGTGATCAAGTATACGGAGGGCGTTTTCAAATGCTCAGTCACTGTAGCAAAATCATGGAACAGGCCCTAAGAGATTTTAAAAGACAAGCATTACATGCTACTCGCCTAGGATTACAACATCCTGAAACAGATGAGTATTGTGAATGGCAACTGCCAGTGCCTGATGATATGGCACTACTATTGAAAACATTGGAAGATGAAGAGCTGGATTGAAGCGAATTGGCTGGCACCTCAAAATATACGAGCTATAACGACTTTACGCTCTGGTGGGGTCAGTCAGGGCGGCTTTGACAGTTTTAATCTTGCTGACCATGTTAATGATAAAATAAAGCATGTTCAGCACAACCGTCAAATATTAGCAGATAGTTTAGAGCTTCCTGCTAAGCCGTATTGGTTACAACAAGTACATGGTAATAAAGTTGTCAAAGTAGATTATAGCAATCATTATCAACAAGCGGATGCCAGTTTTACCGATCAAAAAGGTTGGGTTTGTGCTATTTTAACGGCAGATTGTTTACCTGTTCTTTTAGTCAGCCAAGATGGCACAATGATTGCCGCAGTACATGCAGGTTGGCGAGGTTTATTGAGCGGTATTATTAGCCATACTGTTAAGGCCCTAGCTAAACAAAATATAATCGCTTGGTTAGGCCCCGCTATAGGTAAAGAGTGCTTTGAGGTGGGTGATGAGGTTAAAGACCAGTTTGTTATGAAGTCTGCTATTTATAATGTCGCATTTAAACAAAAGGATCGACAACACTATTTGCTAGATATATATCAACTGGCAAAGCTTGAACTTGCAACACTAGGCATCACCGAAATATATGGGAGTAATTTTTGTACAGTGACAGAAGATCAAAGGTTTTATTCATATCGTCGTGATGGCGAAACAGGTCGTATGGCCACGCTCATTTGGAGAGATTAATTGTGGATTTATTGATATTAATTATCATTTTTACTGCCATTGGTGGGGTGTTAAGTATTCTGATTGCGAGTATATTCTTATTATTACCTGAAAACCTGAGATCAAGAATACTGCCGCATGGTATTAGTTTTGCTATTGGCGCACTATTAGCGGTCACATTTTGGGGTTTAATTCCCCATGCATTTGAAGCAGTTAAGCCTGATCAATTTCAAACACTATCTGCAACCATTCTTGCAGGTATACTCAGTTTTTTTATATTGGAAAAATTATTGATTTGGCGACATTGCCATTCAGGATCTTGTGAAGCGCATGGTGATGATGAACACACTGACCACGACAATCATAAATCTGCAGGAACCCTCATTATTATCGGCGACAGCATTCATAACTTTGTTGACGGTGTACTCATTGCCGCCGCCTTTTTAACCGATGTAAAACTAGGGATAGTGACCAGTTTAGCTGTTGCAGCCCATGAAATTCCGCAAGAAGTTGGTGATTTTGCCATTTTGTTAGAAACGGGTTACAGCAAGTCAAAAGCCCTGTTTTATAATGTATTGGCCAGCTTTACTACGGTTATAGGGGGTATTCTTGCCTATTATTGTCTGGAAGATTTACATGAAATTTTGCCTTTCTTTCTTGCTTTGGCTTCATCTAGTTTTATTTATATTGCTGTGGCAGACTTAATACCTTCGTTGCATAAAAAAACAGATCTAAAAACTTCATTGCAGCAAATTATGCTAATTCTTTTCGGTGTATTAGTGATTAGTGCTTTGCATAGTGTTGCTCATGATATTGAATTTGAACAACACCATGAGCAATCAACAGCATCGTAAAGGAAAATAAAGAGCGAATATCCACGCCTATTAAATGGCAATTAAATGCCGTTTAATATAAAATCAGACACCTAACATAATGCGTAAGTAACTGTTTTTTAGGCAATACACGGCACTCCAATCTAATCAATAAATGCCTATAAGCAACGTTTAAAAAAACCTATGTCTACCAAAATACTTAAACAAAAAACAGATTGCCGCACTGATACCAGCGAAGATTTAAAAACAAAAATCATTCAATATTACGATGAGTGTTTCATCGACTATCGACTATTTTGGATAGATTCAAAAAATCTGGGTATGCATTATGGCTATTGGGATGAAGATACAAAAACACATAGTGAATCTTTAATCCATATGAATAGAGCATTGAGTCAAGCTATTGATATTAAACCAGGTTCAAAAATACTGGATGCGGGTTGTGGCGTTGGTGGTAGTTCAATTTGGTTAGCTAAAAACTTTGCTGTAGAAGTTACAGGCATTAGCTTAACAGCCTCTCAAGTTGTACGAGCTAAAGAATATGCTAAAAAGAATGGTGTGGCTGACAGAGTAAATTTTCAAGAAGCGGATTATTGTAATACCCCTTTTAACGATGAGTCTTTTGATATTGTCTGGGGTCTGGAAAGTATTTGTTATGCACTGGATAAACAAGATTTTGTCGCTGAAGCTTATCGTTTATTGGTTAAAGGCGGACAATTAGTGGTGGCCGATGGTTTTGCCAATAAAACCGAATTTACTGAAGAAGAATGGAAATATGTCATCGCATTCTTAGATGGTTGTGTTCTACCTAATTTTGCCACGGTAACTGAATTTCAAAATGCTATGGAGAGTTGTCAGTTTAAGGATATTAGTTATCGCGATATTACTAAAGAAACCTTGCCTTCTTCTAAGATTTTGTATAAAAAATCGCAATTAACCTACCCTATAGAAAAATTTCTAAAATGGATTGGTATTAGAACAGCCAGCCAAACAGCTAATTACTATGCAGCAGAAAGTCAGTACCAGATTTTTAAACAAGGTTTAGCCAGTTACGGTATTTTTAATGGCGTAAAATAATCTTTAACGCAGTATTTTCTATTGAGTTCCCATCCATAAACAGAGATTTTTGAGGCAGAAAAAATAAAGTTATGCCAAAGTAATCAAAAAACCCACCCTGTATAGATAGCTTTTTATATGCTTTTCAATGGCTTATAGTTTATGAACCAGAACCGAGTATGTTTGAGCTGTTTTGTATAAGTATTTATATGCTTCTCTAGCTCAGCATAATAAATTTGGACAATTCTGGCAGCGTGAATATAAAGGCATATTGACCGTCACGGAGATTATAAACGCCCTCCTTAGTGGAACAAAAAAGCTTATAAATGGATAAAATTATAATAAAGCCTGGTGTTTTTTTAGCAATACTTATTTTTGTTTTATCAGCCTGTACTCAAGCAGATAATAACAATGTCATTAAAGAACAGCGTGTCTTAAATACTCAAGCTGCACGCTATTTAGATGATGTAAGGTACATTTCTGAAATGTCTCGAGTATCAGGTTCTACGCATCATAAAAAAATACAAAATATGTGTGCAGAGAGGTTTAAAGATTTAGGCTTTGAAGTGGAATATCATAACTATGGTACCGGCACCAATATTATCGGTACTCTTGCTGGAAAAGGGACGGGTACAGAGAAAGTTGTAGTTTCGGCACACTACGATACAGTACCTCGTTGTAATGGTGCAGATGATAATGCCAGTGGGGTTGCAGCAGTTTTAGAAACAGCTAGATTGTTAGTGACTAAAAAACATGAGGGTACTTTAGTATTGGCCTGTTGGGATGAAGAAGAAAGGGGATTGATAGGTTCTCAAGCCTATGTTGATCGTGAAAAAAGCAAGGCTACCGATATTAAACTAAGTGTTGTTTATGAAATGATTGGCTATAGTAATATTCAGCCAAATTCCCAGCGTATTCCAGTAGGTTTTGAGCAGTTATATCCACAACAAGTCAAGCGCATACTCAGCAATCAAAACCGAGGTGACTTTATTGCACTGATTTATGATGATAAAGCAGCTAATATGTTATCAACAGTTGATTTTAGTGTTCAGCAACAAAATTTATCTGTGCTTAAATTTGAAGTGAGTTCTCAATTGAAAAGTTCTGTTTTGGCTGTGGATTTAAGACGTTCAGATCATTCGGCTTTTTGGGATGCGGACTATCCGGCTATTATGGTGACAGACACGGCTAACTTCAGAAATCAGCATTACCATTGTCTTCATGGTGAAGACAACAGCAGTGATATAGATGCAAAATTTGCCATCAAAGCGATAAACACATTAACCAAGATAATTGCACAAAATCTAGTAGATTAATTGAGATGAAAAAATGAACAATGAATATAAGGCAACCCGCAACAAATGCCACTTTATCATCATTTCTTACTGTGTAATGGCGACAGCTTGAAGACCAGATAGTATGAATCTGGGCTGGATAATAAAATTGTTACAGATATGAAATCATGGTATAAAGGTGAGTTCGTATTATGTTTAATACTCACATCTATCGACACAACTATTAGGGTGCTTGTTAGTGTTTATAACAGGTTATTAGTTGGGATGGGTGGAGGCGTAACCCATGACTGATTATTCAGTCAATTACTTAGGAGAAAGAAATGACCGCAGTGACTATGCGTCAAATGTTAGAAGCGGGTGTTCACTTTGGACACCAGACACGTTATTGGAACCCGCAAATGGCTCCCTACCTTTTTGGAATAAGAAATAAAATTTATATTATTGATTTGGAACAAACGCTTCCTCTTTTCAATGATGCAATGAATTATTTAGGGCAAATGGCTGCAAATAAAGGCAATATTTTATTTGTAGGTACAAAAAAAGCAGCAGGTAATACTGTAGCGGAAGAAGCTAAGCGGTGCGGCATGCCTTATGTTAACCATCGTTGGCTAGGTGGTATGCTGACTAACTTCAAAACAATTAAGAAATCAATTAATCGTTTGAAAGAATTAGAGGCCATGAAAGCTGATGGCAGTATGTACCAGCGTTTTAGTAAAAAAGAAGCGTTGGGGATGGAGCGTGAGTTGGGAAAACTAGATCGTAGCCTAGGTGGTATCAAAGAAATGCGTGGTACGCCCGATGCAATTTTTGTGCTTGATGTAGGCTATGAAAAAAACGCGGTCAGTGAAGCGAAAAAACTAGGCATACCTGTTATTGGGGTTGTTGACTCTAATAATTCACCAAAAAACATTGATTACGTGATTCCTGGAAATGATGATTCAATTCGTGCAGTGAAATTGTATTGCCAAAGTGCTTCGGCTGCAGTTTTAGAGGCAAAGTCTGCGACCTTGGCTACATCAGCCAAAGCAGATGATTTTGTTGAAGAAGATGTAAAGGAATAGAATTAATTTAACGAGACCTCAGCATAACTCTGGACGAGATAAAAAAGTGATAGAATTTTTCAGGTTTTAGTCAAAATACAAGTGTAATAGTGCGCTATTGCGCGTTATTTTGACTGCCCTTTTTTATCCGTTCATGAGTTATGCTGAGTTCTCTTAACGATAAGTTAGATCGCTTAAGAAGTCTAAACGCTCCCTTTAATACATCTTGTAATTACTGGGAGCGTTTTTTTAGTTGAGAATTTGAGGGTTTAGAAAGAATGAGTATTACAGCTACAATGGTTAAGGAGCTTCGTGAAAGAACGGGTTCAGGTATGATGGATTGTAAAAGAAACTTAAAAGAAGCTAATGGTGATATAGAGTTAGCTATTGAAAACATGCGTAAAGCAGGACTTGCGAAAGCAGACAAAAAAGCTGGGCGTGTGGCTGCTGAAGGTATGATTGGTTTAAAGTCTAGTGATGATGGTAAAACAGTTGTTATGCTAGAAGTGAACAGTGAAACTGATTTTGTTATTAAAAGTGAAGATTTTAAAGCGTTTGTTAATTCTATAACAAACGCACTATTAGATAGTTCAGTAGAGAATACTGGGCAACTTGCTGAAGTAGTTTTGGCTAATGGTGAGTCAGTAGATGCTGCGAGACGCGCATTAGTTGCAAAAGTAGGTGAGAATATTTCAGTCAGACGGTTTATGAAGTATTCTAATGTGAATGGTGGAACAGCCTGTTATCTACATCATGGTAAAATTGCTACTATTGTAGAATTGACTAAAAGCGATGTAGAGTTGGGGAAAGATGTGGCTATGCATATTGCAGCAAGCAATCCTGCTTATGTATCTGCTGATCAAGTGGATGAAGCAACTATTCAAAAAGAAAAAGACATTTTTACTGCTCAAGCGTTAAAAAGTGGCAAAAAACCTGAGATTGTGGAAAAAATGATTAGTGGTAGAATTAAAAAATTCTTGGCTGAAATTACTTTGCAAGGTCAGGCTTTTATTAAGGATGATAAAATGACAGTTTTACAACTGACCCAATCTAAAGATAATTCTGTGGTTCGTTTCAATCGATTTGAAGTGGGCGAGGGAATTGAAAAAGAAGAGGTTGATTTTGCCAAAGAAGTGATGGAACAGGCTAACAGCTAAATCGTTTTTTAAACCCGGTTTTAACCGGGTTTTTTGCATTAAGTAATACTTTGGTTCCGCATTAAAATCACGGATTCAGGTAATATGCAAGACCAGACGGGTTAAGGAGATGGATGTTTTTGATCGCTCTTTTTCTAAATTCATTTTTTATTGATAGGATGTATTGCCATGACCAAGATGATATGCAAACGAATTTTGCTTAAATTAAGTGGTGAAGCCTTAATGAGTGAAGCAGGGGGGAGTATTGATGCTAATACAGTAAAACGCCTTGCAAATGAAGTGAAAGATTTATGTAATGCGGGGATTGAAGTAGGTCTTGTTATTGGTGGTGGCAATATCCTCAGAGGTGCTGAAAAAGCGGCTGAAGGTTTGGATCGTGTAACCAGTGATCAGATGGGGATGTTAGCCACTGTAATTAATGCATTAGCTATGCAGGATTCACTGGAACATTTGGGGCAGCAAGTTCGAGTGATGACAGCTCTGAAGATAAATCAGGTGTGTGAAGACTATATTCGTCGAAAAGCAGTCAGGCATTTAGAAAAAGGGCGAGTGGTTATTTTTGCAGCAGGAACTGGCAATCCATTTTTTACCACCGATTCTGCTGCCAGCTTAAGAGCCATAGAAATTAATGCAGAATTGATGATTAAAGCGACCAAAGTGAAAGGTGTTTATTCTACAGATCCTAAAAAAGATAAGCATACGAAATTTTATTCCAGACTGACTTATGATGAGGCCTTGGATCAGCGTTTGAATGTGATGGATACAACGGCTTTAGTTTTATGTAGAGACAACGACTTGCCCATGCGAGTGATGAATATTTTTGAAGCAGGTGCAGTGATGCGATTGATGAAAGGGGAAGATATTGGCTCACTTATTGAAAAAGGTGGGCTAACGCACAATAAATAAACACCCTAGGTTACGGAGGGTTTTTATTCATCTTTAAGGCGCAACGAAGAGAAAATAGCAAGCTATGTGAGCGAAGTTGCAACGCCTAAGATGGATAAAAAGAGCCACCAGACGGCTGGGTTATTTGTTGCGAGTTGCCTGAGCAAGACTTTGAATTGTAAAACAAACTGAGCTTGAATTAAGAATATTACAGGAATAGAAATGATTAATGATATACAACAAGATGCTTCAGTAAGAATGGGTAAGAGTATTGACGCCTTACAAAAAGCATTTACAAAAATAAGAACGGGGCGTGCCCACCCCAGTTTATTAGAGCAGATTAGGGTCTCGTATTACGGTGCCGACACGCCTTTATCTCAGGTTGCCAACGTGTCCGTTGAAGACTCTAGGACATTAAAAGTAACGCCTTGGGAAAAAGATATGGTTAAAGCCATTGAAAAGGCTATTATGACTTCTGGCTTAGGATTGAATCCAAATACACAGGGAGTTGCAATACGTATTCCTTTGCCACCTTTAACAGAAGAACGTCGTAGAGACCTTGTAAAAATGGTTAAACATGAAGCAGAACAAGGAAGAGTAGCCATTAGAAATATTCGTCGTGATGCCAATTCAGAAATTAAGGAAGCTTTAAAAGAAAAAATGATTTCTGAAGATGAAGCGCATGACGGTGAGGAACAAGTTCAGAAAATTACTGACAAATATATTAGGCAAGCAGAAAAGCATCTTGAAACCAAAGAAGCCGACTTACTCTCAATGTAATTATTATTCGACCATCAACTCGCTATGACTGATAATGGAAACCCACGGCATATTGCAATCATCATGGATGGTAATGGTCGTTGGGCAGAAAAAAAATCTATGCCTAGATTTATGGGGCATAAAGCGGGTGTTAAAGCAGTAAGAAATATTGTTGAACACTGTGTCAAAGAAAAAATAGAGGTTTTATCCTTGTTTGCTTTTAGCAGCGAGAATTGGCGGAGACCTAAAAAAGAAGTTCAGATGCTAATGGAGCTGTTTATAGGAACACTTCAGTCTCAAGTGGATAAGCTGGATAACAATAATATCAAACTTGTTATTATTGGTGACAGATCGGTTTTCTCTGCAAAATTACAAAATAAAATTGCAGAAGCTGAATGTCAGACAGAAAATAATAGCGGTTTGACTTTGGTGATTGCTGCCAACTATGGCGGGAAAAGGGACATTTCTCAGGCATTCCAGAAAATTATTAAAAAAATAAATGCAGGCGCGTTAAAAGCTGAGGATATTTCTGAACCAGTTATTGCTCAATTTCTGGACACTTCTGAACTTCCAGATCCTGATTTGTTCATACGCACAGGTGGTGAACAACGAATAAGTAATTTCTTGATATGGCAACTAGCTTACACCGAATTTTATTTTACCCAAGCATTATGGCCAGATTTTGATCAGCTTTTGCTTGCTGAGGCGATCAATAGCTTTAAAGGCAGGCAGAGACGTTTCGGTCGAACTGGAAATCAAATTATTAACACTTCAAATCTAACCATTAAATGAGTACATGTTATTACAACGAATATCAACAGCTATTGTATTAGCCGTTTTAGCTATTACAGCTATCTTTACATTACCCACCTTATTGTTTTATCTTTTTATTGCGCTCATTATTTTGTTAGCTGCTTGGGAATGGACGGGGCTGATTGGTATACATAAAATCATAGGTAAGTTAGGCTTTTTATTGTTATTGATAGTGCCTATGTTAGCGGTTACTTTTTTCACTCAAATATTAGAAGTACTATCCACATGGCTTGACAACCCTGAATTAAAAAAACAATCAGGTGCTTTAGAATGGCTGGTGATTGGTCCTGTTATATTCTGGGTTTTTATGACTTTTGCTATCAAAAGAGCACCAGAAGGATTGTTAAAACTAGAATTTAAAAAGAGTAGCAAGGTATTTTTAGGTTGGTTTTTATTGCTTTCTGCCTGGATGTTTTTAACAAAACTAAGAGCTTATTATGGTGTAGAAGCTGTGATGTATTTCTTGACTCTCATTTGGATTGCGGATATTTCAGCTTTTTTCAGTGGCAAAATATTTGGCAAAGACAAACTTGCTCCTATCATTAGTCCAAGTAAAACAGTGCAAGGTCTTTATGGCGCATTATTTTCAGCTTTGCTTTGTAGTATCGTTTTAGCACTTTATTATGGTTACCCACTGATGATTGCTACTGATTTTGCCATGTTGTCACTATTAACCGTACTGATTTCCATATATGGCGATTTATTTTTTAGCTTAGTCAAGCGTCAAGCGGGTGTAAAGGACAGTGGTACTTTATTACCTGGGCATGGTGGGGTATTGGATAGAGTTGATAGTGTAATTGCAGCCGCTCCTTTTTACTATGCAGGGTTTATTTTAATTGGACGGAATGTCTTTTCATGAAGAAGGGACTCTGTATTCTTGGAGCAACAGGCTCAATTGGTGTCAGCACATTAGATGTTGTTGGCAGACACTCAGATCAATACAAGGTCATTGCTTTAACAGCAAATACCAATATTGACGCTTTACTTGAGCAGTGTATAGCTCATCGACCTGAGTATGCAGTTGTTGTGAACGAAGTAAAAGCAGAACAGTTTAAGACAAAGCTGAAGACTTCTGAAGTCTCAAATATTAGCGTTTTATCTGGTGTTAAAGCATTAGAATTTGTTTCCACATTAAATCAGGTGGATTCGGTGATGGCTGCCATTGTTGGCGCAGCAGGTCTTTTACCTAGTCTGGCTGCAGCAAAAGCAGGTAAAACAGTATTACTGGCAAATAAAGAAGCATTAGTGATGGCAGGTGATATTTTTATGCAGGCTGTAAATGAATCGGGTGCTACATTATTGCCTATTGATAGTGAACATAATGCTATATTTCAATGTATGCCTGCTGGATATAAAGCAGGAAATACCACCAAGCAAGCCCGACGTATTTTGTTAACGGCATCGGGAGGTCCCTTCAGAGAGAAAGCCATTGAAGAATTGCACGATGTTACTGTGGAACAAGCTGTAGCACATCCTAAATGGGATATGGGACGAAAGATTTCAGTCGATTCGGCCACCATGATGAATAAAGGTCTGGAATTAATTGAAGCTTGTTTATTGTTTAATATGGCCCCAGATGATATTCAGGTGGTTATCCACAAGCAAAGCATTATTCATTCTATGGTTGATTATGTCGATGGTTCTGTTTTGGCTCAAATGGGTAACCCAGATATGCGAATTCCCATAGCACATGCCATGGCATGGCCAGAAAGGTTTGACTCAGGGGTAGAACCTTTAAATATTTTTGAGGTGAGACAAATGGATTTTGAAAAGCCTAATTTGGAGCGTTTTCCTTGTTTAAGATTGGCTTATGAAGCGATTAAAGCCAAGGGTATTATGCCAACAGTACTTAATGCTGCCAATGAAGTGGCTGTTGATAAGTTTTTAAATGAAGGTGTAAAATTTACCGATATACCGATAATTATTGAAAAATGTATGGCTGGTTTTTCGGCAGATACTGCGGATAGTCTGGAAAAAATTCTTCAAGTTGATCAGCAGGCTAGGACAGCATCCCATAAAATTATCGAGACTATGCTAGCCTAATGGATACGCTCTATACACTCTTTCATTTTATCGTTGCCATTGGTATCTTGGTTTCATTTCATGAATTTGGTCATTTCTGGGTGGCCAGAAGAGTAGGGGTAAAAGTCATTCGCTTCTCAGTGGGGTTTGGCAAAGTCGTTTACTCTTATCAAAAAACGCCTGATTCGACAGAGTATGTTTTATCATCCATTCCTTTGGGCGGTTATGTCAAAATGGTGGATGAAAGAGAGGGGGATGTTAAAGAAGCAGATTTGCCCTTCGCTTTTAATAGACAATCCCTATTGGCAAGGGCAGCAATTGTAGCCGCAGGTCCCATTTTTAATTTGCTATTAGCCATTGTGCTTTTTTGCTCTGTTTTTATGATCGGGGAGACTGGCTTAAGACCCGTGATAGGTGAAATTGAGTCAGGTACTTTATTGGCAGAAGCTGGATTTGTTGAAGGTGAAGAAATAATAGCGATTAATAATAAAGCAACACCAATATGGAGTGAGACCATAAATTTGCTGTTTTCATTTGCTATGCAAGGTGAGCAAGAGATAATTGTTAGCGTAAAAAATAGAGACGACATTGAAAAAAATCATATTTTAAAAATAAAAAAAGAAGATATAAAGCAGCCAGAATTATTGTTTAAGCGGCTAGGCATAAAGCCGTGGTCACCAGAACTAGCCCCAGTTATAGGTGAGGTGTTTGATGCTGGCAGAGCGAAACAAGTGGGGTTACAGAAAGGTGATTTAATCATTACTGCCGATAATGAAGCTATTACTGACTGGATACAATGGGTGGAGTATGTTAAAGACCGACCAGAAATTACAATACAGTTAATTATTGAGAGAGCAGGTGTTCAAATGGCTTTTGCTCTTGTGCCTGAAAAAATAGAAGGCCAAGAAAAGGACTATGGACGAATAGGTGCTAGCGTTGATATTCCTGAACAATTGATGGCTTATTTGAAAGTAGAATATTCATTACCGCCATATAAAGCGTTAATAGCATCCATTAAGAAAACCTGGTTTTTTTCAACTAATACATTGCAAATGATGGGGAAAATATTGATTGGACAGGCTTCTCCTAAAAATTTAAGTGGGCCTATTAGCATCGCGCAATATGCAGGAAAAACCGCTGAAATGGGACTGATTCCTTTTTTAAAATTTTTAGCAGCAATTAGTATTAGTCTAGGCGTACTGAATTTATTACCTATTCCCATGCTGGACGGGGGTCATCTTATGTTTTTTGCTATTGAGGCAATAAAAGGCAGTCCAGTGCCCGAAAAAATACAAATAGTTTTTCAAAATTTTGGAATGTTATGTTTGTTTTTTTTAATGATTTTTGTCATTTTCCTTGATATTGAACGTCTGCTAGATAAATAGCAATAAAAACACTTTTTTTAGTCCTTACAAGACTTTCAACAAATTTAGGCATTATGAAAAAACCAAATAAAATTATCTTGTTAACCCTGCTCATTTCATTATTCTCCATGGTGAATGTACAAGCAGATGAAAACGTAGTGAAAAACATACTTAACAAAGTGATGCCATCATTAAAAATTGACTCAATTAAAGAGTCGGAGGTGAAAGGTTTATTTGAGGTAACTGCGGGCACCCGTATTTTATATGTTTCTGAAGATGGTAAATATTTATTACAAGGCCACCTGATTGATATAGAAGCTAGAAAAGATTTAACGGATGTGAAATTAGCGGCTACACGTAAATTAGCCATAGAAAAGCTAGGTGAAGACCAAGTTATAACCTTTAAAGCGGATAAAAGTAAGTATACCGTTTCCGTATTTACTGATATTGATTGTGGCTATTGCCGGAAATTACATGGAGAAATGGATCAATATTTAGCAGCAGGAATTAGCGTTCAATATCTTTTTTTTCCAAGAGCAGGAAAGGGTTCCGACTCATATAATAAAGCGGTATCTGTCTGGTGTGCGGAGGATCATCAAGACGCATTAACAGCGGCTAAAAAGGGTGAAAAGATCGATCAAAAAACCTGTGAAAATCCGGTGGACGAACATATGCAGTTAGGTGCTGATTTTGAAGTCGAGGGCACACCTATGATAGTGACAGGAAAAGGCAATGTATTTCCTGGATATGTACCTGCAAAACAATTAGCAGCCGTCTTAGCTGCCGAATAGTTTTCTAAAAAATTGTTTTATTTTTTAAGTAAAAACAAGCTATTAATTTCACACTGTTTTTGTCAGCACATAGTGTAAGCTGAGTAGTTATAATTAATTTAACTCATTTTTTACCTAGGGTAGTTTATTTATTACGCATTACCTTACCTAAATTAATCAGTTTTGCCACAGTTATATCTGTCTAGGTGATACTTGAATTTCTCTTTACCCTCTATCTCGCGTTATTTCCTGTTTTTGCGGTCTGCTAACAGCACTGTGTAATAATCTCGATTAAGCTTTTAGAGATTGATTGCTGCCTGCGATCATATTACAGAGAGCGTTTTAAAAGGCTAAAAAACAGGGCTTATCATAGCTAAACAGTAACAGTTGCAGAAGTGATTGTGCGCGTGTAAAGTCTGGATCAAAATAACCAGCACTCTTACTTTATTGGGTTTAAAACATGAAAACCGATTTTTTTCTTTGTGATGCTGAACAATTAAATAAGCTGGCTTCAACTGAAACTGTAAAACAAGGCTTAGCCTGCTTTACCGAGAATCGTGTTTTTGTGCTAGATGCACAAGATAAGCAATTATCTACGCAAGTTGAAGGTTCAACCAAGGATCAGCCCTACTGGGTAGAATTATCTATAAACAGTGATAATGAATTACTCAGTCAATGTGATTGCGGCTCTGAAGAAAAAATCTGCAAACATGCGATAGCTAGTCTATATAGCTACGCTGAATTTTGTTTAAACACTGAAGTGGAGGGTTTTGGTAGTGCAGTTGATGAGGCTATTAAGGAACGAGTAAAAAAGGGGCGTAATGAAGTCAGTGTTAAGTTACTCAGTGGTAATTTGGCATTTGGGGTTTGGCAGGCAAAGTCAATTATCTCTGCCACCTATCAAAAAACAGCCTATCACGTTTATATTCGATCACTTGATCAGCACAAGAATTATTGTACCTGTCCTGATTTGGCTACTAATCGCTTAGGCACCTGCAAGCATATAGAGTCGGTACTGCATTATGCAAAAAAGCAATCTGAATATGATCAGCTTGTAAGCAAAGGAGTGCCTGTTTCATTTGTCTATCTGGCGTGGGAATCTGCAACCGACCCAGTAATACGATTACATAAGGCGGAGCAGTGTGAGCAAGGACTATTAGATGAATTGGCTGAATATTTTGCGCATGACAATCAATTTAAAGGTCGTTTGCCAGATGATTTTAATTACTTTGCTCAGAAATTTAATGCCAGAGATGATTTGTTAATTGGAGATGACGCTTTACTTTTTGTTCGACAATCAGCAGAAGATGCGGCACATCAGTTAAGAGCAAAAGAAATTTCACAGCAGATCATACAAGCCAATGGCGTACTTGCTGGCATTAAAGTGAGGTTGTTTTCTTATCAAACCGAAGGTGTCGCATTTCTAGCTTCCAGAGGGCGTGCTTTATTAGCAGACGATATCGGCTTGGGAAAAACTCTGCAAGCGATTAGTGCAGCTTCATGGCTTGCAGATCATGCTGGTGTTAAAAAAGTCTTGGTTGTTTGTCCGCCTTCTTTAAAACACCAGTGGGCTAGAGAAATAGAAAAATTCACTAACAGAAAAGTACAAATTATCCAAGGAGCGATAGAAAACAGGCAAGTGCAATATCGAGCAGACACTTTATTTTATATTGTTAATTACGAATTGATTTTACGTGACTTAAGTGTCATTAGTGAAACCTTAAAACCTGATTTGTTGATATTAGATGAAGCACAACGTATTAAAAACTGGCGGACAAAAATTGCCTCTACAGTAAAATTAATTCCTTCTCGCTATGTTTTTGTTTTAACAGGGACACCGTTAGAAAATCGAATAGAGGATTTATACAGTTTATTACAAGTCGTTGATGTACGGGTATTAGGTCCATTATGGCGATGTTTGCTGGATTTTCATGTTACTGATGAAACTGGCAAAGTGATTGGGTATCGTAATTTATCTGAATTACGCAGACGTATTAGTTCGGTCATGTTAAGGCGTAATCGTGCTTTGGTGGGTGATCAATTACCGCAAAGAACGGAAGTGTGCCTTGATATTCCGATGACAAAGGTTCAGCAGGAAATACATGGTTCTGCCATGTCATCTGCGGGTCAACTTGCCAATATTGCAAAAAGGAGGGCTTTAACACCCAGTGAATCCAACCGCCTCATGGCTTCTTTACAACAAGCGCGGATGGCCTGTAATGCCGCTGGATTGGTTGATAAAATAACCATCGGTTCGCCAAAACTGGACGAGTTATCGCGTTTGCTAGAAGAGCTATGCTTGCAAAGCAACCGCAAAGTAGTGATTTTCTCACAATGGGTGATGATGACGCAAATGGTGGAAAGTTTAGTGAAATCATTAGCCTTGGGCTGTGTGCATTTGCATGGTGGAGTTGCCAAGCAGAAGCGTGGGGCATTAATGGATGAATTTCAGAACAATGATGCGATACAGGTTTTTATTTCAACAGATGGCGGCGTTGTAGGTTTAAATTTAGTAGAGGCATCGGCTTTGATTAATCTGGATATGCCTTGGAATCCAGCCATATTAGATCAGCGAATTGCCCGTATTCATCGTTTAGGCCAGCAAAAAGTACAGCTATTTCTGCTATTGGCAGAAGACTCTTATGAGCAGCATGTTGCCAAATTAGTAAAAGCTAAACGTGACTTATTTGATAGTGCGATTAGCCCTGATGCTACGGAAGATGTGGGTGTTTCCAAAAAAATGTTGCAAAGTATTATTGATGATTTAACGGAGGCAGAGTCAAATACGCAGCCATCAGAGCGAACAGAAGAATTATTGCCAATCAGTCAAGAGAACTCACAAATTAATGCGGTTTCAAGCAAACCAGCAGAGAATGATAATGAGGTTAATTGCTTAATCAGTAAAATTCAGCAAAACTTTGGACATCGAATCCAACAGATCTTAGCTTCAGGAGACGGATTGTTAGTGGTACTTAATCAGCTTGAACCAGCAGATGATGATTCAGCACAGGCTTTGTCGGAGGTGGATTTACCAGTTGTGGTGATCGCCGTTAAAACCTTATCTGAATTACAACGTCTTGGAACTGCATCGCCCTTGTCAGATGCTAAAGTTATTACCAATCAAAATGACGGTCAAGTAGAAAACCCCTTGTTTAAAGTCGCACAAGATAAATTAAAATCTGCTGAAATTCTCATTGAACAACAGTGTTATGCTGGTGTGCTGGAAATCCTAGCAGGTTCTTTGTTAGCGATAGCTTCTGCATTGAGTGAACAAAAACAAATTCCGCCACTGGAGAAAGCAACGGTATGGCTATATAGTGAAGTGCAACCACAACAGTTAATGACAGTTGAGCAAATTAACACTATAGTAAAAGTCATTGCATTGAGTCAAAATATTGATCTGCCTAATAGCCTGATTGAACAAGCATTATTAGACACGCAAACAATGTTGGGGCAGTATGAAGCAAAATGGTAAAAACACGCTTAAGATTGCAGAAAAACAGCTAACGGAAGAATATAGGGATGACGAGGAAACAAGACGGCAAAACTTTTAAAAAATCATGGTACAACGTGGTGAAACTTGACAAGTAGGCCGTACAAAATACTTTAGTTGCTGGAGTTGTTCAAAATTTTGAATTTGTCTATGAATTAAGTATAAAAATGCTTAAGAACCTGCTTTTGATACCAAAGAAAAAACGCAAAAAATACGACATTCTTTTAGTGACTGACCAATAAAGTACCTACGCCTTGGTCGGTTAATAACTCAAGCAGAACCGCATGCTCAACTCTTCCGTCAATGATATGAACGCTGGACACGCCGCCTTTTAACGCATCTGTAGCACAGCGTGTCTTAGGGATCATACCAGCGGCAATAGTTCCGTTAGCAATCAAGTCATCAATATCGGCGATAGACAGGCCAGTTAATAAATTACCCTCTTTATCCAGAATTCCCGCTGTATTAGTCAGCAAAAGTAATTTTTCTGCCTTTAATACTTCCGCTACTTTGCCAGCAACCAAATCAGCATTAATGTTGTAAGAGTTACCATCATTGCCGACGCCAATGGGTGCAATCACAGGGATAAAATTACTCTGACAAAGCATATTAACAACCGCTGGATCAATACTATCGACTTCACCTACATGACCTAAATCAATTAGTTCAGAGGCTTTTTCATTATCTAAAAGTGTATTGGTGTTTATTTTTTTGGCATGAATGAAGTCGCCGTCTTTTCCTGTCAGACCTATTGCTTTCCCCCCATTCATATTAATCAAGTTGACAATTTGTTTGTTAACTTGTCCGCCCAATACCATTTCAACAACATCCATAGTTTCACTGTCGGTAACACGCATACCATCAATAAACTGAGTGGAAATATCAAGCCTTTGCAGTAACTGTCCAATTTGAGGCCCACCTCCGTGAACAACAATAGGATTAATACCGACTAATTTCATTAGAACAATGTCGCGGGCAAAGCTGTGTTTGAGCGTTTCATCAACCATGGCGTTACCACCAAATTTAACAACAACGGTTTTGTTTTTAAATTTTTGTATATAGGGTAAAGCTTCAATAAGCACATGAGCTATGGTATTTGCAGAAGTTTTTTTCATATTCAAGGCACATAAATTAGCACATAGCAAACTGGGTAGTTTATTGCGCGTTAGCTTAAGGCGAAGCTGCCGATGCAGTCCAAAAAGCAGCTAAGAGTGTGGGCTATTGTAGCAGGGAAGTGCTTATAGTCGATAGTAGGTTTGAATGGAATGCGTTGTCTATAGCGACTGATTCACTTTCCCTTTTTTCAGAAAAAACTTTTGTTGAGCTTAGAATTTCAACGGCTAAATTAGGCATAGAGGGTTCAAAAGCCTTAATACATTACTGTCAGCGTTTACCAAAAGATACATTGTTGTTAATAACAATACCTAAGCTTGATAAGGCACAGTTGAAAACAAAATGGTTTTAATCAGTAGATAAAACGGGTGGTTATACAAATATGGCCTCTTGACTGGGTAAATTTGCTTCAATGGTTAAAACAAAGAGCGCAAAAAAGAGGCCGTTCTGAGTCAAAATAGATTATGGGATAAACGCAAGCCGTTGGTTAGTGTGGCAGTCTCTCGAATACAACAGCAACAGATCAACCAAATGTTATTATTGGCTGCAAAGATTGACAGGCAAATAAAGGGCAAGAGAAAGGGGGGTGCTGGAAACCTTGTTAGCATATTGCATGCTTTTTATAGCTGATAGTTAACAAGAACCCATTATCCCGTGGTTTAAATCCATTATACAGTCGAAGTATAGACTCTCTTTTGACAGGTTTTCTGCTAATGGTACAATAAAAGCAAGGCAGATTTTTGCCTCTGTTATTTAGAATAACAGGGCGAATATGCCTGTTAATGAATGGTTATTAGGGTACTGCCTTCCCCCTCCCTTCTCTATATGTTCTTAAACAAAAGGCTTTGGAAAAAAAATGAAGAATAATATTCTACTATTAGTGATTTTGGCATTTATTTTAAATGGCTGTGCTCTTCAAACAATAGTCAAAAAAAGAAATTTAGATGTGCAAACAAAAATGAGTGAAACTATATTTTTAGACCCCGTTGCGATTAAAGATCAAATTGCTTATGTAAGAGTTAGGAATACAACAGACAAAGATATAAATATTGAGGACATTATAAAAAATACATTGGCTAAGCAAAACTTTGTGTTGACTCAAGATCCTGCAAAAGCAAATTTCATTATTCAAGCAAATTTATTACAAATAGGGAAAAGTGATCAGCGCTCAGCAGCTAGTGCTTTAACTGGTGGGTTTGGAGGAGCGGTAGCAGGGGCAGTTATAGGCAATGCAATCGGCTTAGGATCTAGTGGCCCTCTAATAGCAGCTGGGTTAATAGGTGCAGTGGCTGGTATAGTTGGAGACGCATTAGTAGAAGATACTTATTTCACAATGATTACTGATATTGAAGTTAGGCAAAGGGCATTAAATGGTGAAATAGTTCAACAAGTTGATAATTTAAACTCTAAACTAGGAACATCAGGAAATAGTAAGCAAATAGTAGAATCAAAAACTTCATGGAGAAAATATAGAACTAGAATTGTATCTGTTGCTAACCAAGTCAATTTAAAGTTTGAAGAGGCAAAAAGCAGCCTAACGAAGGGGCTTATTAGATCAATTTCTGGTATTTTGTAAATAAAAAGTACCTAACAAAAAGTCAAGTACGACACGTGGGAAATAATGGGAGAGTGTAAACAACACGTATACTCAATAACTCACATCCACCTGATAACCAAGACATCTTAATCTATCAGCAAACAAATTCATCTGTTTACAAGCTGTCTTTGTTATCTCTCCAGCCTCGGGCTGTAGTGGTGGTCTGGCAATAGTATAAAGCATAATTTTATCAACCTTTTTGACCCTTTGTCTTATCTTTTGCAATAACGCAACATACGCTTCTTTTTCTTTAAGCATCTCTTCATAGGATAAAAAATCCAGCATACAAGTTTGCACTCGGGTATCACACACTGCAGAACATCTACTCAAATTATCAACCATTTTTTTATTGCTTTGCCTGCTATCATTTATTTTATTCCTACCTTCTTGAGTCGCACTATCCAGCTTAAACCAAACTTGTCCATTATAATGATTTAAAACTTTCAAGCCTTGTTGCACTTGCGAATGATGCATTAAACTGCCATTACTTATCAGCACAAAATCACTTGAAGGTAACACACCTTGCTCCAAAGCAATCTGCCCAATCAACTCTATTGCTTTATCAAAGCCGTTTAAACTCGTTGGCTCACCGTTTCCCGAAATTGCAATATCTTTAATCACCCTTTGTTTTTCAGGGACACTAAACTGCTCATAAAAACTTCCCTTTAGCACCCTATCAAGAAAAAAACGGAACTCTTCCTCTAATAATTTAAAGTTCATTTCAGGTGCAGAACCTCTAATTAAATTAGGCACTTGACAATAAACACAGCGCCAGTTACAGGCATTATTAGGATTAAAATTTATGCCTATTGATAAACCACCTGCTCTTCTGGAAAGCACGGGGTAAATATACTTTAACCCTGCAATGTCCCTACTATGATCTGCTGTAGTTAACTTATAATTCATAATTCCTTAAGTTTGTACTCGACACAACAATATGCGTGCCAATCAAAGAACCTGTAATAAATAATATTAAACCCATGGCAGACAAAAATAAGTCAAATTTGTGTATAATTAGGAGTTATCTCAAACCTTACTATCAATAACTTAGCCCTTAAATGTTCTATTTTTTCATAAAACAATATGCTTTCTAACATAATAATTGCTGCCATTTTTATGGCTGTGCTAGGCATTGTTTTAGCCATTATATTAGCCATTGCCAATAAAAAACTATTTGTTTATGAAGATCCTCGGATTGACCAAGTAGATGCAATGCTGCCTCAGGCTCAGTGTGGTGCATGTGGAGTGCCAGGCTGTAGGCCTTTTGCCGAAGCTGTAGTTGATGGCATAAAGCCACCCTCTGCATGTACTGTGAACACGGCCGAGGGCAATGAAGAAATTGCTGCATTTATGGGGGTAGATATGGGTGAGACAGAAAAAGTCGTGGCGCGTCTTGCTTGTGCTGGCGGCACGCATGTAGCATATACTCGTGCGAAGTACCAGGGTTTACAGACTTGCCAGGCCGCAGCTGTTGTTTCAGGCGGGGGTAAAGGTTGCAACTGGGGTTGTTTAGGACTGGCTGATTGTGCCGATGTTTGTGATTTCGATGCCATTTTCATGGATGAATATGGGCTACCTATTGTTATTGAAGATAAATGTACCGCTTGTAATGACTGTATAGTGGTCTGCCCAAAAGATTTATTCTCTCTGCAACCAGTGAGTCATCAGCTTTTTGTCGCCTGTAAAAGTCTTGACGAAGGTGATAAAGCAGAAGCAGAATGCGAAGTGGCTTGTACCGCGTGTGAAAAATGCGTGGTAGATGCACCAGAAGGTTTGATAGAAATTAAAAACAACCTAGCAGTGATTGATTTTAAAAAATATGATGAAATGACAGTAGACCGCTCGCCAATTGAACGCTGCCCCACAGGTGCTATTGTTTGGATAGACAGTAAATTGGGTACGACTCGATCCAGTGTTGGCAAAGCGGCTAATCAGTCCAGCCGAACAGAAACTCTACCTCAAGTTTAAATAAACATAGGTCAATAATGGCTATTTTTGCTAAGAAAAAACAAAAAACAATCGTTAAATACCCTGGTATCCGACAATTAATGAACGGTCAGTCTGCCGTTATCCATTGTGACAAAGAAGCCAGTGATGCGGCAGCAAGCCATTTATCTGGGTCTGCGGTTGAAATGGCAGAACTCTGGGAGCAGCAAAAGAGCAACAATCATCTTAATATTGCTGACCGTCCACTGATTGCTGTTGATTGTGAAGATAATGCCTCTGCGGCTACTGCAACCGCTGGTTTGTCTTTATCAGGTTTGCGCGCCAGTCTTTTTAGTTCTACTGCACAAAGCATCACTTCCATGCAAGCATCATTGCATGCAGCGGCAGGTAAGAGGCTACCTTATTTATTAAATATGAGTTGTAGGTCCATTACCAAGGCAACGACTAATAGCCATTGTAGCCACGATGATTATAACAGTTTGAATAATACTGGCTTTGTTCAATTATTTGCTCGTAATAATCAAAGTGCTGCTGATTTAACTCTTATTGGTAGAAAAATAGCGGAGCTCAGTTTAAATCCTGTTGCCATTGCCCAAGACGGCATTTTAACCTCACATTTAATCGAACCTATTAACGCACCTGAGCGAGAGTTAATCGCTGAATTTGTCGGCTTGGCTGATGATATCATTGACACACCTACACCAGCACAAACCATTCTATACGGCAAAACACGTAGACGTGTGCCTGAAACTTGGACTGTGGACCAGGCCGTTCAAACAGGAGGCAGTCGGGATTCTGATAGTTATATGCAAACTATTGCAGGACAGCGACCTTTTTTCTTTGATCATGTCGCAAAAATTACCGATCAATGCATGGATGAATGGTTTGATCTGACGGGTCGCCGTTATCAACGTATTAATCAGTATTTATGTGAAGATGCTGAGTATTTGATTTTTGCGCAAGGCAGTGTTTTAAACACTACAGAAGCAAGTGCAAATATTTTACGTGCTCAACAAATTAAAGTCGGCGTAGTTGATATGACGCTGTTCCGTCCTTTTCCTGGAGATTTAATCAGCCAGCTTTGCAAAGGGTTAAAAGGCATTCTGGTTTTGGAAAGAACGGATCAGCCCTTATCAGAAGACTTACCCATTATCGCTGATATTCGTAGCTGCATGAATAAAGCCATTGACAATGGCAAGAGCAATGGATCAGCTTTTTCTGGCTATGCCAGCTATAACAAAACTACAGATATTGCGCCCTTATATTCCGCCTGTTTTGGCTTGGGCGGACATGCCATTCAAACGGGTGATATTATTGTAGCCGTTGAAAATATGTTACCCAAAAGCAAACAACAGAAAACATTTTATTTGGGTATTAATTTTGTTAATGAGCAAGCACCCTCACCCCAGCAGGAAATTCAGCAACAAGCTGTGCTGGAGGCTTATTCAGAAATCAAACAATTATCGTTAAAAACAAAACGCATTAAAAATCCAGGTTTATCGAATACATTTTCTATCCGCATTCATTCTTTAGCTGGTTGGAAAGGTACAGAGGCAGGTACAAATCTAGCTCAAACACTATTTGCTGAGTTTGGCTTTGACATCAAAGCCAACACTCAGCAAACCATAGAAAAAAAAGGACTACCGACTACTTTTTATTTAGCGGCGGATACTGAATCTGTTAAGTTTGAGGATCAATATAACGCAATCAATACTGTCATTGCTATCGACCCCAATGTTTTTGCTTATTGTAATCCACTAGAGGCTTTAGTTGACAATGGCTGGTTTATTATCCAAAGCCCTTTGGCTGATGCCACTGCCGTTTGGCAACAATTTCCAGCCGATGCACAACACACCATCATTAGCAAACAGATTAAGGTGTTTTTTATTGATTCCATAGCTATTGCAGAAAATGCACTTAATCAACAAAACAACACAGACCTATCTTTTCGGTTTGATTTGCAAAACAGCGTATTTAACGCTGTATTTTTTAAAGCGACACAGTTTGCCGCTTTAGTGGGTAAAACAGACGAAGACATACAATCTGTTATTGATAGCAATTCTGAATTGGTTGCACTTAGTTTTACTAAGCTCACTGAACTTAATGTGGAACAAATGGGTAATGCTACAGCAGCAGTTCAGCAGCTTGCAGCCACAAGCCCTTTATTGCTGCAACAAAAACCCGCCAATGGTAATGCCATTGCCGATATTCATCGTTTCTGGAATCAAACTGGTAGCCTATACAGCGACAATCATTCAGCAAAAAATTTGGCCGACCCTTTTATAGCATCTGGCATAATCCCTGCATCCAGCAGTATTTTTGCCGATATGACAGCCAACCGCAAACAACACCCAGTATGGATCGCTGAAAATTGTACGGCTTGTGGAAATTGCTATAGTGTTTGCCCTGACAGTGCTATTCCAGGCTTAATTAATACAGTTAATGAAGTCTTTGAAACCAATATTAAACGCATTGAAAAATCAGGCCGTAAGGTTAAACATCTACGCCGTGCTATTCGTACGGCAGAGAAAAAATATCATGCCCTCACTGCCGATAAATCAGTAGGTACTATTTTAGATCCGATCTTCGCCAAAGCCATTGGCGACACGGTTAAAGAATATGCCGAACCTGAGCGTGAAGAAGTTGCCCAGGAATTTGAATGGTTTAAAGAAGTCAGCGACACATTCAAATTCGCCCTGACAGAACCTTACCATGATGAGATGAATAATCGTATGCCAAGGAACGGTGGTTTGTTTTCTATCACCATTAACCCAAACAGTTGTAAAGGCTGTATGGAATGTGTCTCAGTATGTGATACCGATGCGTTAGTGGTAGTCGAACAAACCCAACAATCCAATGGTCAATTACGTAAAAACTGGGATTATTGGATGGATTTACCGACATCCAATAAAAAATATAGTCGCATTGATGACCTACATGCTAAAAAAGGCGTACTAGCTACCTTATTGCTTGATAAGAAAAATTATCATTCTCTGTTCAGTAACAGCAACAGTCGTTCAGGCAGTGGTGAGAAAATAGCGATTCATTTGTTTACCAGTACCGTGACCGCATTAATGCAGCCACGTATTGAACAACATCTTAAACATATCAATCAATTAATTATTGATATGGAAAAACGCATTCGACTGCAACTGGTAGAAGCACTAGATATTAGTGATATTGATGCCCTAGAAACTGCCATTGATGAAAACCATAATGTTGACCTGACCTTATCGCGGTTAAGTGGTGCATTGGATAAAGACAAAGCCACTCAGCCGATTGACCCTGCCTGGTTAAGGTTTGCCTTACAACTGGTGGCTAAACTCAAAAATTTAAAATGGAGCTATAACCAAGGCTTATCAGGAGAAGGTCGTGCCGCTTTGGGTTTAAGCCAAAGTGGAAAACAAACTGCCTGGAATGAATCATTTCCTTATAACCCTTATCCTTTTCCGTGGGCAAGTCATTTATCGCAAGATGCACCCGCTTTAGCCCTAGGTCTATTTGAAGGTCACATGGTAAAAATGGCAGAAGGCTTTAAAGCCATTCGCACTGCTGAACTGGAAATAAAAGGTAAATACGATAAAACGGAACACGATAAATTCTTTGCTTATTTTGACTGGCAGCAATTCAGTGAAGAAGAGTATTTACTTTGCCCCCCCATCGTTTCTTTAACAGCAGAAGGCGTTGGTTTTAAATCGGGTTTGCAGAATATATCCAACAGTTTATTATCCGGCACACCGATTAAAATTTTAGTTTTGGATAATCAACGCTCCCAGCCTTCCGCTAATTTACCTAAAGAATTAGGGCTGATTGCAATGGCACACCAAACTGCTTATGTGCACCAAGGTTCTGTCGCTAATACCGCGCATTTATTAGAAAATTACATTGATGGTTTAAATTATCGCGGCCCAGCTCTTTGGAGTATTTATACCTCAAACCAACCTGAACATGGTTTGGCCAATAACTCATTGACCGCACAAAGCAAATTGGCAGTTGAATCGCGTGCTTACCCATTAATGACTTTTGATCCTAGGTCAGGAAAAACTTGGGAACAATGCATTAACTTATCTGCTAACCCTCAACTGGATCAAGACTGGATTACTTATACACTGGATTACACCGATGAATATGGCAACAAGTTTGATATAGACGTGCCTTTAACCTTTGCTGATTGGGCACTGACAGAAGCAAAATTTAGTTCGCATTTTAAATCTGTTGCAGCAGATGCTCATACAGACAACATGGTTTTGCTAACTGACTATATTGAGTCTAGTGGTAATGACCAAGTGGAGAGCTTGCCGTTTATTTGGGCAGTACATCCACAAAGCAATCGCTTGCTTAAAGTGATTGTCTCAGCAGACATGGTTGCAGCCACCCAGCAACGTCGAGATTTTTGGCATACTTTAAAAGGCTTGGGTGGTAATAATAGAGTAGAAGTGGATACCCAGGCCATTGCCAATCAAGCCAAAGCCGAAATAGCGCAGACCATTACCGAAGGTTTGATGAGTATGATTGGCGGAGATGCCAGTGCATTAACGCGTATTCTTGCTGACACGGCAAAAATGGCAACGGTTCCCATTATTAAAGCTACACCCGTTCTTGAAAAACAAGCTGAAAAACAAGCTGAAAATTTCCCTGAGCCAAAAAAAGAAGTACTTGTAAACACAAAAAAAGCAGACAGTCCTAAAAAGGAATCCGCTGTAGAACCCCATGAACCGGTCTGGATAGAAACACCCGATTGCACCACCTGTGATGAATGTGTAGATATTGCACCCGCTATATTTCAATATAACGCAGAGAAAAAAGCCATTGTTATTGACCCGACAAAAGGCACCTTTGAGGATATTGTCCGCTCTGCCGAAAAATGTACGGCAGTAATTATTCATCCAGGTACACCGTGGAATCCAGAGGAACCTAATCTGGATAAACTAATCAAACGCGCTGAGTCGTTTCAGTAACAAAACAACAACAACCCTATATGGCAAAAATTACCCAATTATCTCAGTTAGATCTCAGTGCCAGCTATAACTATGCGGATTATTTGAACTGGCAACTGGATAAAACAGTCGAGCTTATCAAAGGTAAAATTATGCTGATGTCGCCTGTGCCTAATGTGAAGCATCAAAGTATCGTCACTAATCTTAGTGGTCCCTTGTATCAGTATTTTCATAAGACTGACTGTAAATTATTTTATGCACCTTTTGATGTCCGTTTATATGATCATCAAAAATCATTAAATGCCGACAAAGAAATACATACAGTGATACAACCTGATGTATCCGTGATTTGTGATAAAAATAAACTCACCGAGCAAGGCTGCTTAGGCTCGCCCGACTGGATTATAGAAATTTTGTCCAAAGGTAATTCAAAAAAAGAAATGCAAATAAAGTATCAACTCTATCAGCAAAGTGGAGTAAAAGAATATTGGATGGTTTACCCCTATGAGCAAGCAGTACATCAATTCGTATTAGATGAATTCAGCCAACAATATCAACTCATCAATATGTTTGCAGAAGAAGATATCGCCAGCCCTCATCTATTCCCAGATTTAAAAATTGATTTGCAAGAGGTTTTCGCTGAATAAAACACCATGAATCTATTTAATTTATTCGGCAAAAAAACATTTCCCAAAGGTATTCATCCTGAAGGCTTTAAAGAAGAAACCCACGATCATCAGGCACGTCGCCTGCCATTTGCGCATCAAATCATCTTACCTTTATCGCAAAATATTGGAAAACCTGCCATACCTATCGTCCATATCGGTCAACAAGTGCAACGGGGTGAAGTGATTGCCAAGGCCGATGGTTTCATGTCAGTGCCTTTACATGCTTCTGTGTCAGGCAGCATAAAAAAAATTGATTTAGTGCCTAATGCGCGAGGCAATAAAGAACAAGCCATTATCATTAATACGGCATTAAGCTCAGCACAAACACATATAATTGGTAGCTCAAATGATTTTGCAAGTATGTCGCGCAAAGATTTGATTCAAGCCGTACAAAACACTGGTATGGTAGGACTTGGCGGGGCTTCATTTCCCACCCATGTAAAAATGAATATTCCTGATGATTGTGATATTCATACCATCCTAATCAATGGTTGTGAGTGCGAGCCTTTTCTGACTACAGACCATCGTATTATGCTTGAACAAATCGAGTTTTTAATACACGGAATTTATATCGCCATGAAAGCGGTAAATGCACCCAAAGCAATTATTGGTGTTGAAGATAATAAGCTGAATGTATTGGAAGCCATTCAACCTCATTTACCCGCAGATGGTAGCATCAGCATAGAAGCGGTAGTCACCAAATACCCACAAGGTGCTGAGAAAATGCTGGTTTATTCGCTATTGGGCATGGAAATTCCATCAGGGAAATTACCTTCATCTATTGGCGTAGCTATTTTTAATGTTGCAACATTAGCGGCAATTGGTGAATTATTACCGCATAGTCAAGGCTTAATAGAACGCATTGTTACCATTACTGGTGATGACTTGAATAAACCGGGTAACTATATGGTGCCTTTAGGCACACCTTTAAGTCATATTCTGGAATATGCTGAATTTACTGGTAATGAAGCGGAACTGGTTTTAGGTGGGCCGATGATGGGTATGCCCGCTGGTTTTCTGGATACCCCCGTTAAAAAAGGCACTGGTGCAGTTTTAGTATTAAACAAACGCGCCACCAAGCACGATGACATTTTGCCGTGTATAAAATGCACACAATGCTTACAGGTTTGTCCTATTAATCTAAATCCTTCTGAATTAGGGATGCTGGCAACTAAACGCAGATACGATGTTATGGAAGAAAACTATCACCTGAATGATTGCTTTGAATGTGGCTGTTGCAGTTATGTTTGCCCGTCTAATATTCCATTGGTGCAATATTTTAGAATTGCCAAAACACTTAACCACGAACGACATATAATGGAAACTAACTAACAGATGGCTATTCAACCCAAAATAGGCATTCGTACTTCACCCTATATCCATAAAGCACCGACAGTTGCTGAAATTATGCGCAATGTGGTTTATGCCTTATTGCCTTTAGCGGCTTATGCTGTCTATCAATTTGGGATTAGTGCCTTAGTATTGATGATTATCACCGTACTGTCCTGTATTACAACAGAACATATTTTCTGTAAATTAGCGGATAAAAAAACCACTATTACTGATGCCAGTGCAATTATCACTGGCCTATTATTAGCGATGACATTACCCCCTGGTTTTCCTTTATGGATGGGTGCAGTTGCTGGCTTTAGTGCAATTGCCATGGGTAAAACCTTATTTGGAGGCATTGGTTTTAATGTCTTTAACCCAGCTTTAGTCGGCAGGGCTTTTGTACAAGCCGCTTTCCCCGTATCTATCACCACTTGGACACCAACTTTAGCGGTTGACCGCTTTGTGCAATTCATTCCTTCCAGTTTAGCCTTGCCTTTTATGAAGCCAGTAGAAACAGCGGAATGGACAACACAAGTGGCTATTGATGGTTTTAGCGGTGCAACCCCTTTAGCACTAATGAAGTTTCAGCAGATATTCACTGACAGTTATGATCTGTTTATCGGATTTAGTGCAGGTTCAACGGGCGAAACATCCAGTTTATTGATTCTTATTTGCGGGGCCTATCTAGTATTTAAAAAAATGTTGGATTGGCGAATTCCAGCCGCAGTTATATTAGGCACTGTCATTGCAGCCGAATGCTTTTACTTATTAGATGCTACAAAATACCCCAGCCCTGCATTTATGGTATTTTCTGGTGGATTAATGTTTGCCGCTGTCTTTATGGCCAGTGATATGGTTGCCTCACCAGTGACCCCTGTTGGCATATTTGTTTTTGGCGTATTAGTCGGTTTTTTAACGGTAATTATTCGCTTATTTGGCGGCCTTACCGAAGCCGTGATGTATGCCATTTTATTTGGAAATGCTGCAACACCACTCATTGAGTCTTATACCCAGCCACATATTTACGGCAGGAATAAATAATCATGAGCGATTCACCTGAAAACAAACCCAATGAGTTGCCGCCACTACCCACCAGCTTTTCACTGATTTCTACATTGGGCGTAGTAGCGATGATTTCTGGGTTTTTAGTGGTATTAGTGTATCAATACACCCAACCCATGATTGCTGAAAACCAAAGACTAGCAACAGAACGCGCTATTTTTAAAGTATTACCTACAGCATCAAGTCGTCTCACTTTTACGCTTAATGAAGGCACAGTAGAACTAGCTAATGATAATACTAAAGGTGAACTACTTTATGCTGGCTATGATAAGGATAATAATTTTGTAGGTATGGCACTTAATGCCGCAGAACAGGGGTATCAAGATATTGTCAAATTACTTTATGGATATAATCCATCAACGAGTTGTATAACAGGGTATGACGTTTTAAAAAGTACAGAAACCCCTGGTTTTGGCACAAAAATCACTACCGATGTAGCATTTTTGGCTAACTTTAACTGTCTTGATGCAAAAGTCAATCAGGAACAAACCCGTTTAATTAATGTCATTAAAACAGTACGCCATGGCACTAAAAATAATCCGTGGGAAATTGATGCTATTTCAGGATCAACCATCACCTCAAATGCTGTAGGTCGTATGTTTAACAAAAGTGGACATAAACTGCACCCTGTTATCGCCAAAAACTTAACTTTTTTGAGATCCGCTAAACAAACAAAAGAAATCACTCATGGTCAACTCGACTAAACAAGAAGCCCCCCTTACCCTAGATGTATTTACTACAGGTATCTGGAAAGAAAACCCTGTTTTTGTGATGATGTTGGGCTTATGCCCCGTACTAGCCGTAACCAATAGCGTAGAAAATTCTTTAGCCATGGGGCTTGCCAGTGTCTTTGTTTTGGTTTGCTCCAATGCCCTGGTTTCTGCATTAAGAAATTTTATTCCCAAGCAAGTCCGCATCACAACTTATATTATTATCATTGCCACCTTTGTTACCTTGGTGGACTATATTATTCAAGCGATCAGTCTGGATTTATATAATAAATTAGGTGCATTTATTCAGCTGATTGTGGTGAATTGCCTGATTTTAGGTCGTGCAGAAGCCTATGCATCCAAAAATTCATTTTCTAAATCTGTGATCAGTGCATTAGGTATGGGGCTGGGTTTCACTTTGGCTTTAGTTATGTTGGGTGGAGTTAGAGAATTACTTGGTGCAGGTCAATTAATGGGCTATCAGATATTTGGCACTAATTTTCAACCTTGGATCATAATGATTTTACCGCCAGGTGGCTTTATTGTGCTAGGTTCCTGGCTACTACTAATCAACTATATAGGACAGCGTAGAACAGGAAAATTGATTGCTGAAGACCTAAGATCGCATTGTTCTGTTAATAATCATTAGAGTCAGTGTTATGAATCCAGAATCACTCAGCTTTATCTTTTTAAACGCTTTTTTAATCAACAATTTCGTACTGGCTTTATTTTTAGGTTTATGTCCTTTTGTTGGTGTATCAGCAAAACGTGATACTGCATTTAACATGGCATTAGCGACTGCCTTTGTCATGTTTGTCAGCTCAACCTGCTCTTATGCTATCAACCAAATTCTGATTAAATTTGATCTGGAGTTTTTACGTTTAATCAGCTATATCGCGCTGATTGCATCATCAGTACAACTGGTTGAAATGATATTAAAAAAATTCAGCCCTGTACTGTTTAGAGCACTCGGTATTTTCTTACCCTTAATCACCACCAATTGCGCTATTTTAGGCGTTGCTTTGTTTCAAACCTCCAGAGGCTATGATTTTTTACAATCTGTTTCCTTTAGTTTAGGTGGCGGAGCTGGTTTTGGTTTAGCCATTGTATTAATGGCAGGATTACGAGAAAAGCTAGAATTATCTAATTTACCTAATATTACTCAAGCAGCGGCTTTAAGTATGATGTTAGCCGGCATTTTATCCTTAACCTTTATGGGATTTGCCGGTTTAGGTACAACAGCTTAGCTAGCATCAAAGGATCCAGAGTAACTTGATTTTCCTTTGATTAACAAAACGGGTGGGTTATTTGTTGCGAGTTTCCTAAATAGGAAGATAAAATGATTAACTTATTAATCACCATCATTATTATATTTTTACTACTTATGATCTGGATATTTGTACAACAAGTTGCCAGAAAGTTTGCCGCTAATCACCCAGAATTAGGTCCCGTGAAAGAAGAGGGTTTAGGCTGTGGAAAAACCTGTGGTTGCAAAAAAGGTTACTGTAATGCGAAAGACTGAAATCAAGAGATCAAATACTGTCTTAAAAAACCCAATCTTTCGTTTCATTTGTTTTTTTCAGCTTGCATATTCTCTCGTTTTTACGCATAACATTTGAACCTAGGGTTGGCGTAGCCAGTCTGCTGGAGTGGTTAGTTAGGATGTGTCTGTGGCACAAACTCTACAATAAACACGCATTTTACCCAAAGGTTTTTAACCAAAAATAGATAAGACTTGTTGTCTTTTTACCGTGTTTTTTAATAGTGTCATCTGTTTTTTTATTGCTATGGTTATTTAGCTAAAGTAGAAGGTCATTAAAATTTATTTGCATTTTCTTATTCCCTAAGTCGCACTGGGTTAAATGCAGTTAACTAAAACCTAAAGTTACCACGCAACTGTATGCTGTCGTCTGTTTTTCCTCGTTCCCATGCTACACGTGGGAATGCCTAGCAGAGCATAAGCTAATAAACCAGCAACTGAAACAAAATATGCATTCCCACGCAAAGCGTGGGAATGAGCTATTGGGGAAAATAAAGAAATGACAGACAAAAAAAATGAGGACGTTTTGTCCTCATTTTTCCTTTTTCCTTGGCTCTTTGTTATTTACTCACTAAAACCTAAAGTTACCACGCAACTGTATGCTGTCGTCTGTTTTCTTATGCTCGCCTATTAGATTTAGATTCATTGTAGAATCTATTTTCCAACGTCCGCCTATATTATAGCTTTGTGTTCCATTTGCTATACCTAAGCCAGCGTAAGGGGTGAGTAG
>QPIN01000042.1 GCA_003666385.1 Methylococcales symbiont of Hymedesmia sp. n. MRB-2018
TTTCGATTATGTTGTTAAAGAGCATAAGGAACACCAGCCCCTTATCCAGCTAAACAGCCATTGTTGCCACTGCTACGCTAAGTCCGACCATTATAAGGATTTTTTATTGACCGTCAATTGTTTATTTTACAATCAAGAAAATTCCTGCGCACAACAGCAATATCATCTTGTTTATTATTGCTTTGTGTGTGGGAAAATATTTAAACTTTTAACGAAACTCTAGCAAATCTTCTTTTACCTACTTGATAAACATGGGTGGTATCTACCGCTATTATCAATTTAGGGTCAGAAATCTTTCCGCCATCAATCTTAACAGCCCCCTGCTTAACCATCCTAAGCGCATCCGATGTGCTCTTGGTAAGACCTGCCTGTTTTAAAAGATTTGCTATTGCACAGCCCTCACTATCAATATTCAGCTCAATCTCATCCATTTCATCTGGCATCGCTCCTCTTTGAAACCTGGCCTCAAAATTTTCCAAGGCTTTTGTAGCTGCTACAGTATTATGAAATCTTTCAATAATTTCTTGTGCTAAACGCACCTTATAATTCCTTGGATTTTCACCTTCATCACACGCCTGTCTCCATTCATTTATTTCAGTCATTGATCTAAAGCTAAGCAATTCAAAATATCGCCACATCAATTCATCTGATACTGACATGATTTTACCGAACATTTCATCCGCAGAATCCGCTATACCTATATAGTTATTAAGCGACTTGGACATTTTTTGCACACCATCTAGACCTTCAAGTATTGGCATAGTGATAACAACTTGGGGCTTTTGCCCATAAATTTCCTGTAATTGACGCCCTACCAATAGGTTAAACTTTTGATCGCTTCCCCCCAATTCAATATCTGCTTTCATAACAACAGAATCATAACCTTGAATTAACGGGTACAAAAATTCATGAATAGAAATGGGTTGACTGCCTTTAAAGCGCTTATTAAAGTCATCACGCTCCAGCATTCTCGCCACAGTATGTTTCGCCGCCAATTGAATCAAGTCTGCCGATGACATTTTATCCATCCAAGTAGAATTAAACACAATTTGCGTTTTACCAGGATCTAATATTTTAAAAACCTGCTGTTGATACGTCTTTGCGTTTTCTAATACGTCTTCTTTTGAAAGCGCCTTACGAGTAACATTTTTACCTGTGGGATCGCCAATCATACCGGTAAAATCGCCAATTAAGAATTGAACCTGATGGCCTAAATCCTGAAACTGCTTTAGTTTGTTAATCAATACTGTGTGACCAAGATGTAAATCTGGAGCAGTAGGGTCAAACCCCGCCTTTATAATAAGGGGCCTGTCTTCCTCAAGTTTTTTAATTAACTCAGACTCAAGTAAAACCTCATCGACTCCACGCTTAATCTGTTCCAGCATTTGTTCTTGCACAATCAACTCCATATCAATATTTTATTTGGACTATTATAAATTCATTTAATAGAATCTTATGAAAAAATATTGCTTTAGTCTATAATTCCCGTCTTAGGGCTTACTTCTTCCGTCATTTTAAAATTTTTAGGCACAATTAATTCGTGGATAGCAATAGTTTTAGGTTTTTATTTTTAGGTATCGGTGTCATTCTTACGATTGCTGTAAGTTATGTCCTGAACTCCCCGAATCCCTCTGAGCAAGAGACCATCGTCAGTCAATTAGCGATACCTACCATTCAAGCAGGGGCCGCTGATTTATTAGTCAAAAACCCTAATATTGGTAAAACCATTGCGCCTATCCCAAAAAGAGCAGGATCTCAATACACTGAAAGCAGGACACTGACACACCATATTAAACAAGGCGAAAGTATATCTACTATTTTTTCATATCTTGACTTGAGTAAGCTTGATTTACATAAGGTCATTCACGCCAATGATTTGGGTAAGCAATTTGCTTCTATCTCTCCAGGTAAAACACTCTATGTAAGCACTAATTCCAGCGGTCAGCTACAACAATTAATTTATCATAAGAACTCCATTGATACCCTAAAAGCACAACGCTTGGCTGATCAATTTAATGTTGAACTGATTAGCAAACCCGTAAAAAAGACTATTGCCAGCACACGAGCCATTATCAACAGATCACTATTTCTTGATGGTCAGGATGCGGGATTGTCTGACAAGTTGATTATGCAATTGGCTAATATTTTTGCCTGGGATATTGATTTTGCCTTAAGTATTCGTAAAGGCGATGAGTTTACCGTTATCTATGAAAAAGTCTTTGTTGATAATAACGAAATAGACAAAAGTAAAATCCTTGCCGCTGAATTCATAAACCAGGGACGTACATATATAGCTGTCAGATTTGAACAAAAAGACGGTAGTGCTGAATATTTCACACCTGACGGCAAGAGTACGCATAAAACCTTTTTACGTACTCCGATTGAATTTGCACGTATTAGCTCTCGCTTCAATCTAAAAAGAAAACACCCCGTTTTAAATAGAATTCGCGCTCATAAGGGTGTTGACTATGCAGCTAAAACAGGCACACCAATTAAAACTACGGGTAACGGAAAAATAACATTCCGTGGTCGTAAAGGTGGTTATGGTCGTGTTGTTATCGTCCAACACGGACAAAAGTACAGTTCTCTTTACGCACATATGTCTAGTTTCAGGAAAGGTCAAAAAGTGGGTAGTACTGTCAAACAAGGACAGACTATTGGCTATGTTGGAAAATCTGGCCTAGCCACAGGCCCTCATTTACATTACGAATTTCGAGTCAACGGTGTTCACAGAAATCCTCTGACCGTCAAACTACCTAAAGCAAAATCCATTAAAAAATCATTGCTGGCCAGCTTTAAAAAGCAAGCCCAACCACTTATTGCACGACTTAATCCCGCAAAAAAAGAAATGCTTGTTGTTTACTACAAAGCTGAATAAAGTGACTGAGCTATATATAGGCTTAATGTCTGGTACCAGTATTGATGGCATTGATGCCGCTCTGCTTAAGTTTGATAACAATACACTTGAGCTGCTTGGTTTTGAATACACCCCTTATTCAGCCACACTAAAAAAAACAATTCAGACTATCTCCCAAGCTAATACACCCATACTTTTAAGCAAATACGGTACTATTGACACTCAACTGGGTCAGCTTTTTGCCAATACCGTCGAGAAATTACTTAAAAAAACAAAGACCCTTTCATCGTCTATTACCGCTATAGGAAGTCATGGACAAACCGTTTATCACGCTGCTGACAGCATACAGCCTTTTTCATTACAAATTGGCGATCCTAATATCATAGCTGAGCAAACTGGTATTACTACAGTTGCAGACTTCCGAAGACGCGATATTGCAGCTAAAGGACAAGGTGCTCCTCTAGTTCCTGCTTTTCATCAGGCTTATTTTTGCAAGCTATTTGATTTATCTAAACACGCATTAACGGTTGTTAATATTGGCGGCATTGCTAATATCAGCTATTTAACAAAAAGCCATACTCTCGGATTTGATACTGGCCCAGGTAATACTTTAATGGATTACTGGATAGAAAAGAACAATAACAAGCATTACGATAACGCAGGTAACTGGGCAAAATCAGGTACAGTTAATGCTGAATTACTGAAACACTTAAAGGATGATCCTTATTTCAGCCAGAACCCACCAAAAAGTACTGGTAAAGAATATTTCTCTAAAAACTGGTTAGAAGATAAATTATCTGCTTTTCTGACATGCAAGGCAGAAGATGTGCAAGCCAGTCTTTGTCAGTTTACCGCAGATACTGTTACAGAAGCTATTCAACAACATGCTCCTTTAACAGGTCACAGCTTAATTTGTGGTGGCGGTATACACAACGAAAATTTGATTCAGTTAATAAAAAATAATCTGAATCACCCTGTTGAATCAACTGAAGAGTTTGGAATAAACCCCGATTATGTAGAGGCCATGGCGTTTGCCTGGCTTGCCAAACAAACTATCAATAACTTAGCGGGCAATTTGCCACAAGTTACCGGCGCTAAAAAATCTGTGGTTCTAGGCGGAATTTATCCTGGAAAGAAAGGAATAAGGTAATGCGCAATAAATAAACACCAAGTTACGTAGGATTTTTTTCATATTCAAGGTGCATAAATTAGCGTATAGCAAGCTAGGCAACAATTTATGCAACGCAGAAGATGGGAAAAAAGGCCAATAAAAATATTAAATTAATATGCTCGGGCTTAACAGTCAACTAAACCGAAAACGAGGAGCCACAACCACAGGTGGTACTTGCGTTAGGGTTTCTAATGACAAATTGGGCACCAGTTAAATCTTCTTTGTAATCAATCTCAGCACCGCCTAAATAACCGATACTCATAGAGTCTATTAAAACAGTCATACTGCCATTTTTAATTTGCGTATCATCTTCATTCACTTCTTCATCAAAAGTAAAACCATACTGAAAACCAGAACAACCACCGCCAGAAATATAAACTCTCAATTTCAAATTATCATTTTCTTCTTCAGCAATTAATGTGCTGACTTTCTTGGCAGCACTATCGGTGAAAATAATGGGATTTGTCATGCAATTATCTCAACAAGTAATAAAGTTTGGATTATGTCAAGACCTAGTATTTTAGTCAAGAATTTGCCCTATAAACAAATATCATCAAAGCCAAATGGGATCAAATATTGCTTTGAAAACGCTGTTAAACCGAAAAAAACATAATAACAAAACAATCTCAACAACAAATCCCTCTATCGCTATTAGCTATTGCACTCATTTTTACCATTCATTGACAAGACACAGCAATTTGCCATTCAAATGGCTTTGGCTGGGGAATCACTCTAAGGGAGGTGGGTAGCTTTATTTTTTGTAACTACTCAGCTTACCCTCTATTTTGTCCAATAGCCGCGTTGAAAGTACGCATTTACACCTGTAAACTCCGCGCTTTCGCCTTGCTCTTGAACGCCTTGATCTTGAACAGAAGAGAGGGCAATCTAAGCAGTTACGGAGTACGCTGAGTAGTTACTATTTTTTTATATTTAAAGAATTTCATTGCAATAAGATTAAGCGTGACTCTCAAGTGAAGGATACAAGGTTTTGTAATTATAGATTAATCACAAGATTAAGATATGAAAAAACATTTTAGTACTTTAATCATAGAGTCATGATCAAGTACACCCGCACTTTCCCTAATACTGTGCATAGCCCACATAGGACTACCCACATCAACGGTTCTAATACCTAACTTTGCCGAGGTCATTGGTCCAATAGTACTGCCACAAGGAATATCTGTACGATGTGAATAGCTTTGATAAGGTACTTCTGCTTGTTCACAGCAATGAATAAACTGTGCTGCGGAAATACTTTCTGAACTATATCGTTGATTGGCATTCATTTTAATAACTGGGCCTTTGTTTACCTTGACTTTATGCTCTGGTTCATAAGCTGAGGGGAAGTTCGGCTGATAGGCATGTGCCATGTCTGCACTAATCATGAAACTTTGAGCTAAAGCTCGCTGGTAATCCTCGCTATTGATATTCAGCGATAAAGCGATACGCTGTAAAATATCGGGTAAGAAACTACCATTTGCACCTTTAGTACTTTCACTACCTACTTCTTCATGATCAAAAAAAGCACAGAGTCGCGTATTATTATTTTGTAATACCGTATTGTCTAAAAATGCCCGTAAGCCTGCATGACAAGAAGCCAAGTTATCCAGTTGGCTGTTAGCATAGAATTGTTGTTCATCTCCCCACAATACACCTGTTTGTGTATCATAAACATTCAACTCCCAAGATAAAATCTGTTCTGCTTTAATCGCTGTTTGTTTTTCCAGACACTGCTTAAAATAATCTGGACAAAGCTGTTCTTCAATCAGTGTCGAAATAATTAACGGCAATTCATTTTGCTTATGTAGTTTTAAGCCTTTTTCATTCACCATTCTATTCATATGAATAGCTAGATTAGGCAAGCGTATTAATGATTCTTCAAATCGAATCAATTGACTGGAAATTTTGCCTTCTGTTGTTTTATAGCTGATTCTACCCGCTATGCTTAAATCTCTGTCAGTAAAAGTTGCTAATATAGGATCGCCATAAACCTCTACCCCCAACCTCAGCAATCCATTATTATTTATCAGCGGATTAGGTTTGATCTTTAATCCAGGTGAGTCGGTATGTGCACCCAATATTTTATAGCCCGTTTCAACCAAGGGTTTAGTGCCTGCCACAAAAAAAATAATGGAAGAATCATCTCTAATCACATAATAACGAGTGCCTGGTTTTAATAACCATTTTTGTTTTTCATCCAAAGGCTTAAAATCAAATTGCAATAAGCTTTCTTCTATACTTTTGACCGCATGAAATGCACTGGGACTGTTATCAATAAATTGTAATAAATCTTTAACTTGTTGCTGTGCTGTCATGACTTTTCTACTAATTGTAACGAGGCTGAATTAATACAGTAACGTAAGCCTGTGGGGTATGCCTCATATTCAAACACATGCCCTAAATGTGCATCACACGCCTGACAAGTGACTTCAACCCGTCTCATGCCATGACTTTCATCAACATGTTCAGTAATATTGCCAGCCTCTATCACCGCCCAAAAGCTAGGCCAGCCAGATCCTGAATCAAATTTTTTCTCCGAATCAAATAAACGGTTGCCACAACAAACACAGTGATAAACACCCCGTTTCTTAGATTCTGTATACTTCCCAGTAAAAGGTCTTTCTGTACCTTTTTTTCTACAAATATCAAACTGTTCTGGCGTTAGCTTTTCTTGCCATTGTTGCTCTGTGAGTCGATAACTTGTCATTTACGTTCCTATTTATTCAGTGCTTAAAGCATATTTTACGCCCGACTTCTGCTACTGCATAGTCATTGCTTGTCAGAGGTATCTTAGCTCCGCTTTTAGCAGGCACTTTATCAAGATGATTACTAATATAAACAATCGTTTAAAATTCTATAGTAAATAGAAAGGAGACGATGTTTTGCAAAGAAATTACCAACAAATAGGCCAATTGGAGCGAGATCAACTAGCGATCCATCGATCAAAAGGGTTATGTTACAATGGCAAATTCTATTGTTTCTTTAGAGAATAAATATGAATGAAATAATGAGTGCTGGGGTAGAACTGATGATCATTGGCATGGTCATTGTATTTGCCTTTCTAGCAATGCTAGTGGTGATGGTTAATATCATGACTTGGGTAGTACAACGCTTCTTTCCTGCACAACCCATAACCATTACCCCCATTGCATCTGCATCCACCAGCCATACAGATGCGAGTGTAATTGCAGCTATCACTGCTACGGTTCATCAATACCGTGACAAACACAAATAAAACTACTCACAAAGTAAATACACTTAAAGTATTGACTCAGAAAAAGTCATAGGAGAAAATTGTGGCAGAAATAAACCAGCCTTTAGGAATAACAGAAGTCGTCTTACGAGATGCACATCAATCAATACTGGCAACCCGTTTACGTATTGAAGATATGTTACCTATTTGCCAGCAGCTTGATCAAATAGGCTATTGGTCTATTGAGTCTTGGGGCGGTGCTACCTTTGATGCCTGTATCAGATATTTGGGGGAAGATCCATGGGAAAGATTGCGTTTGTTAAAAGCTGCTATGCCCAACACGCCTCAACAAATGCTATTTCGTGGTCAAAACATTTTAGGTTACCGTCATTATGCTGATGATGTAGTCGATAAATTTGTAGAGCGTTGTGTGGTGAATGGGATTGATGTTTTTCGCATTTTTGATGCCATGAATGATATGCGCAATATCGAGCAAGCGGTTAAAGCTGTATTGGCAACAGATACCCACGCACAAGGCACAATCTCTTATACCACCAGTTCAGTTCACACTATTGATAAATGGGTCATTCAAGGTAAGCAAATTGAAGACATGGGCGCTCATTCCATTTGTATTAAAGATATGGCAGGTTTATTAAAACCTTATGATGCATTTGAGTTAGTCACTAAACTAAAACAAGCCACCAGCATTCCTATCCACATGCAATGCCATGCCACCACAGGTTTAAGCGTCCCAACCATTATCAAAGCAGTTGAAGCAGGTATAGATAATGTCGATACTGCCATTTCATCATTAAGTATGACTTATGGCCACAGCCCCACTGAAACCATTATTGCCTGCTTTGAAAACCAGCCTCGTGATACTGGTCTGGAGTTGGGAAAAATGGAAGAAATTGCCATTTACTTTAGAGCTATCAGAAAGAAATATGCACAATTTGAAGGTAGCCTAAAAGGTGTCGATAGCCGCATTCTGACCTCACAAGTTCCTGGTGGCATGTTGACCAATATGGAAAACCAGCTTAAAGAACAAGGTGCATCGGATAAATTTGATGAGGTCTTAAAAGAAATTCCGCGCGTTCGTAAAGATCTGGGCTATATTCCTCTGGTCACACCAACTTCTCAAATTGTCGGCACACAAGCCGTGCTTAATGTGATTGCAGGGGAACGCTACAAGACTATCACCAAAGAAACAGCAGGCGTGCTAAAAGGCGAGTATGGTGCATCACCCGCTGAACTGAATAAAGACTTACAACAGCGCGTACTAAAAGGTTCAGAGGCTATTAAATGTCGTCCTGCCGATCTTTTAAAACCTGAGATGCAAAAATTAATCGCTGATGTTGAAGAAAAGGCCAAGGCAGAAGGTGTAACTCTTGCCAAAAGCATAGAAGAAGATGCTTTAATTGATGGGCTTTTCGCACAAGTAGGCTGGAAATTTATTGTAAACCGTGACAACCCCGACGCATTTGAAGCTGCACCAGATGCAGAAGCCTTTGCAACAAGCACCACTACCCCAGCAGTTACTCTCAACACAGATGCAGAATCTTACGCTGTTAATGTTGATGGCAAAAGCTATCATGTTGTAGTCGGTTCAGGCGGCTCCAACATTAACGTGCAACAAGAAAATACAGCGCTAACTACAACACCAGTAGCCAGCAATGGTGAAATCATTGAATCACCTATGGCAGGTATTATTCTTAAAGTAAATGTGGCTACAGGATCTCCTATTGCTCAGGGTGATGTGGTTATTATTATGGAAGCGATGAAAATGGAAACCGAAGTTCGCTCCAGAATATCAGGTACTGTCAGCACAGTTAATATTAAAGAAGGGGATGCCGTGGCAGTCGGTGAAACCTTAATCACTTTATAATTAGCAACCATGGAAAATCTTATCGCTTTATGGGAAAGCACAGGGCTTTATAACTTTTCTGGCTCTCAAGCATTTATGATGCTAGTAGGCTTTTTACTGTTATTTCTAGCCATCAAAAAAGGTTTTGAACCCTTATTATTATTACCCATTGGCTTTGGTGCCATTCTTAGTAATATCCCCGTTGCAGGTATCGCAGAACCTGGCGGCATTTTGCACTACCTCTACGGCGGTATAAAAACAGGTGTTTTCCCCCTACTCATTTTTATGGGGGTAGGGGCAATGACTGATTTTGGTCCCATGTTAGCCAATCCTAAAACCTTACTTTTAGGCGCTGCCGCCCAATTTGGTATCTTTGCCACACTATTAGGTGCACTAGCTTTAAATATGATTCCAGGACTGGAATTTACTCTAAAAGATGCGGCGGCTATTGCTATTATTGGTGGCGCAGATGGGCCAACAGCTATTTATGTCGCCTCCAAATTAGCCCCAGAATTACTCGGTGCCATTGCTGTTGCAGCCTATTCTTATATGGCTTTAGTGCCATTGATTCAACCGCCCATCATGCGCCTACTAACAACAGAAGATGAAAGAAAGATTGAAATGCAGCAATTGCGAATTGTCAGCCCCACTGAAAAAATTGTTTTTCCACTGCTGTTACTGACCCTTTGTGCGCTACTGATTCCTTCTGCAGCACCTTTAGTAGGTATGTTCTGCTTGGGTAATTTAATGAATAGCTGTGGTGTGGTAGAACGCTTAAGCAAAACAGCTCAAAATGAATTGATCAATATTGTCACTATCTTTTTAGGTTTGGCAGTAGGTTCAAAGCTCAGCGCAGAAGCCTTTCTTAAAGCAGAAACCTTGGGTATTTTAGCCTTGGGAGCAGTGGCATTTAGTATCGGCACCGCCTGTGGCGTAATAATGGCAAAAATCATGAACAAGTTCAGTAAAACAGACATTAACCCTTTAATAGGTGCCGCTGGTGTTTCTGCCGTACCTATGGCCGCTCGTGTTGCCAATAAAGTTGGACTGGAAAGTAATCCGCACAACTTTCTGCTTATGCATGCCATGGGGCCAAATGTTGCAGGTGTCATTGGTTCTGCGGTAGCTGCGGGAATTTTACTAAGCTTAGTAAAGTAACCCCGATATGTTTCGTACTGAACTTTTAAAAAATTAGGGTACAAGGTGGTGAAACTTGACAAGTTGTAACACCTAAGTGCAGCAAACCCATTTTGATAAATAGATAGATTAACCTTAGAATAAATATGAAAGAAAAGACTTATCCTAAAATAGCAACTTATATGGATGCTAAAAAGTTCTCTGCTCCCTATGTTTTCATTCATTCATCCGGTGGTTTAGGCAATAGACTTTTTGCAACGCAAGGAGCCATTCTGCTTGGTGAGGTATTAAATAGAAAGGTTTACTTTATGTGGGAGTCGAATGTTCATTGTCAAGTTGCTTGGGAAGATATTTTTGAACCCTCTAGCGCATTTGAGTTTTCACCTTATCTATTTAATAATAAAGGTCTTGGACGGTTTATATCTCGTCAAGTTATATCCCGTATGAAAAAAGGAAATCCTATATACAAACGTGTCATGAAAAGAATTGCTAGGGCTATAGTTGGTCTAAAAATACGTTATTGGTATGGGTTTGATTTAAAAATTAATCCCACCAATTACATGAAATTCATCAGCAATCAAAAAATTAATATTGCTTTATTGAATCGCAAAAATGCCATTTATATGCGAGCTTGGCATAATATATTTCGCAAGTATTATCAACAGGATGATGATATAAAAATTAAGTATGATTTTTATAAACCCATCCCTTTACTACAAAAAAGAATTGATGCTATCACTCAATTATTTAAGGATTGCACGGTTATTGGTGTGCATATTAGACGCACCGATCATAAAACATGTATTAAAGCAAGCCCTACTGAAATGTTTATAAAAGCGATGCAATGCGAGATTGCTAACTGTGCTGGTGTTGTATTTTTTGTCGCCTCAGATGATCCAAAAGAAATAATAACAATGCAAAATATTTTTGGCGACCGTATCATAACCCAACCCGCAATCACTTATGGTAGGGAAAATAAAGCGGGCATGCAAAGTGCGGTTATTGATTTATTTTGTCTGGCAAATACAAATAAACTTATTGGATCTTCCAGGTCAACCTTTTCAGAATTAGCGGCAAAAATGGGAGGGATAAAAGTTCATTGGGCAGAGTAAAAGCATTCATTAGAAAACACAAAACCATACTCCTTTATCCAAAAAACTTGTTATGAGAAAAATGGAGAGAGGCTACTTTTTTATCAATTATTCTCATTTTTTTGTAATAAAAATGGCTGTATTATCATAAAAAATAGCTTACTCCCATTACTCTACAAACGAGTAAATACCCATTAATCAGCTGTAAATATAACTTACCCCTAAGCAAATAAGCCATCGTTTTAAAATGCTTTTTGCCATAAGCTCTGGGCTTTCTTTTTGTCGCTTGAATAACTGAGTTTAACCCTTGCAAAATACCGTTACTGATATTGCCCACATACTATTTATTTACTAGGTTCTGCATAAGCCCGCTTTTTCTTCATGTAAGGTAAAAGAAACAAATACATACCTGTTAACCAAAGAATTAATAATACTAAAGCTGTAGGTAAAAAAACCATGAGCTTTATATTATTATGAAAGAAGCTACCATCATGTAAGGCTTCAATAGTATCTGAACGTCGATATGCAACTTGTAATATCCCCGCTTTTTCGGGGTCTATTTGAATTTCCCAGCCATTATTGGCCTGTATTTTAATCACACCTTTACTGGGTCGAACATCCAATCGTTTGATATCTTCCCACTGCTTAATATTAGCTTTTGAAACGGTTTGAGCAACTGCTAAAATTTTATCAAAACCTACCAAAGGTGTTTTAAACTGAGTTTTAATTGTTGCTGGCTGTATCCAAGTGCTTTCTTTTTTTAATAGCAATAAAACCCCACTAACAATAACAATCAATAACGGGATAGCGCAAATAATAGAACCCCAATAATGCACTGTTCTATTTAATCTATTCCATCTTATTTTCATAATATTTTATTAGTTTCTTTTTTAAAACCAGAAAAAAACCAAACTTTTAATATATAAAGCCTTCTCTTTCTTCTTAAATAAATGCCTAAAAAAATATGGAGCATCAGCTGGAATGGCAAAATAAAACCCACAAGGGCATGGCTATTACTCACCCATAAGCGCCATTCTTCATTCGCCAGATAGTACAATAAATAAGCTGTAAAAATTTGAAAGCTGATAGAAGCAAAGAGTATAGAACCCAAGATACGCATTCTATTCATTTTCCAGCTACTAATAAAATGTGGTATCAGTAAGGCTCCAAAGACTATCATCATTAAAAAAGCAGAGGCTCCATGAACCATTAATACTGGAAATTGCCAAGGATGCTTTTCTAAGCCAAAGTCTCCCTCTACAGTGAACCAATTGCTTAAAATATAAAATCCCGATCCAGTGACCCAGCTAAGAAATAAGACACAAAACAATAGTGAGCGATAAGGAGCAGGAAACTTAGTTTTAACTAACATCAAATAATTTATGGATCTATAAATAAAGCTTGAGCTTGAAACTGATCTAAAACGGATTGATAGTCAGACATTAAAAATACTACTTTAGTTAAGGCATCTGCAACGATACAACTATTCGCAAAAACAGAAACACTTCGCTTATCAGCGACAGTTTGTTTTGTACGGGGTGAAATAATGGTATGTTCAGCCTCTGTATTATCTCCTGAACTACTTGCGACAGCTCTATTTTTCATGGCGACAGCTACAATCTCGCCCTTTTTAGAATAAGGCTTTCTTATACCCAGTTGCTGCCCTTTCCAGTGCGTCATTCGCATATCTCCACCAGCATTTATGATTGCTTGAATATTTGAATCTAAAGTACTCATTGCTTGGTCTATAGCATAGCCTTTTGCAATACCTCCTAAATCCAATTGCAAAGGCTTTTTAAAGGATAAGAAGCTATCATCTAAAGCAATATCTTGCCAATTTGCCGATAGATCAACTGAAAAGCCGTGGTCGGGTAACAAACTTAACTGAACTAATTTTGGGGCAATGCTTATATCATAAAGCCCAGCAGTTAATCGACTTATTCTTAACGCTAATGCCAAGACTTTATGCATATCTTTTGAAACTTTATGGGCACAGATATGAGCACTAACATTTATCACTGACAATTCACTGTCAGGGTTATGGTAACTCATCAATTGCTCAATCCGAGCAATCTCCATAAATGCCAACTCACTTTGCTGTATAAGCTCATCATCTGATAAATCAGCCTTAAGAGTTACCTCAACAAAAGTACCCAATAAGAGTTTACAGCGACTGATTTCATTCATTGCCTGGTTATTTCTAGGTTAAAGACCATCTCTATTAATCCTGTTTGAGCAGATATGCCTGTATGCTTTTCGAGAATTAACTGGAATTAAACAAGAAACATTAACCTGCCATGCACTTATGTGCTGGCATTCAGGATACTCTAAAGATCCTTCAAAACTAAAAACCAAGTCTGAGATAAGCGGTTAATACCATCTGTAATATGCTTACAAGACAATGTTGCACCAGAAATATTTTTTATTTGCTCATCCAGTTCTAAGAGTTCACTATGATCTTTTCCATGAAACTGCGCGCGCCATTTAGGATGATTGACTTCATAACCATAAGTTTCAACATATCTCAAAATTTCAAACCCTTTTACTTTACCTTCAGAAGTGTAAGCAAAGGCTATATCAATATTTTCATGTTTGCCTATTATCTGGTCAACAATAAACCAACCACCCTTTTCTGTTTTCCATAATTGCAGATTATTATTTCTGACATTAGAATCAGAAGCATCTTCAATTAACTCAACTTGCTCATCCGTTAAAGTTAAGGCAATCTTGGTCATAGGTGTATCAGCCCAAAGCAACTTTTTTGCCTGTTCAATAGACATATAGATATTATCTTCTGCCAGAACGACTGAAGTTGAAAGTGCCGCAGTAGCTGAGGACAATAGCAACAGTTTATTAAATTTACGTCTATCCATTTTTCAAACTAAGGGTATTTATTAATTTCTAAAATTCATGTGCAAATGTCAAACCAACATGTAATTGCTCATGCTCATCAAAATTCAGGCCATCTTTGGTATAAGCATTGGTTGAACCACCACCATAAATTTGAAACAATAAACCTGCAGTAACCCACCAGTCTTTTTGTGAATAATGAATGGTAGGACCTAAGTAGTTACCATTTTGATGCTGTGTACCAATTCTAATATCAGACGCATCCCAGCTTGATCTTTGAAGCTCTGGGTCAAACTCCCCATCTTCTTGAGGGTTTAGATAGTCTGATTGATGTCTAAATTCCAAACCGACAAACCAATTTGGTGCAAAACGATAAGCGATACCCGCAGAAATATCGAGTGCAATTTCTTCTTCTAAAACACCTGGACCTTTTCTCCGCTCCAACTCAATTTTTGGATTAATTGCTATTACTAACCTGTCATCCAAGAAATTCTTTTGAAAAAAATTAGTGAATACATAGCTATGTTGACGAATGGGCGAACCATCTAAACGATACCTACCTCGATACTCATAAGCAAACCCAAATGAATATCCCATAAAATCTTTATACGGACTAAAAAAATTATATTTTGCACCTACTTCAAAACCACCAAATTGCGTTTTATCAAAGCTCTTTCCCTCACCGCCTTGAGTTTCAAACATAGGATTTAGATTTTCATCCGTTATTTCATAATGATGATCAAAAATCATCACTTCGCCGTAGACTGTTAATTGATCTGTAATACCAAATTCAATTTCTGGGCGAATGTCATTAAAAACATAATCTCCCGACCCTTTTCCTATTCTTGATATATCGCTTAACTTCAACTCAAAACTTCCCGCCGGCCTAGTGTCTGTTCCTTTTGCATATAGCCATAAGCTTTCATCCGCAGAAACTGTCTGACTAACACTTAAAGTGGCAAGCATGAGACTAAAAAAACGTAAAAACATATATAAACTCCCTATCTATTAGCTAAAATGCAAGTATACGCAATACAACTCTAAATGTAAATGTAAATGATAATGATTATTAGACGTATTTATAGGGCAATCGGGCTTAAAAGTACTTAACAATAATGGGAACACTACTTTTATTACAAAAAATGAGATTAATTTATAAAAAGTAGCCTTGTATCATCCACAGCCGTGTAATAAAAACATTTTTTAATCAATGTTTCACATATTAAATTTTGTTTTCAATTACACTATCTGCTGGAATTGGATAAATGATGTTTTAAGTAGCCTGAGATTTAAAAATCTGTGGGGCAGATTAACACCCATCCATCCCTTAATTTCACCAATGCGAACGGTATCATCTGCAATCTTGCGTTAGTACGAAGTTATGGGTCTTTAAAAAACATTCAGTTCAACTAAACTAAAGAATTAAACAAAATTGTGAATAAAGAAAAAAAGTTTATAGCATTAAACATAGCCGTGTTAACCATATCAGACTCCAGAACTGAAGTGGATGATGTGTCGGGGAAAGTATTGCTAGAACGTGTGGAAAAAGCGGGGCATCAGCTATTTGCAAAGAAAATTGTCAAAGATGATATTTATCAAATCAGAGCCGTTATTTCAAACTGGATTGTTGAGGATGCTGTTAATGCTGTGATAACTACAGGCGGAACAGGAGTTACAGGAAGGGACGGTACGCCAGAAGCGGTAACGCCCCTACTCGATAAAGTGCTGGATGGTTTTGGTGAGGTTTTTAGAATGTTATCTTATCAAAATATTAAAACCTCTACGATGCAATCCCGAGCGATTGCCGGTGTCGCCAACGGGACTTACATTTTTTGTCTGCCTGGCTCCTCAGGAGCTTGCAAAACGGCATGGGATGATTTGATTAAAGAGCAATTGGATTTTAGTACCAGACCCTGTAATTTAGTGCAATTAATGCCAAGACTAAAGGAAAGATAATGCGATCTGTTTTTTTGTTTATCAGTGCAGTATGTGGTTTAAGTGGTGTGGCCATGGGGGCCTTTGGTGCGCATGGCTTAAAAGCAGTTTTGAGTGTTGAAATGATGCAAGTTTATAAAACGGCAGTAGATTACCATATATGGCACGCCTTAGGCTTAGGTTTAATAGCTTTAATTCAATTACATTTTCCACAAGCTGTTTTGCTGAAATGGGCGGGCTGGATGATGTTGATTGGAATTATTTTCTTTTCTGGTAGCTTGTATTTTTTAGCGCTACTTGAATTAAAGTGGCTAGGCATGATTACGCCTTTGGGTGGTGTTTATTTTATTCTGTCATGGTTGCTACTTGCTGTATTCGCTTTTCAATCGGGTGATTCTAAAGAGTTTATTTGATGGTAATAATGAGGACAAACAATAATGTTGGGTGATGCAAATCCACAAACTATTTATCTAAAAGACTATACCGTTGCTGATTATTTAATTGAAAATGTAGATCTACATTTCATTCTGGATGAAAATGAAACGCACGTGATTTCAAAACTCACTATTATACAAAATCCACAAAGTAATTTACCAAACCCTGCTTTGATTTTACAAGGCGAAGGTTTGGTTTTAGTCAGTGTTGCTATTGATGGTGAATCTTTAGATGAATGCCATTATCAACAAAATATGGAACAGCTAAGGATTGATAATGTTCCGCAAAACCAGGCTTTTATTTTAGCTATTGAAAATACTATAAACCCCAAAGCTAATACTGCTTTAGAAGGCTTATACCTTTCCAGTACCATGATGTGTACTCAATGTGAGGCACAGGGCTTTAGAAAAATCACTTATTTTCTGGATCGCCCCGATGTGATGACCTGTTTTAAAACCACATTGGTCGGCGATAAAGATAAATATCCAGTTTTATTATCAAATGGTAATAAAGTAGCAGAAGGTGAATTACAAAATAATCAGCATTGGGTCAGCTGGGAAGATCCTTTTAAAAAACCCTGTTATTTGTTTGCCTTAGTGGCAGGACAATTGGAATGTATTGAAGACACATATACCACCATGAGTGGTAGAGAAATTTGTTTGCAGATTTTTGTAGAACAAGATGATGTCGATAAATGTGATCATGCCATGCAGTCGCTTAAAAATTCCATGCGTTGGGATGAAGAAAGCTATGGACGGGAATATGACCTAGATTTATATATGATTGTCGCCGTTGGTCACTTTAATATGGGAGCGATGGAAAATAAAGGCTTGAATATTTTTAATACAAAATTTGTATTAGCAAGGCCCGATACCGCAACAGACAGTGATTATGCGTATATTGAAGGCGTTATTGGGCATGAATATTTTCATAACTGGAGTGGTAATAGAGTCACCTGTAGGGACTGGTTTCAACTGAGTTTAAAAGAAGGCTTTACTGTATTTAGAGATCAGGAATTTACTGCGGATCAAACCTCAAAAGCAGTAAAACGTATAGAAGATGTTAAATTATTAAGAAGCCGTCAATTTGCTGAAGATGCAGGGCCTTTAGCACATCCCATTCGTCCTGATTCATACATTGAAGTCAATAATTTTTATACCCTAACAGTGTATGAAAAAGGGGCTGAAGTTGTGCGGATGATTCGTACTTTACTAGGTAAAGACAACTTTAGAAAGGGCAGTGATTTATATTTTCAACGCCACGATGGACAAGCGGTAACCTGTGATGATTTTGTCAGTGCCATGGCAGATGCCAATGATTTTGATCTTAGCTTGTTTAAAAACTGGTATTCACAATCTGGTACGCCAGTGTTAACGGTTGAGCAAGAATATAATCAACAGCAACAAAGCTTGGCAATAACCATTAAACAAAATAATCCTGCAAGCAATAAAGCCTTGTTACATATTCCTGTTAAATGTGGCTTGTTAAATGCCGATGGCTCCTCAGCAGCCGATGAAACTATTCTTCAACTAAAACAGCTAAAACAAACCTTTATTTTTGATCAATTGGCAGAGAAACCGGTGCTGTCGTTATTACGAGGATTTTCTGCACCTGTTATCGTCAAAATGGAACAAAGTCTGGAACAGCTATCTTTTTTGCTGCGCCATGATGAGGATACTTTTAATCGCTGGGAAGCGGGACAAAAAATGTGTTGCCAGATTATTTTAGGATTAATAGAAAACTATCAGCAAGGCCAGCCACTACAAGTAAACCCCTTATTAATAGAGGCTTTTAAGCAAGTTTTACAACAGTCTTGGGATGATTTGTCTTATTTTTCATTGCTACTCAGTTTGCCGGAAGAGAATTACCTAGCAGGGCAAATGGAGGTGATTGATGTGGATGCGATTCATGCAGCCAGAGACTTTGTTAAAAAAACCTTGGCAGAGCAATTACAAAGTCAATTTCAGGCCCTATATCAGCAATATCATAAAGACCAGTCCGGTCAATTTGATGTGGGTGCCATTGGCCAAAGACGAATCAAAAATATTTGTCTCAGTTATTTAACTCAATTACAAACAGCACAAAGTTATCAGATGGCTGATCTTCAGTTTGAAACTGCAAAAAATATGACGGATCAAATGGCAGCTTTGAGTTGTATTGTTAATAGTGATAACCCTGCTAAAGGAAAATGCCTGCAAAGTTTCTATCAACAATGGCAAGATCAAGCACTGGTGGTCGATAAATGGTTTACTTTACAAGCGTGTAGCAGTACAAATGAGACTTTTAGTATCATCCAGTCACTATTAGACCATTCTGCTTTTGCATTAACTAACCCCAATCGTGTCCGATCACTGATTGGCGCATTCAGTCAGGGAAATCAGTTGCATTTTCACGCCGCTAATGGACAAGGCTATCAATTTTTAGCCGATCAAATTATTGCTCTAAATAGCCTCAACCCACAAGTGGCTTCAAGAATGGTCTCTGCGTTAACACAATGGCAGCGCCATGATAGTGATAGACAAGCTTTGATGAAAACGGAACTGAAGCGAATCATTAATACAGCGGATATTTCAAGAGATGTTTTTGAAGTGGCGAGTAAGAGTTTGGCTTAATAATTATTCTTTAAGGTAAAAAATAATTACACACTGTAAGCTGGTAGATAATAGCAGATAAAGAGCCAATAATGAGGCAGAAGTAATGGGAACTGTAAACCGTCCCCAATATTTCTTTTTATTGTGCAATTTCTCTGTATTTTTCAATAGGAATTTTAATTTCAGTAGTCACTATTTTGCCGTATAAGTAAATTTGTTCAAATTCATTTTCAATTGATTTTAAAACCTTGGCTTGAAAATATTGTTCGCGACAATATTCACATTGCTCACATGGCACATTTTCTACCATTAAATACTTACCATTGTGTGGATAGGTATATTGTGTAGTCGTTTTTTTGAGGTTTGCATTTCCACAAAAATTACATTTTTTATTCATCATTACTCCTTATCCAGGGATTTTTAAATTTTGGCGGTGTCGGAATATAAACCGTGATAACCACTAAATTGTTATTCATTTCCCCACAAACAATATTAATCGGTTTTCATATTTGTTAAATCCTGCAAGTAAACAACTTGAACCCCTGCCAGTATCAGGATATTGTTCTATTACACTGCCATTTAATAAAGTCTCTTCTATTTCTATAATTGTTAAATTATCATTTTTTCTTTCTTGGTCGCCATGCTTGGAAAAATAATATTCACTTTTTTGAACACATTGTTTAATCCAAGATTTTTTTAACATAAATGAGAACTCAGCATAACTCATGAACGGATAAAAAAGGTCAGCCAAAATAACGCGCAATAGCTCACTATTACACTTGTATTTTGACTAAAACCTGAAAAATTCTATCACTTTTTTCTCATCACCAGAGTTATGCTGAGGTCTCACAAGGTAAGTTTTTTTGATTCCTCTGGCATAATTGTGTAACTTCTCAATAACCAAGGACAATATTAAAGGGGCTATGTTGAATAGAGTGGGTCATTAAATTTTAGTTTTCCACAAAGGAAGTAAATCAGGCGAATTCACCACCTTCTCTCCGCTGGAGAAGGAGATAAATCGAGAACGCATGAAACGATTAATACCATCCTTTTCTAGCACAAATTACAACAAGCATAGGTATCTCGTTTTTTAAAGACCTATTCATTCAAAGTCTGCATAATTATACCCACTGTCTTTTCTGTAGCGCCTTTACTTTGCTGTATAAAAAGAGCTGCTTTTTCAACCATTTCTACACTGAAATCAGAATCATCATACAAACGTAACACCGCATCTAAAATTTGTGTATTTGTCTCACATTGTATAGCCGCTCCAATATCTATCACATTTCTGGCAATTTCTTTAAAGTTCATCATATACGGGCCAAATAAGACTGGAACCTCCATAACAGCAGGCTCTAGAACATTATGCCCCCCCACTGGAACCATGCTACCAGCAACAAAACAAATATCCGCAACACCATACAGCAACTTTAATTCACCCATCGTATCTGCAATATAAACATCAGTTGCATCTGTACACAACTGACCAGTACTGCGCATACAAACATTTAAATTCGCTTCTTCAACTAACGACTTCACTGAATTAAACCGTTCTGGATGTCTAGGCACAATTAACAAAAGTAATTCAGGAATCTGTTTTTTTAGTTGCAAATATAGCTCTAAAAAAATACTTTCTTCACCTTCATGAGTACTCGCAATAATCCACACAAAGCGATTAATAAAGCACTCTTTCTTTATTTTTTTCGCTTGTTGAACAATATTATTATCTATTGCCAAATCAAACTTGATATTCCCCGAAACAGAGACTTTTTCTCCTCTTGCTCCAATATCAATAAAGCGCCTGCGGTCTTCTTTTGTTTGCGTCAAAACCCAGCAAACTTTTGATAATGCAGGCTTAACTAAAGCGGCTATTTTTTTATAACCTTTTGCTGAATTGGCGGATAATCGCGCATTGATAATCATTAAAGGAATATGATTATCTGCACACTGTATATAAAGATTCGGCCAAATTTCCTTTTCCATAATTATCGCTATTTTGGGCTTAAAAACGGATAGAAATTGTTTCACTACAACGGGTAAATCATAGGGTAAGTAAACATGCTCAACCGTATTATTCAGCACAGCTTGTACTCTTGCTGAACCCGTAGGCGTTGTTGTTGTAATAAGGATATTATTTGATGGGGATATTGCCTGTAATTGTTTAACTAAGGGGAAAACGGCTTCAGCCTCACCGACTGATACAGCATGAATCCAGATAACATTAGCAGAATATTGTTTTTGATAAATAGCTAGGCGCTCTAGCCAGCGTTTTCTATATTCTGGCGCTTTGATTCCACGCCAATAGAGACGTAGCAGTATAAAGGGAGTTAATAAATAAAATAAAATGGTATAAAATTTAAGCATAATACGAATAAATTCGAATCTGAGCTATTTGTTCAACCATTCCATATAGAGTTGCACACCTTCTTCTACAGATTTGAATTGATAATCACAGCCAACAGCTCTCAAGTTTTCTAAATTAGCTTCAGTAAAACTTTGATAACATCCTTTCAAATGCTCTGGAAAAGGAATATATTCAAGTTGACCCTGCTGATGATATGCCAATACTGCATTAGCTACGTCATTAAAGCTCTGGCTACGCCCTGTTCCGGTATTATATAAACCAGAAATCTGAGGATTATCTAAAAACCATAAGTTAATAGCAACGACATCAGATACGTAAACAAAGTCACGTTGTTGCTCACCATTTCCATAGCCATCATATCCTTCAAAAAGACGCACTATATTTGACTTTTTAATCTGATTACTAAGATGAAATGCAACACTTGCCATGCTACCTTTATGCTCTTCATGTGGACCGTAAACATTAAAGTATCGTAAACCAACCACTTGTGCAGTGAGCTTGTTTTGAAAGCGTCTGTAATATTGATCGAACTGAAATTTTGAATAACCATAAACATTCAACGGCTCTTCATAGTCCAGTTGTTCTTTGAAATTATTATCAGAGCCATACACAGCAGCACTGGATGCATAAATGAAAGGAATTTTATGCGACTGACAATAATGAAATAAGGTCTTGCTGTATTCATAGTTATTTTTCATCATATAGCATCCATCCCACTCTGTTGTGGTAGAACAAGCACCCTGATGAAAAATGGCTTTTATTGATGTAGCTGAATAAAAATCTTGCTGTAATTTTAGCAAAAATTCATTTTTATCTTGATAATCGGCAATCTGACAATCTACTAAGTTTTTATACTTAGCGCCGTTTGTCAAATTATCGACCACTAAAATATCATCGTAACCTCGCTGGTTCAAACCCAGTACAAGGTTGCTGCCAATAAAGCCCGCCCCTCCAGTTACGATGATCATAATGTTTTATGTCTCAGCAGCAATCTCAATTGATAATGTCACTATCACATCTGAATGCAGATGAATATCAATATCATAACTACCTATTTGACGTATTACCCCGTCAGGCATTCTAACCTCATGCTTCTCAACTTTAGCACCCGCTTCTGTCAATGCATCTGCAATATTTTGAGTTCCTACAGAACCAAATAATTTGCCTTCATCGCCTGCTTTATGAGCAATAACAACTGTCAATTTATTCAAAGCAGTTGCACGTGTATTGGCAGCAGCTAATTTCTCTGCTGCTACTTTTTCAAGTTCGACACGGCGCTCTTCAAATTCTTTAAGTTTCTCAGCAGTTGCTGCTACAGCTTTACCTTGTGGAACCAGATAATTTCTACCATAACCTGCCTTAATACTAACCTTGTCACCTAAGTCACCCAAGTTAGCTATTTTTTCAAGAAGAATAACTTCCATCTTTAATACTCCTTCCATCGATTTTGAATCGAATATTCAAGAACTATTCAGTTCTTACTTTATTTGAAAATTTACTGCGTAAGTCCACCCAAACATCAACCATCCCTACAATAATGATAACTGCAATAGAATGAGGAATCATTATCAGCGTTATATATAGCATAGGTACCAAAAAACGCTTCATTTTCAATGTTGAAAAAGCAGCGTGTAATATTGCTGTACCTATGAATGTATATAAAACAACAAAAATAATTGCTATATTCCAGCAAAGATCTGCGATACCACCCGACATAAACCATGCCATCATTAAAACAAAAATACTCACTAAAGCCACTTTAGGGCGCACTTTAAGCGTGAGATATTCTTCTCTAAAACCACCTGGATTATAAAGTGCTGCTTGCCACATCCGTGCTAAGAACAGTCCAAACAATAGTCCATAAACAATCCCAGCAGTAATACCTCCCGTCATATAGTGGGAAAACATCTGGATGGATTGTTTAATGTCATCTACTGGCATATCAGAACCACTAGCCAGCATGGGGTTTACCATTTCTTCAAGTACCGCTTGCCAGAGCAAAGCAGGATCACTGACATAGGCATAAAAACCTATTACAGCAATAATTCCTAGAATTACAGCAATTTCAATTGCAACGGATAAATGTTTCCCCTTTCTTAATATAATTGAAATCAACCATATCGGTAGCCATAACATCAAGCCATAAAGTAAAGCAAACTGAAAACTACCAAAAAGAAAAAAACCAAGCAATGCAGCTGATAAACAAGCACAGATGAGAACATAAAGCCCCTCATATCCTCCTCGTCTTAAAGTAACTAATGCTACAGAGGCTGAACTTACGATACTTACAGGAGGCAGAATCAGCGACAATAATGCCAACGAAGAAGCAACCATCATGGCTTGCATTCTTCCTCTCATTATATAAGCCGCCAGAAAGTTCATCTCTACCTACCGCTAATACTATTTATGTGCATCGCAAAAAGGTAATAAAGCAATATATCTCGCTTGCTTTATTGCTGTTGAAAGCTGTCTTTGATGCTTCGCTGTTGTACCTGTAATACGACCAGGAATAATTTTACCTGTTTCTGTTACGTATTCACTTAACAAATCAAGATTTTTATAATCGATCTCTGGAGAGCCTTCAGCACCAAATTGGCTCATTTTTTTATGTCTCATGTTATTTGCCATGATAATCCCCTTAATGTTTTACTTGCGTGTTTACTCAGCATCATTTGAAGTTGCTTCTTTTGCTACTTCAGTAGTTTTAGTAGTACCCCCATCGGTAGGTTCGGTTTCGGCAATCTTTGTAGTGGTCTCTGCTACTTCAGTAGTTTTAGTGGCATCTCCATCGGTAGATTCGGTTTCCGCAACTTTTGTAGTAGCTTCTGCTACTTTAGTTTTAGCCGCTTTTACCTCTTCTGCTTTAGCTTCCGCAATCAGAGAAATCGTTGTAATAGCTTCTTTTTTTGCTATTGTCATACTGCGTAAAATAGCATCGTTAAAACGAAAACCACTTTCTAGCTCATCTAAAGTAGCTTGATCACATTCCACATTCATCAATACATAATGTGCTTTATGGATTTTCTTTATAGGATAGGCTAAATGTCTACGCCCCCAATCTTCAAGACGATGAATTTTGCCGCCAGCATCTTCAATAGTTGCTTTATAACGATCCATCATTGCTTGAACCTGAGAGCTTTGGTCAGGATGTACTAAAAAGACAATTTCATAATGTCGCATTTTTTCTCCTTTCGGGATAAGCCTTCTGCTTAAATATTTGTATATAGCAGTGAAGCAAGGACGGAGTAAAGAACTCCAATGAACCGAGCATTATAGTTTTTTTTACCTAGTTTGCATAATTTATTTTTAAGCAGAAAACAAGGTAATCAAGTCTAAAAGGGTTGATATTAAAAACCAGACAAAACATTAGAACCTTTTCAAGGCCCATTTCACCGTTGCCATTTGTGCTTGGACGGTACTCAAAATTTAACTTAATACATAGGATTATCTCTATCAGTACTTGTTATCGAATACGACCGATGATTCCTTCTAATTCTTCTAAACTGGTGTAATTAAAAACCAATTTTCCTCTGCCATTATTTTGATGATTAATGGTTACTTTGGCACCCATTTTTTCTGATAGTTGTTCTTGTAACCTTAGAGTATCAGCATCTGGCTGTTTTTTTTTGGCTATCTTTTCACTGCCCCAATCTTTAATTAATTTCTCAACAGCGCGTACTGTTAAGTTTTGCTTGACAACTCTATTGGCTACTTCAATTTGCACATCACCGTCTAGGGATAATAATGCTCGGGCATGCCCCATTTCTATTAACCCTTTCCCTAAAAGGTTTTTTACTTCATTTTTTAAATCTAACAAACGCAATAAGTTAGAGACTGTTGTCCTAGACTTTCCTATTGCATCAGCCACTTGTTGATGTGTCATTTCAAGTGCATCAAGTAGCCTTTTTAATGCTTCTGCTTCTTCCAACGCATTTAAATCTTCTCTTTGGATGTTTTCAATGAGTGCTACAGCCATGGCAGATCTATCATCAATCTGTTTTATCAGCACTGGCACTTCTTGTAAAGCCGCCAATTGAGCCGCTCGCCAACGACGCTCCCCTGCAATGATTTCATATTGATTATCTGCAATTAATCGAACCACAACGGGTTGAATAATGCCTTGTGCCTTAATTGAGTCAGCTAAATCCTGGAGTGCCTCTGGGTTCATATCTTTTCGTGGTTGATATTTTCCTCTTTGTAAAAACTCTATCGGTAAGCTTTGCCGATTTTGAGTTTTCTCTACGCTGGTGACAGGCTGTGCCTCTCCTAACAAAGCATCCAGACCTCGCCCTAAACCACGTTTTTTTGTAGCCATCTATTGTTTCTCTTCTTTTCTAATCATTTCGCCAGCCATTGCAAGATATGCAACAGCACCTCGGGATTTGTTATCGTATTGAATGATGGGTAAACCATGACTGGGTGCTTCTGCTAAGCGTATATTTCGAGGAATACACACTCTAAAAACATCCTCTTTAAAATAATCTAATAATTGATCTGAAACATCCTTAGTTAAGCGACTTCTATTATCAAACATAGTTCTTAAAATCCCTTCTAAATGCAGATGAGGATTAATTCTATCCTGAATACTTTTCATAGTAGACAATAATGCCGACAGCCCTTCTAATGCATAATATTCACACTGCATAGGAATCAATACGCTATTAGCAGCAACCATCGCATTCAAGGTCAGCATATTTAATGAAGGAGGACAGTCAATAAAAATATAATCATAGTCTTCTTGTACTTGCAATAAGGCATCTGCAAGACGACGTTCTCGACTAATTGCGTTCATTAACTGTATTTCAGCTGCCGTTAAATCAGAATTTCCTGGAATAATATCGAACCCCAAGCACTCATTTTTTATAATTATCTCTGAGACAGGCACTTCTTCCAGCAACAATTCACAACTGGAATATTCAACTTCATCTTTATCCACGCCACAACCCATAGCAGCGTTGCCTTGCGGATCCATATCAATGAGTAATACTCTACGATTTGTAGCGGCCAAGGATGCGGACAGATTAACGCTGGTTGTGGTTTTTCCTACTCCACCCTTTTGATTAGTAACGGCAATGATTTTACCCATTATCTACAAACCTTTCTATTTGGATTAAACATCTTTTACCTTCCACACCTGGTACATTCAGTGGAATAATTGAATATGGAACGGTCATAGTAGCTAGTTCTTGTCGAGACTGCTGACCCTTCATAGCTAATAGAACACCGTTTCTATTCAATAGATGGTGAGTTAACTGCATAATATCTTGCAAACTTGCAAAAGCCCTCGTAATAACAGTAGAAAAGTTATCTTCAAGTTTAATGTCTTCAACGCGTGTGTGTAGAACAGTCACATTTTTTAGTTGTAACTCTAAGACCGCCTGTTGTACAAACCGCGTTTTTTTTGAGTTGGAATCTACTAGAGTAAACTCAATATCAGGCAAAAAAACAGCCAGAGGTATGCCCGGTAAACCTGCTCCGGTTCCAATATCAGCAACTCGCGATCCTTTTATAAAATGTAAAACAGTTAAACTATCAAGTATATGCAAACGTGCCATCTCGTCCCTGTTTCTTACTGCGGTCAAATTATAAGCTTTATTCCATTTTTCAATGAGCTTAATAAAAGCTAACAACAATTGCAGCTTGTCATCATCCACGGTGATAGCAAGTTCTTGCATCCCTTGCTGCAAAACCTGCTGACAACTCTCCATTACCCAGATTTCTTTTTTAAATGCACCAATAATAAAGAAATAGCCGCTGGAGTTATTCCTGGTATCCGTGATGCTTGACCTAATGTTTCTGGTTTTTGCACTTTGAGTTTTTCACTGATTTCGTTAGAAAGCCCTGAAACTTTGCTGTAATCTTCATCCATAGGTAATTTAAAGTCGTTATAACGCTGGGTTCGGTTTATCTCTATTTGTTGACGATCAATATAGCCTGCATATTTGGCTTGAATAGCAACTTGTTGTGCCACTTGTTCATCAATATCAGTGATAGCGGCAAATTTAAGCAAATTATCCACATCCACTTCTGGGCGGCGTAGCAGCGCCATCATATTGGCTTCTTTTTTAAGCTCCTTACCCCATATTTGTTCCGCTTGCTTCGCCTCCTCTGTCCCCGTTCTTACCCATTGTCTGGCTAAATCAGTTTGCAGTTGAGTTATAGCCTCACGTTTTTGCTGGAAGGCTTGCCAACGCACATCATCCACTAAAGCTAATTCCCTACCTTTTTCAGTTAAGCGTAAATCAGCATTATCTTCTCTTAACAGAAGGCGATATTCGGCTCGACTGGTAAACATGCGATAAGGTTCTTCTGTGCCCAGTGTGATCAAATCATCAATCATCACACCGATATATGCTTCGTTACGTTGTGGACACCAGCTCTCAAGATCATTCACTAATCTTGCCGCATTTAAACCAGCAATCAAACCCTGTGCTGCGGCTTCTTCATAACCCGTGGTTCCATTAATTTGCCCAGCAAAAAACAAACCATTGATATGTTTAGTTTCTAAAGATGCTTTTAAATCAATCGGATTAAAAAAATCATATTCAATGGCATAGCCGGGGCGAATAATGACTGCATTTTCAAAACCTACCATGGATTGAACCAGTTGATGCTGAATATCGAAAGGCAAACTGGTTGATATACCATTTGGATACACTTCATGGGTTTGCAAACCTTCTGGTTCTACAAAGATTTGATGAGAATCTCGATCAGCAAAGCGCACCACTTTATCTTCAATAGAAGGACAATAGCGCGGACCTACACCATTAATTACACCCGTGTACATAGGAGATCTGTCCATGCCAGAGCGAATAATATCGTGTGTCTTACTATTGGTACGAGTGATATAACAAGGTATCTGACGAGGATGCTGCGCTCGATTACCGATATAGGAAAATACAGGCAATATCTCATCGCCATGTTGCGCTTCCAGCTTATCAAAATCAATAGACCTGCCATCTATTCTGGGCGGCGTGCCTGTTTTTAAACGATCAACACGAAAAGGAAGCTCACGTAAGCGTTCTGATAAAGCAATGGAGGCAGAATCACCCGCTCGACCAGCACTATAATTTTCTAAGCCAATATGAATTAAACCACCTAAAAATGTACCTGTGGTCAATACAATGGCTGTTGCGAAAAAATCCAGACCCATTTGGGTTTTAATACCGACAACTTTGTCACCTTCAACCATTAAATCCGCAACAGTTTGCTGAAACAAGGTCAGGTTTTGCTGGTTTTCCAGCATAGTTCTGATCGCTTGCTTATATAAACTTCGGTCTGCTTGCGCTCGTGTTGCTCTTACCGCCGGCCCTTTACTTTCATTTAAGGTTCTAAATTGAATGCCAGCAAGATCGGCTGCATAAGCCATTGCACCACCTAGGGCATCAATCTCTTTAACTAAATGCCCCTTACCTATTCCGCCGATGGCAGGATTGCAACTCATTAACCCTAGGGTATCTATATTCTGTGTAAGGAGTAATGTTTTGACACCACAACGCGCTGAAGCTAATGCTGCTTCAGTACCTGCATGTCCACCACCAATAATTATAACGTCAAACTTTTTTTGGAAATCCACAACAATTCTATGTTCAAATAAAGGGTTTATATTAATAGACTATGGAGAATATTCCAAAACTTTTAAGGAGTTATACCATTTTCAAGAATAAATGGTGTGATATAGTGCCTATTTTTGAAAAGGATATTATTATGAAAAAAAGAAAGATTTCCAAAGTATTGGAATCTATACACAGCAAAAACCCAGTAGCAAAATTTGCTTTTCAATTTAACAAAACACAGGCATTCAAAGACAAAACAAAATATCAAAGGAATGCTAAACATAGAAGCAAGGAGCCTTTTCCAATATTGTCTAATAAAAATATTGGAAAAGGCTCCTTGCTATTTAGCTGATTCTGGTCACTTTGTTATGCTGATCGACCTAACCTTACAAGCATTCTGTCTAAGGCAACTGGCAACAAATAAACTACCCAGCTTACACGCCACCTAAAAAAGGTAATAGCTGATATTTTTGCTGCACTTCTGCTGATGGGAAATTTGGTTTTTTTCTAATGTGAGTGTTCATGAAAATAATCAATCATGCTATCTTCTACTGCTTCAACAGCAACGCCATGTTTGTATACCATTAAGCTACCTAAATCAGCACCTAATATTATTAAAAGGACTAATAATGCAGAGCAAGATAAATTTAATATATTAGCAATACCTTCTATCATGCCATGACTTAATACCCGCCATAGGGAAAGGAATACGGCTAGACATAAGACAGAAATGCCGATAATTTCATGTTTTTTCATTATTGCGTGTACATTGCCTCCGTGTTCGACACTCCCTTCAGCTGCTAAGCCTGCGGCTACTGCGGCACCAGCTGCGATGGTTCCTAAATAGAGCAAGCCTGTGGAAAATTGATGCCAAGCTGGTTTTTTTAATAGGTTAGCTAATAGATCAATAACAAAATAGGCCAATAAAAAGGCAATAGGAAAATGTACCACGAGTGGATGAATATTCTCTATTCCAGAAATACCAGGTAAAAGCATGGAAAAAACTTCGCTAGGGGAGCGTCCTAATAAGTCTTCTAAAAAAGTGAGTAATTCTGCTACGGTATTGACTATACCACCTTGACTATGCTCGGCACTATGAACGTGAAATGTTAATAAATTATAGTTATCGATCATATTTATAGTCAAAAATTTTGAGTTAAGAAAAATTAATTATGCCTAGGTGCTTAATAGCTACGTTGTACCATTATTCAAAAATAAATGGTGTGATATGCACTTATGACTTGAATTCAGGATATTCAAATCGACAAGCATTCGCGGGTAAATTATTAAATGCTGAATGTTTGTCGATTTTATACTTTTCAGGGTAATAAACCCCACCTAAATACAATCCATAGGGCGGTGCCGTTATGCCGCCTTGTCTTCTGTCTTTAATATCAAGCAACTCTTGTACCCAATCTACAGATTGTTTGCCTGTGCCAATTGCCATTAATACTCCGGCGATATTTCTCACCATATGATGCAGAAAAGCATTAGCTATTAACTCTATTACTACTTCGTCAGCTTGGCGAAAAACATTAATAAAATGCATTACCCTCTCAGGACTAGCTGACTGACAGCTTAATGCTCTAAAGGAAGAAAAATCATGGTGTCCAATTAATGATTGGGCAGCAATATGCATTTTAACTTCACCTAAAGGCTGGTGACACCATGATACTCTACTATGCTGCAAGGCAGAATTCGTCGAGCGATTCAAAAAAACATAACGGTAATAACGTGCCACCGCACTATAACGTGCATGGAAATCATCAATGGCCCATTTTGCCCAAAGAATGCGTATATCGGCTGGTAAATTACGATTGCCTCCCCTGATCCAGTTATCATGGGTTCGCATACTATCGGTATCAAAATGTACAACTTGTTCTAAAGCATGGACACCTGTATCTGTTCTGCCTGCGCATTGTACTTTTATTTTTTGATTAGCAATCAATGATAAGGATTTCTCCATCTCACCTTGGACAGTGCGCCGATTATCTTGGCATTGCCAGCCAGAAAAATGGCTACCATCATATTCAATGCCTAATACGATTCTATGCATTTTATTCAACAAATACGGTTATTCCTGTCTTGACTCGGCTATATAAATCTAAAACATCTTCATTTTTCATCCGAATGCAGCCATGTGATTCTGCTTTGCCAGTGATCAAGCCATTTGGACAGCCGTGAATATAGATATATCGCCAACTCGAATCCACTCTGCCATACCTGTTTTTACCAGGTTCTAGCCCTGCCAACCATAATATCCGGGTGAGTATCCAGTCTCTATCTGGAAATGCCTTAGCTAATGAAGCACTATAAACTTCTTCGCTGGGTCTTCGTCCTACAAATACAGCATTTAGAGGTTGATTGTCGCCAATTTTTGCCCTGATTTTATGCCAGCCTCTAGGGGTACATTCACTACCCATAGTCTCTCCTACACCATTTTTAGCGGTTGAAACAGGATAGCTTATTGTATTTTTGCCATGATTAATTAATGATAGTTTCTGCTCTGTAATGGAAATATGAATGTAGTGAGGAGCAAACTTCATATTACTTGACTAGGCTTTTGCAAAAAGTGCAATGGATTCCACATGCCCAGTTTGAGGGAACATATCCATCACCCCCGCTTTGAGCAGTTTATAGCCCAATTCATTAACCAAAATAGCTGCATCTCGCGCCAAAGTAGAAGGGTTACAGGAAACATACATAATTAAATCTGGCTTCCAGTGTTTTAAATTATGCAATACTTCAGCGGCACCTGCTCTGGAGGGGTCTAACATCACTTTATTGAATTTTTGTTTTGCCCAGGCTTGATCAGAAACATCTTTACTGAGATCCGCTACAAAAAACTCAACATTGTTTAGCTTGTTTAATCTGGCATTTTCTTTAGCATGGTTAAGCAGTGGTAAATCGCCTTCTACACCCACCACATGTCCTGCTTTAGTAGCCATAGGCAAGGTAAAGTTACCTAAACCACAAAATAAATCTAATACATTATCATTTTCGTTTAAATCCAGAGTTTCGATAACACGGCTTACCATTTTTTTGTTAATTTCATAATTAACCTGGGTAAACATCGCTGGTTTAAAGTTAAATTTAATATTTTGTTCAGGTAATGTATAAGTAGGGATTATTTCGGGTTCACCCTCAATGGGAACAATGGTATCTGGGCCTTTGGATTGCAGGCAAATACGCATTTTATGTTGATGACCGAAAGTACGCATACGTTCTTTATCTTTGGCAGAGGGTGGTTCCAGCACACGAAATGCCAAGACACAATCTTCATCACCAATCGCCACTTCAATTTGTGGTATTTTATCCTTAATCGTTAAGCCGCCGATCATTTCAGATAACTCCATTAGCTTCTCACCGACAGATGGGGGCATGATTTTACAACTTTCAATTTCGGCTAAAAAGGGATTGCGGCGTTCTCTAAATCCAACTAATACACGATCTTTTTTAGCGACATATTTGACACCCATGCGTGCTTTTCTACGATATCCCCAATGTGGCCCAGTTAAAGGTTGCCATATTTCTGGAATGTCAATTTTACCTATGCGATTGAATTGTTCTGTTAATAAGCCTTCTTTAATGCTGATTTGTGCTTCACCTTTTACATGTTGAAAGCTACAGCCGCCACATATACCGAAATGAGGGCATTCTGGATCAACGCGTAGTTCAGACCGTGTGTGTAAAGTGTCTATTTTACCCTCCGCATAATCTCTACGACTATCCGTATAGATAAAGTCAAGCTGTTCGCCGGGTAACGCTGCATCTATAAAAACCACCTTACCATCAACATGAGTAATGCCTCGACCATCATGTGCTAAAGATTCAATAGTGACAGTGATCGGTGTTTCGGATAATTTTTTCTTTCTAGCTAATCTACGTCCCATATTTATTTTGTTTCCAGCCTTTTGAAGTTTGATACCACCAAGCTGATTTTGCATTGCAATCCAGCATTTGGCAAAGGTTGATTTAATATCACTTAGCCATTCAGGATGACCGTTAGCAATAGCCTTATACAGTTATTGTCTATTGCCATTTTCAGCAATCAATGGACTGACTTTATTGCTATCTTTTAGAGGAATAGATCCTCTTCCAGTAATGCAAGCATCAGTTTTAGGTGGTTCGCAACAAATAACCCCCGTCTTGTGGGTCTTTTTATCCATATTCATCGTCGCATAATTTATTGCCTAACTTGAAATTCCTACGCAACCTAATGTGTTTATTTATTGTCCGTTGGCTAACAGAATTGAAGCTAGATTATAACTGATAAATAATCTTGTAATCGCTACACTATTCATTATCTAAACAGCTAGCAAGGGTAAAGCGCATAATCAGAATAGTTAAAGCTGCAGGGAACAAAAGAAAATTGCGAGGCATTGCTAGTCCAATAATAACGGCTATCATGACAATAACAGGATGGAAGCGTCCAGAGTCTGATAGCCACTGCAAAAAAGTAAGGGTAGCGGGGTCTATATTTTCTCGTTTGCTAATAAAGACGACAGAGAAAAGGGCAGTAATGAATGCAAAATATAAAGGATAGATGTCAAACATTGGGGTCGCATATCTAAAAAAGGCAGGCCAGTAGGAAAACCAAACCAGAGTAGCACCGACAGCAAATAAATCATAGCGTAATTTATATCTAATCTTTATATATTTAAAGCTGCTGGCAAAAAGTGTTAACAGCAGTAAAAAACAACCAAAATAAAAGGTATAGTCCGAAAAAAGAATCTGATGGAGTGGTGTTTTTGTTTCTAATAAAAAACCCAAATAGAGGTTGACAAGAATAAAAATATACATGAGGGAATGCGTAGGGAAAAAAGTAATTAAAGACTTGAAAAAATTAGTAACATGCGTTTATACACAGAATGTTTTTTTATAGTTAAACAACATACTGTAAACCATTGATTTATTATAGAAAGTATTTATTTATTTTCAACTCATTGTTTTATAGGTAAAAAATCTTATTGTCTAAAAAGTACACAATTTAAGCCTAGACCACAAATAATCAATATTGAGAGCGGTTATCATACAGTTATAAACAGAGTTATCCACAGGTTTTGTGGACAAGTTTGTAGGTCATTGATTTATTGATTTGTGACTAATAAATGCTGGAATTTAAAGCATTATTTCAGCTTGCAATAATTTGATTTCATCCCTTATAGCTGCTGCTGTTTCAAATTCTAAGTCCTTCGCATGTTGGTACATTTTGTCTTCCAGTTGCTTTAACTTTTTACCGATTTGTTTCGGGTTCATTGTTTTATACTCTGCCACTGCTTCGGCTATTTTGGTTTTAGATGTTGTATTCCCAAAGCCAGTACCTAGAACTCCAAACTCCAAAATATCAGTAACAGATTTCACAATACCTTTCGGTGTTATCCCTCGTTCAAGATTAAATTGGTCTTGTTTCTCCCTGCGCCGTTCGGTTTCATCAATCGCCAGACGCATGGAGTTTGTGACTTTATCGCCATAAAGTATGGTCATACCATTTACATTTCTAGCGGCTCGTCCAATAGTTTGTACCAGTGAAACCACCGAACGTAAAAAACCTTCTTTATCTGCATCCAGTATTGCGACTAAAGAAACTTCTGGAATATCCAGCCCCTCGCGTAGCAAGTTAATACCCACTAATACATCAAATTGCCCCAAACGTAAATCGCGGATGATTTCTACCCGTTCAATAGTATCAATATCAGAATGTAAATAACGTACTTTAATATCATGTTCCATCAGATAATCCGTTAAATCCTCCGACATTCTTTTAGTTAAAGTGGTGACCAAAACACGTTCTTTGAGTTTGACGCGCTTATGAATTTCAGAAAGCAAATCATCTACTTGTGTTGTCGCAGGACGTACTTCAATTAATGGGTCTAACAGTCCTGTGGGTCTGACTACTTGCTCAACAAAATCATAACAGTATTCTTTTTCGTATTTACCAGGCGTTGCAGAAACATAAATTCTCTGTGCTATTTTTGCTTCAAACTCCTCAAACATCAAGGGTCTGTTATCTAATGCAGAAGGTAATCTGAAACCGTATTCGACCAAAGTTTCCTTACGCGACCGATCTCCTTTATACATGGCACCAATTTGCGGGACGGTGACATGGCTTTCATCAAGAATCAGTAAGGCATCATCGGGTAAATAATCAAACATGGTCGGTGGTGACTCTCCCTGTCCTCTGCCAGATAAATAGCGGGAATAATTTTCTATGCCTGAGCAATAACCCACTTCGATAATCATTTCTATATCGAATAAAGTGCGTTGCTCAAGACGTTGGGCTTCCACTAATTTGCTGTTTTCACGAAGCTGTTCCAAGCGTTCTTTTAATTCTATTTTGATCTCATCAACAGCAGTCAGCAATTTTTCTCTGGGGGTTACATAATGCGTTTTTGGATAAATCGTATAGCGTGCCAAACGCTGAGTAATTTCTCCAGTGAGAGGGTCAAATAATGATAACCGTTCAATTTCATCATCAAATAGCTCAATACGCAAAGCCTGTTCCTCTGACTCGGCAGGAAATACATCAATAACATCACCACGTACCCGATAAGTTGCACGTTTCAGATCAATATCATTGCGGGTGTATTGCATTTCAGCCAAACGTCTTAATAAATCACGCTGTTTGATCAAATCCCCCCGTACTAAATGTAAAACCATTTTAAAATAAGATTCGGGTTCACCCAAACCATAAATGGCCGAAACGGTAGCAATGACAATGGTATCTTTACGTTCAAGCAAAGCTTTGGTCGCCGATAAACGCATCTGTTCAATATGTTCATTTAAGGAAGCATCTTTATCAATAAAGGTATCTGATGCAGGGACATAAGCTTCGGGTTGATAATAGTCATAATAAGAGACGAAGTATTCCACACTATTATGAGGGAAAAACTCTTTCATTTCGCCATATAGCTGAGCAGCTAAGGTTTTGTTGGGTGCCATAATCATTGCAGGACGTTGAGTCTGCATAATCACATTGGCAATAGTAAAAGTTTTTCCAGAACCGGTGACTCCCAGCAAAGTTTGATGCACCTCACCATTGTTTAAGCCTTCAATTAATTGCTGTATGGCTTTAGGTTGATCTCCTGCGGGCTGGTAGCGGCTTTGAATTTTAAATTGTTTTTTCACGAATACTTTATTTCTCTAAAGCTAGCCAGCTATTATACATAGAGTATAATAGCCAGATCATTGATATTTAAGTTGAACTTAGGAAATTATGCGTATAAAACTATCAAACAGAGTAAATGCGGTTAAAGCATCACCCACATTAGCAATCACAGCCAGAGCCGCTAAAATGCGAGCGGCAGGTAAGGATATTATTGGATTAGGTGCAGGTGAACCCGATTTTGACACGCCAGAACATATCAAGATAGCTGGGATCAGAGCTATTGAGAATGGGTTTACCAAATATACGGCTGTGGATGGCATTGCTGATTTAAAAACAGCGATTATTGACAAGTTTAAAACAGATAACGGCCTTGATTATCAAGCGAATCAAATTCTGGTATCTTGTGGTGGCAAACAAAGTTTTTTTAATTTGACCCAAGCATTACTCAATGCTGGTGATGAAGTGATTATTCCTGCTCCTTACTGGGTTTCATATCCTGATATGGTTTTATTAGCAGAAGGTGTACCTGTTATTGTTGAAGCGGGTCAGGATCAACAATTTAAAATTAACGCTGAACAGTTACGTGCTGCGATTACTGATAAAACCCGTTTATTTGTCATTAATAGTCCATCAAACCCCAGTGGTGTGGCTTATTCCCAAGAAGAGCTGAAAGCATTAACTGACGTTTTAAAAGATTATCCCGAAATTATTGTGGCTACTGACGATATGTATGAGCATATTCTTTGGGATAGAGGTTCTTTTGTTAATATTTTAAATGCCTGTCCTGAGTTATATGACCGAACCATGGTATTAAACGGTATTTCCAAAGCCTACTCAATGACTGGCTGGCGTATTGGATATGCAGCAGGCCCTGTGAATCTGATTGCAGCCATGAGTAAAATTCAATCACAAAGTACATCAAACCCAACCTCTATTTCTCAAGTTGCTGCGGTGGAAGCTATTTCTGGTGATCAAAGTTGTATAGAAACTATGCGGGTTGAATTTAAAAAGCGGCATGATTATATGGTAGAAGCATTGAATACCTTGAAGGGTGTCAACTGTATTCAAAGTGATGGTACCTTTTATCTGTTTCCCAATGTGGAAAAATGCATTGCTAAACTAGAGGGTATTGATAGTGATCTGGATTTTGCCGAATATTTGATTGAAAATGCTGGGGTTGCATTAGTCCCTGGTTCTGCTTTTGGTTGTCCAGGGCATATTAGAATATCTATTGCGACCAGTATGGAAAATCTGGAAAATGCCTTGGCGCGTATTAAGGCTGCTATTTAATCAAGATAAATTGCTTCAAAATCATACTTCGGAATAAGTCGGGTCAGAGGCTGAAGTATCCCCATAAGAAAAATAAATTTTTACATCAGGGCAAGATACAAGAGTAACTTGATTTTCCTAAATCAAGTGATACTGACCTTGAAGTATCATTTTTTAAATTTGTGGCAATGATATAAGGGCAACCACAGGGGGGTGCCCCTACGATTAATAAACCATGAATAGATAGCCAAATAAAAATATAATATTTCCTCGTTCCCATGCTATGCGTGGGAATGCCTAGCAGAGCATAAGCTAATAAACCAGCAACTGAAACAAAATATGCATTCCCACGCAAAGCGTGGGAACGAGCTAAAGAAATGACAGACAAAAAAAATGAGGACGTTTTGTCCTCATTTTTCCTTTTTCCTTGGCTCTTTGTTATTTACTCACTAAAACCTAAAGTTACCACGCAACTGTATGCTGTCGTCTGTTTTCTTATGCTCGCCTATTAGATTTAGATTCATTGTAGAATCTATTTTCCAACGTCCGCCTATATTATAGCTTTGTGTTCCATTTGCTATACCTAAGCCAGCGTAAGGGGTGAGTAGGCCGCGACCAAAGAATCCAGGTAGTCCGTAACCTAGCTCGGTGTTTAACTGTAGTCTTCTACTGTTGCTGTTATCCTCATCGTTTACATTGTTAGCTACGGTGGGTTGTTGCCATACTCCATCGGCAACATTGCCTGGGGTGTCGCCAAATGCTGGTTGTAGGCTTAACCA
>QPIN01000041.1 GCA_003666385.1 Methylococcales symbiont of Hymedesmia sp. n. MRB-2018
ATAGGACTAGAAATGGAACTACGCGCCCACGGTTTACTGGTACATGAATCTTCTTACCAAGAATGGGGACTCAGTGGCTTAGTTAAATACCAAGCCAACAGCAGTGGTCAAGGCTTATGGTTAAGCCTACAACCAGCATTTGGCGACACCCCAGGCAATGTTGCCGATGGAGTATGGAAAAAACCCACCGTAGCTAACAATGTAAACGATGAGGATAACAGCAACAGTAGAAGACTACAGTTAAACACCGAGCTAGGTTACGGACTACCTGGATTCTTTGGTCGCGGTCTACTCACCCCTTACGCTGGCTTAGGTATAGCAAATGGAACACAAAGCTATAATATAGGCGGACGTTGGAAAATAGATTCTACAATGAATCTAAATCTAATAGGCGAGCATAAGCAAACAGACGACAGCATACAGTTGCGTGGTAACTTTAGGTTTTAGTGAGTAAATAACAAAGAGCCAAGGAAAAAGGAAAAATGAGGACAAAGCGTCCTCATTTTTTTTGTCTGTCATTTCTTTATTTTTAAAGCCCTCCCTTTGTTTGGCATTGTCCAGAAGCCAATAATGTGTACACTCTATTTGGCATAGATCCAATTATTCTCCAAGCATAAGACTTTGGATGGTGTGAATGATCCGTTCATGAGTTATGCTGAGTTCTCAATAGATAATTCAGGTGAATCAAAACTCACCAAAAAGCCAGTATTATATTTTCGAGTGTTGCACTTATGATACGAAGTGTTGATACTTTACCCGATGAGTATAATTTAGGCTGATTTATGCAAAGGTTCCAAATAATATGGCTAGATGGATGTATTTACCCTGTCTTGTGAAGCACAAATGAAAACAACCCGTAGTAAGTTAATAGTGATGTTATTTTATTATTAAGATAAATAATCCCATAGATGGGCTTGTTTATTTATCTCTAATATTTTCTGTGTGGCTTGAACACCTGATAGGCTAACACCATAAACACCACCACCTGGTGAGGTCCAATGTCCAGCAAAATGTAAGCCTTTAATAGGTGATTTATTGGCTGGACGAAGGGAGCCTATTTGTGATGGCGTGACATCCCAGCCATAAGCTGAACCTTGGTAATTCTGAGTGTAACGCTCCATGGTTGCAGGAGAGCCGCCTTCAAGAAATAGAATATGGTGTTTTAAATTGGGGATATATTGTTCAGCTAGAGCGGTGATTTTATCTATATAGCCTTGTTTTTGTTGTTTCCAAGATTCCACCGCATCGTAAGGAAGTAGTGAGGTGAGGATAAGCAAATGTTCACCCTTGGGTGCGAGGCTAGGGTCAACTATCGTTGGTACTGTAATACTTATCCAGTTTGTTTCTGCATTTTGAGTGTCCTGAAAATTATTATCGTGATTAAAATCTGGGTAATAAAAAGACTCATGTTTGATTCCAAGTGCTACTAAATCAAGATCTGTGGCAATATACACTACAAAAACAGAGAGTGAAGCTTGCAGTTTATTAAGCCTTTGTAAGTAACGCTTTGAGAAATGGTTTTCACCAATCAGTTTAAAAATAGTCTGCCGCATATCGGCATTAGAGATAACAATGGGGGCATTAATTTGTAGGCCTTTAACCATTACGCCTGTAACTGCGGCATTTTCAATAGTAATTTTTTCAACTGCTGATTTAAACCGAACGTCTCCGCCAAGCTGCTTGATACCTTTAACAAGCGTATCGGGAAGTTTTTGAAAGCCACCTTTACAATAGTATGAGCCATCAGCGATATAGCCTGCGAACATGGCAGACCAGTAGATAAAGGATATTTTTGAAGGGGGAAGGCCTAAGTATGGCCAATGGCTAGAAAAGATACCCTGAAGTTGTGGTGATGAAATAAAGTCTTGCATGACTTCTGCCAGTGTAGATTTTCTATATTGGCATATTGCGGGAGTGAGACGCTCAACTTCGGCATAATTCATTTCTAACATTTTATCGCTGGCGATGGCTGTTTCTTCAGCTATTTGTATGCAAAGGTCGGCTAGTTTTTTTAAGCCTAGCTGTTCATCAGGAAATTTTTTAGCTAAAGTTGATACCAGTGCAGAGACTGTTTGCGGGAATGGAGAGTCGAAACCAGGATAGTAAACATGACTAAACGGGTCTACGGAAATAAAGTCTAATTCATGCTCAAGTTGTAATGATTTTAAAACTTTATAAATAACTTGGCCGCCAGTGTAACCTGTTGGGTGGCAACCACTGATTAAATGAACGCCTGCATCAAAGCTGTATTTTTTTCGTTTAAAGCCATGAGCATAGCCGCCTGCTCGGTCATGGCTTTCTAGTACTAAAACAGATTTTCCGGCTTTGCTTAATAATGCAGCAGCGGTTAATCCACCTATGCCACTGCCAATAACAATAACATCAAAATTCTGCATTTTTTTCTATCCCTAGTTTTTGCCAAATGATGTTCGGTGATTCAAAACACATGGTCTGGGTTGATAAATTAACGGCGACTTGTATGCTTTTTCCTCGCGTTAGCCTTTTTCCTGTTAATTTATCTGTTATTTTATACTTTATGGTTAAGCAGTTTTGCCATTCGACTATCTGGGCATAAATAATGATTTTTTGACCGAATTTTGCAGGATGCGCATAGCGAAGGTGTAAGTCAATCACCGGCCAACTGTAACCTGACTCACGCATTTGCATATAATTGTATGAAATTTTTTCTAGCAAAGCACAGCGAGCAAGCTCAAAATATTTAACATAGTGGCCATGCCAGACAACCTCCATTAAATCAATGTCAAAAAAAGGCACTTCAAACTCAACTTCACAATCAACCAAAGGGTTACTCATATAATGTCCAATGCTGCTGTTGTATTAATTTTATGCAAAGCCTGAGTTCTTGCTCCAAAGCTCGATCTTGCTCTAAAAAAGGGATGTGCTCTCTTAGTTCAGATAAGGTAGTGGATAATTTATCGCTCAGTTGTTCTGGGATATTTCGTAATTGCACTCCTTGCACGGTTGCTATTAGCATGGCGGCTGCACATTGTTCTGTTAACTCTAATACACGAATACAGTCTCTGGCTGCAATAGTACCCATACTCACTTTGTCTTGGTTATGGCATTCTGTCGAACGAGAAAAAACACTGGCTGGCATGGTGAGTTTTAATGCTTCTGCTGTCCATGCTGAAACAGCAATTTGTACCGCTTTAAAACCGTGATTTAACATAGCTTGTTCAGGTTTTGCTCCCGATAGGTTGGCAGGTAAACCGTGATTAAATTTAGTATCCATTAATAGTGCCATTTGTCGGTCTAATAAATCCGCTAAATTAGCCACGGTAGTTTTTAAGCTATCCATGGAAAATGCAATATGCCCCCCATAAAAATGGCCGCCATGCAGTACATGCTCTCCTTCGGCATCAATGATAGGGTTGTCATTGGCACTGTTTAATTCATTTTCTATAAATTGGCGGAAAAAAGGCAGGGCATCTTCCATAACACCAATAATATGTGGCGCACAGCGTATAGAATAGCGATCTTGCAAGCGGGTATTATTTCTGGGTGGAGGTGCGGTTATATGTAAATCTTCACGGATTCGTTTGGCGACTGTAATTTGCCCTGCATGTGGTTTTACAGCAAATAATTGCTCATCAAAGTGATAGCTGTTTCCTTGCAGAGCAACGGAAACTAAACTGGTAATACGAGTACATAATTGAGATAAATATGTCGCCCGTTGATGGGCTAAGCAGGCAAGCGCAGTCATTACCGCTGTGCCATTCATAATGGCTAAACCTTCTTTAGGTTTAAGCAATAAAGGGTTAATGTTGAGCGACTTATAAACCGTTTTAATCGGTTGTTTTTTGTTTTGGTATAGAACATCACGCTCACCTGATAAAACGGCAGCGACATAAGAAAGCGGGGTTAAATCTCCACTGGCTCCCACAGAGCCTTCCTGGGGGATAAGTGGCAAAATATCATGCTTAAGTAATAAAACAATCTGTTCCAATAATAGGTAACGAACACCAGAAAACCCCTGTGCTAGGCTATTTATTCTTACCACTAAAATAGCGCGCGTTTGTTGTGCATCAAAATGACTACCTAGTCCACAGCCATGAAAAGTATAAAGGTGGGTTGATAGTTCGGCAATATTTTCTAAAGGGATTGATACCGTACACGAGTCACCATATCCAGTAGTGACTCCATATACAACGCCTTCTTCTTTTAGCAGAGTTTCTATAAATTCAGCACCCTTATTAATTCTGTTGACAAAGGTAGTTTCATTACTTAATTTGAGTACTTTGTGTTGGTTGGCAATGTTACAAATATCTTCAATTGTTAATGACTGTCCATTGACGTTGACTGCTTGCTTACTCATCCAAATCCTGCCAAAAATTATAAAAATTAAACCATTGTAAAGGGGCTTGTAAACAGTATCTTTGCAAAATGTTAGCGTAATTTTGCACACATTGCTGTAGCATCTGTTCACGTTTTTTTCGTGGGAAGTTTAATCCGTCACTAAAGTGATCAAAGTAAATTGCCAGTTTATTACCCTCTCGTAAACAAAATAAAGTATAGACGGGGCACTTTAGTAAAGATGCCAAAATAAAAGGGCCTTTCGGAAATTGTGCAGGTGCATCTAAGAAGGCGACTGCGACTGTGCGTCCTTTTTTTGCAACGGGTGTTCTATCGACAGCGACAACTATTAGTTCACCCACTTCAATTTTATCTTGCAGCATCATGGCGGTTGCAGCATTCATATCGGTAACTTGGATGAGGTTAATGTTGTCTAAATTTGAATAACTCTGAAGTAAACTATTAAATTTTTCAGCATGTTTAGTATGCAGCAACACATTTACTTTTATATTTTGGCGTAGAGAAGAAATAACCTGACAAACCTCTAAGTTACCTAAATGAGAGCCAAAAACAAACAGCCCCTGCCCTTTTTCAATATGATTGATTATGCTTTCACGGTTATGATAAACCACTTCATCTAAAGAAATACTACCGCTCCAAGCGGCTAGTTTATCAATTAACGAATTGGCAAAATTAATAAAGTGAAAGTAGCTGGTGAGTAGTGTACTTTTCACTTTACCATTTGAAATAAGAGGTGATATGCGTTGCAAGTACTGTAGGCTAGCAGTTCGGCCATTTTTATTAATAAGCCAATAATAACTAACAATAGGGTATAGAACAATCTGGAGTACTTGACGACCGAGTAATAAATAGAGTTTTAACAGTATTTTCATACCCCAAACAACGCCATATTCTTCAAGTTGAAACCAATGTTTTTTCATGGTCTGTGCCTAGCTAATAGATGAGGAATTTTAGGGAGCATTGCAAAAAATAGTTGGGCGTGTTTTTTTGAGATGAGGATGTTATCTTTTAGCATATTAAAGTGGGATATACCATCAAGCGGGTAGTTGACCTGTGTTTCAATATTTACTATATCAAGGCCTTGCCAATAGATCCGTACCAGAATTTCTATATCAAAATCCATGCGCTGACCCAGTGTGGTTGATTTTAAAACCTTATTAACAGCGGCTAAAGGATAGCAGCGAAAACCACACATGCCATCTTTAATGGCAAAGGATAAGGTGTTAATCCAAATCCATAAATTGGTGAATTGGCGACCATACAGCCGTCCTTTCGGGACTTTCTTATCATATTTTGGAGTACCCAAAATCATTTTTTCAGGTTGCTGTTCAGCGGCTTGTTGGAACTTAATAATATCTTCTAGGCAATGTTGACCATCAGCATCTATTTGAATGGCATGGCTAAACCCGGTATCAAATGCTAATTTTAAGCCATCAATCACGGCAGCTCCCTTACCACCGTTTTCTGTGCGTTGGTACAGAGTAACCCAGTGTTTTTGTTGGGCAATATTCTGTAATACAGTGCTACACTCATTGGAGCTACCATCATTAATTAAAAAACAAGGCAGTTGAGTTTTTTCTAATGTTGCTATTATTTGTACAATAGCTTTCTCATGGTTATACACAGGTATTACCAGGCATATTTTCACTTTTCTTCCCCATATAAAAGCCGCCCCGATGCATTAACTTCATTTTCCGAGGTGATCTTAAAATACAATTTTTCTGTCGTATTATTCCATGTTATTTTTAAACTGATAATATCTTTAGGACGAATGATCTTTTTAAATTTAATGACTTCCATACGAAGGAATGGTAAATCTATAGAAAAGAATAGTTGACCATATTTTTCAACCCATGCAAGCTGTGCTATTCCCGCCAAAATGGGTTGTTCGGGAAAGTGGCCATCAAAAAAAATTAGTTCAGGCTGTACTCGTAGTAATAGTTCTACATTTTGTTCTTGATAACAACAAAATTGCAGTTGAGGGTATCTTTTATTATCTAAAGATAATAAACCTGTCATAAGTGGCCGATTTAATTTTCCTTGGCTGGTTAAAGGTAACTGATCTAGTATTAGCCATTTTCGGGGTAAAACCACTGTTTCAAAGCGTTTCATTAACTGAACTCTTAAATTCTTTATAAAGCTAGCTCGGCCTTGTTGCTCTATAGATAGTCTGCCGTCAGGTGTTAGCGCAATGCTTGCCATAATTCTATTACGCCCATCGGTTTGTATTTGGCAATAAGCCTCGGTTATTTGGCTAAACTGGCAGAGAGCCTGTTCCAATTCATCTAATGACAAGCGTTTTTCCTCTACTTTTACAATTCGATCGAGTCGCCCCTCAAGGGTAAATAAACCATCGCTATCTAGCTTTATTTTGTCATCTAAAAAATAGGCTGGAGAGACTGGAATATAGGGTGATTTCAGTAAATGCTTATGACCCATTATTTCAATGCTAACACCGTTAAATAAAGTCCAGCGAGGCTCAACTATGGATTCTCGCCAAGCAATACCTCCCGTTTCTGAACTGCCATATATCTCAACGATACTTTGTTTGCTTTTACTGAAGGTATGTTTGGCTATTTCTGGGGAAAGGCTGCCTCCTGAGCTAAAAATGGCATTAAGCTTATTAATCTCGTCCCAAGGACTAAAGTCATCTAATCTTTTTTGTTGAGCTGGACTGGAAACCCAACAGGATGGTTGGCTTATGCTTGCTTTTAATAAAGATTCGGGACTTAGATACATGGCACTATGAAAAACCCTGCCAGCAAATAAAGGCCATAAAACTCTAAAAAGTAAGCCATAAATATGTTGGTGACTAACGGTTGCTAATACTTGGGCTTGTTTAAGTTGATCTCCCCACTTTTGCTCTAGTATTTCAACTTCATTCTGTAACTGCGATAAGGTTTTTTTAATCGCTTTGGGTTCACCACTGGAGCCAGATGTAAAAATAATAAGTTGAATTGTGTCTAAATCTAGCTCTGATAATGGCAGGCTGTTTTCAGTCTTTTTATCCAGAAAGGTTTCCAGACCTTGCCAGTCACCTAACAGTAGGCAGTCTTGAGAGATTAGTTTTTCAGCGGTGACCTGTTTATTATTACCTGCTATCCAGACTTCTTTGCCAGCATGGAGTAAGGCGTATAGCATGACTGTAAAAGGGTAAGCTTCTTCATAAAATAAACCATAACCGCTTTTATCTTGTAACGTCAGTTGCTGTACTTTATTAGCCACATCATTACAAAAAGTATCTGTATCAATGTAATTGCCTTGGTAAAAAGCAATAGCTGTATTCGTTTGCGATTTGATGCCACAAAGTGACAATGGTATTAATTTATCGCGCATGGGGTTGTGTTTTAATTCTCACTAAATATTCTACTCCCATTAATATTCCCATTAATAAATAGGAAATTAAACCATTATAAAGTATCCACCAGATCATGCTTGCCCATAGGGCTGTAGCGGTAGCGATTAAACCATTGATAAGGAAAAATAGACACCAAACTTGTGTTACTTTGTATGTATATTTGACTCCATCCAAGGGTAAGTCTGGGTGTTGTAATCTAGCGATTCTTTCAACGATTGACGGTGGGTATTTTAAGCTAATTAAGAATACTAAAAAAAATGCTAAACTCATCAGTACGGGGTAAAAGCGCAAGCTTAATAGACTATTATGCCAGACAGCAAAGCCACAATATAAAACCCCAATACTAGGTAAAACCCAACTCCATTGTTCTCTAGGATTTAAAGCAAAACGACAGATTAATAAAAATAATAAACAAGCCGCAATTTTCCAAGGCTCAATGACTTGAATGCTGTAGTAAACAGCAACAGGATATAACAGAGCCAGTAGAGCAATAATGAATGTAATTAATTTACGCATTGAGAAATTATTAAGATTAGCGTAATGGTATATGCTTGGTTATTAAAGCATTGGATAGCTTTTACCCTTTAAATAAATTTAGTTAATATCGTACTTATAGGGGCTATTTTGGGTCTATATTCAGGGCCATAATTTAAGTACTAACTCTATTAAAAACAGCTTCGACTACATCATTTACCGTTCTTGCACTTTTAAAGTCTTCAGGCTTCATTGATTTCCCTGTTTCTTTTTCGAGTTTAACAATCATATCAATAGCATCAATGCTATCAAAATCAAGATCTTCATAAAGACGCATTTCTAAAGTCACGGTGTCTTCTTCAATTTCAAATAGCTCAAACATCAGCGTTTTAATCAGAGCCAATATTTCATCACGATTAGCCATAGTTATTTTGCCTGTTCAGATTCAATAAATGAAGCTAATAAAACAATTGACGAGAAAATTTTTTCTACATCGTCTTTTTCTGCATCAATCCGAACATTGTATTTTTTTCTAATAGCCAGTCCTAGCTCTAAAGCATCTATTGAATCTAATCCTAAACCCTCATTAAATAAAACCTCCTTACTGTCGATATCTTCAACACTGATATCTTCTAAATCAAGGGAGTCAATTATTAACTGCTTTAATTCATTTTCTATTACACTGCTCATATACTTCTCTTTGCTGACTAAAATAGTCTTGTAAATAGTGGGTAAGCCGACGAACGGCAATAGTTTTCTGTTCAATGGCTAAAAAATCATCCAGTACTATATCATCCTCAACATTCATACTTAAATGAAATCTTTGTGAGGGTATTTGGTACCATTTTTCAGCTTTGGTTAAGGTTCTTGGTGTACACGTTAAGATCACTGGGGTAAGGTGAGCTTTAGCTTGCAGTGCGATAGATGCTGCTCCCCGTTGAAACTTGAATTTATTTTTGTCTGTGGTTCTTGTGCCTTCTGGAAATATAACCATTGTTTCACCTGATTGCAGTCCAATGACACAGTTTGCAAGCATTTGTTCAGGGTTGGCATTACTAATATAACCGGTATTAATAATGGGGCCTTTGGTAAAACTGTTGTGGAAAAGTGAATCTTTAACAATACAGTTAGCTTGTGGAATACGACTGATTAAAAAAACAATATCAATCAATGTTGGGTGATTAGCAATGACTAATTGGCAAGGACGGTTAAGCTTTTCTAAACCATTAATTTCATAAGTCATTATTCCAAGTCGATGCATGAAACCAATAAAAGCATAAAAACTTAATTGCACCACCTTTTTCGCCCCTGTTTTTTTTGTAACGGGGTTCTTAGAAAAAATACCCAGTACAGGAAATACCGTTATTCGTAGTAAAACCCCACTCAAACCAAAAGTAAAAAAACTGAATCCTGTGGCAAAAAGCCGCCAGTAATAATCGATTTTAGTACTCATCTTTTCCCCAGTACCAGCTGTGACGAGGTGTTTTTATTTTTAATTGCTGTAAAGATGGATCCGATAAAAACTCAATAAATTGAAGGATCTGGATAGGCTGTTCACTTTCTCTAGCTGAATCAGATGCTTGTTTAAAGCTTATTTTTTGTCCCTCTCCAGCAACGGTTAATTTTAATGCTATTGCACACGTTTCTGCACTGACTTGGTAAGGCTTGCTAGGGAAAAACCCAGGTAAAGGCTCGTCATAAAAGATGAGTAAAAGTTCTTTTTCTCCCTCTTGAAAAAGTCCCAATGCTTCAATAAATGCGGATGCCATACCTTCTTCACTAGCCGCTAATACCGTAATTTGATTTTTATTATTGAAAGCAATAGAAAATAGCCCAGCAATTGCATTATGAACGGATAGGCTGAAGAGTGTGGGTGAGACCTCTTCACCTGCTTCTATGGCTTCCATTATGGCTAGTGATTTTGCTAACTCACCATGTGTTGAGCTAAAGATAATAGGTAATTTAGACGTTTCTGTTTCACATGATAATGCCGCACAGAAAACCGTTTTTGCCAAAGGACTTAAACGGCGCTTGAACATTTTGGGGACGGCTTGTAATAACTCTTTTTCAGATTGGGCTACCATCTCTTTTTCTGTTGATAGTGGAGGCCAAACACTCCATGATTGAATGATAAACGACTGTTGTTGCATATAAAAAATTATAGGGCTGGTGAGAGAGGTGTTGTCGCTATCATTGCCAATACCTTCGTCAAATTAAATTATCACTCAAAACCTGATTACATCTTATATAAATCAATTGCTTACAGTTCTATAAATGACGAAATAGCCTGTTTTTACTTTTGGCGAAGGTGTTGGATTACGCTACACGTTTAAAAATAAGAGAGGTATTAATTCCACCAAAGGCAAAATTATTACTCATAATATATTCACATTCAATGTGTCTAACATCACCCATAATGAAGTCGAGGTTGGCACAGCGTGAGTCAACGGCGTTTAAGTTAGCGGTTGGGTGGAACCAACCTTCATTCATCATTTTTATACTGGCCCATGCTTCCATTGCTCCGCAAGCTCCGAGAGTGTGACCTGTATAACTTTTCATAGCACTAATAGGCGTGTTTTTACCAAAAACTTGAGCGGTTGCTTGGCTTTCAGCAATATCGCCCAGCTCAGTTGCGGTGCCATGAGCGCTAATATAGTCAATATTTGTTGCCGCTATTTCTGCATCTTTTAAGGCTAAATTCATCGCATCTTGCATACTATCTTTATCTGGGTGTGTGACGTGTAAACCATCGGAATTGGTTCCAAACCCTATGACTTCGGCATAAATATGAGCGCCTCTACTCAGTGCATGCTCTCTTTCTTCTAAAATAAAAGTAGAGGCGCCTTCACCAATTACTAAGCCATCACGATCTTTATCAAAAGGGCGAGGTGTTTTGTCAGGTTCATTTCGAGTTGAGGTGGCAAATAAAGTGTCAAAAACTGCAGATTGCGATGGGGATAGCTCATCTCCTCCTCCTGCAACCATCCATGTTTGAAGGCCATATTTAATGGCTTCGTAGGCATAACCAATGCCTTGGCTGCTTGAGGTGCAGGCACTGGATGTTGGAATAATACGACCATTAATGCCAAAATGAAGCCCAATATTAACAGGACAGGTATGCCCCATCATACGGATATAAGAGGTGGCATTAAGGCTTTCTCTATCATAATTAAGTAGCATTTTGGTAAAATCAACTAAACCATCAAAACTGCCTGATGCACTGCCATAAGCAATGCCCATTTGACCACTTTTTAAGCAAGGGTCATTTAATAAGTTAGCATCTTCTAGTGCCAATTCTGTTGCATAAGTGGCCAGCATTGCAACACGTCCCATTCCTCGAATCTGTTTGCGAGAATAATGCTTAGGTCTGGAAAAATCGGCAGGGGCTGCAAGTTGGGTTTTTAAACCTTTAAATCTGCCCCATTCTTCCATTAACTGAATACCGGTAGTTTGAGATTTTAATTTTTTAGCAACACTTTGCCAATCGTTTCCAATAGGCGTTATTGCGTTCATACCTGTAATAACGACACGGTTCATTAACATAACCCTCCATTAACAGAAAGCACCTGACGGGTAATATAGCTAGCATCTTCGGACATTAAGAAAGCGACGGCTGCTGCAACTTCTTTGGCTTCCCCAACGCGACGTAAGGGGATTACTTTTTTAATTTCTTCTAATGGCAGGTCGGCTAATATTTCGGTATTAATTAAGCCGGGTGCAACGCAGTTAACGGTGATTTTGCGTTTGGCTAATTCGAGAGCAAGCGCTTTGGTTGCACCAATAATACCTGCTTTTGCAGCACTATAATTAACTTGACCTCTGTTACCCATCACACCAGAAACTGACGACAGTGTGACAATTCTACCCGCTTTACGTCGTCTAATCATTGGCATGATTAGAGGGTTTAATACATTATAAAAACTATCTAAATTTGTGTGTACAACCAAATCCCACTGTTCTCCTGTTAAGGATGGGAATGCATTGTCCGCAGTAATGCCTGCATTACAAACGACACCATAATAAGCACCATGTTGTTCAATATCTTGCATAAGCTGTTGTGCGCACTGTTCCCTATCCAGGATGTCAAATTGTAAGACACGGACTTGGCGGCCTATGGCTCTTATTTCTTCAGCGACAGATTCTGCTTGTTCTCGGTTACTGCGGCAATGAACAACAATATCAAAATTTTTTTGGCTTAAATAGAGGGCAATCGCTTTACCTATTCCTCGACTGGAGCCTGTTATTAAAACTGTTTCTGGCATTTATTTGTTTGTCCTGTCTTTTGTGCTAATAATAATTATAGTGGCTGTGTTGAGTTGGGTTGATAGACATTAATATTGGCTTCAACCAATAAATCTTGATGACTTATTTTACACTCAAAAACCCCTAAACCTTGGTCTTCTATAACGCGCTTAACATAAACAGTGAGTACGCTACCCACATTAAAATGGGGGACATTGCAGATATAGCGGCGAGTACCTAATAGAAAACCTACCTGTATGCAGCGGTTTGAGATTTTGTCCATCATCCCTTGATAAGCCCCAATAGTTTGCGCCATATACTCCATTCCTAGCCAAGCAGGTACATTGACTCCATTATCAAACAAACCATTGTTATGTACAACTACTTGAGAGGTTAAAGACTCATGGTCAAAACTGATTACTTTATCAATAAGGAGCATTTTTCCTCGGTGAGCAATTAATTCTTCTATGGGGGTATTAATCATGTTCGTTCCACCACAATAGAAATATTATTACCACCAAAAGCAAAGGAGTTACTTAAACAAGCATTAACAGAACTTGTTGATTTTTGTCCTGGTTGAATAAAGTTAAGGTCTGGAAGTTTTGGGTCTAGCTCATCATCATTTATATTAGGCGGTAATAACATCTTGGATCCAGTCGTTGACGATAATAATTGCCAGCAAATACCAAGCTCTAATGCAGATGAAGCCCCCAAGGCATGGCCTAAAATTCCTTTGCTTGAACTCATTGCGGTTTGATTTGAAAAAACCTCTGAGACAGCTTTGCTTTCCATTGCATCATTAAGTGGCGTTGCTGTGCCATGTAAGTTGATATAGTCAATATCAGTGGCTACTTTCCCTGCTTTTTTTAGTGCCATTTTCATCGCCACCACTGCTGGCTGCCCTGTTGGCTCTGGAGCAGAAAAGTGATAAGCATCACTACTGGCACCGATGCCGGATAATTCAACTGGCCCTTGTTCTTTGCTTAAAACAAACAAAGCAACTCCTTCGGAGATATTAATACCATTTCGGTGTTTTCCAAAAGGTTTACAAAGCTCTGTGGATATTGATTCTAAAGCTTCAAAGCCATTGACTGTAAAACGACATAAGCTATCTGCACCGCCAACAATAACGGCATCACATAAATCTAAGGCCATAAGACGTTGAGCAGAAACAAAGGCTCGACCACTGGAAGAGCAGGCTGTAGAAATGGTATAGGCTGGGCCTTTTAAATCTAAGTAATGTGCTAAAAAATCGGCTCCACCACCTAGTTGTTGCTGCTTGTAATGGAAATCATCAGGCTTTTTACCATGCTGAGATATTGAGCTTAAAGCCAGTTCTGTTTTTCTGATTCCAGAGGTGCTGGTCCCTAGCACGATACCTATACGGTGAGCGCCAAACTTTTTTAGCATTTGTTTTACAGTGTCTTCTATTTGACTATAGGCTGCCAGTAAAAGCTGGTTATTACGGCAAGCATACTCATTATATTTTGAATCAATTAAAGGTAGATCTGCTTGCACCACGCCGACATAAACAGACTCGGCATAGCTATACTTGGCTGTTTTTAATAAGCCGGTACGGTCACCTGTGATAATTCGATTGAAAGCGTCTTTTTTTGAATTACCAGCGGCAGATAGTGTGCCTAAATCATTTAAAAATAGAGTCATATAAAATTAGTCGTCACGGCAAAGTTCTGCCAACGTTTTTAACCTGGCCCGTGAGTTTTTTACATAGGGGTTTTTTTTATCCCAAACATAACCCGCTAAAATAGAGCAAACCATTGCTTTAATGTTGGCTTGCTGTTTATCATAAAAAATAACATCTTGTAAAGACTCGTCATACCATGCATTAACATAGGTTCTAAAGGTATCAACCCCTTGTTGTAATGTATCGACAAAATCAGTTTGCCAGTCAACGGTTTGGTTGCTCAGTTGACGGTCTAATACATCAACGGCTAGGCAGGCAGATTTCATTGCAATAGTTACACCAGATGAAAAAACCGGGTCTAAAAACTCGCCAGCGTTACCGAGTAATGCATAGCCTTGACCGTAAAGGTCTGATACATCTGTGCTGTAACCTTTTAAGCTATTGATTGGGGTGTCAAAAACTGCATTTTTTAGTAACCTGGTTAAGTTGGGTTCTTGGGCAATGAGTTGCTGAAAGGCTTGTTGGTGGTTGCCTAAGCTATCAATAAGTTCTGGTTTGGCAATCACTCCAAGGCTACAGCGTCCATTACTAAAAGGAATCAACCAATACCAAATATCACCCATTTCAGGGTGAACGACAATCCATATTTTATTACGATTATATTTTGTACAATCAATTTTATCTTCTAAATGGGTATATAAAGATTGTCTAACTGGAAGTTCTGACCGCTTATCTAAGTTTAGCAAACGTGGAAGTACTCGGCCAAAGCCACTAGCGTCTAAAACAAAGTCAGCATCAATTTGGTAGGGTTGGCCTTTTTCATTGTTAACGGTTAGTTTTGGGCGGCTACTAGAAAAATCAGCGGCAGTGACTTCATGTTGCCAGTGAATTATGACTCCCATTTTCTGTACTTCTTTAGCCAGTAAATGGTCAAAGTCTGCACGCAGTACCTGAAAGGTTGTTCCAAACCCTTTGGAGAACTTATCTGAGAAGCAAAAAGAGGAATACTGTTGCTTATGTAAAAAAGCTGCACCTGTTTTTAGCTGGAATCCTGCTTGATTTACAACGTCTAATAAACCTGCCTGTTCTAAAAATTCCATGCATTGAGGCAGTAAGCTTTCTCCAATACTAAAGCGGGGGAATTGTTCGCGCTCTAAAATAATAGTTTGATAGCCTTTTTTTTGTAATAAAGCAGCGGCAACACTGCCGGAAGGCCCTGCCCCAATAATAATAACTTTTTTAGTTTCTGACATCTGATAAATAATGGGTGTTTAGTTTCTTTGTACTCCGTAACTGCTTAGATTGCCCTCTGTTCTGTTCAAGATTAAAGCGTTCAAGTGCAAGGCGAAAGTGCGGAGTTTACAGGTGTAAATAAGCATTTTCAACGCGGCTATTGGGCAAAATAGAGGGTAAACTGAGTAGTTACCTTTTTATTTTACCGCTGACAGTATGATTAATTTGAGACACACTCTGTAAGCGTTGAGGAACCTTGTATGTTGATAGTTGAGATCGACAAAAGTATAAAATGCCTTCCACATCCAGATCTACATTTTCTTTTAAAATAATATCTGCACAGACAATTTCACCCATAAGTGAGTGAAAATGTCCAAAAACATGCGAGTTAATAATATCTGGGTGTTTGTTCAATACTGCCTCAATTTCTTCAGGAAAAGCTTTATTTCCTGAGACATTAATCATGGTTTTCTCTCTACCACAAATAATAATTCTACCGTCTTCTTGACGTTGTGCAAGGTCGCCAGTTAAAAACCAGCCATTAACCATGGTTTCCTCTGCTAATTGCCAAGGTTTTAAGTAAGCATCAAATAAGCCTGACCCTTTGATAGCCAGTCGTCCTGTTATACCGTTTTTAAGTGGTTCATCTTTATCATTCAATATCGCAATATCGAAGCCTTTAGCGGTATAACCTACCGTTTTAAAATCAGCCGCATCTGTATTGTCTAATAAAGGCAGCCCAGCTTCAATAATACCGTAGGCTTGGATAAGAGGAATTTGAAATCGCTGCTCAAATTTATTGGCAATAGAGGTCGGTATAGCAGAGGAGGTGGATATGGCATATTTTAAAGAGGGCATTTGCATAGTTGAATTATCGGCCGCTAATAAACGAAAATGCATAGGTGCTGCATAAAGCATAGTGGCTTGATGTAAGTTAGCTTGATCAATCAGTGTTTTAGCTAATAAATCTTTGCAGATGATGATACCTGCACCGGCACGAATATAGACGAGGATAGTGACTAAAAAATGAAATGCCATAGGGAGTACCCATAAAACATTATCTTCACTATTGAGTCCTAATGAGTGGTAGGCGTTATTCACTCGATGTAGGATACTTTCATGGGTTAACACCACACCTTTACTAGATCCAGTTGTTCCCGATGTATAGCGAATAAAAGCGGCATCTTTAAATGGTGTTATTTGTTGTGATACGGGAATTTCTGTCCAAGTTAGGCGTAAAGATTGTGAGTAAAAAGAGAGTAGTGTTGATTCATTATTGACAGGTTTAAGGCCTGATTGGTCATCTAACACTGCATGTAATTGGGTATCTTTTACAATAGCTTCTATTTCAGCTTGTTTTAATTGATGAGACATTGGGATAACAATGGCTCCACAGGCCATGCCTGCGAGCATAGAGACAATAAACGCTCGGCTGTTGCTTCCCATAACCCCTAGGCCCATGCCAGGATTAAGTCCTGATTTTTTTAGGGTTTGGGTTAATAGCTGGGTCTGCTGGTATAGTTCGCTATAACTGATGGAGCCTTGCTCATCAATAATGGCTGCTCGGTAAGGGTATGTTTGGACAGTGGTTTTAAGTAATTGAACGGTCAAAATGATTAAACCTCAGCAGCAAAAATTTGCTTTAATTGAATTTTATTAATAGCCGTCTGCCAACTGCCTTGTTGCACAAATTCCGTAGCTAACATACCTGCTGCATAGCCAGTATTTAAGCAGGTTCCAATAACCCGTGCTGATGCCGCCGCTCGTTCGGTAGCGGATAAGTGACGACCAGCAAAAAATAAATTGTTTAATGAATCAGAGACTAATGCACCCGCAGGAATCCAATAACAATCATTTTCAGGGAAATATTGCATGTCGGGTTTTGGCTGGTTTCCCCAATACTCAATAGGCCATGCTCCAATAGCCACACCATTTTCCGGTTTTATACAGTTTAATACTTGGTTCTGCTCTAGTCGCTCTATGCCTTTACAGCGAGCAGAACTACGAATGCCAATTTGTGGTGCCATATTTAAAAGGCTTAAATTAGATAATATTTTTTCTGATTGTTGTAGGTAGTTCACAAGTTTAACACTTTGCGCCCTTGCTTCGAGTTCTGCTTGGGTTAAATAGTCTGGCGTGTCATTAAATAGTGAGGGCAGACCTAATTTTAAAAGTCCAACACCATTGTTTACTGAGCCAGGAACAATGGATAAATTTTTATAGTTTGGATCAAGGTCTCCTGCTTGTATGCCTTTACTAAGCCATCGAATAAAGTTTAACCCTAAGACTCTTGGTTCCATATCTGGTAAACCACTGACTTGAAATACAAAAGCTGCGGCTTGATAGTGAGGTTCGGTTAAAGTTTCAATTCCTGCTAATGTTGATATTTGGGCATTGCCACTGCAATCAATGACGGCAGATGGCTGTATCTCTATGACTTTATTTTGGCATTGGAGAGAGACTTTATTAATCTTGCTATTAGAGGTGGATACCCCCGTTACTGAGCAATGTAGCATTAATTTTACACCCGCTTGTTGCAGAGATTCGGTCGCTTGTTGTTGTAAGGCACTGACTTGATAAGGCAAAAAATGTAAGCCTTTTGCAAATATAGTGGGTTGGATTTGCATTTTATCTTGTAGTGCTTCGGTAAATTGGCGCGCAAAGCCTTGTACAGCATAGGTAGCGGCTGTAGGGTGTCTATAATATAACCCACAAATAGTACCCACCATGGCTGAACTTGCAAGCCCGCCAACAAAGCCGTAACGCTCAACTAAAATCACTTGGGTTCCCAATTCCGCCGTGGCAATTGCAGCTGCAATGCCTGCGGCTCCAGAACCTACAACAAGGACGTGGTTTGTTGAATTAAATTTTGTCATTACCTGGTCGGCTGCTTCCTAGCAAAGCGGCACTTATTTCTGAAAAAAGCTGCTCCACTTCTTGCTCATTAATAACAGACTCAATATAAGTAAAGGTGAGTTGCAAACAGTTTTGATGCCTGCTGTAGACAAAGGTCATACCTGGTGGGTATAGATTAGGCGGGTAGTGAATGGCTTGCTTAATTGAACTGCCAAATAATTGCTTACAATCGGCTAGTAAATCGCCTGTATCAGAGTAAAAAAAACTAGCCATTAAACCTTTAGTGGGAGCTTTTAGTAGCATTCGATAAAACAAGCCGGGGATACGCCGTAAAAAATCCAGCATAATAATATAATGAGTTGGGTTATCTGAACGCATCAATTGTTTCATTTGCTTGATCAGCTCTACAGTACATTCCTCAGTATTTAATAACAGTTGCTTTGGCAGTCTATAAAAAAGAAAGCTGACTTGATTGCCTATAATGGGTGTTTGTGTACCGCGTAGACGGCGGTCTAGCGGTATGGGGACGAGCATATCTTCCAATGCAGGTGTGCGTTGTTGTTGAATACGTGCAACGGCATAAGCAGTAGAGGCTAAATAAAATGCACTTGGTAAAAAACCAGCTCCTTGAGCGACAGCTTGCTGGTTAATTTTCTGGCTTTGTTGTTCAGAAAAAAATAATGTTCGGTAGCGTAAAAGAGGTTTTTGAGAAGATTTTTTATATAAAGAAAGTAAGGGTAGCCCAGAAGTATCATAAAGAAATTGCTTCATGGCTTGGGCAATATCAGCGCGTTCTTTTAAGGGTAAACGATGAGGCTTTTCTGCTATCCAGTGGCTTGGTTCCAATGCTTGCATGGAGCCTAAATAGCGGATAAATGATTCACCTCCACGTGCATCCATTAATACATGATGCCATGTGAAAATTAATATTGAGTGCTTGCTACTTGCTAACTGAACTAAGTCTACTTTAAAGGCAGATTGATTTTTAAGGTTTATATCTGTTGCCAGTAAAACGTCAGGAATCTCTCTTAAACTGGCTACTTTATGCTGCTGGATTTTTGCCAGAGATACTGTGTTATTAAACTCCCATTTAGGGAGAGAAAAGGGAAAGCCTTTTTTTAAGCGTAAACCACAGACCCATTGATAGGCTGGGTTTGTTGATAAAATACCCGTTAAGGTATCAAGCTCCATGCACCGATCTAATGTGAGTGCAAAAGTACAGACATTGCGCCGCTTGTTAGAGGACCACATTAATTTATCGAGTTGCAGTAAAAAACAATCAGCACCATTAAGTTCTACAGTGTCAGGAAAAGCATTAATCTTTTCAGTCATTTGTTTTATTCATTAGTGTTATGCAATAAGTGCTTAAGGTTTTTACGCTAGCAATATTTTCAGCGGTTAATGACTCGGCAGGTAGCTCTAATCCAAATTGACGCTCAATAAATAAAACCAGTTCCATTAAAGAAAAAGAGTCTACGCCAATCGATGATAATTCTGTGTCTGGGGTGATTTCAATTTCGGGGGCTAAAATATTTTTGTGCAAAAAATTACATAACTGTTCTGATAGAGTGTCAAAACTATCGTTTTTTGAATGACTCATTTTTACGAGTGTCCTTTATTTAATCTTATAAACGTCTGGGTTTCTATTTTTTAAACCATGCCGCACTAATATACGCAGTAAGCCAAAACTAAAGGGCTGACTGGCTGCTGCACCGCTAAAAATACGGCTAATGCGAGCTTCAATCCAGTTAAATAACCAGCGATTAAATATATTGTTGGGTAAGGTTTCTCCTACTTTAATGCTAGTCATTAAGCGACCATCATAATAGTAACTGGCAATCTCAAACCATGCTTCTAAGTGTTGTTTGATAACACTTTCATATTCAGACAGAGGGGTATCATTAATAATAGTCTCTGCAAGTTTAAAAGCACTATCCATTGCAATGAGCATTCCACTGGAAAATATGGGGTCTACAAAACCACCTGAATCGCCTAACATAACCCAATTTTCACCTGACAATTTATCTGAAATAGACTGGTAATTATTAAAACGTAGTACAGGTGTTAGACGCTTGGTTTTAGGTGCTATTTTTTGTAATACCTTGTCATTTCTTAGTAAAGCATCATATTGTTGTTCTGCCGTATCACCGTATTGTGAGGCATAACTTTCGGGAATGACGAAACCTAATGAAACGCGGTTAGGCAAAGGGATACGCCAACACCAGCCTTGTTCTATCCTATCATTATGTACATAGCCGGGATCCACTAATTCAGTTTGATCTACATGGGCAAACAGTGCCACGTCTTGTCTAGTTCCTTTTTTCATAGGAATATCTAGTAAGCGCCCAATAATATTAGCTCTGCCAGCGGCATCAATAATTAAATTTGGAGCTTGGTTATTCCAACAATGAGTTGCTGCTTTGATTGAATCATCATCTAGGATGATTTTGCCGACACTATTCGCACTTAACTTAACCTTGCGCTTAATGAGTATGGCTCCTGCTCGCTCGGCTGCATTCAGTAGCGTTGCATTAAATTTATCTCTAGGTACATTGTAGGAATAAGAGGGAAGGTCAGTAGGAGTATTGCTAAAGCGAAATTGAAATATTTCATCAGCATTGTAAGTGAAGCAAGCCCCTGGCTTATAGATGCTATAGGCGGCAACTTCTTGTTCAACTCCTAATGTTTGTAGCATAGGAATAATCATTGGGACTAATGATTCACCCACCAAGATTGGTACGGATTCAAAGGTTGCAAAAATAGCGACATGGTAGCCTGCTTCACATAAACGCACGGCTAAAGTGCTAGAGGCAGGGCCTGCACCAATAATGGCAATATTTTTTTTAACAGACATTGTTATTATTTTCTTTAATAATGATGGGGCATAACAAGAACCCTATGAGTACCCCTAAAACGACTACACTAGCAAGAATTTTGAGTGATGTACTTTCTGAAACAATTAGGCAACCGAAGGCCAAGGCGCTAGTGAGCATAGAGGCCCCCATGGCTTGATAGGTTAAGCTAATGTCTCCGCCTCGGTTTTCTTGATAAAAAATACCATAATCGACACAGATAGCGACACCTAATAAAAATCCGACTAAGTGCAAAAAGCTAATAGAAACGCCAGAAAAAGACCAGAATCCTAGAATAAAAAAAGCGGCTAATACAGCAGGCAATAACGTTTGAATAGTTTTAAGTAGATTTTTATAGCGACTTAGTAATAGCAACGTGATTAAACCTAAGCCTATCAATAATAGTTTCTGTGCTCTTTGAGTGTAGTCTTGGGTCATTTTATTTAGCATGTCTCGTTGACTAATGTACTGCACACCCTCGATAGTATTAACTATAGCTTGTACCGCATGAGGCGAGTGATCAGCCAACCATAGCATAACAATGGTTTCTTTTTCTGAGCTAATAATGCGGTTATCAATGAGCTTTTTAACCGGGGTTGCTAATACCTGTTCTAGCGTAATCTCCTTATTAAAAGCATAATTAAAATGTCCTAGTTTTTTAACGGATAAGCCTTGCTGTGTTAATGCCTGTTGCCAGAGTAATAAGTTTTCTGCTGTTAAATATTGTTGTAATGCATGGTGGTTAATCTGTTGTTGTCTGGCTGAGAGCAACCATGGATATATGCCAAAATATTCGGTTAATTCTCCAGCTTGTTTTAGAGCTTCTAGTGCGGCATAAACAGTTTCTGTTTTTTGCAAAGCTTGCTCAACATTTTCTGCGACAATCAAAATAAATCGTCCTGGCTCTATGCTGGTCATCCGCACTCGAATACGCTTATCTTTAATTTTTAAATAATCTAATTCAGGTGTTAACTCTTGCATGTCTTGCATCCAATGCAAAGATTTTATCCCCGAGGCGGAGATAAAAAAACAAAGAACGAGCAGGGCGATTAAATACGCTCTAAAGCGATAGCAAAAGGCCGCCCAGATTTTAATAAAAGGCAGGTTTAATTGGTGGCTATGTTGATTGCTGACTAGCCTTGGGAAGGCAAATCGAGTTAATAATAAACTGACAATGATGCCACTACAGGCGTAAACGGCTACTTGTTGAAAACCAGGGTAACCCGAAATGCCTAAAGCGGTGTAACCTATCATGGTGGTTATTCCACCTAACACCATACTGGGCCATATTCTAGCAATAACGCTAATACGTTTATCAACGGAAACTGATTGAGCATGAGCAATAGCATGAATAGGATAGTCAATACAAATTCCAACCAGCGTTGCACCTATGGCAATGGTCATTCCATGGACATAGCCAAAAACAAGTTGGGTGATAAGCATGGCGCTTAAAATAACAATAAGTAACACACTAAACACTTGGAATAAACTGCTAAATGATCGAAAAATCAGTAAAAATAGGAGCATCAAGGCGACTGAGGATAAAATGCTAACCAACATAATATCCCCTTGAATTAATGACTGGGTAGCCACTGCAAAGACGGCAACACCCGTCATTTCAAGCTGATACGGTGTGGGGCTTGACTGAACTAACTGCCCAAATGTTTGGTTTATTTGTGCTTGAATACGTTTTTGTTGAGGAATATTTAAGCCAGCAACCGAGGTTTCCAGTACTAAATTTTGATAGTTTTTATCTATGTTAACGGCTGATTTCGCTTGCTTATTTAAGGATTCAAAACCACTCAGTGTCAGTAGTAAAGGATCTTGGAGAGCAATTTTTTTAACCATGCTACTGTGGGGTGATAACAAAGCATTGCTTAAAAACTCAGCCCTTTTTTGCAGACCTTGGTTTGAAAAAATATCAGATAATACAGTATCTGGACTAAGACTATATAAGGCACTGGCATGGCGGCTATATACTTTTGATATAACTTTGCCTATGTTTTTGCTTTTATTGGGAAGCCAAACATCTTGCACGCCATCAATTTCTTTTAACTGAGATATTAACCTAGTAATAAAAGACTTAGGCGCTGAGCCGTGAGTGTCAGAGCCGATAGAAACAAGGTATCTGCGAGATAGAGTACCCGACTGCATTTCGTTAGCCAGTAAAATACTTTCGGATTTTTCTCCAGCAATAATAAAAGCGGAAAGGTCTGTTTTAAAAACAACAAATGAAAAAACACAGAATGCTAATAGAGGAGACAATAAATAAAACCCCAGCTTTTGCCCATTTAGCACTTTATTTTCTTTGTAATGTTTGTGAAAGTTGTTCAATTTTTACTTTAATAGCCAGGCTTTTATTCTTGTTTTGTAATTCAAACTCACTGACTTCACCCTCTTCTTGAGTAATCTCAAACCGATTGGCTGGTTGGCCTTCTACCCCAAAGACTTTAATGTTTAACGATGAATCTGGGTCTTGTTTGGGTTTTAAATCCATGGTCCATATTTTATTAACAGTAGAATAGTCAACGGTATATAAACGATGTAATAGGGATTCATCGGCATTTATCAATGCTTTAAAAACAGCAATACTGAGCGTTCTGGGACTTTCAATATCAAAGTCATCTTCAAAATGGCGGTTATTTTCAGGGTCAAAGTAAAATAACTTGTCATCAATAATCCCCATTAACAAACGCTTAGGCTGCAATTGCTCTCGAATCATAATATTGGGCGGAATGGAGTATAAATAGCCATTTCCATACCACGGCTTATCCATTAATTCTAAAGTACGAGTTTCTTTATAGCTTATTTGAAAAGCGGAGTCAGATTTTAACTGCTTCATTAGTTGTGAAAGTGATTCACCCGCATAACTATAAGGGCTTACTAAAAAGAAACTGACGAATAATAAATAATTAAAAATACACATGATTAGCGAGCTTGTACATCCATCCAGATTTTTCGACCATTGGCCATCATAGTTTTAATGGTTGAAATGGGGTCAGGGATACCTTTATGCAGAATACTTAAATCAGCAAAACGAATACGACGATAAATGTATTCAATCAGCACAAGTAAGCCCATAAATAGATAAATTAAAATACCATTATATATTGACCACCAATACTCTGCGCCCCAAATGGCAAGTACTGAAACTGTGATGGCATTCATAGCAAAAAAAACAGTCCAGACAATAGTGAGTTGTCGGCAATACCGACCAATGGCGGGTGGAAATTCAGGAAACTGAATACGAACAAAGCTTTCTATAAAAGGAGGGCCTTTATCTCTTAGTAATGTCCGCCCAAAGAAGTACATCAACATTAATTGAATTAGAACAGGTAGAATTTTAGCGGTCAGGGTTTGCATAGAGTAAGCACCTAGAATCAGCGCAATCGCTATACTGGCTTTAAAAATTTTAGCCCAGCTGTTTTTTGCCAAAAAAGATTGGCGTAAAAAAATCACTGAAAAAATGACTGGAGCTATCCAAACCATACCACTTTCTACGCCTTTATAAATCAAGTAAGGGTAAGCTAAAAACAAGCCAGTAATAACAAACTTTTTTATTATTTTAATCAACAATGCTAGTGACTCTATCTCTATTAAAATTAACATTGAATTTATTATAACGATGACTCCATAGACCCACATAATTTTTTAAAACTAAAAAATAATTGCAAACAACCTCCTTGTTTATTTTTTCAAAATAAATTAAAAATAGTATTTGCCTTTTAAAGTTATTTGTAGATTAGGTATATAATTCCCAAAATTAATTACACCTAGGCACTTAACAACCCTAAAATGGATTATCTCAAAGATGAGTTAAAAAAATGAGTTTGCTCGCATTTACTGTTGTTAAATATTATTTGCTAACTTTTCTGCGTAACCTGTATAGCTTCTAGGTGTCAGTTCAACTAAAGCCTGTTTGGCTTCATCTGGGATTTCAAGTTTATTGATGAAAGCTTTTAAGTCTTCATCTGTAATGCTTTGTCCTCGGGTTAATTCTTTTAACTTTTCATAGGGTTTTTCAATACCGTAACGACGCATCACTGTTTGAATGGGTTCTGCTAGGACTTCCCAGTTATTATCTAAATCTGCCTCAATAACATCTGCATTGAGTTGTAACCTGGAGATACCTTTTAAAGTCGATTGAATAGCAATACTGGTATGTGCAATACCAACACCAATGTTGCGTAAAACGGTTGAATCGGTTAAATCACGTTGCCAACGGGAGATGGGGAGCTTTTCACTTAAAAATGAAAATAGAGCGTTAGCCAGACCCAAATTGCCTTCAGAGTTTTCAAAATCAATAGGGTTGACTTTGTGTGGCATAGTCGATGATCCCACTTCACCTGTTACGGTTTTTTGTTGGAAATAACCTAAAGAGATATAACCCCAAATATCACGATTAAAGTCAATTAGGATGGTATTAAAACGTGACAGGGCATGAAAATATTCAGCAATATAGTCATGGGGTTCTATTTGTATAGTGTAAGGGTTTAATGTTAAACCTAATGATTCGACAAAATCTTTAGCAAAATTTTCCCAGTCTATATCTGGATAGGCAATGCTATGTGCGTTGTAATTCCCTACTGCACCATTAATTTTGCCGAGTAATTCAACTGCTTGTAATTGTTGTTGTTGCCGTTGCAGACGCGCAACCACATTGGCAAATTCTTTACCTGTAGTGGTTGGGCTGGCAGTTTGTCCATGCGTTCGGGACATCATTGGTTGATCCGCTGTTTGCAAGGCAATTTTTTTGATGGCATGGATACACTCTGTCATTTGTGGTATTAAAGTCTCGCGTCCCTGTTTTAGCATTAATGCATAAGCCAAATTATTAATATCTTCAGAGGTACAGGCAAAGTGAATAAATTCATTGATTTTATTCAGTTCGGCATTATTCTCAATTTTTTCTTTTAGGAAATACTCAACCGCTTTAACATCATGGTTGGTGATACTTTCAATGTCTTTTACTCGTTGCGCATCCGCTTCAGAAAATTGCTTGATAATACTATCTAATGTTTGTGTAGCATTGTTACTCAACGCTGGAACTTCTTCAATTTGAGCATGTTTTGCTAATGTCTGTAACCATTTAACCTCAATTTCTACACGATAACGAATTAAGCCGTATTCACTAAAAATTGGACGAAAAGCATCCACTTTACTGCCATAGCGGCCATCTATTGGAGAAATCGCGGTGAGGGAAGAATGGGTCATGGGATGAATTGTCCTGTTAATAAAAGAGATTATGTTTTTTTTAGGGTGAAGATTATAGCTTATTTGTAACTACTCAGATTAAGGATTAAAGACTAAAGGCTAAAGACTAAAGGCTAAAGGCTAAAGGCTAAAGACTAAAGACTAAAGACTAAAGGCTAAAGACTAAAGACTAAAGACTAAAGACTAAAGACTAAAGACTAAAGACTAAAGACTAAAGGCTAAGGGCTAAGGGCTAAGGGCTAAGGGCTAAAGATCAAGGGCGTGTAGATTGGGTTACGTGCTTTTCGTAACCCAACATTCACCTAAAAATGTTGGGTAAGCTGAGTAGTTACGCTTATTCGTTATATTTAGCTTCAATAATCCCTCCACCTAAACAAATCTCACCCTCGTAAAAAACAACAGATTGCCCCGGTGTAATTGCCCTTTGTGGGTTGTCAAAAATTGCTTTACAACGATCATTTTCCAAGGCTTGTAAAAAACAGGTTTGATCACTTTGCCGATAACGTGTTTTCGCTTTGCAGTGAATACTTTTAGATAAAGGTTTGTTGCTACACCAGTCCAGTTGTCCTGCTTCTAGTGTGTTGTGTAGCATTAATGGATGGTCATGTCCTTGTCCGACAATCAAGATATTATTATTTAAGTCTTTTTCCAATACATACCAAGGCGCATCAGGGGCATTTTTTACACCTCCAATTCTAAGGCCCTGTCTTTGTCCTAAAGTGTAATACATCAGGCCTTGATGCTCCGCTATATATTGCCCCTCTGGTGTACGCATTTCCCCTGGTTGTGTGGGTAAATAACGCTGTAAGAACTCAGTAAACTTACGTTCTCCGATAAAACAAATGCCAACGCTGTCTTTCTTTTTATGGTTATTAAAGCCTGCTTTTTTAGCCATAGCTCTCAATTCACCTTTGTGCAGTTCACCAATGGGAAACAGGGTTTTGGATAAGGCTTTTTGTGCCATAGTATAAAGAAAATAACTTTGCTCTTTATTGCGATCTAGGCCTTTGAGTAGTTGATATTCACCATTAATTTCCTTGACCCTAGCATAATGACCAGTGGCAATATATTCAGCCCCTAAATCTTCAATGGCATAGTTTAAAAAAGCTTTAAATTTAACATGCTTATTACAGAGTATATCTGGGTTAGGTGTACGCCCGATCTTAAATTCCGATAGAAAAACTGCAAACACTTCATCCCAGTATTCACTGGCAAAATTGACTGTTTTTAATTCAATGTCTAATTTGTCACAAACTTGTTGCGCGTCAGCCAAGTCTTCTATTGCTGTGCAATAATCTGTGCCATCATCTTCTTCCCAGTTTTTCATAAATAAACCAGTAACTTGATGCCCTTGTTCTATTAGTTTTAAAGCAGTGACCGATGAGTCAACACCGCCAGACATCCCCACAATAATATGTTTACTCATAATACAGATACGATTTTAAAAGAGATAAAGGAGTGTTCATTTGCCAAGTAGGCATTAATACTGATCAATACTACGGCAATTGGAAAAAAATAACCCACTGTCTGGAGATGTTGGGTTACGAAAAGCATGTAACTCAAGCTACTCACTTAAATACTGATAGGCTACCGATACACTATATAATGTCTAAAATGATGTATTACTATTTTAGATCGACAGATTTTATCTGGATAACCGTTAGTATCTATTGTTATTTAAAACAATGTGTTAATTAAAACAAAAATGCGCTTTCTTCTTACTTTTTTATCCCTGATTTATTTATCCTCCTGTGGAATCATTGCAGATTACCATTCTCCCAAACACTCTATTGAAACGCCATCATCGTGGAATAGCACAAACAGTAAATCCACAGCACAACCACAACCTTGGTTAGATGAATTTAATGATTCACAGTTAGATAAATTAATTAATGAAGCGCTTGAATACAACTATGATCTTAAGGCTGCCGCCGCTCGAATTTCCAGTGCCAAAGCATTATCCAGAATTAACGGTGCGGATCGTTTGCCTCAACTTTCAACTGAAATAAGAGGCGCACGGCAGCAACGCAACTCGACTGGTGGCTTTAGCGTTAGTAATCCACGGAGTAATAAGTTTGGAATAGATTTTATTTTGAGCTGGGAATTGGATGTTTGGGGTAAATTAAAAAATCGTGCAGAGGCTGCTGAGCAGGATTTTGCCGCCTCTCAAATGGACTTTAGAGCAGCACGATTATCATTAGCTGCCAATGTCGCCTCTTTCTGGTTTAAAACTATCGAAAGCAAACAACAATTACAACTAGCTAATAAAAAAGTTAAAGCCTTTGGTGAGGCACGGCAAATCATTCAGGATGGTTTTGTTAACGGCATTAACAGTGCACTTGACCTGCGGCTGGCTCGTGCTAATGTTGCGGCTGCCACAAGTCAACGAGATGCGCGTCAAGCAACACAGGATAATGTATTACGCAGCCTGGAAATATTATTAGGTCGCTATCCTGCTGCTCAATTAATAACCAGCAATACACTACCTGAGTTGAAATCACAAACTTCAGTAGGTTTCCCTGAATCCATATTGCGAAAAAGACCCGACGTGCTCGCTGCTGAACAACGCTTACTTGCAGCTGACTTGCGCTTTACATCGGCGTGGAAAAACCTGTTACCTACTTTTAGCTTTGCTACCAGCGGAGGCACTAATGCCGCCCAGCTAAGGGATATTTTTAATTACCAAACATTAATATGGAATATCATGGGAAACCTCACCCAGCCTATTTTTCAAGGCGGTCGTTTAATTGCTGAAAAAGATCAAGCAAATGCACAATCAATGGAGGCTGCGGCTAATTATGCTCAAACTATACTTCAAGCCTATTTTGAAGTAGAAACAAGCTTAACAGCGGAACGTCTGCTCAATAGCCAACAAAAATCACTCCAATTGGCAGTAGATGAATCCATAGAAGCTGAACAATTAGCACTGGAAGAATATAGTTCAGGACTGATCGATATGATTACTTTGCTAGAATCACAAAGGCGATCTTACGAAGTACAAAGCAGCTTATTACAAGTTTCAAGCCAGCGTTTGTTAAATCGTATTACTTTATATTTAGCATTGGGTGGTAATCTGCAAAGTGTCCCCGTAGTTGCAGAGCCTGCTATTAATGAATCTTTTTTCTTTAGCCTTTTTAACTAAACCAGGACTCTTGCCGTGAATCGTTTTAAAATTATTTTGCCTATTGCTATCTTAATATCGGCTGTAATTATTAGTATTGTTCTCGTCAAAAGTGGCAGCAAACCGCATTATAAACATCATGCTCCCACCACCACATCGGTCGAAGTTATCAAGTTGGAGAAAACTGACTTTCAGGTTTGGGTTAAGTCTCAAGGTACTGTTTCTCCGCGTACCGAAAGCACTTTAATCCCTGAAATTTCTGGTCGTATTAGTAATATATCTCCCTCTTTTCGAGAAGGTGCTTTTTTTGAAGCAGGTCAGGAGTTATTGCAAATTGATCCCAGCAATTATCGTTTGGCTATCACCGTTGCCCAAAGCCAAGTTGCACAAATGCAGCTTGCTGTAGCAGAAGAACAGGCGAAAGCCAGGCAAGCTGCAAAAAACTGGCAGCGCTTAGGTCAAGGTCAACAACCTTCGGATCTGGTATTGAGAAAGCCCCAATTAGCCAGTGCCAAAGCATCACTTGCATCCGCTGAAGCATTATTAAAACAAGCCAGACTTGATCAACAAAGAACACACATCGTAGCACCTTATGCTGGACGTGTTTTAGAACAGCAAGTTGATGTCGGACAATTTGTATCGCCTGGGACTATATTGGCTAAAATATATGCAGTCGATTATGCAGAAATTCGCTTACCTTTAAGTAATGCGCAATTACAGTTTATTAATGTACCTGATTTGTATCGAGGTCAAGATCAACAAAGTCTAAACATGCCAGAAGTAACGCTTATCGCTACTATGGGTTTGCAAGTCCATCAATGGCAGGGTCGAATCGTGCGTGCTGAAGGTGCCTACGATACACGTAGCAGAAGATTATCTTTAGTCGCACAAGTAGATAACCCTTATGCTAAAACTAGCGATAACAAACCAGCGCTAAAAGTTGGTCAATTTGTTGAAGCAAATATAAAAGGTAAACTGCTACAAAATGTCTTTGTTATTCCCCGCAATGCCATTAAAGATTCAAATCAGCTGATGATAGTCAACCAACAAAGCCAACTCACTATACGACGGGTTGACATTATCTGGCGTGATACTGATTATGTAGTGATACAAAATGGCTTACAAGAAGGTGAATGGCTTTCCATCACCCCTATTCAATACGCTGTTAATGGTCTATCTGTAAAGGCATTACATCAGGGCATAAGCATATTCACTACTAAAAAAGGCGATTAGAAATGTCTGCAATGATACGCTGGTTTACCTACAATGATATTGCCGCTAATCTATTAATGGTGCTCATTGTGCTGGCAGGTTTTTTTGCATTGCCAAAAATTCCTATGGAAATATTGCCACAGTATGAATATGACGTAGTTAATATTCGTATTGCTAACCCTGGTGCCACTCCTGAAGAAATGGAACATGATGTTGTCATGCGAATTGAAGAGGCTATCCATGACCTGCAAGGTATAAAAGAAATCGTTTCAACTGCGGTGGAAGGTACTTCGACTGTCGATGTCGAAATCGCACACGGCTACAATACCCGTGACATTATGGATGATTTAAAAACACGCATTGATGCTATCAATGCCTTTCCAGAAGAAATTGAACGTCCTGATATAAAAATTGTACAACACAATTATGATGTAATTAGTGTTGTTATATCCGCAGACATGGCAGAAATGGATTTACGCCGTATTGGTGAAAAAGTACGTGATGATATTGTCGCCCTCAATGGCATTTCTCAAGTAGCGCTCACGGGAGTTAGACCTTATGAAATTGCTATTGAAGTGTCTGAACAACAATTAAAACGATATGGACTGACCTTTGAAGAAATTTCCCGTGCAATTAACCGCAGTTCACTCAATGTTTCTGCCGGAACTATTAAAGGTAAAGGTGGAGATATATTGTTATCTTCTCGTGGACAGGCTTATCATCAGGAAGATTTTGAAAAAATTATTATCCGCAGTGGTGAAAAAGGCATACGACTCAAACTCAGTGATATTGCAATAATTACTGATGGCTTTATGGAAGGTAATCTAGCTTCAGTTTACCAAGGTAAATCAGCAGTAATGATAGACATTACCCGAGTAGGTGATGAAAATGCTATTGCCATCGCTGATAAAGTCAAACACTATATTAAAGAAACTAAGACACGTTTCCCACCTAATATAAAAATCAGTTATTGGCGAGACCGTTCTAAAATCATCGAAGGCCGTATTAGCACCTTATTAAAAAGTGCATTACAAGGCGGTATATTGGTCTTTATTTTATTGACTATTTTTTTACGTTTATCTGTCGCTATATGGGTATGTATTGGTATCCCAGTCAGCTTTTTAGGGGTGCTTGCCATCATGCCGTTATTAGGTATCACCTTAAATACAAGCACGACTTTTGCCTTTATTATGGTGCTGGGCATTGTGGTTGATGATGCCATAGTAACAGGCGAAAGCATTTACCATCATTTACAACAAAAAATTGGCGATAGTGTTGAAGCGACAATTGCTGGGGTTCAGGAAGTTGCAACACCAGTTACCTTTGGCGTATTAACAACGGTGGCAGCCTTCGTACCTATGCTAAGCATTGATGGACGGCGAGGACAAATGTTTGCTTATATCGCTTTAGTCGTCATCCCTGCCCTGCTATTTTCTCTAATAGAAACTAAATTAGTACTCCCTGCCCATTTAAAACATTGCAAACCTATAATAAAAAGCACAAACAATAACTGCTTAGAAAAAATACAAGATGTCTGTAGTGATTTCTTACAAAATATTATCACAAAATATTATCAACCCTTTATGGTTAAAGTAGTCCAGCAACGCTATTTAACTGCATCTATTTTTATAGCTGGAGGTATGATTATTTTAAGCCTAGTTGCAGGCGGACACATTGGTTACACCTTTTTTCCTAGAATAGAAAGTGAAGTGGCTAGAGCAAAATTAACAATGCCTGTCGGCACCCCTTATCTACTAACTGACCGTTATACTCGACAAATTGCTGATGCTGCTCATGTTCTGCAACAACGGTATATCAATGAAGTTGATGGCAAAAGTATTATTAAAGCCGTGTACTCAGTCACAGGACAATCTGATCGTAGTGGTAATCCTCAACCACAAGAAGGTCGTGTGATGTTTGAGGTGGAACCGCCAGAAAATCGCATACCCAATATTCCTGTTAGTCGTTTGGTTAAAGAATGGCGAGAACAAATTGGGATCATTCCAGGTGTCGAAGACTTAAATTTCAGAGCTGAAATTGGTCATGGTGGTAGCCCTATAGATATTCAATTACAGTCCAATAACCTGCAACAACTGGAAGACTTTGCCAATGATATAAAACAACGTATGCTTACTTTTGCAGAAGTTTTTGATGTGAATGATAATTTTGAGGGTGGTAAACAAGAATTAAGGCTCAATATAAAACCACAAGCGGAGTTTCTTGGGCTTAGCTTATCGGATTTGGCATATCAGGTTCGACAAGCTTTTTATGGACTAGAGGTGCAACGTATTCAACGCAACCGCGAAGAATTAAAAGTGATGTTGCGTTATCCCTTATCAGAGCGTCATTCGCTCAACAATCTTGAAACCATGATGATTCGCACGGCAGATGGCGTAGAAGTACCGTTTGCAGATGTTGCCACATTAAAATCAATTAAAGGCTCATCTGTCATCCGCCGTATTGATCGAAACCGTGCCTTTAATATTACTGCCGATGTTGATAAATCCAAAGGCAATACCAACGCCATAAAATATGCAGTGAATAATTTCTTAAATGATATTTCATCCCTTTACCCAGATGTTCGTTTCAGTTTCATCGGTGAAGCCAAAGAACAAGATGAATCCTTTGCCAGTCTACTCATGGGTGTTTTATTTATGTTAGTCGTTATCTATGCCTTATTAGCCATCCCATTTGCATCTTATCTCCAACCTTTTATCGTAATGTCAGTCATCCCCTTCGGTTTAGTCGGTGCCATTCTGGGGCATGTAATCATGGGAATGAATCTAACCATTATTAGCATATTAGGTATGTTAGCTTTGTCGGGTGTAGTCGTTAACGACAGCCTAGTACTGATCGACCGTTTCAATAATTTGCGGCAACAAGATCAAACCGTGTCAGAGGCAATAATAAACGCTGGTTGCAGTCGTTTTAGAGCTATCTTGTTAACCTCCCTCACCACCTTTTTTGGCTTAATGCCATTAATTCTTGAACAAAACACCCAAGCACAATTTCTAATTCCTATGGCTGTATCTTTAGGCTTTGGTATTTTATTTACTACTTTAGTGACCCTAGTTTTGGTACCCACTTTTTGTGTGATTCTGGAAGACTACCGCTTTCAATTTAAAAAAATTGTGCTACCGACAGATTTTTAAAATCAAATCGTTATTACCCATTCAGGGCGACCACGGGGGGACGGGGGGCGACCACGGGGGACGGGGGGCGACCACGGGGGACGGGGGGCGACCACGGGGGATCGCCCCTACCTATTCATGGTTTATTAATCGTAGGGGCAACCCCTTGTGGTTGCCCTTTAATTAAGCCAATAATTGCAAAATATACAATCTTTAACCTATTAATGTAGCCAATTGATTCAATGGAGGCAAAACCATCATTTTTGCTAATTGTAAAAGCATCAATGCGGCTAAAGGTGATAAGTCAATACTACCTAAATCAGGAATAATTTTGCGACAAATATTTAATAATGGCTCTGTCAAGCTATGTAGTATAGAACTAGCTGGGTTGTAATTGCTGGGGTCAAACCAACTTAATATTGCCCTGCCAAAAACAGCAAATACAAAAACATTAATCAATAAACTAATCAGTTGAGAAAAAGACAAAATAATTAGAGCCGCTGGACTCACCATAACGCCTTTTAACACCAAAATCGAAAAATCTGCCAACATTTGTAAAAGCAATGCCAATACAATAGAAGAAGTGTCTATCTTGCCTACTGAAGGAACAAAGCGACGTAACAGTTTTAGCGGAGGATGAGTGACCTTGACTAAAAACTGAGAAATTGGATTATAAAAATCTGCATGTGACCACTGTAATAAAAAACGCAAAACAATGGTCAAAATATACAATGAGAACAAAGTATCAATTAAAAATATGGCAGGGTTGGTCATATAGCTCGATCCCATTATTGCTCTCCTAGTTGTTTAGACATTTCTACCGAACGATCGCGTGCTGCATGTAATGCTTTGGAAACCAGTTGTACAAAGTCCCCTTCTTCAAAAGTTTCAATCGCTTGTTGTGTTGTTCCGCCAAGAGAAGTAACACGTTGTCGTAATTGCTTTGATGATTCATCAGATTCCAGTGCAATTTTAGCGGCACCTAAAGCGGTTTGCTGAATTAACAAACGCGCAGTATTTTTGTCTAAACCCAGCTCTAACGCAGCTTGTTCCATGGCTTCCATAAGTAAGAAAAAATAAGCTGGCCCACTGCCTGATACAGCGGTTACCGCATCCAGTTCACTTTCGTGCTCAACCCAGAGTGAAATACCCACGGCTCGCAAAATATTTTCAGCCAAATCCTTTTGTTCCACACTGACTTCGCTATTGGCATGTAGTGCCGTTGCACCTGTTTGTACCAACGCTGGTGTATTAGGCATACAACGCACAACGGCACAATCTTGACCCAACCATTTGCCCAGACTATCTTGCGAAATACCTGCGGCAATGGAAACCACTAAAGTATTTCTTTTTTGCAGAAGGGGTGCTATTTGCTCTGCGACTGTATTTAATATTTGCGGTTTAACTGCCAGCACAATCACATCAACTTGTTCAACGATGATATTATTATCCACCGATACATTCACTTGTAAGCTAGATGATAAGGCATCTAAGGTTTTCTGATTAGTATCAGAAACCCACAATAGATTAGCTGGGTGTCCACTAGCAATTAAGCCTCTGATAAGACTGGATGCCATATTACCGCCACCAATAAAACCAATTTTTTTTGTATTCATTGCGTTAAAGAAAGAAAAGTCATAGCAAAGCTTATTTTACTGCTTATTAAAATATTCCGTCACTTTTATACTTATTTCCTAGTATCTGATCGGTTACAATTGTTAATTTTCAGTTTTCAGTTTTCAGTTTTCAGTTTTCAGTTTTCAGTTTTCAGTTTTTAGTTTTTAGTTTTTAGTTTTTAGTTTTTAGTTTTTAGTTTTTAGTTTTCAATTTTCAATTTTCAATTTTCAATTTATTTATAGCCAATGATTGATACTTTATATATTGAAGAAAGTGTTCGACATCACCCTCGCACACTCAGTATTTGCCAACGTTTTCCACACGCCAGAATCATCTTCTGCGAAAGATACGGCGAAGTATTTAATCCGAAAGCACAAAATTTTCGTCTACAAAAACAAAATCCTGCATTAATCATTGCTGAAAAGTTTAATCACTTTGCACTAGCTGCACCCCTAGGATACGGTATCGGAGCAACAAAGAATTACTACTTTTCTCATATGTATAACTGCTTGTACGATTGTCGTTACTGCTTTTTACAGGGTATGTATCAATCGGCAAATTATGTTTTTTTTATCAACTATGAAGATTTTCAAGCTGAAATCAAACAAATTTGTGCCGCCTCACCTGCTGAGCCAATTCATTTCTTTTCAGGTTATGATTGTGATAGCCTGGCTCTTGAACCCGTCACCCGTTTTGCTGAACATTTTTTGCCTTTTTTTGCACAGTTACCCAATGCCTGGCTTGAATTAAGAACCAAAAGCACGCAAATAAGAAGTTTACTTAATACAGAAGCCTACTCTCGCTGCATTGTTGCTTTCAGTTTATCGCCCGATGATATAGCCCAAAAAGTAGAAGATAAAGCACCTACTCTGGAACGTCGTCTTCAGGCACTATGTAAATTACAAGAACATGGTTGGTCTATAGGCTTACGCTTTGACCCTTTAATCTATCAGACAGATTATCAACAACAATATAAACATTTTTTTGAACAGGTTTTTTCCAGAATTTCATTAGACTCACTGCATTCAGTCAGTCTTGGTGTGTTTCGATTACCCGAAAAATACTTCAAAAAAATACATAAACTGTACCCAGAGGAAAAGTTATTTTCTAGTCCGCTAGAAACTAGGAATAAAATGACATCCTATAAAACTGAGCTAGAACAAGAAATGTTACAGTATTGTACTGAACACATATTAAGCTACATCCCCCAATCTAAATTCTTTCCATGTACACTTTAAAACGCACACTACTTGTTACCGGAGCCAGTTCTGGCATTGGCCGTGCTATTGCAAAAAGCTTATTAATGCAGGGACATCATGTTATTGGAAGTTCTCGGGACTGCAATCAATTTACAAAAGCTCATGCTTATTTTCATCCCTTTGAAATTAATTTTTCACACTTAGATGAAATAGCACCTAAAATGAAACAATTACAAAAAAAATTTCCCGCGTTAGATGCTATTATTTTTGCTGCGGGATTTGGTCAATTTGGCGCATTAGAAGAATTTTCTTATCCACAAATTGAACTCCTCCTCACAGTAAACCTTACCAGCCAGATATTTTTAACTCGTTCCCTCATTCCTCAATTAAAAAGAAAAAAGCATAGTAATCTCATTTATATTGGCTCTGAAGCTGCTTTAAAAGGCAGCCGAAAAGGTGCTGTTTATTGTGCAAGTAAATTCGCTCTACGCGGCTTTACACAAGCACTCAAAGAAGAATGTGGTAATAGCAGCGTTCGAGTTTCATTAATTAATCCAGGTATGGTAAAAACAGCTTTTTTTGAAGACTTAAACTTTCAAGCTGGAAATGATCCTAGCCACGCCCTTTTAGCCGATGATATTGCTGAAACAGTAAATTACATTCTCAAGTCAAACCCTAATAGCGTTATTGACGAGATTAATTTAAACCCTGCCAATAAAGTTATACGCTTTAAAAAGGGGGCTTATATACCTAAATCTACAAAACCCATTTAAACCCTTTCGTCTATGCCACCTTTGATTTTTTTCAACCTTACTAAGATTTTTATTTTTAAGAACTTTTTCTACTTGTTTTAGAGTTGTCATGGTGATTTTGAGTAGGATAGTAATTTGATCTAGTCTTGCATAAATTGAGTACCTAGATAAATAGCATAGACCCATTATTTTTTAGCTAACGCGGATTTTGTTACGTGCAATATCCAGTAGTTTTTCAGCCATAAAGTTATTTTTAACTTGAAATAATGATTATGAGTGTATGCTGATGGTAATAATAAATAGAGACCTCAGCACAACCAACAACTTTATCCATATTCATTAGGCTTCCCCTATTTTTTCGTCAATTACACTGTTCTTTAGGTCATTTAATACATTAAATCAATTTTATTCCTGTTTTTCAGTGGTTTCCCCCGATTTTTGACACATTTACCCCACATAACTTGGCTCTGGTATGCCGTAGAGCGTTAAAAACTTGGCTCCTTTGCGAATGTTCGCAGCCATGGCAGCTAAACCATAAACGGTTGCATTTTTGGCA
>QPIN01000040.1 GCA_003666385.1 Methylococcales symbiont of Hymedesmia sp. n. MRB-2018
CTACTCACCCCTTACGCTGGCTTAGGTATAGCAAATGGAACACAAAGCTATAATATAGGCGGACGTTGGAAAATAGATTCTACAATGAATCTAAATCTAATAGGCGAGCATAAGAAAACAGACGACAGCATACAGTTGCGTGGTAACTTTAGGTTTTAGTGAGTAAATAACAAAGAGCCAAGGAAAAAGGAAAAATGAGGACAAAACGTCCTCATTTTTTTTGTCTGTCATTTCTTTATTTTTAAAGCACTTGCTTGTTGGGGAGGGTTGGGTGGGGAGATTCTAATACTTGGTATAGACCCAACAAAGGGTTTACAAAATCAAGTTGCTCTGAATACCAAATATTAGATGCTGAATTATAGCGATCCAATCTGGCTGCAAACATAGCCCCAGACCAAGCTAGGCACTTTATAGAAATTTTTTAGTCAGTTTGTTTTTCAACAATTGACTGAATTCCCTTATCAAATATTCTAACAGGACAATCGTGATTATAAATATCTTGATAATTAGTTGAAACTGATCTTGCGGCTAATAATACTTCAACTAACTTCATTTAGAATACGTCAGATCTATTGACAGTTACTCCTGATTCTATAATCCTATTTACACGATTATTTTCTGCTGTAAAGTCTTCTCTGCTAGTATCTTTACCAATACCATCACCAGAAGTGAATTTTATATCTATTAGTCCGTTTTCTACTTCTTTAGTTTCTGTCCCCATAGCCTGCTCCACCTAAAGGTTATTTAAAATTAATGATACCTGTTTATTTATTATAAGTATTGCGTAGACCTCGTAAAGCATCTGAATTAGTTAATTTACTACCATAAGGACAGTAGAGACAGGGCATGCCCTGTCTCTCTCTATCCCAACATTTTTAGGTGAATGTTGGGTTACGAAAAAATGTAACCCAACCTACGCGACCTTGATCTTTAGTCCTTAGTCCCTTTTGTTCAAGAGCAAGGCGAAAGTGCGGAGTTTACAGGTGTAAATGCGTACTTTCAACGCGGCTAAACGCGGCTATTGGACAAAATAGAGGGGCAATCTAAATAGTTACTACAAAAGTTCATCTATCTCTATAGTATCAATATCACTGACTGGATCATCCCAAAATGAACCCATTTTGCCAATGGGTGTACGACTACCTGTCGCTTTAGTCCACAAACGGTCAGAAAACTGTTGCATTTGTAATATTGAAAGCTGATTAAGTAATTGATAAGCATTATTAACAGAAGTAGAAGCTTTGACTTGACTATGCTGGTGAATAATTTGTTTAACTTGTTCTGTATTGCCCAAGCTTAGATGTACTTGTGCTGATAATACCTGTGCTATACCTATGCCTTGTTGTAAACCTATTTGCAGGGCATCATTCAACATTTTTATAGGATCTACATTCGCCGGTTTATCAACGGGGCTTATTATCCAAAGAGCGGCTTGAATAGCATCAGGCACTCCCCACCATGTTTGATTATTTATACAGACGGCTGCACGTCCTATTTTTGCAGCTATATCTAGTGGTACATTGGCTTTTCCAGCAGAAGCAATATCGTTTATTAATGCTTGCAAACCACTGATTAAACCCATCATCCAATACAGATCTTCCTCTTTGTCATTAAATGGAGGACAGTTTGTTCCTAACTCTGAATAAATTGAAGTTAAATATTGATAAGCTATTAATTGTCTACTCGCAGCCTGTGCTAAATAGCGTTGCTGGGCAATACGTGCATCTTTTGCCACTACAGGGTCTTTGACATATAGCGCACGCAAGTAACGTAATTCTTCTTCCCAAGCTTTAAATTCTGTACAACTGCCAGCCATTAAATAAAATAAAACAGCTAATTGATCGGGAGAGCTTGTTACCTTAGAAAAACTTAACAGAAAAGGGGCAAAAGATTCTGCCATTGAACAACTCAGTGCGACATCTTCTGCAGCCAATAAATAAGGAACACCTTGGTCTTCCGCATAGCCAATTAATGCGTTACCCGTACCTTTATAAACTACACTACAGGCACTTAATAGTAATGAAACGGTTAATAAAAAAAATAGCGATAGTGCAGAAGGAGGTTTTTTCAAAATATCTATCCTACGTTTTTTGCCCAACTAAATACTACCCTGTTTAACTATAAATTTATCCTACTATAAAATAAGCCTTCAACACTAAAGCTAATATACCTGCAATAACGATCCACATCATTTTACTGATAGCATCTAGTTTAGTTTCGACAATAGCTAGGCACTTATCCAAGCCTGAATGCTCAACAGATTCAGCAGCCAATGAAGCAGACTCTTTAGTAACGCCTACTTCTATAAATGCTTGATAAATTTCTTTATTCAATAGGCTCATAATCCCCCCCATATTTCTAATAAAATTGGTATAAACATACTAACACATTCCAATTTAATGCTTTTTTCGTCTTTCGTCTTTCGTCTTTCGTCTTTCGTCTTTCGTCTTTCGTCTTTCGTCTATATTATTTCCCTTCAATTAAAAGAATTAAAGGGTAGCCACCCCTTTATCTCCCTATATTAAATTTACGTTAGCAGATATACGATGAACTCTGCCAAAGCACTGAACTTTGATATAAAAATGACCTTTGAAAACGAACTGCGCTGCCAACGGTCAGTTGGATTTTTTTGTTATAAGGGTATACCATCAAGTACCAATTATTGATATTTGAGGTGGCGATATGCCTAAAAATACTAGCATGACCCTTGGTGAACACTTTGATGGCTTTATAGCTCATAAAATTGACGAAGGTCGTTTTTCTTCAGCAAGTGAGGTGGTTCGAGCTGCACTTAGAATGTTTGAAGACAACGAACAAAAAATAATGACTCTCCGAAATTTACTTGAAGAAGGTGAGCGTAGCGGTACTACAGAGTACAGCTATGAAAGCCTCATGAATGAACTAGACGAAGAACTTGGTTAATGAGAACATTTACACTGACTAATAAAGCCAAGGCAGATTTGAAATCAATTGCTGCCTATACTCAGAGACAGTGGGGTAAAGATCAACGTAAAACTTACATACGGCAATTCGATGATTCTTTTTATATGCTATCGAAAACTCCTGAGTTAGGCAATAAGTGTGATTTTATTAAACAGGGGTATCGAAAGTTTCCAGTTTCTAGTCATATTCTTTTCTATCATAATATTAGCCAGTTTAAAATTGAGTTTGTTCGTATATTACATAAGCGTATGGATTCTAAAATACAATTTGAAATTTTATAACGCCCAAAATCAGCTGTGCAGCAAATATGGAGTGGCTTTTGCGGCAGCAAATATGGAACGGCTTTTGCGGCAGCAAAATGGCGTGCCATGTTTGCTGCATCCGCTGGATTTTAATTGTTATGTTTTTTTCTTTGTGATAATGTGTAACATTTATAATAATATACACATGGGTGTCCTATGAGAACCAACATAGTAATTGATGACCAGCTTATGGTCAATGCTCTGAAAGCTAGCAGGTTGAAAACCAAAAAAGATGTAGTTGAACAAGGGCTTAAGCTCCTCATAAAACTAAGCAAACAACAGGCAATAAGAGACATCAGGGGGAAGGTGGCTTGGGAAGGAGACCTTGATGAAATGCGAGGGCGTAAATGATTTTAGTGGATACTAGCGTATGGATTGACTACTTTAATGGTGTGGATAACCTCCATACCACCACACTTGATTTAAAGCTAATAGAAGGGACGGTTGCAATAGGTGACATTATTTTTTTGGAGATACTTCAAGGATTCAGAAAAGATAGTGATTACAAAAAAACAAAAACTCGCCTTTCAACATTAGAACAATATGAAATGTTTGGGCATCGAATGGTGAATAATTGCGCTGAAAATTACCGCAGCCTACGAAAAAAAGGAATAACCATTCGCAGCACTACAGATATAATTATCGCAACTTTTTGTATTGAGAACAAATTACCCCTTTTATTCAAAGACAAAGATTTTATTCCTTTTGTTGATCATCTAAATTTATTGCCGACATCATTGAAAACCTAACGCCAGCTTCAGCGGTTGTCGTAAGAGGCGCGAATTTTACGATAGCAAAATTTCGTGACGCTTACGGCAGTCCGCTGGAAACTTGTTAGGTGGTTTTATAACATTTTTCATTTAATTTCACTGACCCTAATTATTCTTTTCCATATATTGGTTGTTTTGTCTATGTATTTTGTTGGGTTTATTATTATAAATCAAATGGTTGAGTGGTTTTTAAGGGTTGACTAATTACCGCCGCTAAATCAACAAAAAAACGGGCATTTAATGGCTGAAAATCAAAGTTGAGACTCTATGTGTGAATTTGGGTTGTTAGCCTTTTTATAATAAAGTTCCTTGTTTAAGTTCTATCGAATGATTTTGTTTAAAGGAATCAGCAGACACCATATCTATAAAATCTTTCTGTGATCTTAATGCATCATTCAAAGAATCAAGTTTAAGCAAAGAAACTAACAATGCACAAGTTCTTGCTTGGCAATTAATTGATTTTGAAGGATTAAATTCAATATCTGTAAACCCTTTATATTCAAACAATCTAGTTAAGAAGTCTTGATGAGGTTGTAGAGCTGATAAATACAACCAATCATAGAAAGCTGTTTTAGGGGTTAATGGCCAATCTTGACCAAAAAAATCAAATCCAACTAGCTGTCCAGATTCTCTAATACGGTAATCTTTTTTGGCACTTTTACTATCTTTCTCGTAAATATCCTTAAAAGGACCTCCTTTTTCAAAAACTTTACTACCTTGAAAAGCAGACTCAATGCTAATTTCACCAATTTTAGTATTTACTTTTAAATTAAAAGCACTCAATCTTCGACCTAATAACTCCTCAGATTTAGTTGAAACTTCTAATAATGGAAATAACCCTCTATTTTTAGCTCCTTTATGTAATGCCTTTATATTTTTTTTCTTTTGAATTGCTGCAAACCCAAGATTCCATTTAAAATCTACTTGGATTTCATCGACAAAATGATCTATTTTTTCTACAGATAAAAATATCGGACGTTTAGCCATTTTTATAACCTAGTATTTTTTCAATTGGTACAAAGTTCGGAATTAATATTTCTGACTTTATTGCAGCTTGTCTACGTGCTTGAATTTCTGGTTTAGTCCAATCTGTCCTTGTAAACAAAACTTCAAAATCTATTTTTTCTTTTATATTTTCAGAAGAAAGAATTTCAACGCCCGTTTTGTTTGAAACATCAACAGTAAAAAGAACGCCTTCTTCAAGAATTATTGAGGCATCAATTTTAAGCCATATAGGATCTAGAATTCTGTATTCTTGCTTTGCTATAAAAAGCATAGGATGGTCATCTAAAAATGCCAAATGAACATATTTATGCAAGTCTCTTCTTTTATCAGCATCATGACTCCAATCATTACCGCCAAAAATAGGAACTTGCACTCTTCTTTTTTCTAATTCTTCAAGGGATAGAATTCCTTTACATTCTTGGATTAAAGGAATATTAGATTTATCTGTAAAATGCCAAATTGCATCAAAATTGTAATTTTCAAGTATGTCTTTCATAGAAATGACTGTAGCACATTGGTAATTTTTTGCAGAATCTCCTGCAAATATTTTCTAGGCTAACGCCAGCTTCAGCGGTTGTCGTAAGAGGCGCGAATTTTACGATAGCAAAATTTCGTGACGCTTACGGCAGTCCGCTGAAAACTTGTTAGGTGGTTTTATAACATTTTTCATTTAATTTCACCCTGACCCTAATTATTTCTTTATTGACTAAATTACGTATTTGAACCATAATCAAAACTGAATAGCACCCCAGAAAGTACGAGCCTCCAACAATAGCGAGGCTTCTGAAATCTGGGGTTTTTTATGCCTAATAAACAAGGATATACATGAAATATGCGATATTAGTAGATGGCAGTTACTTCATTAAACGTTACAGGGCATTATACTGACTGGAGAAGCAAGTCTGCCAACCAAGTTGCTAGAGACTTATATGGAGGTCTTTTGCGAAATCTACGTAAAATCAATAAAAACGGGAATAAAAAAGAATTATATAGGATTTTCTTTTATGATTGCCCACCCCTTGTGAAAAGAGTACAAAATCCTGTTACAAAAAAAGGCTTTAACTTTGGCGAAACTCCAGAAGCAAAGTTTCGAAACGAATTTCATACTGAACTTAAACGTTTTAGAAAAGTGGCTGTGCGATTTGGTTGAAAAGCTAACTGAGGGTGATGTTAAATATGAGGCTAGGCAAAAAGGAGTTGACATGAAGATTGGCCTTGATATAGCTTCGTTGGCATACAAAAAATCAGTTGACCAAATAATTCTTGTTGCTGGGGACAGTGATTTTGTTCCAGCAGCTAAACTGGCCAGAAGAGAAGGTATTGATTTTATTCTTGATCCAATGTGGAACAACATAAACCCAGATTTACATGAACATATAGACGGGTTAATTTCTTCCTGGCCTAAGCCGTGCAAAAAAACCTAACGCCAGCTTCAGCGGTTGTCGTAAGAGGCGCGAATTTTACGATAGCAAAATTTCGTGACGCTTACGGCAGTCCGCTGGAAACTTGTTAGGTGGTTTTATAACATTTTTCATTTAATTTCACCGACCCTAATTATTCTTCCCTAATTATTCTTTCGTCTACATCACTTTCCTTCAGGCATAAAAAAAGGGAAGGCTTACACCTTCCCTTTCCAGCTTACATTCAAGTTTTATAGCACTTAGAATGCAAAACCCACTGACCCGCCTAAAGTAAAGCCGTCGGTATCAACGCCATCTATATCATCTGGAGTCCAGTGATAACGACCATCAACACCTGCAAATATACCGTCAAATACTTCATAAGTTGCACCTGTACCAAACTGCATACCACTATTCAATACTGTTACCGCATCAGAGGGTGGGCTGATGATGTTAAAATCAATCCCTAAAGGAATAATCCAAGGTCTTAATTTACTGCCATGCATAAATGTAATTTTAGGTGCAGCACTTACTCTTAACATGTTCACAGTAACAGTTTTTTGAACACGCTTTAAAGTTACAGGATCTGGAGGGTCAGATGCCGCCAAGCCTCCCACAATTTCCAAACCACTGGTTTCTCTATCACCTAACTCAGAGTATTCAATGCCTAGCTCAATGCCAAAAGATGTGCCGTCCATAAGACCGAATAAATCGTTATTCATATTAAAATCAATCGCGCCACCATAATAGAAAGCATCTTGATCTACTTCACTTGTCAAAAAATCTTTACCAAACCCTGTTCCTGCAACCGTTGCAGTCGATCCGCGATTATCATTCATGTGCATCCAACCACCACGCACAGAGAATTTATGGTCTTTAACTGCACGATGCATAGGTGCATTTTTAACAGATGCCATCCATTGATCTAATTCTTGAACCTTTGCTGTAGTAGTGCCAGCCCCAGTCGCCGCTTTTACACGACCTAATTCTTCTTGCATGGCTTCCATCATGGTTGCCATTTGATTAACTTGTGCTTGCAAAGCTTCTGTTTTTTTAGCCACCGCATTTGCAACACGCTCAGCCTGTGTTGGTGCCACTGCTTGAGGCGAAAGCATCGCTCCAGCCTGTGTTTGAGGCGAAAGCATCGCTCCAGCCAGTGTTAAAGTCGCTGTGGCTATGCCCAACGCTTTAGTTGTTTTTTTGATCATTTATTTCCCCTCAAGAGATTATTATTTAAGCGTATTTGCTAAAATACAACACAAATACACGCAAAAACAATACTAGCAGTTAAACAACGCCTTTACAAGTTTGACAAGTCATTCTTGTTGTTTTTCTAATCTTTATCTGTAACTACTCAGCTTACCCTCTATTTTGTCCAATAGCCGCGTTGAAAGTACGCATTTACACCTGTAAACTCCGCGCTTTCGCCTTGCTCTTGAACAAAATAAAGGGCAATCTAAGCAGTTACGGAGTACGCTGAGTAGTTACCTTTATCTGTCAATAAGCTACAACAGAGTTATAAAATTCACGGGCTATTTGTTCAAAAAAAACAACAGCCACTGTATACTATCGCTTGCCTTACTATTGCTAACAACTACTCAGCTTACCCTCTATTTTGTCCAATAGACGCAAGGATGAAAGACTAAAGACTAAAAAGACGAAGGCCGCGTAGGTTGGGTTACATTTTTTCGTAACCCAACATTCACCTAAAAATGCTGAGTTAGTCCCAGTCCTGCTCTTTAACAAAATAGAAGGCAATCTAAGCAATTACGAAACACGCTGAGTAGTAACCATTAACCATTAACCATTAACCCTATGACACTTAATTCTGACATTACTATTATTGGTGGCGGTATTATTGGTTTGTTAAGTGCCAAAGAATTTGTCGAGGCGGGTTGTCAGGTTAGCCTTATTGATAAATCCTTTACGGGTAAGGAATCATCCTGGGCTGGCGGCGGCATATTATTACCTTTATATCCCTGGCGACAAGCTTCTGCCATCTCCTCCTTGGCGGTAGCAAGTATTAAATGCTATGCAGATTTAGCTGAGCAACTCTTTAATGGCACAGCCATTGACCCTGAGTGGCTAGACTGCGGAATGCTTGTCTGTAAAAATCCTGATATTAATTTGGCGACTGAATGGTGCATTAAGCACCAAGTCTTTTGCCATGATGCTGACCATTTCCTCTATAAAAACCTTAACACACAAGTAAATAATCCCCTTTGGCTACCTGAGATTGCCCAAATTCGCAGTCCTCGCTTGTTAAAAGCCTTAAAAGCCTTTTTACTCAAAAAAAATGTTCAGTTTATTGAAAATTGTGCAATTTCAGATTGCCTTTTAAAGCATAACCGCATTGAGTCATTAGTCACTGACCAGGGCAAGATTAGTGTTAATCAATTAATTATTTGTGCTGGTGCATGGAGCAAGCATTTAATCAAGCAATTACTGTCTGTGCAACATTTACCTAATATTGCCCCTGTTAAAGGTCAAATGCTATTATTTGATGCCCAGCCCGATACTCTTGCACGGATTATTGTAGATGATGCGCATTATCTAATCCCACGCCGTGACGGTAAAATCTTGGTAGGTAGCTCTGTTGAGCATTGTCAGTTTGATAAAAGTACCAGCCTTGAGGCTAAAAATAAACTATATGCTTTTGCTACCGAACTTTTTCCTGCCCTCAATAACACGCCTGTCATAAACCACTGGGCTGGCTTGCGACCAGGGACTAGCCAAGGTGTTCCTTATATAAGCAAACATCCAGAAATTAAAAATTTGAGCATTAATGCTGGACACTTTAGAAATGGCTTGGTGATGGCACCAGCATCGGCTAAACTCATGGCTGATTTGATTTTAGATAGACAACCCAGTATTAATCCTAAGCCATACACGCTTTACAATTGAAAATTGAAAATTGAAAATTAACAGCTAACAACTAACAATTGAAAATTGAAAATTGAGAATTAACAGCTAACAACTAACAATTGAAAATTGAGAATTAAGAATTAAGAATTAAGAATTAAGAATTGAAAATTAACAGCTAACAATTGAAAATTGAGAATTGAAAATTAACAGCTAACAGCTAACAGCTAACAATTGAAAATTGAGAATTGAAAATTGAAAATTAACAGCTAACAGCTAACAGCTAACAGCTAACAGCTAACAGCTAACAGCTAACAATTGAAAATTGAGAATTGAAAATTGAAAATTGAAAATTAACAGCTAACAGCTAACAACTAACAATTGAAAATTGAAAATTAACAGCTAACAATTAACAACTCAGCTTACCTTCTATTTTGTCCAATAGTCGCAAGGACTAAAGCCGCGTAGGTTGGGTTACATTTTTTCGTAACCCAACATTCACCTAAGAATGTTGGGTTAGTTTTCAGCTCTTCGTCTTTCGTCTTTCGTCCTTAGCCCTTAGCCCTGCTCTTGAACAAAATAGAGAGCAATCTAAGCAGTTACGGAGTACGCTGAGTAGTTACAATTAACCATTAACAATATGAACCTTTACCCTTTATTACGCCCTGCTTTATTCTCTCTTGATCCTGAGTTGGCGCATCAAGTCAGCCTTAAATTATTAAAGTTATCGCATAAAACAGGCTTATCCATAATAAGCAAAGCAAAGTCTGCCGAACAACCTTTGACTGTGATGGGGCTGGATTTTAAAAACCCTGTGGGTCTTGCGGCTGGGATGGATAAAAATGGTGATTATATTGATCCACTTGCTGATATGGGCTTTGGATTTATCGAAATTGGCACGGTAACTCCTCGCCCCCAACCAGGCAACCCCAAGCCTCGGTTATTCAGATTAGCTGAACACAAAGCCATTATTAATCGCATGGGATTTAATAATGCAGGTGTAGAGCATTTACTGCAACAAGTTGCGTTATCTTCTTATAAGGGGGTTCTCGGTATTAATATTGGCAAAAATTTTGATACCCCTATTGAAAATGCAATAAATGACTATCTCATAGGTTTGCGTAAAAGTTATGCCCTAGCTAGCTATGTGACACTTAATATTTCATCACCCAACACAAAAAATTTACGCCAGTTACAACAAGGGGATGAAATTAAAAAACTATTATCTGCACTTAAAGAAGAACAATTAAAGCTACAGGCCAGGCAGCAAAAATACACGCCTTTAGTGGTTAAAATTGCACCTGATTTAAGCGATGATGAAATTATTCATATTGCTCAGTTATTAGTCGAGTTTTCTATAGATGGTGTCATTGCTAGCAATACCACTATTTCCAGAGAGGCTATTGAAGGTCATATTCACGCAGAAGAAGCAGGGGGGTTAAGTGGTGCGCCCGTGTTGAAACAGTCAACCCATGTAGTTTCAGGATTAGCCTCTGAACTTAAAGGTAATATTCCTATCATTGCGGTGGGCGGTATTTTAGCTGGAGAAGATGCAGTAGAAAAACTGAATGCCGGAGCCAGTCTGGTACAAATCTATAGCGGCTTAATCTATCGCGGGCCGCAGTTGATTGAGGATATTTTACGGGTTAATTGCTCAAGCTGTACCAAGTAATCAAGCTAATATTCTCCCCCACCCGACCCCCCTGCAAGGGAGGGCTACAGGCATGGTCTTTTGCTGGTTTATTATGCCGACTAGACGCTCTACCATTATCAAAAGCTTAGGCTATGCCAAATAGTCCAAAAATGGATGCTAGATTATCATTTATTTTTGAAAATGGTGTTATATACCCTCACAATCAATACTGATTCGTTGCACTTTCTCACCAAGTTTTATGGCTGTTAATTGTCCTCCCCATAAACAACCAGTATCAATAGCAAAACAATTATGTCCTTGGTAATAACCTAAGGTAGACCAATGCCCAAAGATGATTTTCATCTCAGACGATTTTCGCTTAGGTACTGTAAACCAGGGCATTAGATGTGAAGGCTGAGTACCTGGTGCGTTATTATGTTTAAAATCCAGATATCCATTGATCTTACAATATCGCATTCGGGTAAAACAATTAACGATAAAACGTATTTTATCCATACCATGGATATAAGCTGTCCATTTATGCGGTTTATTACCATACATCACTCGAAAGAATTTTAAATGTTTATCACCTTGCAAAACAGCTTCTGCTTTTAAAGCCATTTTTTTTGTTTTAGCAAAACCCCATTGCGGAGGAAGCCCTGCATGAAGCAAACAAAAATCGTCATTATAATGAAACAAGGGTTGATGCCTTAGCCAATAAAGTAATTCATCACTATCATCTGCTTGTAGTACCGGGCTTAAGGTATCTTTTTTTCGAGGCTTACGTTGTTCAAACGATGTCGCTATCAAATGCAAATCATGATTACCTAATACTGTAATCGCAGAATTGTGCAAAGACTTAACAAATCGCAATGTTTCTAAAGACTTTGGCCCTCGATTAACAAGATCTCCTGTAAACCAGAGTTGATCCACCTGATCATCAAATTTAATATGTTCCAGAAGCCTGAGTAAATCGTCATAACAGCCTTGTATATCGCCGATTGCATAGATGGCCATGTTAACTAATGGAGCGTTCTTGGAATTGATAAAGTGAACTTAGGGATAATCGCTTTAAAGTTATCGCCACCATCAGAAATCATGGCATATTTACCTTGCATCACACCAACAGGTGTTTCTATCATGGCTCCGCTAGTATAGCGAAATGACTCGCCAGGTTTTAAATAAGGTTTTTCCCCAACGACCCCTTCACCTTTAACCTCCTGATTTTTACCATTTGAGTCGGTAATTAACCAGTGCCGAGATAACAATGTTGCAGCAATAGCACCTGCATTAGTAATAGTAATGGTATAAGCAAAAACATAGCGGTTTTTATCTGGCGATGATTGTGCTTCAATGTATTGAGGTTGTGTTTCAACTATAATGTTATTTTTTTCAGTCATTATTGAATGATATAACAATTCGACATAATAATGTTATGCAAACTATTAATTACTTCACTTACATTCAATGAATATTAAAATTGTCTTTATTCCACTATTGCTTTTTGTATCCTCTACTTATTCTGCCAATGCAAACGGTTTGTTTTCAGCCGCCATAGACCGACTGAAACCAAAACTGACGAGTAACTATTTAGATTACCCTCTATTGTGTCCAATAGCCGTGTTGAAAGTGCGTATTTACACCTGTAAACTCCGCGCTTTCGCCTTGCTCTTGAACGCCTTGATCTTGAACAGAACAGAAAGCAATCTAAGCAGTTACGGAGTACGCTGAATGGAGAATAATAATGTGTCTCAGGAAGCATCATTCCATCTGCATATTTTAGGTATTTGTGGCACCTTCATGGGGGGGCTTGCCTTAATAGCCAGAGAATTAGGTTATCAAGTCAGCGGTTCTGACCAAAATGTATACCCACCCATGAGTACACAACTGGAACAACAGGGAATTACTCTGATGAATGGATACAGTGCTGAAAATTTACAGTGTAAACCTGATTTAGTCGTCATTGGTAATGCTTTGTCTAGGGGTAATGAGGAGGTTGAAGCCGTTTTAAATCTTGGGCTTAAATATACATCGGGCCCTCAATGGTTATCTGAACATGTATTACAAAATAAATGGGTTTTAGCTGTTGCAGGTACACATGGAAAAACCACAACAAGCAGTATGTTGACATGGATATTAGAGCATCAAGGTTTTAAGCCTGGGTTTTTAATTGGCGGGATTCCATTAAATTTTGGATTCTCTGCTCGACTAGGTGAGTCTGATTTTTTTGTTATAGAAGCGGATGAATATGATTCTGCTTTTTTTGATAAGCGCTCTAAGTTTGTTCATTATCGTCCTCGAACCGCAGTTCTAAATAATCTGGAATTTGATCATGCTGATATTTTTGAAGACCTGGATGCGATCAAAAAACAATTCCATCATTTAGTCAGGACTATTCCTGCTGATGGTTTAATTATTAGTCCTGAAAATGCGCATAATATTAACGATGTTATTGCAATGGGTTGTTGGACAGCGATTGCAAAAACAGCTATTAATAGTGATGCTGAATGGCAAGCCGTGTTACTCCAGACAGATGGTAGCCAGTTTGCAGTCTTTCACAAAGGAGAAAAGCAAGGTGTAGTTAACTGGGCACTCAGTGGTGAACACAATGTATACAACGCTATGTCAGCTATTGTGGCGGCAAAACATGTAGGTATACTCGCTAATGATGCCATTCATGCACTGGAAACATTTCAAAATGTAAAGCGGAGGATGGAGATTATTGCCAATATTAAGGGCATTACCCTTTATGATGATTTTGCCCATCACCCAACGGCGATAAAAACCACATTAGATGGTCTAAGAAAAAAAGTAGCTAATGAAACAATTATAGCCATAGTTGAACTACGTTCTAATACCATGCGAATGGGAATTTATACTGAATCTTTAGCTCAATCACTTGCACTAGCAGATAGTGCGATTATTTATCAACCAGCAGATTTGGATTGGGATTTAACAAAAGTGTTGAATTACGCAGACAATATTCAGTTATGTACAAGTCTGGATGATATTATCAGACAATTAAAAACAGAAGTAGATTCAGTCAAACACTTGGTGTTGATGAGCAATGGTAGTTTTGGTGGAATATCTCAGCGTTTGATAAATGAGCTATAAAGAGCCGATGATGGTTTCATCACAGGCAAGTGTTTTTAAAAAGGTGCAACTAAGAAACGCGAACCGAATAAGTTTGTCAGCTGACACAGGATTTTTGTTTGTATTCAAGGCGTTGCAACAGGTGCATAGCAAGCTACGCAACTGTTGCAACAACGCAGAAGACGAATAAAAAGACAGGCGAGTTGTCGAAGTTATTTCGTGCGCGTTCCTAAGCTAATAAATCATCTATCTTGGCTTGTACAGTAGAGTCATAATGACGTATCAAGACCGATTCTGTAGGTCTTGCGGGCATACTCGCTTCAACCTCTGCTTTTAATGCAGATAGAAAATGGCGCTTTAAAGTTGAATCTTCTGGAGTTTGTAATCGTGTTGTCGTTGCAACAGTGGCAGTTATTGCCACCGTTTCTTCAACACTGGCTGGTTTTGGCTCTGCCACGTCAGCATCAGCTTCACTAGCTGGTTTAGATGGACTACAAAACAGTGCTTTAATGGTGTCTAGGATAGACATGTATTTTTCCTCTTTTTAATACTATTTATTACAGGTTTTTTTGATAGGTACTATCTTATATCACTTATTCTTGAAAATGGTATTAAACAGCTACTCTCAATTGATCCTTTTTAAGTCTTATAAACAATCCTGTCAAGTTCCCTATTGTTTTTTCTTTTTAAAGCCTACAATTAATTAGCGTATTAAAATAGCTTGCAGATTGAATAAGTTGCTTGAATTGCTTCTGAAAAATGATTACAGTCATACTGTTAATTAAAGAAAAAATTGAGGGTATCCTATGAAAATAATAAAAAATATAAAATATTTCCTGTTATTAGGTGCAATATTTTTTGCTGGATCAAGCTATGCATTTGAAGTAGGTGGCGCACGTCATTACTGTAAACCCCCACAGTTTAGAGAGTTTTCCCCACCAGAAAGGGTGAAAAATCAGCCTTTTATCGAAGTAGAACCTGGATCAGAGATTTCTGTTAAAGCAACGGGTTCAATTGATCCAAGTAGTATCCGAGTTTTTGCCAAGAAAATAGTGCTTAAACCTACTATTGTTGATAGAAAAAGTTTTTTTCTAATAACGGCTACATTGCCCGCTGAATTACGCGGCTATGCTCGAATCGATTTAATAGCACAAGCTGATAAAAGAGAATGTACGGGTAAGGATGGTTGGCTGATTAAAATAAAAGAAACTGGATCTATGAATAATTGAATGGGTAAATCCTGTAAAATTGGACAATTTCCCCATTCCAAAGCAGAGAGAGACAGGGCATGCCCTGTCTCTACTATTCCAACATTTTTAGGTGAATGTTTTGACTAAAACAGTGCAGAACGGACACTAAAACTTACCCTTTCTAACCTGCCGATTGCTCAACTAACCATTCAATAAGTTCATCTTCTTTCACAATACCCAGATGACGAATTTCTTTATTATCTTTCCCAAAGAAATGCGTAGCGGGTAGTTCACCCCGCCAACTCTTATTGACTTTATAATAAATTTTCTCAGGGAATTGCTCAGCAAACACCCAGGTTTGTTCTAGTTCAAGCTGGCTACGAGCCAATACCCCCCTTACAATATCATCTTGCAGAAATGAATCTGTTGCCACAACAACCAACTCAATACCAGGGTATTGTTTATAGAGCTTTCCAAACATAGCCAGCTCTTGCATACAGTAACTGCACCTCTGTGACCAAAATATCAAAATAAAAGCTTTATCCTGTCGTTGATTTTTTATTTCTGTATAACTGTCTTTGCTAAAAGGCAAAATAGTCAAATCTGCTTTTACAGTACTGATGGTAAGTAATATGAAAGTACAAAATAGTAAACAACGATAATTTTTCATCCCTTATAGTATTTTTGTCGCCAAAGTTTGCTTTTTACCATTATTTTCAGTCCAGACAATTAAAAAACCTTTTTCTGTTTTGACAATATTTGGATGGGTTGCTCTCATCCCTGCTTTTGAAATTTGATGGGGTTTTGACCAGTTATTACCCTGGTCTGTTGATTCAGCATAAAATACTGCCAGTCCATCTTCAGTCATCATATCCCATACAGTAACAACATGACCTTTGTCATGGGCAGCAATATCTGAGTGGGTTGCTGATTCATCGCCTAATGACTTAGCTGAAGACCAGTTTTTACCTGCATCATCTGAATATGAGTAATGAATCCCAAAATGTTCTGGATGCCCAGTGCCAACCACCGCATGCATACGATCTTTTCCTGCTGTCGTTTGAAAATCAAAGCCACCACCAATATGAGGACAACCGTCAAATTGCCAATTAAAGGTGCCGACATGATTTAACCGCTGCCATTGTTGTTCCGTATTAATTATACCGATAGATAAATCAGAGGGTTGCTTATCTCGGTATAATACATAGGCATTACCCTTTTCGTCAGTATTAATCGTATTCCAGCAACATGAACAGGTTAGTTCATCCAAACTTTGGTTAGTTAGCCAACTCAAACCACCATCTATAGATTTAGCATAACGTAAGCCCTGTGAAGCTTTTACACCCGCCTTGCCATTGCGACTATCTAGCCAAACTGCATGCATGGCCTGGGTATCAGCTGCCAGATCAATATAACCATGAGGCCCTTTCCCCCAATCTGGTGGCGGTGCTGAATATTGCCAGGTTTTACCATTATCATTAGATCGTGCAGCCAACATAGCACCCGCTTTAAAACGTCTGGTTTTATCAAACTTTGTCCATGTCACAACAATATTTTTCCCTTGTGCTGTTATTTGAGCATCATTTCCTCGCGTCATTTTAACGGGAAGATTATCATCATCAAGAATTTTATGGGCTAATGTCCATGTTTCCCCCCCATCATCAGATTGCTGGTACCACAGTGTTTGCTTCCCTTGCTGATTTTTTCCTGTTAACAGATGCAGCCGATTATCAAAATTTGTAACATCAACACTGATCACCCCTTCTGGATGATGTTTATGGCGAGGTTTAGCTGATTTATTGTGTGTAGTTTTTAACTCTTCAGCAGTTTGTGAAACGGCTTGTACAGTTTCAGGATTTGTTGAACACGCCACAAAGCCTGTCAACAAAAATGGAATTAATACTAATTGTTTGTGTATCATAAAAAAACATCTCATTTCTAATACCATTTATGGAAAATAATTATCAGCACTCTTTAATGTAATTATTTTCCATAAATGGTATAAACAAAAAGCCCTCCTGCAAAAACCAAGAGGGCTTCGTCAGGGTTCTAAATAGAGGGCAATCTAAGCAATTACGGAGTACGTTGAGTAGTTTTAATCTATCTATTAAATATCTAAACCAATCGTTGCAAAATAAGTTCTTTGCGGATAGGGGTGATGATCATAGTAATTAAGGTCTAAAATATTATCCACACCGACAGAGAATTTTGCTGTCATATCGTTGCCAACATCCATTTTGAAAGAAGATTTGAAATTGACTAACACAAATTCATCCGATGCTCCGTATACCTCGCCGTAATAATCTGAATTATCTGGGTTAGTATGCTGTTTACTTCTATATTGAACAGCAATGATGTTATCCCAATTTTGAGCGGTGTGATAAGTCAAAGTGCCGTTGGCACGCCATTGTGGAATTCTCACCCATTCTTTATCCGCTAAATCTGGGTTATTTCTATCTTCTTTAATTTCCTTATTAATCCAAGTTCCATTCACATTCAAAGCAAAGGGAAGCCCCATAATGTAATCTTGTTGGTAGACAAATTCAGCACCAATCGTTTCTGTTTTATCAATACCTCGGGTTCGGTTACTTGTACCACCACCCGTTACCAGTGTTGTAATTCGTAAGATTTCATCTTCAATCTCATTGTAGAAAAATGAGAGGCTAGTATAGCCTTGGTCCAATTCATATTGAATTTTAAAATCATGGAAATAACCCGCTTCAGGAGCCAAGTTTGGATCAGATATATTAACAGCATTTGTATTACTGGAACTATCAAATAGCTCTTCGGCAACAGCAAAACGATAAGCTTTAGAGAAAGAGTAGCGAAAACTTAACCCATCAGTCGGTGTGAAAGATAAGGATGCTTTCGGTGAAACTCTTGATGCATCACGGTCATTTAACTTCCCATCGGTGCTAGGTAAATCGTTAATATGACCTCTTGATGTCGCCCAATGGTCATAGCGTAGACCCGCCATAATATTCCAGTTTTCTATGATATCCCAATCAGCTTGCATAAAAGCACTATGCGTCTGCGTAGAACCCCCATCCGCATCACGTAAATTACCTTTTCGACCTTTACTTACATAGTCAGAATTATATTCATTAATATCCAAGTAGGAATGATTAAACTGATAACCGTACATTAAACCTAGATCATCACGACCAAACAAATTTTGTGTTGCCACTTTAACACTGTAATCTACCCACCAAACTTCAATATCTTTAATTCGACCACTTTTATCCGCTTGGTAAGCTGGATCATTACGACTGCGGGTAAACCGAAGCGCCCTATCTTTGAATGCATCAAAAAAACTTGCCGTAGTATCAATACCCCAGTCATCTGTTAATTTTCCAGATAAGTTAAAACCATAAGCCAGTGTTTTTCTTTCATTTTCACTGCCTCTTAAAGCAGGATTTCCAAACGAACTAGGGTTAGAAGTAAATGTTTTTCCATTATTATTAACCATTGCACCAGCCTCCCAAAAATCGTTTCCATTAGCGTCTTTAAGGTAAGTTCTTGCCTGACTATTACGTTCGGTATCCTCAAAAGCTATAGTAAACAAAGCTCTCAAATCAGGGCTAAAGTCATAACTGACTTTTAACTCATATAAATCTGTTAGGTTTTCATTAAGTCCCAAGTCGCCTGTAATTACCCTGTCTTCCCCTATAATGGTTTTAGTCAGATATTCACCGCTCACTGCTGTTCCGTCATTGCCTGCTGACGGAGTGCTGGTTGCAAAAGATTGTGCTTGCCCTTCATTTTCCAGATGATTATAAAAAGCAAAAAAAGTCCAGTCCCCAAAACGGTTGCCAGCAGAGATAAACTCTTTATGTCCCGTTAAAACTTCTTCTTTTTGTCCATTGCGATGAGACTGCTGAATAATGCCCGTCGCTTCCATGCTCATTTCAAATTTTTCTGGTAAGCGTGTTTTTAAATCAAAGGTACCACCAAAAGCACCTCTATGTTCCGCTGAATACGGGCCATAAAAAACAGTAGTTTCTTCAATCGCATTTGGGGCAATCAAATTCCATTTGGGCGCACCATTCCACTTAGTTTGTACAGGGTTATGCAACGGCAGTCCATCCACATACATATTAAAGTGGCCCGTCTGGAAATTGGTGGATCCCCTGATAGCCGTAACACCGTTAGTATCACCGTAAAACCGTCTTCGAACATGTACACTCGGTGCCATTCTAATTGCATCTTCGGCACTGGTTACATTTGTTTTATCCATATCTTCCTTGGAAATATCAAAACTAGGAGTTGCAACCGTGGTATTTGGGAATAATTTGTGCCCGGTGGTAATGATCATATCTTCACCGCGATGGATTTCTTCTGATGTTTTAGATTGAACTGTTTGAGGTGTATCCTCGGCAGCAAATAACGGCACGCTTAGAAACATGCAGTATAAAAAGTGTAATGCTTTAAATTTCATAAAAAGACCCTAGAGGTGTAAGTGCAAATTAACAACAGATTACAACAAGAAAATAAAGATTAAGCACAAACCATACCGTTACTGAAAACCATTATCTATAGGCTATTTTCATACTTAACGACAAAAAATATACAATTAATGGGTGATATGGCACATACAAGTAGGGCAAATTCAATCCACAAGCACAACACTTTCATTTAAAAAATGGCCCTTGCCAGTCATCTGTGTAAAAACCTCATAGGGGCCTTATACCCCAAACATGTCCTAGGTCTATTATTCATTAAATCAGGTATAACATGGTGAAACTATACAAGTAATTACCCAAAATATGACCCTCTATAATCTGGAGCTTTGCAAGATCCTCTATTAATCAAATCATCATTGTATGCGTTCCAGCATATTATCTGCGGCATCAACCAAAGCATTAATCATCTCTTCCCCACCCGCAATATGCCCTGAATTTTGTAAAATACTGAACTGCGCATTAGGTAAAAATTTAGATAAGCTAACCGCTGCCTCCATTGGGCAGACTAGATCATTTCTTCCATGAACAATAATCACTGGAATATCTTGTAGAACATCACACGCTTTTAAAATCTGATTTTCTGAAATAAAATATCGATTTTTTGCATAATGCAATTCCATTTGAACCTGCTTCACCATTTTCTCAGAAACAGCTAAAGCTTCATCTTCTTCTGGGAAATCAGCCATCAATGCAACTTGTCCTCCCCACTCCATCCAGGCTTTTGTCACACGTCTTCTAGTTACTTCATCCTGAGCAAAAGTCGCATCATACAGCTCTTTAATAATATCAAGACATGAATACTGAGGGACACTATTCATCAACTGCTGCCATTTTTCAGGGAATATCATTCCTACACCGACCTCTTTTATAAACCAATCCATATCTTTCTGTCGCGCTAAAAAAATGCCACGAATCACCATACCCAATACTTTTTCTTTATGTTGCTGGGCGTACAGTAAAGTTAAAGTACTACCCCAAGAACCACCAAATATCAGCCATTTTTTAATATTTAGATGTATCCGAATATTTTCCATATCCTCAATTAAATACTGTGTGGTATTGTTTTTTAGCTCGCCAAAAGGTTGTGATTGGCCACAACCCCGCTGATCCATCAAAATGATATGATATTTTTCTGGATTAAAAAAACAGCGGTGACTCGGTTTCGTTCCTGAACAGGGCCCACCATGCAAAAAAATAACAGGGATGCCGTGAATATTTCCAGATTGTTCTACATAAACTAAATGTTCACTTTCCGTTTTCAAAAAAAATTGCTTAAAAGGTTCTACATCTGGGTAGAGAATTTTCATAATAAGGGCCACTTGCAAAATCAACAAAAGTGAAGAATATTCTTAGCAGCAGAGGCTAAAAAAGAAAAAAATTACTCAAAAATGGTAAAATAATAAACGATAAAATAAACTAAAAGTATCTATAAATGAGTAGGTTACGTAGCACATTATCACAAGCATAGTTAAACATTCAAATCTGGTAAATTCCCCATAAGTACAACACTTTCGTTTAAAAAATAGTCCTTGCCAGTCATCTGTGCAAAAACCTCAAATGGGGTTTTCCACCTCAAATATTTCCTAGGTCTATTATTTGTCCCGTTTCACCATGTTGCTATTCAGTGGTTTGAATTAATAACCCTCAAACCACCCACGCACACCGCCATTTCAAGGGTTTGAACTTCCGCTTAATTAGGGTGATAGTTGTTGTGATATTTCAACATTTTTTATTTCCCAAGGACTTTCTAAACCTAGGGCAGTGAAAATATTTCGGTGCTATTCATTTTTATGATTTTATCGGGTAAGAAAATCTGTAATTATAATGCTTACACTCTATTTGGCATAGACCCTTAAAATACAACAAGTGATACTGGTGTTAGACTTTTCTGTAAACTATAAAATAAGGTGTTTTTCGTTGATATTAGTACCAATAAATGGTACTGTTTGTAAGTGAAACGAAAACACCAAAAAACACTAGAACTTATTTTTCATCGCCCCGTTAGTGGAAATATAAAGTGGAATGATATTGAGTCTTTGTTTGTCGAACTTAATGCAGGAATAAGTGAACGTGAAGGTTCTCGTATTGGTGTTCGTTTGTTTAATACTCGGAAAGTATTTCATCGTCCACATCCATCGCTAAATACAGATAAAGGAGCTGTAGCCAGTATTCGTGAATGGTTAAGAGAAAATAAGGTGGTACCAAAATGAATATAATGGAAATTAATGGCTATCGTGCCTTGATTCAGTATGACTCTGAAATTGAAATGTTTCGGGGTGAATTTATCGGGTTAAATGGTAGCGCTGATTTTTATGAAAGTGATATTGAGGGGTTAAAAAAAGAAGGGGGGATTTCCCTTAAAGTATTTCTTCAAATGTGTGTAGAAGATGGAGTTGAACCCAAAAAAAACTATTCGGGTAAGTTTAATATTCGAATTCCACCAGAATTACATGAAGATATTGCTGGCATGGCAATATCTGAGGGTAAAAGTTTAAATCAGTGGGTTGCAGAAACATTAAATTATGCTTCTCACCCATAAAGAGTCTAAGCAAAAAATCCAGCTAACCATAAAAAGCGTCAGAAGAAAATAATAATAAAAATAATGGATCAAGTCAGTAATGTATATACAAGGCGTGGTTTTTTGTGTGTGGCGTTGATGGCTTAAATCAACATAGGTTTTCTATGACATAGCCATCTTTATTCCAGCGTAAAATTTGTGTAGAGTCTTTTTTCCAATCGGCAAGTACAAAACGCTGGGCTGGGCTTTGCTCGATATCAAAATCATGGATTGCTGGGCGGTGTGTATGGCCATGGATAAGACGAAAACAATTATTTTGTTTCATCACTTCAATGACTGTTTGTTGATTGACATCCATAATATCTTGAGACTTTTTCTTTTTATGTAAATGACTACGAAAACGATACCAGCGAGCAGCTAATAAACGAATGAATAAAGGTTTTGATAAAACATTATTTTTCCATTCGCCACTATGCGATTTTATCCTGAAGGCCTGATAAGGAATATCATCAGTACAGAGTAGATCGCCGTGAGTCAATAAGGTTTTAATGCCATTTAATTCAATAACCTCATAATCACCTAATAAAACAATCCCTGTTTCAGAACAAAATCGTTGTCCAAGCAAAAAATCTCTGTTTCCTTGTTGGAGATAGACGCGAGTACCTGCATCAGTGAGCTGTTTAAGTTGTTTTTTTATTTTTTTGTTAGGCGGTGTGTTGTCATCATCACCAATCCAGGCATCAAATAAATCGCCTAAAATATAAACAGCACTGGCTGTAGTCGCCTGGTTTTCAAGAAAAGAAAGAAAGCGACGGGTAATTTCTGTTTTTTCCAGAGAAATATGTAGGTCGGAAATAAAAATGATGTCTTGTTTCAAAGTTTAGTCGTAGGAAAGTAGATGGGAATAAGTGGGGGACGAGGCGCAGGGCAAAAATAGCTACGCTCTTTTTGCCCTTGACCTACTTTTATTAAATCATTTCTGCTTTTTCAATCACAATGTTTTCTTTGGGTACATCCTGATGTCCGCCATGATTGCCAGTAGGCTTATCAGCCATAGCATCCACGACATCCATACCCTCAATGACTTTAGCAAATACAGCATAACCCCAACCATTAGGTGTCGGGCTGGTGTAGTCAAGGAAGGAACTGTTTTTATAATTGATGAAGAATTGTGCTGTTGCTGAGTCTGGATCAGGTGTGCGTGCCATGGCAATAGAGCCACGGGTATTTTTTAAACCATTATCAGCTTCGTTTTTAATGGCTGCATGGACTTCTTTTTGATTAAAGTCTGTGTCAAAACCACCACCTTGTGCCATAAAACCGGGAATGACACGATGAAAAATAGTGCCATCGTAAAAACCTTCTTTTACATAAGTAATGAAGTTTTCTGAGGAAACAGGTGCTTTTTCTGTATTAAGCAGAATGATGATTTCACCCAGTGAAGTGGTTAATTTAACTCTGTTTTGTGTGTCTGGTATTTTGTTTTCCATTGCAAATAAGATAGTTGTGGTTATTAAAAGTATTAAAGTGAAAAGAAAGTGTCGCATAATTTATCCAAGTATTTGATGCAAGCGGTAAATTCTATGCGTTTTTTTCTTGAAAGAGAAGCCCTAATCTTGGTAAATTGAACGATTTTTAATGATAACGTAGTCAAATACCTCTAAATAAACTAAAAATGCTTAAAATATATAACACCTTATCGCGAAGCAAAGAAACCTTTAAACCTCGTGTGGAAGGTAAAGTTGGGCTTTATGTCTGTGGCATGACTGTCTATGATTATTGCCATATAGGTCATGCGCGGGTCATGGTTGTATTTGATACGGTGGCTCGATATTTCAGATATTGTGGATACGATTTGACCTATGTTAGAAATATTACTGATATTGATGACAAAATAATAAAACGTGCCAATAAAAATGGTGAAGATTTTTTGCCATTAACGGAACGTTTTATTGATGCGATGCATGAGGATGAACGTGCGCTTTCGGTTTTGCCTCCTGACCAAGAACCTAAAGCGACTCAATCTATGCCTGATATTATAAATATGATAAAAGCTTTGGTAAAAAAAGAACTGGCTTATATTGGGACAAATGGTGATGTTTTTTATTCGGTGAGCAGGTTTGAAGGCTATGGAAAATTATCAGGTAAAAATATAGAAGATTTGCAAGCAGGCGAAAGGGTTGATGTAGACAATGCGAAAAAAGATCCTATGGATTTTGTGTTGTGGAAAATGGCAAAACCAGACGAACCCTTTTGGCAGTCACCTTGGGGTAATGGTCGTCCTGGCTGGCATATTGAGTGCTCAGCTATGTCAACCAGTTGTCTGGGTAATCATTTTGATATACATGGTGGTGGCATGGATTTGCAATTCCCACATCATGAAAATGAAATAGCTCAGTCTGAAGGCGCAACAGGTGAAAAATTTGTCAACCTGTGGATGCACAATGGTTTTGTCAGGATTGATGAAGAAAAAATGTCTAAGTCATTAGGTAATTTTTTTACATTACGCGAGGTTTTAAAGAAATATAAATCAGCAGAAGTGATACGTTATTTTATTTTAACTAGTCATTATCGAAGCCCTTTGAATTATTCAGAACAACAATTAGACGATGCGGGGAGTACGTTAACAAGGCTGTATACTGCTTTACGTGATGTTGAGATCAAAAATGTTTCAGCCGATAAAGTCTATGAGCAACGTTTTAAGGAGGCGATGGATGATGATTTTAATACCCCCATTGCATTGTCCGTATTATTTGATTGTGTACGTGAATTGAATACGGCTAAAAAAGATAAGAAGCAGGACAAAATAGATTCTTTAGCTGCAACACTTCACCAATTGGCAGGTATTATAGGTATCTTACAAAGAGATCCCAAAAAGGCACTTGAGGCAGGTTTTCGTCGGCTTAAAGTAACGAGTCACCTTGATCAAGAATATAAATTAGATGCTTATGAAGCCAATGAAAAAATTCAACAACACATTGATAAACGCCTTGCAGCAAAAAAGAATAAAGATTGGGCAAGCGCTGACAAAATCCGAGATGAATTAAAAGAGCAAGGTATTGTGTTAGAGGATGTAGCCGATGGAACAATTTGGCGACGTGAGTAGCCAAACGAGAACTCAGCATAACTCATGAACGGATAAAAAAGGTCAGCCAAAATAACGCACTATTACACTTGTATTTTGACTAAAACCTGAAAAATTCTATCACTTTTTTCTCCCGCCCAGAGTTATGCTGAGGTCTCTAAACATTATTTAAAGAAAAAATGAATGAAATAAAAGATAAATCAATGGATGTATTTCTAAACGAACTAGCTAGCACACAAGCAACCCCAGGAGGTGGCAGTGCAGCAGCCGTCATGGGTGCTCAGGCGGCGGCATTAATCAGTATGGTGTGTCATTTAACCATTGGTAAGCCCAAATATGTCAAGGTTGAAGAGGATATGAAGCAATTGCTTGCTAAATCAGAAGCACTACGTGAACAGCTAACGGCAATGATCAAAACTGATGTGGAGGTATTTGATCAATTAATGGCTTGTTATGGTTTAGCAAAAGACACTGATGAACAAAAAGCAAAAAGAAGTGTACGGATACAGCTTGTATTAAAAGAAGCTACTATGGTGCCTCTTGAATGTGCCAGGGCAAGCGCGAAGACCATTGAATTAAGTCAGATAGCGGTAGAAAAGGGGTATGTCGGTGTTGTTAGTGATGCGGGTGTCGCTGTGATGTCGGCTTATAGTGCCTTAAAAAGTGCCGCTTTAAATGTCTATATTAATACAGCAAGTATTAAAGACAGAACATTCGCCGATGCTAAATTGCTTGAGTTAGAAAAAATTCTTGAGGGTGCTGAGAAAAAAACGGAAAACATATATCAACTGGTTAAGAATAAATTGTAATTTTTAGTATCAATTTCTTAAAATAGGTGTTGACGTTTTTTTAAATTACCCGTATTATTCCGCACCTTTACTGAGGTGTCTTCTTGGCTCTTGGGTAAGAAGGTTTAGTTCGGGGTATAGCGCAGTTTGGTAGCGCGCCTGCTTTGGGAGCAGGATGTCGGGGGTTCGAATCCCTCTACCCCGACCAATTATGCGCTTGTAGCTCAGCTGGATAGAGCATCGGCCTTCTAAGCCGAGGGTCGCAGGTTCGACTCCTGCCAAGCGTGCCATTTCTCTAGTAATAAATCTCGATGGTGGGTGTAGCTCAGTTGGTAGAGTCCTGGATTGTGATTCCGGTTGTCGCGGGTTCAAGCCCCGTCATCCACCCCATTTATTACCTGCAAAATCCTCTGGACGCTTTTGTTAGTCCTTTTTATGCACTTACGCGGCCTTTTGAGAGTATAAATGCTGCTGGAACTCAATAAATAAAGAACTGATTTCAGCCACTTCGCCCAATATTTCTTTTGCATCTTCCAGTGATTGATATTTATTGGTAAGCAAGATTGGCAGTTTTTCTTGATCAAGCTCTTCAACGCCTGATTCAATATATTTACTCAAAACAAACTCGATAAACTCTTTTTGTTTTTCATTCAAAAACGCTAATATTGTTACCTTTGCCCTCGTTACTCGCTCTTCTCTAGTGATTGGCTTTATGTCACTATTAAAAACATATTCCAAGACATCGTATAAATCACTTTTTTCTGCATCAATCAATTTTTTCAGTGCATCCAATTCAGCTTTACCAAATCCTGCCTCATCCAGTTTTTCCAATAGTATTTTACGGGTTTGCGGCTTACTCCACAGCGTTCGCAATTGGTTTTCATCTTTAAATAAATTAGGTAACTCACCTAACAGATCATTTAAAAATTGTTCTGCTGTTTGTGGCTTGCCATCTGCACTCCAAAAAGAAGTAGCAACCATCTGTTGAATTTCTCTTTCCTTGCCGTCCTTTAGTTTTATTTTTACTTTTTTGTAACAAACACAGGGAGTTTGTCCGCATTTATTACAGGGTGGAGGCGGTTCTTTAGTGCAAATACAAGGTGATTTGCCACATTCAGGGCAAGGCTTTGGTAGTATTTTTTCACAAACACAAGGAATTTCAGCACAAACCATACAGGGATCTTCTTCAACAGGATCGCCATCCCATTCGGGATCAGAAAACCGTTGATAAGCATCGACAAAATCATAAATTGTAAAAAACTCTTTACCGTCAAAAAGTCGTGTTCCACGTCCTACAATTTGCTTAAATTCGATGATTTGCTTCACAGGACGCATTAAAACAATGTTGCGAATATTTCTGGCATCCACTCCTGTAGAAAGTTTTTGCGAAGTAGTTAAAACGGTTGGAATCATTTTTTCATTATCTTGAAAATTCCGCAAAAACTGCTCGCCTATTTTGCCATCATTGGCAGTAACACGGACACAATAATTTGCATCCTTAGATTTTTTATATTGATTGACTAAATCTCTGACTAGCGCTGCATGAGCTTGATTGGCACAAAAAATAATGGTTTTATCATTTGGGTTGGCTGCATCCATATAAATCTGAACCCGTTTCGCTTCACGCTCTTTGATCTCAATGATTTTATTAAAATCCTCTTCCTCATATAACCTTCCCTCCTCAACTTCACCCTCAATAATATTGTCATCATGCGTATATATGTAGTCATCCAGAGTTGTCTTAATGCGTTTGACTTTAAATGGTGTTAAAAAGCCATCATTAATTCCCTCTTTTAACGAATAGATGTAAACAGGCTCACCAAAATAGGCGTAAGTATTTACATTATCTTTACGCTTAGGTGTTGCCGTTAAACCTAGTTGAACGGCTGGCGAAAAATAATCCAAAATACCTCGCCAGTTACCCTCATCATTTGCACCACCTCGGTGACACTCATCAATGATGATAAAATCAAAAAAATCAGATGGATATTGCCCAAAGTTGTAAGGGTTAATTTCGTATTGTGGTTGTGGTTCAGCTACCATAGCGTATATCTCATCATTTCTTGGTTTTGATACAGATATTTTACCCATTGGAGCTTTTGTCATAAATGACTGGAAGATGGTGAAAAAGATACTGCCATTGGTCGGCACTTTCCCTGTCTTTTTTATATCTTTGGGTTTAATGCGAATCATTGCATCATCGGCAAAAGCAGAAAATGAATTAAACGCCTGATCTGCCAATATGTTGCGATCTGCCAGAAATAGAATTCGCGGCCGCCTAACAACATAATTTTCAACTTTTGATTTTCCATTTTCAATTAAGGAACGGTTCCAGCGAGTTTGAAACAGTTTCCAGGCAATTTGAAAGGCAATATCGGTTTTACCTGCTCCAGTGGCAAGGGTTAATAGTATTCTATTCTTATTTTGGGATATGGCTTCAAGCGTATTTTTTATCGCAATTTCCTGATAATACCGCAGTTGCCAAGTGCCGCTTTTATCTTCAAAAGGAACGGCGGCAAATTTATCTCGCCAGTCATTTTGGCAGCTATACGTTTTATCCCATAATGCTTGTGGGATAAGAAAATCATCGACTAATTTTTCTTCACCTGTTTTTAGGCAAATTTGATAAATTTCCTTGCCGTTGGTGGAATAAGTGGTTTCAAGCTTGAGTTTCTCCGCATAAAGCTTGGCTTGTGCTACTCCTTCACTGACCTCTAATTCATCGCTTTTAGCCTCGACTACTGCCAGCTTAATGCCCTTAAAAACTAAAATATAATCAGCAATCAGCGGTTTTTTTCTACCACCGCCCACCTGTATTCTGCCATCGGTGATTTTACAAACATTACGTTCACGCAGGATTCTTGAACCCTCAACCACGCCCCAACCACAGCTTTTAAGTTTCGGGTCAATTAATTCTGCTCTGGTTTCGGCTTCATTCATTTGATTTACCCCTATTCTCAAGCAATTTCTTTTCTATTTCTTCAAGCTGTTTCAAATCTTCTTTATCTGCTTTCAGTGCGTCAGCCCTTTTGCGCTTATTATAAAATTCCTCATAACGCTCTTCTGCAATTCTTTTAGCAACTTCTGCTTTCACTTTTCCTGCACGGGTCAATACTTCCTACTCGTTAAATTTTAAAAAACCATCCAGTTTATCCGCCCATTGCTCCATAGTGACGGTCTGCCTTTTGCGTGCCTGTCTTTCGGCATAATCCAGATACATGGTAACAATTTCATTCAGGTCTTTGATTTCATCTTCATTCAGATAATTTTTGGCGATGGCAACATCCTGTTTCCTTACAACCCCGCCTCGCCATGAAGTAAGACCCATATTGATTTTATCGGAACTGCTTCTGGCTTCAATCAGCTCAGCGGCTGTTTTTCCTGTGGTCGCCCAGAGCATTTTGTTCTGTACTTTCTTAAAGAAAATCTGTGCCTGCTTGGAACTCTTATCGTAATCAATAGCGGTGGTGTAAATATCCTTTATTTTCTGGTAAAACCGTTTTTCCGAAGCCCGAATATCCCGAATTCGTTCCAACCACTCATCAAAGTAATCCCACTTATCAACCTGTTTCAAACGGTCATCATCCATGGCAAAGCCTTTGATGATATATTCCTTGAGGATATTGGTTGCCCAGATTCTAAATTGAGTGGCTTTTTTGGAATTAACCCTATAGCCCACCGCAATAATGGCATCAAGATTATAGAAATTAATTTCTCTTGATACCTTTCTGTTTCCCTCTTGTTGAACTACCGAGAATTCCTCGGTAGTTAAATTTTCAGATAATTCAAGTTCAACATAGATATTTTTAAAATGCAGAGAAATATTGTCAGTAGAGCAATCAAATAAATTCGCCATCTGTTTTTGAGTTAACCAAATAGTCTCATTTTGCAATCGTGCCTCTATTTTAATTTCACCGTCTATAGTGCTGTATAGGATGATTTCAGAGTCTTTAGTTTCGGCTTCATTCACTTTGCGCTTCGCTTTAAATTGAAAATTATCTATGTTTATGTATTCACTGTCTTTTAATGCGATACTCATTTTATTAATAAAATCTTTTTTGATTGAGCGTGTTCTGCTTCTCTAATTAACACCCCCAACACTGGTTCCACTTCTCAAAATTTGCTTAGAAAGCAAATATTCTTTCTGTTCTGAAACAAGGTATTTATACAATTTTATTATTCGCAATGCAAAAGCATAAGATTTATCAGCAACAATATTTTCTCTTTGATTAGTCATTTTCAATTTTCAACTTCCTGACATCACTTATTTTTAAGTTATCTAAATAAGTGCTGGCTTTGGATAAAGTGATTTTCTGATTATGTAGTTGTTGTTCCAGAACATCATCAGGGTCAAGAAAAAACAGCAAACTACGTTTAAAAAAATCAGCAATTTTTTCTAATTGATTAACACTTAAAACAGATTTGTTTTCCATCACCTGTAGCAATGTTTGCTCGGCAATATGAATGCTATTAGATAAGTCATTTAAACTTATTGCCAATGTATTCATACACCATTGCAGGCGATTTGGATTGATAGCTAGTTTTTCCATAGCTTTATTATAACTCTCCTTGAAAGGCTTGTTGCAGGATTGATTTTTCTGCTTTGCCCTCTATTCTGCCGTGTTGAGTGGTATGTTCTAAAATGGAACATACCACTATTTCGTCTAACTCTCCGCCGTCAAAGATGTTTTTTTAGGTGTTTTGTGATGGTCGGGCGTTTTACATCTTAAAGAGTTTTGCCATTACTCTCTTGTTATGTACTTTTATGTTTAATTAATTTTTGCGAAGAGATTCCAAGTTTCTTTCCAATTTTGTCTTTTTGTTTAAAGTCGACTGAATGCATGGAGCAGTGGTTTACAACCATGAATTTCATTATTTTTTTTGCAGTTTCAGAAAATTCATCATCATCAATTTTTGAAACTATATTATCTACTTGTAAATTTTTGTTATACCACATTAGGATTCCATGCTTAACTAAAAATGATGCGGGAGTATCCTCTTTATCGCAGACTGTTTTAACTATTTCAGTTAGTTTATTGGAACCAATAGAATGAACAATTTTATTTATTAAATTATATATAAAAAAGAAATTCATATTCCAAAATATTGCTCTTGACAACCGCTCCAGCTCATCAGCTTTCGGTGTAATACTTTTCTTACCCTCGGATATTCTCTGAGAATCTTTTTCTTCAATAATTTTATTAATTCTATTTGAGATAAAATTAATGACCTCTTCTTCTCCATTTTTAATAATATCAAAAAAAGAAGTTAAAATTCTGAAATGAACACTCATTGCCTTTTGAAAAATAATTTCAAGGTTTTCTTTTTCCAATGAACCAGCACGATTTTTAATAATTCGCCCCATCACCTCTGCAGTTTTGATGCTCCGCCTTATCTCAATACTTAAATCATCATCACTATCGCCTGCTTTTTGAACGTCATTTTCTTCATTTAATTGATTCCTTTCTTCTTCAACATCCTGAATTTCTAGCCTATTAGTTCTTTCTTTCTCAGGGGTTGAGCTTGTTGCTGGTAATGCTGCTTTAATAATAATATCTAATTTATCGTCAAAAAATCTAACCTCTTCTTTCTTCAAAGAGGCAGAAACATGACTCTTAAAAAGATTTGATGCATTTTGAACAATTTTATCTAAAACATAAGAGCTTTTAGAATGATGAGAAATAAAAATTGTAATATAAGCATTTTCATCTTTATCTAGATTTTTTATTATAAGGTCTACAACCTCTCTATTGTCACCTATATGTTCAGATATATATTTTGCAACAAAAAAATAATATAAATATGGATAGCGAAATGAGTAATTATTGCAACTATCTAAAGTAATAATTTGTGTTTTTTCAAGCTTTGATAATAGAATCTCTTCTTTTACAGGCAGATTATATTTTTTTAAATACCCTCCCATAAATACTTTAAAATCTTCAACTGTCAATATATTGCTATCTTCTTTATAAAAGAAAAATGATAATTCCGTAAGAAAATTTATATATGTGTCAATCTCTTCATTTTTCACACCTTCTTTTGTTAAATATAAATATATAAGGGCTTGATAACAATGACCTTGTGAAGTTATTTCATGGTCAAGTGATGTTCCAAATGTTTCATAGGTGGTAAGAACTGATAAAATAAAAAATGGGTATGCAGGCATAATTCCACTCCCCATGATCTTCCCTAGAGAAGTATTTATTAGTTCAGTTGTGCTATCAATACTCTGATATAACGCATTATCATTATGAATTCCACTTTCTGCCTTATCCGTTAAATTAGTCCACTTTTCAATTAATTTATTTCTTAATGATGGTGATAGCTCTTTAATTTTAAAATGTTTAAATTTACGGATAAGTGTTTCTTGTTTCAAGTTTAAACTAAATATATCATCAACAATTATTACTTGATGTTTATATACTGATAACTCATTTATATGTTTTTCCTTTTGTTTTGCACAATGGAAATCATCTATGATTGGCACTATTCTTCTTTGGTCAATCTCTTCAATTTCTACGCTTTGGTATTGTTTTTCAAAAGCGGATTTTATTCTATTTACTATCCTCCCCTGATATTGTTTTTTTTCATCGAACAAATATACAGGAACAAAATTATTTTCTCTTAGTTTAAGAATTATTTTTTTGCATAGTGTCGTTTTTCCTGACTGATTTTCGCCAGCAATAAGAATTTTTGAATATTCACATAAATTATTTATTAATTGCTCAGAAGACTCACACGTTTCATACTCCCTAACTTCATCATATTTATCTAATTTTGGATATATAAATACATCATCTAAAATAACTGTTCCCTTCCTTGAGTGAGCTTTTGTTAACATTTCGACACTTTGTAAGAAGTCCGAAAAACCTTCCTGAAACTCAAGTTCTTTGACTTTTATTTCTTCATTTATGACGTCTTTTAATCCTTCATAAACATTATTCCAAGCACTATTTTGTTTGTCATGCTCTTCGATAGGCTTAGCATCAGTAGGCAAAGCTAATAATGATGAAAGGTTCTTATCATCTTGCCAGCCACAGTTTGATAAAATTATAGGAATAACAGCAACCCCCTTAATTTTATTTAACTCTAAAGCTGCTTCTTTTTCTTCTCGACAAGCTACTGATGATAAAAAATTTGCAGAAATAAAAAGACAAACAATATCTGAATTTTTTAAATTATCAGTGATTTTATTTTGAAAATTTGCCCCTGCTGTGATTTTTCGGTCATACCATATTTCTATAGTTTCATTAGTTTGCAGCGGAGAAACATGCTTTTTAAATTCATTTATTTTATCTTCATCAAGGTGAGAGTAGCTGATAAAAACATTCAATTTTTTCATATTACATCCTTTGCCCACACTTTTATTTTAAATTATAATTTATACATAACGAGGCTATGCACTTATTATACGAATTCAGCAAGTTTAAATAATACACAACTAAAAAAACAATAATTGACTTTTTTTGATAAGCCTTCTTCAAACGAGCAAAACAACCCATAAAATGCACTCAAAAACTATGTTTTCGTCTTAATAACGCCTTCAATTAGTCTAAAATATTAATTCAACGCTAGAGGTTTTCCATAACTCACCAGTTTTTCAACGTTTTGTATCGAGCAGAATAATTTCCATTAAGAATAACGGAGACGGGATACTTTCATAAATTATTGTTTTTACTATATTTAATCAAGGTGGGCTGTCTCCATTACTTCTACTATATTTCCCATAATTATAATTCCCCTTTAAATGCTTTGCTCAGGATTGATTTTTTTAGTTCGTCTAAATCATTTAATTTTTGTTGGTAGATGTTTTCTAGTTTTTTGGTTTCGGCTTGTAGTGCGTTTAGTTTTTGGACGATTTTTTTTTGTTGTTCTATTACTGGAAATAAGATGTAAATACTTTCAACTTCCTTATTTGTGACGGCAGGATAACTTGCCCCTTTTTGAAGGATTTCCATTTGCTTATTAAAACCGCAAGTCAATAAGAAAAAGTAAATAAAATTATTAGTTAAATTTTCTTTTGCCCTTAAAACATAATAACCTGTACTACAAACTTGATTATTGTAATTTTCTGTTATTATCGCTACGCGACCATGGGTAGGTCTAACAGTGGCGAATATCACATCGCCTGTTCTTACAAGTTTTCTCGCCCTACTTGGTGCGTCTTTTCCCAGTAACACTGTTGTTTTTTCAATTAATTTACTTTTTTTATTTACACTTGAAACATCAAGATAAATAAATTTATTATTAGGATTCAACTTAGGATTTACAGATTCAGTTTTTTGTAAAACATCCCTCAATATTTTCTCCTCCCATTCTCCACTTTCAACTTTCAATTTTCCATTATCAAAAATGCTCTGCATTTTTGATTGAAACAGTTCTTTGGCGTTTCTAAGATTCTGCTCGGTATTCTGTTTGGCTTTGTCAATAGCCGAGAAGGCTTTATCTAAAATGGCTACTATGCGTTTTTGTTCGGGAGGTAAAGGAACTGAAATAGAAAAGTTTATTACTTCTTTCATATTTGCTCGTGGCATTCTTGCCCCCGTCCAAGTTGCATCAATTTTTTCAACTGTTCCAGGAGACATAAACCAATAATACAAAAATTCCCGCATTATTAATTCATTAGTTTTAATTGGAAAAATTTCGGTAGAGCAATGACCTTCAAAAGTTGGTAATAAAACTTTGTTTAAATATGGGCGTAATCTACCATAAAGTAGATGGCTTTTTGAAAAGTGAAATGTTGAACTTTTTACTTTTAAGGGCTTTAATGTTCCAACAAATCTACCAGTATTGGACTCAATATGTTCTAAACCAATGTAGGGTAAATTTTTCGTATTTTTTTGCTTATCATATTCACAAACCTCCCCCAACTTCTTAACTTCCCATTCTCCATTTTCAGCTTTCAATTTTCAATTCCCAACTTTCCATTCTCCATTTTCAATTTTCAATTTTCAATTTTCAAAAGCCAGTTCTAGGTCTTCAGTTTCTGCTATTCTTTCTGCTCCAACTTTTGCCAGCCAAAGTTTAAAGGGTTCAGCTTTGGGGGATGGAATGGATTGAATTAGGCGTAACAGTTGCTGTGTATCAGCAACATCAGTTACTCGCATCTTCCCGTCTGCCGCTTTCATTTTGAAACCGTGACAATTTGTCACGCTTTCATTTCCTTCTGCTAACAATCGTTGTTTGAGCTTTCGCCAATATGCTTGTGGATTTTTACTCTCTGTAAGGACAGCTACCACATCTTGAACCGAAAAATACCAAAGTTCTTTTTTCTCATTCCAATGGGTTCTTATTTTTTGATCTTGAAATAGTTGGATTTTATTTTGTTTAGCCATTTTCGTTCTCATTTTCAACTTTCAACTTTCAACTTTCAACTTTCAACTTTCAACTTTCAACTTTCAACTTTCAACTTTCAACTTTCAACTTTCAACTTTCAACTTTCAACTTTCAACTTTCAACTTTCAACTTTCAATTTTCAATTTTCAATTTTCAATTTTCAATTTCCAATTTCCAATTTTCAATTATAATCAGTCCGATAAAAAACCTTACCCATCCTGTCAATATGATCTAAAAGACTGGCATTTTTGATATTCTCAAATAACTGAATGTCGCATAAATAAGGTAAATCGCTTTCAATAATTTCGTCAATTAAATCTTCAATTTGATGGGCATTGAGCTTAGATTGTTTTAAAACCAAGTCTATATCACTATATTTTGTGTAGCTATTTTTTACTCTTGATCCGTAAATAATGACTGAGCCTGTCGTTAGATACTTTTTTAAAATAGCTTGCAATATCCGTATATGAGCGGTACTTAATCCAAAGCTCATTGGTTTAAATCGTGTTCTATAAAATCAATATAAAACTTTTCTAAATGAGAGAAATAAGTTTCTTTTAAAGATTTTATAGTTTTGTTGAAATGGGTAAAATTATAAGTATGGCTCATCAAATTTCTATCATTTATCATTGCTAGCCAAACATCTATATTGTCGATATATTTACTGCTATAAGCCAATTTTACGACATATTTTGGGCTGATTCTGTCAACAATAATGCCATCATCTTGCATTTTATCTTTGAGTACTTTCCAAGCGAGATCAAGGGTAAACTCAAAGCGTTTAATAAGCCCTTCTTTTTCTAAATTTGATAATATTAAAATATCTTCGTTTTCCTCAATAACAATGCGTAATAAAGCAAATGCTTTGGCGTAGTTTTGGAATCTTTGCTTCCATCGAATGCCTTCTTTTTCATTCATAGAGACCTCAGCATAACCCAAAAAATACGCATAAATTTTGTTATAATGCATCATGCAAAAATCATTCTCAACACAATCCAACCTCTTCTTTTCAACCGCTGACTTAGAGCACCCTATTCTTCATAGTCTTGATGACACAGAAGCCTTGTTGGAATGGTCTGAAATAGAAACATTACTCACCTTAATTTATGACTCTAACACAG
>QPIN01000039.1 GCA_003666385.1 Methylococcales symbiont of Hymedesmia sp. n. MRB-2018
GGTGGATGAAGCGTTATGTTTTATTTCATGGTAAAAAACATCCTAAAGACATGGGTAAACTTGAAATTGAGGAGTTTTTAACTGATTTAGCGGTTAATCGTAGTGTTTCACCTAGCACTCAAAATCAAGCTTTTAATGCCTTGTTATTTTTGTATGAGAAGGTTTTAGGGATTAGCATTAAAAATGAAAATATATCAGCTTTACGCGCTAAGAAAAAAATACATATCCCAGCAGTGTTAACAATAGATGAGGTTAAAAGTGTGATTTTTAACTCTAAAGGGGTTTATCAATTAATGCTTAAACTTATGTATGGCTGTGGTTTGAGTGATACTTCAGGGTCAATATCACTTGATTTAGGGAAATCAAAGAAGGAAAAATGAGGACAAAGGGAAATCAAGTTACTCTTGTATCTTACCCTGATGTAAAAATTTATTTTTCTTATGGGGATACTTCAGGTAGCGTTCCCTTATTATGCAGATAAAGCATAACGCCAAAATCAGTGACTATTTAAAGTGGCAGTTTTTTTGTAAATTCAGGACTCTCTATAATCTGGGGTTTTGCAAGAGCCTCTCCACTAAAGTCATCTACTTCTATAGCTAAACTACGCATTCTTTCTGCCTCCTCAATTAAAGTCCGTTCCTCAACATTAATTATTTTATTATCTACTGCCAGCTTTAATACGCTTTCATCATATCCTTTAGGTAACACTTTATTTTTCTGTGCCAGACGAATTTTCTTTTCTACTGGTATTGCCGCCAGTACAGCTTTAAAAGCACATTCAATACGCCCTGTTGCATCGTCTTCTATTTCATTAATATAGATTCCTTGGGTTAAGCGGTCTCGTGCTTCCGTATCATTTAATAATATACTCGCTATTTGATGGGTTAATTTATCGCTAGGCGAACAGTAGGGTTTTCCTAGAGGGAAAATGATCATTTTATTCACACACCAGGCAACAGCACTAAAAGGTAGTATTCGAGTAATTTCAAGCAGAGCTTGTTGTGCCAGAAAAATAGTCTGTTGTGTAGCCCAGTGCATTAATGGTAGATCATCTTCAGGACAGCCCTGATCTTCAAATTGTTTTAACACAGCCGAGCATAAATACAAATTACTGATAGCATCTGCAAACCGACCTGATATACGTTCTTTTCTTTTTAATGAACCACCCAATACGATGATGGCATAATCAGAAAGAAAGGCAAAACCAGCACTTAATCTGGCAATGGCTTGATAGTAAGTTTTGGTCTGCTCATTACCTGGTGTTTTGACAAATTTGGCATAGCTTATTGCTAGCCAAAAACTGCTCACTTTATTACCCATGATAAAACCTATATGTTTGAATATAAGTTCATCAAATAACACCAGTGCTTTATTCTTATCCTTCATGTAAAGTGTTTTCATTTCTTGATAAATGAGAGGATGACAACGGACAGCTCCTTGTCCAAATATCATCATTGTTCGGGTCAGAATATTTGCACCTTCCACGGTAATACAAACAGGAATAACCTGATAAAGCCTACCTAAGTAATTTTTAGGTCCTAGGCAAATACCAGAACCGCCTTGTATATCCATACCATCTGTAACGACTCGTCGCATACGTTCTGTTAATTCATATTTTATAATGGCTGATATTACTGAAGGTTTATGCCCTTGGTCTAAGGCAGATGCAGTGACTACTCTTGCGGCATTGATGATATAAGTCTCTCCTGCCATCCGTGCCAGAGGCTCTTCTATGCCTTCAAACTCACCAATTGAGAGATTAAATTGTTTGCGTATTCGAGAATATGCCCCCGTGTTTCGACAGGTAAATTTTGAAGCACCTGCACTCAATGCTGGCAAAGAAATAGATCGACCTGTGGCCAATGACTGCATTAACATTTTCCAGCCATTCCCGACTTGATCTAAGCCTCCCAAAATCCAGTCTATGGGAATAAAGACATCTTTCCCCCAGTTAGGTCCGTTTTGAAAAGCCGCATTAAGAGGAAAGTGTCTATTACCAATACTCACACCCTTGGTATTGGCTGGAATTAAAGCAACGGTAATGCCGATATTTTCTTTATCCCCAATTAAATGCTCTGGATCATAAAGTTTAAATGCCAAGGCTATTACTGTCGCTACGGGAGCTAATGTGATATAACGCTTTTCCCAGTTTAAACGAATGCCTAATACCTTTTTTTTGTCTTTATGTGTGCCATAACAAACAATTCCTGTGTCAGGAATAGCCCCTGCATCACTACCTGCATTTGGCCCTGTTAGGGCAAAACAGGGAATTTCCTGTCCTTTTGCTAAACGCGGTAAATAATACTCTTTTTGTTGCTGTGTACCACAGGCTAATAACAATTTTGCAGGGCCTAGAGAATTTGGCACCATCACTGTTACTGCTGCACTGGAGCAGCGTGAGGAAATTTTCATCACAATTTCTGAGTGAGCAAAATGAGAAAAATCTAGGCCATCATATTTTTTGGGAATAATCATGCCACAAAACTTATTATCCTTAATATAATCCCAAACAGATTCTGGTAAATCTTGTAATTTATGGGTGATTTCCCAATCATCCAACATGGCACACAAAGTTTCGACAGGACCATCAATAAAAGCCTGTTCTTCTTCTGTTAGCTGAGCGGCGGGTAAATTTAGCAAAACGTCCCAGTTAGGTCTTCCAGAAAACAGTTCTGCATCCCACCATGTACCCCCTGCATCCAATGCTTCTTGTTCGGTTTGAGATATTTCTGGTAATGCAGACCGCATCCACTTATATGCCGCTTTGCTGATTAGCTGTTGACGAATAACAGGCACATTAACAACAATAGCAATAAATAAATAACTGCCCAACAAAACGGGATGAAAATTTTGGATGTTATACGCTATTAAAATAGCAGCCAAAACCAAGGTGCTTTTCAGTAACGCTATTTGCTGATAAACAAGGACTACGAAGGTTATTATGAATAATGCTAACCAAATCATGATCATTTCTCCTAATAGAATTTATCCGTAGCGTGGATAAGCGATAGCCCAATCCACCATTTGTATAACTATAGGGTAGCTATATTAATTTCTTAATGGTTTTCCCGTTTTCAACATATAAGTCAATCTATCCAGTGTACCCCGTTGTTTTACAATTTCGGTAAAAACCTGACATTCCAGATCCAGCATATCATTTTCCGTCAACGGTTCTAACATATCACAATCACCCCCGGTTAATACCGTGGCTAATTGCGCTGCAATATGTACATCATATTCGCTCACTTTACCAACCATTCTAAGCCCTCTAACACTCATATCCAGTAGAACTTTTGCTGTTTTTCCTGGTAATTTATATGCAACGGGTTCTGCTACCTTGTAATTTTTACTCATAGCCAATGCCTTGGCTTTTGCATCCGCTAATAGCCGATTTTTATTCATGCTAATACCATCTGTTTTAGCAAGAAAAAGGTTTGCCTTAGCCTCAACGGCTGATTTTGAAACCTGTGCAGTCGCTATCGTTTCAAAGGCTTTGATGAGCGGAGGAATGGGTCCGCCAAATGCTTTTATTTGCAGGCAACGACGGATATATTCTTTACAGCCACCCCAGCCTGGTATCAGGCCTACACCGACTTCAACAAGACCAGTATATAATTCTGCATGTGCCTGAATAGCATCGCAATGTAATAAAATCTCACAACCACCACCCATAGCTAAACCAGTCGGGGCAGCAACAACAGGAAATGGTGCATATTTAACTGCCATAAAGGTTTGTTGCCCTTGCTTGATTAGGCTTTCCACACCCTCCCAGTTCTGTTCATTGATAGCTGCGGTTAGTAACATTAGATTAGCACCAACAGAAAAGTTATCCGCTTCATTATGTATAACTAATGCTTTAAAATCGCTTTCAACAACTTTTAAACTATCTCTTAACAAGCTTAAAATATCCATATCAAAGGTGTTCATTTTGCTATGGAATTCAAAACAGGCGACAGCATCGCCAACATCCCACAAACTGGCTGATGTATTTTTTAACAAGGCTGGTTTTTGTAATTTACAATCAGACAATAATAAAACGCCTTCAGCTCTTTTAATAGATTGATAGTCACCTGCTATGGTTCTATATTCAAGCGTACCAGTACTGTGTTTATAAAAAGACCCTTTGGTTAAAATTTCAGGCACTTCCAACCCTTGTTGCCTGACTCTGTCAACAAACCAGTCAACACCCATTTTATCCAATAACTGAAAAGGTCCCTGCTCCCAGTTATAACCTAGACACATGGCATCATCCACTGCGGTAATATCATCAGCAATTTCAGGCATAAGGCTGGCAGCATAAAGTAAGGTTTTAGAGATAACTGTCCAAGCATATTGACTGTATTTGTCATCCAGTGAAAGAAATGCAGTCAAGCCTTGTTTATCCGCAACCTTTAAGCAATCCAGTACCGGTTTTTCACTCTTACTGTATTCTCCGCTGACCAAGTCAATGGATTCTTTGACACGTTTTCCCTCGGCTATATTTAAGCGATAAAAGCCCCCTTTACCTTTACGACCAATATAACCATCAACAATCATCTGCTTAAATAATTCGGGGATTTGATTTATCTGATAAAAAGCATCGCCTTCTGGTAATTGCCTCATGCTTTGCATAATATGAGGAATCAAATCTAGCCCGACTAAGTCAAGCAAACCAAATACACCTGTTTTAGGAATACCTAGGGGAGCGCCCATTACTGCATCAGCTTGCTCTACGGTCATGCCTTGTTTTAAAGCTTCTAACAAGCCACACTGAATCCAGTAAATACCTATTCTATTGGCAATAAAGCCAGTGCTGTCTTTACACTCAACACAGCCTTTACCTAATTGAATAGTGGCAAACGATCTAACACTAGCAATCAGCCCCTTATTGGTTTCAGCACTGCTGACCAGTTCCAATAACTGCATATAGCGAGGTGGATTAAAAAAGTGAGTAACCATAAATCGACTTTGAAATTCAGCCGAAAAACCTTTGATTAACTGCCTTAATGGAATAGTTGAAGTGTTTGAAGAAATAACGGCTTGTGGCTTGCACACTTTTTCTAATTGGTGGTACAGATTTTGTTTAATATCCAGATTTTCAACCACCGCTTCAATCACCCAATCAGCATCGGCTAATAAAGATAAGTGATCTTCGATATTACCTGTACTAATTAATCGGGCATTTTTTTTATCCATTAACGCCGCAGGGTTGGATTTTAGTAACTTTTGAACAGCAGTATCTGCTATTACATTACGATTTTTATCCTCCCCAGGCGGAACAATATCTAATAAATAAACAGGAATACCTGCATTACTAACATGGGCAGCAATATTCGCCCCCATCACTCCAGCACCGATAACTGCCACTTTTTCAATATTCATCAGATGGCCTCCAATATCGTTGCAATACCTTGCCCACCTCCAATACATTGTGTCGCCAGGGCATATTGCTTATTCTCTCTTTGCAATAGACTGGCAGCTTTCCCCACAATTCTTGCTCCTGTTGCACCTAATGGATGACCTAATGCAATCGCCCCCCCATCTATATTCAATCTATCGGCAACAATGGGAAGATCCTTTAGAACGGCTAGAGATTGTGCAGCAAAAGCTTCATTTAACTCTACAATGTCAATCTCATCCAGTGCCAACCCTGCTCTTTGCAATGCTTTTTGAGTCGCAGCTACCGGACCAATCCCCATAATTTCTGGTGTACAGGCTGATACTGCAATGGATTTAATTCTGGCTGATTTATTAAGACCCTGTTTATCAGCATACTCTTCACTACAAACCAATACCGCTGAAGCACCATCAGTTAAAGGAGATGAGGTGCCCGCCGTCACACTGCCTGCTGCATTAAAAGCAGGTTTTAATTCGCCTAATCCTTGCAAGGTAGATTCAGGACGTAAACAGCCATCTTTTATAACTCTGCCTTGTTTTGTAGTGTCTATAGCGATAATTTCATCTTCAAAAAAACCTTGTTGCTGTGCTTTATCAGCTTTTGCCTGACTTTGTAAGGCAAACGCATCTTGCATGGCACGACTTAACAAATATTTTTCAGCTAGGTTCTCAGCGGTATCTCCCATACTAATATAAGCTTGTGGATAAGATTGATAGAGTTCAGGATTGGGCATAAAATTATAGCCTCCCATAGGTACCCTTGACATAGATTCAATGCCGCCACAAATAAAAGCATCCCCTGCATTCATTTGTATGGCACCTGCTGCTATATGGATAGCTTGCATGGATGAGCCACAAAACCGGTTAACAGTCGTGCCTGCTACAGAAACAGGCAGCCCCGCTATTTGCACCACCAAGCGAGCAAGGTTCATCCCTTGCTCTGCTTCTGGAAAAGCACAACCTAAAATCAGATCCTCAATATCTTCTGGGTTGATAGAGACTTTAGCTAGTAACCCTTTAACCACTTGGGCAATCAGATCATCAGGTCTTACACTAGCAAGCTGTCCTTTAAAAGCGGGGGTAAAAGGTGAACGACAATATTCGGTAATAACAACATGTTTCATAATCTTGCTCCTTCATATATGTCTGTTGATTTATATGTCTGTTAACCCTAAGTATAGTCAAATATCAGCGGTGCAAGTTCAAAGTCTATGGCTGATATTACCTGCTTCACTCAATAACCCCAAAGCCTCTTCACTACTTTTAAAAGTCATGTCTTTTTCCAGTAACCTGCCTTTTAGCCATTTTTCATCAAATGAATTTGTATAATAAGTGCATAGCCTCTGTATGATTATCTAAATTCAAGCAGTAAAAAACAAAAGCTAACTCAAAATATATTAGATAATCACCAATCAATTTAACAAGGCAAAATAATGCATAAAACCACCAAAGAAACCATTAATAATGTTGTCTGGAAGGCGTGCGATTCCTTTCGTGGCACGCTGGATGGCACACAATATAAAGATTATGTATTAACGATGTTGTTTGTGAAATATTTGTCTGATTTTTATCGTGAAAAATTAGAGCAATTACACGACAAATACAAGGGTAAGCAAAATCGTATTGCTAAAGCGATTAAATTAGAGAAGTTTATCCTTGATGAAAAATGTACTTTTGAATACTTACTTAGCAAAAAAGAGGCAAGTAATTTAGGCGAAGAAATTAACAAAATATTGCTCAACATTGAGGAACTCAACCCTGAAAAGTTAGAAGGAATTTTTAGAAGTATTGATTTTAATAACCAGACTAATTTAGGTAAAAGCAAAGAGCGAAACGCGATATTACGGCATTTATTAGAAGATTTTAACGATAAAAAACTAGATTTACGCCCCTCAATGCTAGCAGGCAATGATGTAATCGGTGATGCATACGAGTATTTGATTGCACATTTTGCCTCTGATGCTGGCAAAAAAGGCGGCGAGTTTTTCACCCCAAGTCAAGTATCCACTTTATTAGCCAAATTAGCAGGTGCTAAAGAGGGTGCTAGAATTTATGACCCTGCTTGTGGCTCAGGTTCATTACTCATTAAGGCGGCTAAAGAAATCAACAGCGATAATTTTGCCCTATTTGGACAAGAAAAAAATGGACAAACCCAAACTCTAAGCCGAATGAATATGTTTTTACACGAGATTGGCGAGGCAGATATCCGCTGGGGTGATACCCTTAGAAACCCATTGCACCTAGTCGATGGGCATTTAATGAAGTTTGATATAGTCGTGGCTAATCCGCCATTTTCGCTGGATAAATGGGGCTATGACGAATTAGACAACGACACTTACCACCGTTTTGATTATGGCCTACCGCCCAAATCAAAAGGCGACTATGCTTTTGTATTGCACATGTTAGCCAGCCTCAACGCACAAGGCACAATGGGCGTGGTATTGCCGCATGGGGTGTTATTCAGAGGTGGCAGCGAGGGCAAAATTAGACAGCAGATTTTAGCCAATAACTTGCTTGATACCGTTATCGGCTTGCCCAGTAATTTGTTTTTTGGCACCTCAATCCCTGTGGCTATTTTGATTTTTAAGAAAAATAGAACTCCTAAAGACATTTTATTTATTGATGCCAGCAAAGAATTTAGCAAAAATAAAAACCAAAATACACTTGAAGATACGCATATTAAAAAAATATTAACCACCTATAAAAACCGCTCTGAACTTGAAAAATACAGCCATATCGCCAGCCTCAAGGAAATTCAAACAAACGACTACAACCTAAACATACCCAGATATGTAGATACTTTTGAGCAAGAAGAGCCTGTAAATATCGCCCAAACTAAGCAAGATATTGAAGCCCTAGAAAATGAATTAAAAGGCATTAAAAAACAGATGGCAGGCTATTTAGAGGAATTAGGATTATGACTAAAAAAATAAAATTATTTAAAAATCAAAAATTTAGAACCTATTGGAACAAAGAAAACCCCAGTTGTTTATAAATTGTAAGCAACTGAAAATACGTTTAAGCAAGGGAACAAGCAATGGATAAACCAGTAAAAACGCATCACAATACTGCTGAAAAGTTAAAAAAAACAGCCAAAGAGAGTGGTGGATTTTGGCAGACAAAAGCATTAACAAAACTTTTAGAAAATTCTGATTTTAAAAACTTCATCAAAGTTATAGAAAAAACACAAACAGCCTGCATTAACAGTGCTAATAAAATGTCAGACCACCTCATTAAGTCCAGCGAGGTGATTAAAGCTGCCGAACAAGCAGACGTAGGAATTGAGAAAAATACTAAAAAACCAGTGGTCAGAAAAAAATCAGCCAACTCACTCAAGATAAAAATAACAATAAAATTAGATAGTAAAAATGGATAAAAAATTACCTGTACCACAAGGCTATCAGCAAACTGAAATTGGGGTTATTCCGCAGGATTGGGATGTTGTAAGTTTCAATGATTTAAGAGATAAGAGCGTCAGGTATTCTATTACTGGCGGTCCATTTGGCTCTAATTTAAAAAGAGAGCATTACACTTCAAATGGGATAATAATAATTCAATTACAAAATATAGGAGATGGTACATTTATTAGCAATGATTTTATTTATACAAGTGACAGTAAGGCTATAGAGTTAAAAAGTTGTTTGATTTATCCTAATGATATTATTCTTGCAAAAATGGCTGAACCAGTGGCTAGAGCTTGCATTATTCCAAATTTTAATACTAGGTTTTTAATGGGTTCAGATGGTATTAGATTACATATAAATAGAAATAAATATAATAATAGATTTATCTTAGAATTAATTAATCATGAAAATTTTAGAAAAATTGCCATCTCTAGAAGTACAGGAAGCACAAGACAAAGAATAGGGTTAAATGATTTAAAAACTATTCTAACAGCAATACCCCCCTTAAAAGAACAACAAAAAATAGCAGATATTCTCACCACTTGGGACAATGCCATTGAAAAACAAACCGCTTTAATCAAACAAAAACAACAGCTAAAAACAGGCTTAATGCAACAAATATTCAGCCAATCCGTCCGCTTTAAAGCCGATGATGGCAGTAATTTTCCTGATTGGGAAGTTAAAAAATTGGGGAATGTTGGCAGTTTCAAATCAGGTACTGGGTTTGCTGAAGTAGAGCAAGGTGGTAAATCAGGTACGCCATTCTTCAAGGTTTCAGATATGAATATTGAAAGCAATCAGGAGGTTATGGTTTTAGCTAATAACTATGTAAATGATGAGCAAATAACACGACTAAACTATAAACCAATTAATAAGAAATCAGTTATTTTTGCCAAAGTTGGTGCCGCAGTATTTTTGGAACGAAAGAGAATTGCTGACAACTTCTTGATTGATAACAATATGATGGCATTTACACCAACTGAAGACATTAACTTTATTAGGCAATGGTTTAATACTGTCAAATTATCAAAATATGTTCAAGTTGGGGCATTGCCTTCATATAACGCATCTGATTTAAAAACAATAAAAATTAATATTCCATCCATACATGAGCAAACCAAAATATCCAAAATCCTAACTCTTACCGACAATGAAATAACAAAATTACAAACTGAATTAGCCCTACTAAAAACCCAGAAAAAAGGACTAATGCAACAATTACTTACTGGGAAAATTAGAGTAAAAATATAGGAGAACAAAATGGGAAGAAAAGTTTTTGTATCATACAAGCATAGCGATGATTCAGTTAAAAATTTAACGGGATATTACAATAATACTGCTCGTGATTATGTGGATTATTTAGCCGATAAGACTCTAAAAGATGATGTTTATAAGGGCGAAGGTGATGAAGATTTAAGTGATTTTAAAGATGATACGATTAAAAATCGCTTAAAAGATAAAATTCACGATAGCAGTGTTACGCTTGTGTTGATTTCACCCAATATGAAAGACTCATATAAACAGGAATCAGACCAGTGGATTCCATGGGAAATATCTTATTCACTGAAAGAGATAACAAGAAACGACCAAACGAGCCATACTAATGGTGTATTAGCGGTTGTTTTGCCAGATTATAACGGTTCTTATTCTTACTTTATTGAAAGTAAGTCTTGCGAGTGTACGCTTTTTAAAACAGATACACTATTTCAAATACTGGATAACAATATGTTTAATAAAAAAGAAAAACAATCTAGTAATTGTAATTCTTGTAATTCTTATTCTGGAGAAAGTTCTTATATTGCATCTGTTAAATGGTGTGATTTTATAAGCAATAAAGATAGCTATTTAGATAGAACGGTTAGCATACGAGACGATAGAAAATCTTACAATATAATAAAAGAGGTGTAAGAATGAATGATAAAGAACAGGTAGTAAGGCATTTAGAAATAACGCAAGGGGTGGTTAATCGCCTAGCAAGTAATTCTTTTTCAATCAAGGGTTGGAGTATGGCGATATTGGCAGCAGCTATTTTGTTTATTGCTAGAAGTAATAATATTTATTCTGAATATCTTATTCTGACTTTTCTTATTCCTCTTTTTGGGTTTTGGTTGTTAGATGGATATTTTTTATGGCAAGAGCGATTGTTTAGAGGGGTTTACGATGATGTCAGACAACAAGAAAAAACGGATTTTAAAATGGATATTCCTGCACAATTTAAAAAGGATAATAACAAATGGAGAGATTCTGTTTGTTCATTGACGCTTGGGATTTTTTATAGTGTTGAGATTGTTTTTATTGTAACGGTATTTTTTGTTTTAAGAGGCGTTTAAGTGAGAAAAGTATTTTTTAGTTTTGCTTGGGAAGATATTTGGCAAGTTAATCAAGTAAGAAATAGTTGGGTAACAAAAGGTAGTTATCAAAATGCTGGTTTTGCTGATACAGCAGAGATAGAAAAGTTAAAATTACACACAGGTAAGGCTATAACAAAGTAGAAAACAAAATAAAGGCATAGTTGTTATTTATATTCATAATGTAAAAAACAACAAAGGGGTTACTTCAAATATTGGAGAGAACCCTTTAAGTGTTTATAAAAAAACTCTTGCAGAAAAGGCTGAAAAAGCAGTTTTTTCGGGTGGTGCAGGATTTGCTTTAGTCAGACTTTTTCCAGCGACTGCACCAGTTGCATGGGGCTTGTCAGGATTGTTTGCAGTTTATCAATTATTAAAAGACGAAGACCTTTAAATATTTTTAAATACGAGGAGAGGGTTATGCAAGAAGATATGCACTATTATGGCACTTATGCCATGGCGAGAGCGGCTGGATTGAAGGTTGAAGATGCGCAAGTAATTGCTTACGCAGCACAATATGTTGATGATTCAACAGCAAATGACAGTGAACAACATGAAGATGGTGGAATGTTTGAAACAACAGCAACTGCACATACTAATGCTGAAGCAATTAAAAATGCAGCATCAAACTATGCGGAACAGCGCAAAGTATGGGTGCCGTTTCATTTTTTCCCGGGTGGTGAGGGGGAATCACTTTCTGAAAAGTTAAAGTGCGTTAAAGATAGTTCGTTAGCACAAACAATGGTTAAGAACCATATTCGTCATGCAGTATCTGTAAAGGACAATTATGGGTTGGCTTTAATGGGAGTTATGGCACATGTTTATGCAGATACTTTCTCTCATTATGGTTTTTCTGGGGTAAGTTCAAGAGGAAATAAAGTAGATGGACAATCTTTTGAACTGGATGTTAAAGATGAAAAGGTTAAAGCTTATATTATGAATAAATATAATGAGTTTTTAATAAAATTTACCTCTAAATTTCTTATTAAAAATTATAGAAATATTATAAGTAAAGGGGCAAGTATTGCTACGGGTGCATTAGGGCATGGTGCAGTTGGCACTTACCCAGATAGACCTTTTTTAAAGTGGAAATTTATTTATAAAAAAGACAAAAAAAGCTCTGGATGGAGAGATAATCATGCAACTTTTTTAGAGGGCTGTGAAAAAATACATGAGGCATTTAGTAAGTATGCACAACAAGCAGGGGTGCAAATTAAACCTGTTGAATTTGATACTATAAAAGCAAAAGTCAGTGATATTTTAGCTATAGAGGCAAATAAAGAAGGCAGAATTGAGGCATGGAAAAAAGCCATAAATAATGGTGATTTATTCGAAAAATCTAACAATGAGGCTTTGGAATATTCTGCACACTTTTGGGAGCAACAAAAAGATGACTTCGAAGATTTGGAAGATTCCTATGAAATGATCAATACAAGTGTATACAAATTCCATCAAGCAGCAATTTACCATCGTAACTACACGCTTAAACAATTATTGCCAAAACATAATATTATGGTGCTGTGACTATGTTAAAAACTTTTTGGGATACAGCGAAAACTATCCGCTTTCATTCTATGTTGACGGTAGTATTCTATGTTTCTGTAGTTCTAATTATTGCGTATGGAGTTAAATATTATGCAGTTGATTTTTTATTGTTGTTATTCTTGTCAGGTGCGTTAGGCGGAACTATAAGCACTTATATTCGTGTCAAATCTTTACCATTGATGGATGATAATAAAGCAATAACTAAAGTATTGGCTATTGTTCAAATTCATATAACACCAATCGTGGCTGGTGTTTTGGGTTTTTTCTTATATTTATTATTTGCCTCTGGCATTGTTACTGGTGCATTATTTCCAGAATTTTCTGGTTTAGAGGAACCATTTGAAACAGCTCAATCTATGATAGATTTTGTCAAAACAAAAACTAATTTAGATGGCATAAAAGCACTGGTTTGGGCTTTTATTGCAGGATTTTCAGAAAGAATGGTACCAAATATTTTAGATAAAATTGTGCAGGAATCAGAAGAAAACCAAATGAACACAACCCTAAACACCGAAGAAAAAACCAAATGAATCCAACCCAAAACACCGCGAAAAATACCTACAAAACAACACCATAGCCTTGTTAAAGACAATCAACAAGGTGCAATAATATGACTAAAGAATACAGTGATTATATAATTTATGTTGATGAAAGTGGCGATCACAGCTTAACCTCAATTGATCAAGAGTACCCAATATTTGTACTGGCATTTTGTGTATTCAAAAAGGACAATTATTTAAAGTCGGTTGATAGAGTACAGAGTTTTAAATTTGCTCACTTTGGGCACGATATTATCATTCTGCATGAAAATGATATTAGACGAGATAGAGGTGTTTTTTCTAAGTTAAAAACTAAAACTTTAAAAGATAGTTTTATGACAGAACTGTCTGATATTATTGAGAAAGAAGAGTTTACTATTATTGTTGAGGTGATTGACAAAGAAAAGTTGGATAAGAAAAATACTGAAAATCCCTATCATTTGGCAATGCGATCTTGTTTAGAAAGATTGTATGAATTTCTGCTTAAGAATGGTGGGGGTGACAAACAAACACATATTGTTTTTGAGCAACGTGGAAAGCAAGAGGATAAAGACTTAGAATTGGAATTTAGGAGGATTTGCGATGGCAATAATTACCTAAAAAAACCTTTAGATTTTAAGATTGTTCTGGCGAACAAGCAAAGCAATTCAACAGGGTTACAGTTAGCTGATTTGGTTGCTAGACACCAGTTGGAGTTAATTATTTAAGGCCAGATCAGGACAATAGAGCTTTTCAAGTTATTAAGAATAAATTAGAGATAAGGGATTAAGATTTTTCCAGATTAAACCCTAGATAACAAAAAGCCTCCGCGAATCCGCAAAGGCTTAGTGTCGACCGCGAATCCGCAATCCTTAGGAAGTATTTTACACACATAACTTCAAATAAGTAAAATATAATTACAAATAAGTAAAACATAACCCCAAACACCAGCGAAAAGCACCTACAAAACAACACTATCCCTAGTTTTAAAAAAGCGGGTAAAATATTGAATAAATTACCTATGTTTTAATAATCAATGTAAAAATGTCAAAAAATTACCCACTTACTGAATTGCCGCTTAAAGTTAATGTTGAGAGCAAAGCAATTTTAAAAAAAACCATTCAGGCTAATCGCTTGTTGGCGGAGTTAAAGGGGGCAGTGCGTTCGATGCCTAACCAAGATATTTTGATTAGCAGTTTAGCGTTACAAGAGGCAAAAGATTCTTCCGAAATAGAAAATATTGTTACCACTTATGATGAGCTTTATCGTGCTAATGCAGGTGAGATGAAAATATCTAATCAAACCAAAGAGGTGTATAGATATAGACAAGCACTTTATTGTGGGTTTGATTTGGTAAAAAAACAGCGTTTATTGTTAAAAAAACACATTATCAGGGTGCAGCAAATATTAGAAAACAATGATGCTGGAATCCGCACCCAAACTGGCACAGTGCTGAAAAACCAACAGACTGGCAAGATTATTTATACACCGCCGCAAGGTTATCAACAAACCCAAGATTTGATGGATAATTTGGAAAAATACATTAATCAAAGAGATGGCTTGGATGGCGTTGATCCATTGATAAAAATGGCAATTATTCATTATCAGTTTGAATCGATCCACCCATTTTATGATGGTAATGGCAGGACTGGCAGGATTGTGAATATTTTGTATTTAATATTAAATGATTTATTAGATTTACCGATTTTGTATTTAAGCTCGTATATTATCAACACCAAGCAAAACTATTATCATTTATTGGGCAAATTGCAACATAACCAAGATACTTGGCAGGAGTGGATTATTTATATATTGGATGGCGTTACACAAACTGCACAGCAAAATATTTATTTAATTGATGCGATTAACCAATTAATGTATGAGCAAAAACAACAACTTAAAACTAATTTACCAAAAATATATTCAAAAGATTTACTGGAAATGCTGTTTAAACAGCCTTATATTAAAATAGACTTTTTGGCAGATGGTTTGAATATGACTAGAAAAACAGCCGCTACTCATTTAAAAAAAATAGAAAATGTGGGAATTTTGCAACGCTTAAAATCGGGGCGTGATGTTTATTTTATCAATACTAAGCTTGTTGAATTATTACAGCCATGAACCCAACCCCAAATACCAGCGAAAAGCACCTACAAAATAACACTATTGCCTTATTAAGTGCAATGGGATGGACATTTATCCCTGCTGATGCGATGCAAAAGTATCGTGATAATACTAATCAAGTGGTATTAAAAACTATTTTATTGGATAAATTACAGGCGATAAATGGCTTTGAGTACAAGAATAATCGCTATGCTTTTTCTCCAAAAAACATAAGCAAGGCGATGAGTGATATTGATGTGTCTTTGAATGAGGGACTGGTGACTGCTAATCAGCGGATAACAGACCAGTTGCTGTTTGGTAATGCTTATGAAGAGGCGTTGAATGATGGAGTGAGGAAAAGTTTTAATATCAATTATATTGATTTTGCGGATTTTGATAATAACACTTTTCATTTTACTGAAGAGTTTACGGTTGATAGGGTGATTAAGAGTGAAGCGGAAAAGACTCGCCGACCTGATTTGCTGTTGTTTATTAACGGTATTCCGATTGGCGTGGTTGAGCTAAAGAAGTCCAGTGTTAATCCAGCAAAGGGCATCTCTCAAATGCTTAGAAATCAAGAGAAGTCGGAAATTCCGCACTTATTCAAATATGTGCAACTCACTTTGGCTGGTAACAACCATTCACCAAAATATGGCACAGTTGGCACTTCAAAGAGATTTTATGCGTTATGGCGAGAACAGGAGCAGGCAGATTTAAGCGGTTTGGTTAAGGATAGGAGTGTAAGTGAGCTAGATAAGACGGTGCATTCATTGTTTGCAAAACAGCGGATTATTGAGCTAATTCGTTCATTTACTTTATTTGATGCTAGGGTAAAGAAAGTGGTGCGTTATCAGCAGTATTTTGCCATTAAAAAAACCATACAAACCATCCGTAAAATTAACGACACTGGCAGGCGACAAGGTGGCTTGATTTGGCATACGCAAGGCAGTGGTAAATCCTTAACAATGGTAATGTTGGCTAAGGAAATTAAACGGACAATTACCAACGCTAAGATTGTTATTGTTACTGATAGAAAAGATTTAGATAAACAAATCCACGAAACTTTTAAAAACAGTGAAATACCTGCTAAAAAGGCAAAGTCAGGCGGTAATCTGGTCAGGCTTTTACAAAGTGGCAGCAGTGTTATTACCACTGTTATCAATAAATTTGAGAAAGTGAAGAATGAGAAGGTTCGCATTGAAGACGAGAACATTTTTGTTTTGGTGGATGAGTCGCACAGAAGCCAAAGTGGCGATATGAACAGAGCGATGAACAATGTGCTGGTGAGCGGCTGTTATATTGGCTTTACTGGCACACCGTTGATGAAAAAAGAACAGAGTTCTTTTATGAAATTTGGCGGTGAGATACATCGTTATACGATTGATCAAGCGGTAAAAGATAAGGCGATTTTGCCACTTTTATATGAAGGTAGGTTTGCCGATCAGTGGGTAACTGATAAGAAGTCTATGGATAGGCGCTTTGAAAAAATAGCTAAGAATTTGAGCGACGAGCAAACATTAGATTTAAAAAGAAAGTGGGCGAAGTTCCAAAATGTTGCTGGCTCTGAGCTTCGATTAGAAGTCATTGCCGAGGATATTTACAGGCATTTCCAATCTGAGGTTAAAGGCACTGGACTTAAAGCAATGTTGGCCGCTAGTAGCAAGGCTGAGGCAATTAAATATCATAAACTGTTTAAAGCGTTTTATCCTGATTTTAAAACCGCTGTGGTTATCTCTAAGACAAATGACATAGAGGACGTGGAAGAGGTTGGGGAAACGAAAAATAACAAGGCACTGGTGGTTGAATATTGGGACAAGATAACGCATAAATATGGCGACGAAAAAAAGTATCTTGCTAAGGTAGAAAGTGAATTTTTGTATGGTGATGAGTTTGATATGTTGATTGTTGTGAATAAATTATTGACAGGATTTGACGCACCAAAGGCGGGGTATTTGTATATTGATAAAGTGCTTAGGGAGCATAACCTGTTGCAAGCCATCGCCAGAGTTAATAGATTGTATGAAGGTAAAGATTTTGGGTTTATTATTGACTATCGTGGGCTTTTGGGTGATTTAGACCAAGCATTAACGGCTTATTCGGGATTGAAAGAGTTTAATGAGAAAGATATTATTTCAGCAGTGATTGACATCAAAAATGAAATTGCCAAAGTTAAGACACACTATACCAATTTGAAGGAGTTGTTTTCCAATGTGGTGCATCAATCTGATCAAGAAAGTTATGAAAATTATTTGACAGATGAGCATAAAAGAAAGCAGTTTTATGATTATTTATCTCAATATGCCAGAGCGTTAAAAATCGCCTTATCTTCTGATAAATTATACGATGTGTTGAATGAGGATGAAGTCAGCGAGTTTAAGGCGAATATGAAGTTTTATGCTGAGTTGAGAAAGGCGGTGAAAATTCGTTATCACGAAGTGGTGAATTTTGCCCAATATGAGAAACAGATGCAAAAACTAATGGACACCTTTATTAGTGCTGACGAGGTTAATCAACTCACTAAGGTGGTGAATATATTTGATGCTGGATTTGATGAAGAAGTAACGAGATTAAAGGGTGATAATGCTAGAGCTGATGCAATTTTGAGTGCTAGCACGGCTTCTATCGTTGAAAAGATGAGTTCAAATCCTGCTTATTATGAAAGATTGTCTAAGAAAATTGAGCAAATTATTGAGGAGTATCGAGATAAGAGGTTGAGCGAAGAAGAAAAGTTAGCAAGCGCAAGAGAAGTTCAAGCTATCCTTCTAAAGTCTAATGATGAGAATGATAATATGGAATATCCTAAGTCCGTTCAAGATAGCGGCTTTGCTAAAGCGGTTTATGAGAATGCAGGTGTTTACTTTACAGGCGTATCAAGCGACAAGGTTAATGATGTTAATGCTGAGTTTTCACTGAAAGTTGAAGCGATTTTAGAACAGTATAGTAAGCGACCAGATTGGAAAAATAGCATAGATATTAAAAATCAAATCAATGCCGCTATTCAAGATTTGTTATGGGACATTGAAGACAAGTTCAGAGTTACCTTTAATGAGGAAGAAATACTTGCCCTTATTAGAGGCATTAGTATTAATCAATAAATATGAACCCAATTATCACCATTACCAGAAAAGATATTAAAAACATTAATTTGCGAGTAAAGCCCACTGGCGAAGTGATGATGAGCGTACCCACTAAAACCACTGATAGTCATATCCAGTATGTTCTTAAAAAAAGAAGCGATTGGATTAAGGCTAAATTATCTTTTTATACGCAAATGCCCAAAAAAATAGAAAAGGAATATGTGAGTGGTGAAAATTGTCGATTTTTAGGGCGAAATTATCGCCTTAAAGTGATTCAAAGTAGCGATGAATCGGTTAAATTAAAAGGGGGATATTTGTATTTATCTCTCAAAGACACGGGTGATTTTAAAAACAAAGAGCGTTTGCTTAAAGAGTGGTATCTACAAAAAGCAAAAAACCATATTAATAAAGCACTTGCCAAATATCAGCCGATTGTTAAAAGGGAAGTAAAAAGCGTTAGAATTAGAAAAATGCAAACAAGATGGGGAAGTTGTAATCCTGCAAAGTCTTATATTAACTTGAATTCTGAATTAATTAAAGCACCCACAAAGTGTATTGAGTATGTGGTTCTTCATGAACTTGCGCATTTGATTTATCCGAATCATAGTAAGAATTTTTATAATTATTTAAGCGTGCATATACCGAATTGGCAAAAGATAAAAAATATACTTGAGAGTAATAAGGAGCAATAAGTGCTATACAGACTAGCATAGTTTTAGACCAAGAATGCGCGCAAACAGCGATGGGTCTTGGTGATTTTAAAAGTAAATAATCATCTGTTAATGCAGGAAAAGGATAGCGTCCCTTTATATTCACTAATTATTAAAATTAATTCTACTCTTGTATCTGACCCTAATTATTTAAAAAATCAATAAATACATTTATAATTTATAGCAATTTAAAGTTAGCCTTCGATAATAATTTTCTAAGTATTTATTTTAAATAAAAAGTCCGCTTGAACTGCCTGTCCTTGCTTATTGTAATACATATTGTAGACACCTAAAAGTTTAAATTTATAGTTAGAAAGAAAAGTAATTACCTCATCAGCAAAAGATTGACCTTTATAGAGTTCAATAAATGAACATTCAACATATATATATTCAAATCTATACAACAGTGATGAACAGCCTTGTAGGGTAGATAACTCAAAGCCTTGTACATCTATCTTTAATAAAGCAGGAGAAATAATGGTATTTTTAGAAAAAAATTCATCCAAAGGCATAACTTGAATTATTCGCGTTTCCTTTTCTATGGTTTCTGGAAAAAGGTTTGTCTGTACCGATGAAATTGGTAGTAATGATGATGAGTCATCTCGGTTAGAAACATGAATTATTGCTTCTGATTTTTCTTTTCCGATAGCATAAGGGTAGAGTTTTACTTTTTTATCATTGTCAAACACACTTTGGTAAATAGTTGCTGGTTCTTGCAGTGGCTCAAAAGAATCAATTTGACATTCGGGAAAACACTTCCTTGATATTAAAGCAAATTGACCGCGATTAGCACCTATATCAATAACATGTTGGCATGTGTGTAAGCTTTCTAATATGGCTCTATGCTCAACACCCGATGCTGTTCCTTTTAGCAATGCTTTGATAAAGAAAGGTTCTTTTAAAATATTTATGAGTTTTTTTAATTTAAATATCATTTAAGATCAATCCCGTAATTTTCACGTAATATTTTTTCATTTTTTCTATATCACCTTTACAAGCACTTTCAATTTCATAGATTTTCACATCAACTAACAGTCTATACCAAAATCCCTGCATATAATGATAAACAAAACCTTTCCAACCATCTAAAAAACCTAATTGAAAAAAGTACCGAAAAATAAAATAAATTATAGTTTTTAACCCAATAGGAAGTCGAGCGTATAAATTATCTTTTAACTAACTGCATTTAACCCAGTGCGACTTAGGGGATAAAGAAAATAGTGCATTTTTCAGGCTATTCCGTATATTTGAAGGGGCGACCACGGGGGGTCGCCCGTACGGGTTTTTAATATTATATTTTTATTTGGGTTGTATCTATTCATGGTTTATTAATCGTAGGGGCAACCCCCTGTGGTTGCCCTTTAATTAAGCCAATAATTGCAAAATATACAATTTTTAAGCTATTAATGTAGCCAATTGATTCAATGCAGGAAAAGGGTAGCGTCCCCTTATATTCTTAGGACAAAACGTCCTCATTTTTTTTGTCTGTCATTTCTTTATTTTTCCCTCACCCAACCTTCTCGGCAATAGCTACTGCATTATTTTCCCATCAGTACAGCTACGATCATGTTCATAGAAACCATTCCCATTACTGCTATACGGAGGGAATATCCAAAATTTCTGCATAAGCCAATACCTATTGTATTCCTGCTTTAACTGAATGCTTGTATGTCTCAAATTTTAGCCAAGCTAACTTCATTATGAAAACAATATCTTACATTTTAGCAATAGAATGGTTTATGTCTGAACTTAATGCGTGCCGTATTATTCGCGACTTTAGATTTTGTTGCTTATTTTGATGATACGGTGGCAGAATATATACAGCAAGAGTGTGTAGTTAGAGCAAGTTTGGAATATCATTTATTAATTGTGGCACCAGCTGAAAGGCATAAGCAATGTTTGCGTCGGACTGGAAATGGTACAAATATGAAAGTATTTGAAAGTTATGCAAAAGCCAGAACAGCGTTAGAAGGCATAAGTGTTAAACGGTTTTTAAATGTGTAAAGAGACAAGAAAACATTAGCGACTGGCGTTGAGGAAAAAGGATTTTTATGATGTAATAGGCGAGTTTTTAACTTAAAGTGCCTCTTACATGAGTTAAGGGGAATTTGCTGTAATTTGTCTGGGGAACAGGCTTCAACTATGCAATTTAATATTAAAGAAGGTTTGGACCTTCCCATTACTGGTGCGCCTGAACAGGTCATTAAAAAAGGCAACAAGATTAAATCTGTTGCTATTTTGGGAAACGACTACGTAGGGCTAGAACCTAAGATGATGGTGACTGTTGGTGACACTGTTAAATTAGGTCAGGTTCTTTTTATAGATAAACAAAATCCAAGTGTTAACTTTACATCACCTGGTGCGGGTATCGTTAAAGAGATTAATCGTGGGGCAAAGCGAGTCTTGCAATCAGTAGTGGTTGAGCTGAAAGGTACTGCTCAGGAAGCATTTAAAAAGTATGACGAAAAAGACCTGCTTGAATTAACCCCCAGTGAGGTAAGGAAGAACCTACTGGATTCTGGCTTATGGACTTCATTTGTAACACGTCCTTATGGCAAGATTCCAAGTGTTGATGATGCTCCTAGTTCGATTTTTGTAACGGCAATAGACACCAGACCTCTAGCTGCTGATCCAATGGTAGTTATTAAAGAGAGGGCGAAAGATTTTGCCACTGGTGTTGCTTTAGTCTCTAAATTAGCAACAGGAAAAACTTATCTTTGTAAAGCGACAGGTGCGGATATAGCTTCAAATGAAGCAGCACAGACAGTTGAGTTTTCTGGCCCACATCCAGCAGGGTTGCCTAGTACACATATCCATCTTATTGATGCAGTCAATACAGAAAAGCAAGTGTGGCATATAGATTACCAGGCTGTGATCGCTTTCGGTGCTTTGTTTTCTACCGGTAAACTGAATATAGAAAGAGTGGTTTCTTTAGCAGGGCCCAGTGTTAAAAAGCCTTGTTTAGTGCGTACGCGAGTGGGTGCAAATACAGTTGATCTAGTTTCTGGGCTACTTGAAGATGTTGAAAATAGAGTGATTTCAGGTTCTGTGTTATTTGGTCATGAAGCTGCAAATGCCTTTTCTTTCTTGGGTTGTGATAGCAATCAGGTTTCGGTACTTAAAGAAGGTAGGGATAGAGAGTTGTTTGGCTGGATTGTTGCTGGCAAAAATAAATATTCAGCAATGAATATTTATACATCTAGCAAGGATCGTAAAGATAATCGCCAGTTTCCATTAACTACAGATAAAAATGGCAGTAATAGAGCGATTGTACCTGTCGGCATTTTTGAATCAGTGATGCCAATGGATATTCTTGCAACGCCTTTGTTAAAAGCAATGGTTGTAGGTGATACCGATCAAGCTCAATTACTAGGTTGTTTAGAATTAAATGAGGAAGATATGTCTTTGTTTACTTTCGTTGACCCAGGCAAACATGATTTTGCACCCGTGCTTAGAGCAAATTTAACTAAAATTGAGAAGGAAGGGTAATGTCGGCTAGAGATATTTTAGATAACATAGAGCCGCATTTTACCAAAGGCGGAAAACTTGAAAAGTATTACGGTCTTTATGAGATGGTTGATACTTTTATTTATACACCTGCTGAGGTAACACGCGGAACAACGCATGTGCGTGATGGTAATGACTTGAAACGGACGATGACTTTTGTTGTGATAGCAACATTTTTCTGTGTTTTGATGGCTATGTACAACTCGGGGTACCAAGCTAACTTAGCGATGGAAGCTATGGGTATAGATGAGGCTAATAGTTGGCGTAGCATTCCTATGTCATTGTTTGGTTATAATCCAATGAATCCCCTTTCTAATATGGTTCATGGTGCCTTATTCTTTTTGCCCATATATATAGTAACTTTAGCAGTCGGTGGTGTTTGGGAAGTGTTGTTTGCTACAGTTCGAGGCCATGAGGTCAACGAGGGCTTCTTGGTTTCTTCCATGTTATATACTTTGATACTGCCTCCTGACATTCCATTATGGCAGGTGGCTTTAGGTATTTCTTTTGGTATTGTGATTGGTAAAGAAGTTTTTGGTGGTACTGGTAAAAACTTTTTAAATCCTGCCTTAACGGGTCGTGCATTTTTATTCTTTGCTTATCCAGCGGCTATTTCTGGCGATGCAGTATGGGTTGGTGTTGATGGCTATACTATGGCGACACCATTAGGCTTGGCTGCTCAAGGTGGTCTGGATGCTGTACATGCAGCGGGTTATGGTTGGTTTCAGTCTTTCATGGGTTTCATGCCTGGATCTATTGGGGAAACATCCACATTGGCAATTTTGATCGGCGCAACATTTTTGTTATATACAAAAATCGGTTCCTACCGAATTATGGGGGGGGTGCTAGGCGGTATGGTCGCTACTTCTTTGTTATTTAATATTATCGGTAGTGATTCAAATCCTATGTTTGCATTTCCTTTTTACTGGCATTTAACAGTAGGTGGGTTTGCTTTCGGAATGGTTTACATGGCAACAGACCCTGTGAGTGCGGCAATGACTGATACTGGGCGATGGGTATATGGTGTGCTGATTGGTATTATGGTTGTTTTGGTTCGAGTAGTTAATCCTGCTTTCCCTGAAGGCATGATGTTATCGATTTTATTCGCTAATATGTTTGCCCCTGTTATTGATTATTTTGTCGTTCAGGCAAATATTAGAAGAAGGATGAAACGCTATGTATAAGGATAAAATAAAAGAACGCCTAGATAATTGTAAGCATTATCAAAAGTTTGATGCTTATAAAGCTAAAGTCCTTGCTCTGGCAAATGATAGTTTGGAAAAAACAATTGCCATTGCTTTTTCACTCTGTTTTGTTTGTGCAATTCTAGTTTCGTTTGCGGCAGTTGCATTAAGACCGTTGCAAATAGAAAACAAAATGATGGACATGAAAAAGAATATTCTTGATGTTGCTGGTTTGCTTGAGGACGATACGGACATTCATCAAGCTTTTGCTAGTCAGATCGAAGAAAAGTTGATTAATATTGAAACGGGTGAGTATGTTGATGGTATAGATGTGGCACTGTACGATCAGAGAAAAGCCGCCAAGGATCCTGCACAAAACATAATCTTAAAGCGCGAACAAGACATTGCCAGCATTAAAAAGAAGGCTAAAATTGCCAAAGTTTATCTGGTTAAAAATGTGGGAGTGATTGAATCCATCATACTTCCCATGCATGGTTATGGGCTATGGTCTACTATGTACGGCTTTTTAGCTTTAGAGGCGGACGGTCAAACAGTGAAAAGTATTAACTTTTATGATCAGGCGGAAACTCCAGGCTTGGGCGGTGAAGTTGTCAATCCTAACTGGCGTGCGTTATGGAATGGTAAGAAGGTTTATAATGAAACAGGTGAACCAGTATTGAAATTGATTAAAGGTATTGTTGATACCAATAAAGCAGGTTCTGAATTTCAAGTAGATGGTTTGGCGGGTGCTACTCTCACCAGTAATGGTGTGAGTAATTTAGTTAAATACTGGATGAGTGTAGAAGGTTTTGCACCTTATCTGGATAAGATTAGAAAAGAGGGATAGCTGTCATGAGTGCTATTTTAAATAGTGAAACACAAAAGGTATTGACGGATCCGTTAGTCAATAACAATCCGGTTACTTTACAAGTATTAGGTATTTGCTCGGCTTTGGCTGTCACATCGCAAATGTCAACATCGTTGATTATGGCCTTGGCTTTAACGTCGGTAACGGCTTGTTCAAGTGCGGCTATCAGTTCAATAAGAAACCATATTCCTGGAAGCATTCGTATTATTGTACAAATGACCATTATTGCATCCTTAGTGATTGTAGTTGATCAAGTCTTGAAGGCTTTTGTTTATGATGTCAGCAAGCAACTCTCTGTGTTTGTTGGCTTGATTATTACTAACTGTATTGTGATGGGGCGTGCAGAAGCCTACGCCATGAAAAACCCGCCCTTCGAAAGTTTTATGGATGGGATGGGTAATGGTTTGGGTTATAGCTTGATTCTAATTATTGTTGCTTTCTTTAGAGAGCTGTTTGGATCGGGTAAATTATTAGGTATAGAAATTTTTCCATTAACTAAAGATGGTGGTTGGTATGATCCTAATGGCTTAATGTTATTACCACCAAGTGCTTTTTTTATTATAGGCATTATTATTTGGTCTTTCCGTCAGTGGAAACCTGAACAAAATGAAGCTGCGGATTTTAAAATTATGGCTATTTCTCATGGTGAAGGAGGGCATCACTAATGGAAGCTTATGTTAGTTTATTTATCAAGGCGGTATTTGTTGAGAACCTAGCCTTAGCCTTCTTTTTGGGTATGTGTACCTTCTTAGCTGTTTCTAAAAAAATATCAACAGCGATGGGCTTAGGTGTTGCTGTGATGGTGGTGCAGGTGATTACGGTACCAGCTAATAACATTATCTACCATGCCTTGTTAAAAGAAGATGCTTTAGCATGGATGGGGATTACGGGTGTTGATCTTAGTTTTCTTGCATTACTAAGTTGTATCGGAATGATTGCAGCTTTAGTACAAATTCTGGAGATGATTTTGGATAAATTCTTCCCCGCTTTGTATCATGCTTTAGGTGTGTTTCTACCATTAATTACCGTTAACTGCGCCATCCTGGGTGGAAGTCTGTTTATGATTGAACGTGATTATGACCTAATGGAAAGTGTTGTTTATGGTGTTGGTAGTGGTTTTGGCTGGGCATTAGCCATTACCGTGATGGCGGGTGTAAGAGAAAAACTAAAATACAGTGATATCCCCGCTGGCTTGGAGGGTTTGGGAATCACATTTATTAGTGCAGGTCTGATGTCACTCGGCTTCATGGCCTTTTCTGGAATTCAACTGTAGGAATTTAATAATGCTTGAAATTATACTAGGGGTCATAGTATTCACGATAATCGTGATTGTGCTGGTATTTGTTATTATCGGTGCTAAAAGCAAATTAGTAGCCTCTGGCGATGTTGAAATTCTAATCAATAACGAAAAGAAGATTTATGTGCCAGTGGGAGTAAAGCTTCTGACAGCATTAGCGGATGCTAATTTATTTGTACCCTCTGCCTGTGGTGGCGGTGGTACTTGTGCACAATGCAGAGTAAAAATTCATTCAGGTGGAGGTGAAATTCTACCCACAGAATTAACGCATATCACTAAACGTGAAGCGGCAGAAGGTGAACGCCTATCATGTCAGGTTTCTGTAAAACATGACATGAAGATAGAAGTTGAAGATAGTGTTTTCGGGGTTAAAAAATGGGAATGTACGGTTAAATCTAATAGCAATGTAGCTACCTTTATTAAGGAGTTAGTACTTGATTTGCCGAAAGGTGAAGTGATTGATTATCGTGCAGGTGGATATATACAAATAGAATGTCCACCACATATTTCTAAATATGCTGATATGGATATTGAAGAAGAATACCGTGAAGACTGGGATAAATTCAATCTATGGCGTTATGCTTCTGATGTAAAAGAGGAAACTTTAAGAGCGTATTCAATGGCATCTTATCCAGAAGAAAAGGAAATTATGCTAAATGTACGTGTGGCTACACCGCCTCCAGGTGCGTCAGATAGTGTACCTCCAGGCATTATGTCATCGTATATTTTTAATTTAAAACCAGGTGATAAAGCTATTATTTCTGGGCCTTATGGCGAGTTCTTTGCCAGAGATACTGATGCAGAAATGATATTTGTTGGTGGTGGTGCGGGTATGGCACCCATGAGGTCTCATATCTTTGATCAACTACGAAGATTGAAATCAACCCGAAAAATGACTTTTTGGTATGGCGCACGTAGTAAACGCGAAATGTTCTATATTGAAGATTTTGATATGCTGGCGCAAGAAAATGATAATTTCGAATGGCATACGGCATTATCTGATGCATTACCAGAAGATAATTGGAATGGCTATACTGGCTTTATCCACAATGTGTTATTTGAAGAATACATTAAAGACCATCCAGCACCCGAAGACTGTGAATACTATTTGTGTGGGCCTCCTATCATGAACTCGTCAGTCATTAATATGCTGATTGATAATGGTGTTGATCCTGAAAATATTATGCTTGATGATTTTGGTGGTTAATATTATTTGAATGATTTATCTGCAAGCCTGGTTTTAGCTTTTCAGACAAGTTTCAATATGCCATCAATATAGAGTGAAACAACAAAATTTTTCAGTAAATAATGTGTAGTGAATAATACTTTAATTGCTGTTGTCTTCTTTTTATTTTTTGTTGCTTGTGAGCAAACAAGTAGCAATAAAACGTATCCATTGCATCTTTCTGATGCAATTATGGGTACGCGTTACACAATCAAAGTAACGTCAATTCCGAGTGCAATAAATAAAGCTGAGCTCAGCACTCAAATTAGAAATCTATTAAGTAAAATAGATAAGAAAATGTCAACTTACAGACAAGATTCTGAGTTATCCCAATTTAACAAAAGCCAATCTATAGCGTGGCAAAGTATTTCCCCGTCTTTATTTGTGGTTCTAAGTGAAGCCAAAAAAATCCATCAACTTACGCAGGGAGCTTTTGATATTACAGTAGGTGGTTTGGTGAATTTATGGGGGTTTGGATCTGACCCAATGACTCAAATAGCAGTAGAAGATTCGGAAATTGATGTAGCACTGAATAGTGTGGGATCAAACTTTTTGCAGTTGGATAAAAATAATCAAAAAATAAAAAAAGATATCCCTGATTTATATTTAGATTTATCGGCTATAGCAAAAGGATATGCGGTAGATTTGGTGGGAGAGTTGTTAGAAGCACATGAAATTGTTGATTACATGGTTGAAATAGGTGGCGAGTTAAGACTGAGGGGGGGGAATGCGAATAATCAGTCTTGGCGCATTGCAATAGAAAAGCCAACTGCTGAAGCACGTATGATTCAAAAGGTTTTACCTTTAAGTAATATTTCTTTAGCAACATCGGGAGACTATAGGAATTATTTTGAAGTAGATGGTGTGCGTTTTTCTCATTCAATTGATCCACGGACGGGAAAACCGATTACACATAAACTGGCATCAGTTACGATATTGAGTGATACTACAATAGTGGCAGATGCGTTAGCGACTGCCTTAATGGTTTTAGGCTCTGATGAAGGTTACAAGCTCGCAGAAAGAGAAAATATTGCAGCTTTGTTTATTATAAAAGTCACAGAGGGTTTTGTGGAAAAAGCGACACCCGCATTTGAGAAAAAATTAAAAAGAGACAATGCGATGAATAAAATTAGACATGGCTATTAATACCATGAAATTAAATATTTAAAATTTAGGTAATAGACTATGAGTTATTTTTTAGTTACTTTTGCATTTATGCTAATAATTATGGCTATTATGGCAGTGGGTGTAATGTTTGGAAGTCGTGCAATTAAAGGGTCTTGCGGTGGTGCAGCCAATGGTAGCTGTGTCTGTGTTGAAAAATGTGATAAAAGAAAGAAATTGGATGCTGAAAAAGAAGCATCTGAACTGACTGTTTCAATAGTTAAACCTTAAACCTTGTATCCTGTATATGAAAGTTGGATGGTAGTGAAATATCAATTATTAATTGTAAGTTAAAATTGGAGATGTATTATGCTAGCTAAAATTACAATCGCTGATTATATGACATCTCATATAATGACTCTAAAACAAGATGCTGATGTGTCTGTTGCCATTAAGCAATTATTAGATCATAAGATTACAAGTGCTCCTGTACTTGATAGTTCTGGAAAATTTATAGGTATGTTTTCAGAAAAAGATTGTATGAAAGTAGTGTTGGAAACCTCTTATAATCAAGGAATGAGTGGCATAGTTTCTGATTATATGAGTAAGGATTTATCATCGGTTGGTGCTAAAGCCAGTATTGTTGATCTAGCAGAAAAGTTTCAGCAATCGAATGTTAGGAGTTATCCTGTTTTTGATGGTAATAATTTGATAGGGATAGTAAGTAGAACAGATATTTTGAAAGCATTGGTTTCTATTTGAATGACAAGTAGAGTCAGTCAAAATTATTCATAACGCACTGTTCAGTATTCAAATGCAATCTGAAAAACCGAGCTTCTATTGGCATGACTATGAAACCTGGGGTTTGTCACCTAGTTTAGACAGGCCCTCACAGTTTGCAGGGTTACGCACAGATTTAGATTTAAATATTATCGGGCAAGCCGATATGTTTTATTGTAAATTGAGTGACGATTATCTTCCTGACCCAGAAGCAGTGCTGGTAACGGGTATTTCACCAAAGATAACTCAATCTGAAGGCTTGCCTGAGTTTGAGTTTGTGCAAAGAATAAATCAACATTTTTCTCAAATAAATAGCTGTGTGCTTGGCTATAACAATATCCGCTTTGATGACGAGTTTACTAGAAATATTTTTTATAGAAACTTTTATGATCCTTATGAGCATAGCTGGAAAAATGGAAACTCAAGATGGGATATTATTGACCTGGTTCGAGCAACTTATGCTTTAAGACCAGAGGGCATAACGTGGCCAAAAGACGAATTTGATTTACCCAGTTTTCGTTTGCAATCATTAACTGAAGCAAATGAAATTAGTCACCAGCAAGCTCACGATGCAATGTCCGATGTTTACGCTACAATTGCAATTGCTAAATTAATCAAAGATAAAGCGCCAAAGCTTTTTAAGTATTATTTTGACTTGAGAAATAAAAATAATGTTAAAGCTTTAATTAACTGTGGATTAATGCAGCCATTAGTGCATGTTTCTGGCATGTTTGGAGCGGTTAGAGCCAATATTTCTTTGGTGGCTCCTATTGTATGGCATCCGACTAATACAAATGCAGTAGTCGTGGTTGATCTATTGCAAGATATATCCCCTTTACTGGACTTATCGAGCGATGAAATTAGAACCAGGTTGTACACTAAAAAAGAGTACTTAGAGGGTGAATTAGCTATTCCGTTAAAGTTGGTACATATTAATAAATGTCCCTTTCTAGCTATTGAAAAAGTATTATCAGCCCAAAATGTAGACCGTTTAGGTATTGATAAAGCAATCAGTCAAAAAAACCTAGAAACTCTTAAAAATAATTCAAAAATTGTTGATGTAATTGCAGAGGTATTCCAGCAAGAAAGAAAATTTGATAATAAAGGGAATGTAGATGCAATGATATATGATGGTTTTTTCTCACATAAGGATAAGGTGGTTTGTGAAAAAATCAGAAATGCATCGACAGAAGATCTCACTAACATAAAATTCACAATGTCAGATTCGCGTTTTAAAGAATTGTTTTTTAGGTATCGTGCAAGAAATTTCCCCCAATCATTAACTAATGTGGAACAACAATGCTGGGAAAATTATAGGCAAGCTATTTTTGCTGAGAAAAAAGAAAATTATTTTAAGGTATTAAATACGCATTTGAGTGAATATCAATCCGAAAAACAAAAACATAGTGCTTTGTTTGATTTGCATAGATATGTAGAATCAATAACTGGAATTAATTGAGTCACCTGAAGACTGGAGTGCTGCATTTGGTAATGTAGAAACTGATGATTTAGGCTATTCAGACACAGACAAACATATAAACCCAGATCAGGAAATTATCACTATTTTGCGATTTAAAAGCCTATTTATTTTGGGTATTATTGTGCATTCATTATTTAAGGGTAGCGAATCATGAAAATGAGTCCACAACAATTTTTGGACTGGGAGTCCAAGAGTATTACTTTGCTTGCTATGTCGGGTGCAGGTAAAACTACTTTAGCCAATAAACTACCCAAAGATAAATGGTTTCACTATTCAGTTGACTACCGAATAGGGACAAAATACCTAGGCGAAGCTATTTTAGATAATATAAAACGCCAGGCTATGGACGTGCCTTTTCTAAAAAAACTATTGTTATCTGATTCTATTTATATTCATAACAATATTACGGTTGATAATTTAGCACCAGTATCCAGTTTTCTTGGCAAATTAGGTAATCCCGAACAAGATGGGTTGTCACTGAAAGAATTTAAACGTAGGCAGGCATTACATTTTCAAGCAGAAGTCGCTGCGCTTAATGATGTTCCTAATTTTATTCATAAAGCAGAAGATATTTATGGTTACAAACATTTTTTGAATGATGCTGGAGGCAGTGTTTGTGAGCTGAACAGATCCGATGTATTAGAAACACTGGCAAAAAACACCCTGATTATTTATATTAAAATCCCTCCTTCTTTGCAACAAACTATTATTAGTCGTGCCAAAATCAATCCTAAACCGCTGTATTACAGAGAAGCTTTTTTAGATAAAAAGCTGGCAGAATATATGGATAAGCATCAATGTAATAGTAGCAGCTTAATATCACCTGATGATTTTGTCTCCTGGGTTTTCCCTGAATTATTTAAATCTCGTATTCCTCGTTATCAAGCCATTGCTGATCAGTATGGCTATACCATCAATGCAAATGAGGTAGCAAAAGTGACTAATGAAGCGGATTTTATGCAGCTTATTGCTGATGCCGTAGCCAATTAGAAGAGCCATGATATGCCCCTAGTTGCCCATACCTCATTACCTACTTTTCAACGCCTTGTTGAAGAAGGTGAGGAGATATTGAGCCCCAATAGAGCTAGTCACCAGCATATTCGAGAGTTGCATATCGGCTTACTCAATATCATGCCTGATGCTGCCCTTGAAGCCACTGAACGACAATTTTTTCGTCTAGTAGGTGCTTGCAATCAGATTGCACAATTCCATGTTCACCCTTTTACCATTGATGGATTAGAAAGAGGTTCGGAAGCAGTTGCCCATATTGCTAAATATTATGAATCTTTTGATCAAATCAAAAATGATGGACTGGACGCTTTAATTATTAGTGGTGCCAATGTCACTCATCATCATTTATCGGAAGAAGATTTTTGGCAACCTTTAACTGAAGTTTTTGATTGGGCTAAGCAAAATGTCACCTCTATTTTATGTTCCTGTTTAGCGACTCATGCTTTTATTGAATATTGTCATGGTATTGAGCGCACACCACAGCAGGCAAAACGTTGGGGCGTATTTTCACATAAAGTGTTGGAGCGCACTCATCCTTTAGTTGCTGAAATTAATACCCGATTTGAGGTTCCTCATTCTCGTTTTAATGAAGTTTATCAACATGATTTGGAAGCCAAAGGACTTAAAATACTAGCTGCAAGTCAAATGGCTGGCGTTCACCTTGCTGTAAGTGCCGATAATATTCGCGTTGTTTTCTTTCAGGGACATCCAGAATATGATGATGTCAGTTTATTAAAAGAATACAAACGTGAAGTCATACTTTTTTTTAACGATGAAAGAGATGATTACCCCCCTTTCCCTGAAAACTATTTTGACCAAAAAGCACAACAAATTTTAATTGAATATAAAAAGCATGTTATCTCAACTAAAAATAATAATAAGGTGCTTGATCCTTTTCCTGAAAATCGCCTTTTAGAATATGTAGATAATACTTGGAGAGATACAGCCAAAGCTGTTTTTAATAACTGGTTAGGTAAGGTTTATCAAATTACTAATCAGGATAGACGGCTGCCGTTTATGGAGGGTATTGATCCTGATAATCCCTTAGGCTTAAATTAAGGGTCTATGCCAAGCGTCTAGCCTTTTTTATCCATTCATGAGTTATGCTGAGGTCTCACCATATAATGGGATTAAAATTAATTTACCTTTGACCCATTTAGGAATAAGTTTTTAATCTCTTGAATTGGCATCATAAACGTACCACTTAGTTTAACCGAAAAGTGTGTATTTTTTAATTCAAAATACATTAAAGCATCAATGAAGACTCTAAATCACTCTTCAATACGTACAATATCATCTTCGCCCGTATATTCACCAACCTGAGCTTCGATCATGACTAAATCAATTTTTCCATTATTTGCTAAGCGATGGAGCTTTCCCATTTGTATATAGGTAGATTCATTAGGTCGCACCAAAAAATGTTTGTCACCCACTGTAACTGTTGCTGTCCCGCTAACCACAATCCAATGTTCATTGCGGTGATAATGCTTTTGCAAAGACAGCTTTGAACCTGGATTAACAACTAACCTTTTTACTTTATAACTTGCAGATGTCGCTAACACCTCATACGTGCCCCAAGGACGCTGAACTAAACGATGTATTTCGGCTAACTCGGGTTTTTGCTTTTTGACCTGAGCAACAACTTGTTTAATTTTTTCAGAACAGCCTTTTTTAGACACTAAAATCGCATCTGCTGTATCAACAATCACTAGATCATCAATATCAACAAGTGCAATTTGACGGTCGAGGGTAATTAATAAATTTCCAGATGAATCAATACAAATTGGCTCTGGTCCATCTGTTGTTCTTGCCAAAACAACATTCTCATTCATTTCCGTTTTTGTTTCATCATACAGGGCATCAAAACTACCCAAGTCTGACCAGCCCATGTCACACGGTACCATTTTCACCTTATTGGATTTTTCCATGACCGCGTAATCAATACTTTCTGCAGGAATTTCTTGCATTACCTTTAAATCTATCCGAACTTCCTTATGATCACTTTGTTCATCCAGTGCCTTAACACAAGCTTGATATATGTCGGGGGCATATTGTTGTAATTCACTCAAAAACACACCCGCTTTAAAGCAAAACATTCCTGAATTCCAAAAGTAATTTCCTTGCTCAATATATCTCTTTGCAAGTTCTAGTGGAGGCTTTTCCTTAAAAGATAAAACCTCATTTCCCTTTGCCTCAATATAACCAAAACCCGTTTCAGGATACGTGGGTTGAATACCAAAGGTTACTAAATTACCTTGTTCTGCCAAGGCTTTTGCTTTTAATACCACACTGTCATAAGCCTTTTGATCTTTGATCAAATGATCAGAGCTTGTCACCAAAACCAATTCATCTGGGTCTAATGTCAAACATGCCAAGGCAATGGCGGGTGCAGTATTACGACCAACGGGCTCAAGCAAAAAACGAGAGGGTGAAGAGGATACTTGTAAAAATTGATCTGCTGCTAAAAAATATTGCTCAACATTTGTCACTATGCAGGTTGAAGAACATAAATCCTGGTTTCTAATTAGCACTTCCTGAAATAAGGATTTATTCTCAAACATAGGTACAAATTGTTTGGGTAACATGACCCGACTTAGTGGCCACAAACGTGAACCTGATCCTCCTGATAAAATTACATTAATCATCTTTCTCTATTTTTCTTTAAAATTATTGACAAGTTACAAAGGCAAAATAACTCTAAATTCTCCACCTATTTCTTTAAACACAAGCTCTTTTTTATTTTGTACCGTTTCCCGATAAACCATTGGCAAACCTCTGCCCAACTTAGCAATCTAAGCAGTTACGGAGTACGCTGAGGAGTTACAATTTCACAATAACGGGATTTGATGCAATAAGACGCGCCTGCTTGCACAGGATTTTATTCACCTTTAAGACACAACGAAAGGAGCATAGTAAGCTATGTGACCTAAGTTGCAACGCCTAAGATGGACAAAAAGACCCACCAGACGAGTGGGTTATTTGTTGCCAGTTGCCTTGCCTAAGGACACTTTATTAAAAGTGTCCTTGTCATTTAAAATAATACTGTTATTTCGTTTTCTTTTTTGGTTTTTTAACTACTTCTGAATCAGAAAACAGAATATCATCGGCATTTTCTTCAGCCGTCTTTTCACCAATACCTTTTACATTTGTCAAATCATTCAGTGACTCAAATGCTCCATTATCAGTACGATACTGAACAATGGCTTCTGCTTTTTTCTGCCCAATACCTACAAGCGATTCTGACAGTGTTTTTGCATCGGCACTATTTACATTGACTGGCTTAGCAGTAACATTGAAAGATAAAATTGCTAATAAAATAATTAGTTTTTTCATTATTTTGGATCCTCTTTTTTTTGAAATTTGGAATAAGTAAAATGCTAACCGAAGCAACTGATTCCATCGCTAAACAATTTAGACCTATTTCCAATATTTTTCAAGAAATAAATCGCATAAGCCACCCTATTATCTCCCATACTTCAGTATGAAAAGTATATTTGTATTGCCCGTCATTGTTTTTTCTGATCGTATAAAAGCTGTGAATAGAAAGAAGATTGCGCCTTTTTCATAAAATCTAAAAACAAATCAACAAAATACTGGCATTAATACGTCTCCTGCACAGGACAATAGGAGTTATGGGGAATCATTAGATGATGAATTTTCTGAGGTGTAGCGACTAAGAATGAACTTTATGGTTCAATGTGTGAGCCTGGATAGCTTGAGGATCTTGTGTTTTTTGGAAAAAAGCACAGAAAATGGCGTTGTTAAATCAACTTTTTTGTTTAATCCAGTCTACACTCACTCGAACAATTTCATCAAACACTGATTGCTCTGTACGATCAATACGTTTAAGCAGATTAAAGGAGTGATTACCACCTTCAATGATATGTAAGGTGGGTTTAGGGGAAATGGTTTGCAAAAGTGATTCAAAAACCTCTAGTTTACACAAGGAGTCGCGTGTGCCTTGAAAGAACAGCATCGGCTCATGAATAACTTTGAGTAGATCAAAGCGAGGTTTATTAGATTTTCCTGGGGCATGCAAGGGGAATCCATATAAAATAATTCCAGCATATAAATCTTCTTTACAAGCAAGAATAGTGGCGTATTTACCGCCCATACTTTTACCAGATAGAAAAATTTGTTTGCGAGCAACGCCCGTTTTTTCGATAACAGTGTCAATCACCTTATGCCAGGTTTCTTCAAGTACATGGGGGGTGTTTGGTGCATTAGTACCTCGTTCCATGTATGGAAAGTTAAATTTGACAGTTAATATATTATGCTTTGCTATACCTTCATGCATTTGACTGACAAATAGAGAATTCATGTCTCGCCCTGCGCCATGGGCAATAATCAGAACTGAGCTATATTGCTTTGGAATTAACCATACCGATGAGATATCGGCTTTTTTTGTAATGGTAATCGTATGATGTTCTGTTTTCATAATGCGTAATTGAAAAAAACTCTCTGAGCCATTGCTTAATATTTAAAGCTATGCCGAGTTCTCATTATATACATTAACTTGATTTTTGTCGTTAACTCAGGATTAAAGTTATTGTCATTTCTAAATTCACTATAAGAGACCTCAGCATAACCCAAAAAATACGCATAAATTTTGTTATAATGCATCATGCAAAAATCATTCTCAACACAATCCAACCTCTTCTTTTCAACCGCTGACTTAGAGCACCCTATTCTTCATAGTCTTGATGACACAGAAGCCTTGTTGGAATGGTCTGAAATAGAAACATTACTCACCTTAATTTATGACTCTAACACAG
>QPIN01000038.1 GCA_003666385.1 Methylococcales symbiont of Hymedesmia sp. n. MRB-2018
AGTACTCTAAATTTTCCTTAGTCACCATCCTACAAAGTATCGGCAAATAGAGAACCTTCACCGTGTTCTTGTCTGTGGCATATTCTGACCATTCAATGGTATTTGAAACGGTTGGGCAAGTAGTAACAGGGCTAAAATGTTGTAACGCTGTTATCTAATGTATTTTAGAAAAATAGTACTTACAAAACATGCTTTGTTAGACAAACTTAGTGTCAAAAATATTGAAAGTAACGGGCATTAAGAAACCAAGCCCAGTTACAGCAAAGAGCATTTAAAAGAAGCGGAGCGTAGCACTTGTTGTGTTTACAAACATTAGGTTACATCGGTCGCACTAACAAGTCGGTCAACCTGACCGCCTAACGCAAGTTAATTTAACAAAACCTGATGATTTTGAATGTTAGGTATATTTATGCTATTTTTAGCGTATCAGTCGGTGGCAGGTTACCTCGGCGTTAGTACTCTAAATTTTCCTTAGTCACCATCCTACAAAGTATCGGCAAATAGAGAATCTTCACCGTGTTCTTGTTCGTGCCATATTCTGACCATTCAATGGTATTTGAAACGGTTGGGCAAGTAGTAACTGGGCTAAAATGTTGTAACGCTGTTATCTAATGTGTTTTAGAAAAATAGTACTTACAAAACATCCATTGTTAAACAAATGGCGTGCAAACAAAATTGAAAGTAACGGGCATTAAGAAACCAAGCCCTGTTACAGCAAAGAGCATTTAAAAGAAGCGGAGCGCAGCACTTGTTGTGTTTACAAACATTAGGTTACATCGCCGCACTAACAAGTCGGTCAACCTGACCGCCTGACGCAAGTTAATTTAACAAAACCTGATGATTTTGAAAGTTAGGTATATTTATGCTACTTTTAGCGTATCAGTCGGCGGCAGGTTACCTCGGCGTTATGTTTCAAGGAGTACTGAATGAGTAGTGAAGAAAATTCGGAGTCAGAAGGAAATATCGAAGGCACAATAAAAGCAGTAACAGGATTAGTAAAAGAAGTCCCCCTGTATGAAGATGCCATAAAACCTGTAGCGCAAGAAACAGGAAAAGCGTTACAGACAGTAGGTCGTACCGTTAATGCTGCATTAATGCCAGTTCGCGGCTTGGTATGGGGAATAGAGAAAATTGAAGAATTTGTGAACTCAAAAGTTTCCAAAAAGCTTGAAAATACCCCAACAGACAAAATTTGCAGTCCCGATCCTGCAGTAGCAGGCCCCGCACTGGAATCGCTAAGGTACACTGGTCACAAGGAAAAATTGAGTGAGCTATATGCAAATTTGCTCGCATCAGCTATGGATCTTGATACCGCCAAAACAGCACATCCTGGCTTTGTGGAAATAATTAGAAACATGTCTTCTGATGAGGCGAAAGTTCTTGAGTACATTATTAAGCATCAAGTAGCCCCGATCGTTAACATAATTAGGGTACTAGCTAAGCAAGGCGGTGAAGTAGCAGTACATGAGCTGGTTTCTACTCTTGGAGTTGATGCTGGTTGTGAGCATAAAGATTTAACTGCGTCCTATTTAATAAACCTTGAACGCCTTGGGTTGGTCGAAATTCCGAGAGAGAGTCATCTTACGAAAGCTGATGCATACGATCGTATATCCAATGACCCATCAGTTAAAACGGCGCTAGAGCAACTAAACAAAGCTGGTGAAGAATCAAAGGGAGAGCTGAAAAAATACTATGTTCGTGGAACGGTATTTGGAAAGCAATTCAGTAATGCTTGCGTAGTTAGTCGTGACAAAACATAACAAAAACATCAAGTTCGCCAGCAAAAACACGCTGGCTGGGACGCGGAAAAAGCCCCGCGCCCCTTATGTAAAACGTTATGCCTAAAAACTAGAAATCATTATGTACGAGGTTGCATGAAAACATTAACACAGTCCGAAGAAGCTTTATTGTTGCTACAAATGCACTACGACGCATACGCAAAAATAAAGCCATTTGCAGACAAGCACAAACATCCGCATCCCACTGACACAAGAGGTTGGTCGCAAATACTAGTAAGCGCATTAACTGGACTAGAAGGATATGGAAGAAAAAAAGGACCTGACTTACTTGATGGGTCTGACGTTAAAGCGGCCAATTGCTGGGATGCAATTGATACCCCTAGATTTAACGGTTGTATAAAGGCTGGTACGCAGGCTTCAACTGCAAATTCTATGGCTTCGCTTGATATAATGCCCTATTTATTTTTTGTAATGTGGGATACCACCGAATCTACTAGCCTCAAGCGTTGCAGAACCTGGGTAACAAGAACGCAGTATGACGTAGAATTTCGAGCGATGGCAAGTAGGTGGTATCAACAACGTATAGATGATCAAATTACGAGTAATAATTTTCAACTTCATCCACCAAGAAATCTTGATCGTAATATCTTCAGAAATAATTGCGGAATCTTGGAGTACCCATTGCTCTTTGAAGCAGTTTTATCAAAAGGGCAATTTACTATTTCTAAATACGATGAAACAACCCTGAATTCTGGGCAATGTAAAAAAGCTTAATTTAGTTAAAAATAGTTACCTCCGTTTGTTTTTTAGATTACAATCTAAAAAACAAACGGAGGTAACTATGTCGCCAGTACAAAAAACATATAAAGATTTATATTCATCATTTACTAACCTAAGAGAATACCTATATTCATCTGGAAGAATTGATGACTCAAATGCAAAATTAGATGAGCTTGTGAAGGTGTTGGCAATTTGTATTGCGGGAAGTCGAGATTGGATCGATTCAAGTGAACTTGATTTGCTGGTTAATTTTGACAATCACCCAAAATCAATTGTCAAAAAATTACGCGCTCTGTTTAAAAAGTGTACAGCTCTTCCTCAATTCAAAAACAGAGATGACTCATCAATATTTGGAGCTAATGCTTCTCTCAATCTCCAAGACAGTGAAAATGAGTATGCCTTTTTATTGCTTAAATCCGTTTATTCATCATTTTCACAGGCATCAGCACATTCAAACTCATCAGAATCATTCGATCTTATAAATGAAGCATTTGGTCATTTTGTGCGTGACAACTTTAGAGGGAATATTGAAGATGCTCAATATATGACTCCACCAGAGGTGGTTGATTTTGTATGTGAATGGGCTCTAGATGAATTAGTTAAAGGTAAGAATAAATCATTGAATAAAGAATTTATTGTCATGGATCCCTCCTGTGGCGTTGGGAGTTTCTTGGCATCTTTTTATCTTATAGCGGGAAAGCACAATAACAAATATAAAAAAACTATACGCTCTATTGGACAAGACAAGGTAGATAGAATGGTTCGCCTTTCCAAAATAAACATGATGTTATTTGGAACAGACAACCACCAAATTGAGCAAGGAAACTCTTTAATTAAAAACTCCTTTTTAGAAACTTATAATGAAAAAGTTGATTTAATAATTACAAACCCGCCATTTGGAGCCAAAATTTCTAGTGCAGATATAGGGCTTGAGAATCGTGAAAACTATCCATTATTCAATGATGTTGAAAATTTAACAAAAACAATTGACTCCGAATTGTTATTCATTGACCGAGAACTGTCTCTATTAAAGGAAGGTGGTAAGTTATTTGTTGTCGTACCGGATAGCACCATTTCAGCAAGAGGGCTTTCGGAAACGCTAAGAGCTAGAATTTCTGAACGAGCTATTTTAAAAGGCGTAATAGAGCTCCCTGCTGTAACATTTGCCCAAGCCGGAACCAGAACTAAAACTTCAATACTCTATTTAGAAAAAAATAGCGACAAAAAGAACGAAGGTTTAACAACTATGGCTACCATTGAATCTCTAGGATTTCAGGTATCTATGCGAAAAGGCGTAGCCATTAAAAAATATGAAGGCGTTAATGAGCTAGAGATATTAAAGAAAGAATTATTCATTTCAAAAAATGTAAAAGGCGTTGTTTCAGAATCACCATCATGTGTAAAAGAAGAAACCAAACTAGTACTGAATAATGCTTGGACTGCTTCGCACTATAATGCCAAGCGAATAAATGCCGCAAATGCCATATGTACTATTCGAGGATCCGAATCAAAAGAACTTAAAGATATAGTGACGTTTGAAACAAAAAACAGAAGGCGATTAAAAGAAAAAACAGGCAACAAGTGCATTAGTGTGCTTCATATTATTGGCGATGGATTCATAAACTTCCCAGAATTGCTCAGTTACAAACCAAAAACCAAAGGAAATGTTTGTTTCCCTGGTGATATTTTAATTGCAAAAATTAACCCTAGAATACCGAGAGTTTTAGTTGTCCCAGAATTTCCATTTCCAACCACCTGCTCAAACGAATTTGAAATTCTCACAGTTAAAGAAAATTACGACCCTTATTGGGTTGCATTTTTATTGCAAAATAACCTCGTTCAAGATCAGATACAAAGTTTAACCTCTGGGACGTCATCTTCTCACAATAGAATAAAAACAAATGAACTAGAACAGGTAAAAATACCTGTGCCAAAATCACAAAAATCAAAAACTGAAGCGAGTGCGTTAGCTAAAAACTATAAAAATTCTATTGAAAGCATTGTTTCAAACTCATTTTATATTCAAGAGTTACGTGGAGAAATGGCATAACAAATAGCTCCAGCGAAATAAAAAAATAATAGGGACAGGCTACTTTAAATTATAATTTTTAGTAAAAACAATAGCTTATATATATAAAAGAACATAACAAAAAATTCCAGTCGACCGCTGGCAGTGTGGTTCGTTTTCAAAGGTCAGTTTTTATCAAAGTTCTGCGTGTTTACAAAGTTTAACTTATATCTGCCAGCGGCCACTGAATTTGGCGTTAGTACTCTAAATTTTCCTTAGTCACCATCCTACAAAGTATCGGCAAATAGAGAACCTTTACCGTGTTCTTGTCCGTGGCATATTCTGACCATTCAATGGTATTTGAAACGGTTGGGCAAGTAGTAACAGGGCTAAAATGTTGTAACGCTGTTATCTAATGTATTTTAGAAAAATAGTACTTACAAAACATGCTTTGTTAGACAAACTTAGTGTCAAAAATATTGAAAGTAACGGGCATTAAGAAACCAAGCCCAGTTACAGCAAAGAGCATTTAAAAGAAGCGGAACGTAGCACTTGTTGTGTTTGCAAACATTAGGTTACATCGCCGCACTAACAAGTCGGTCAACCTGACCGCCTAACGCAAGTTAATTTAACAAAACCTGATGATTTTGAATGTTAGGTATATTTATGCTATTTTTAGCGTATCAGTCGGCGGCAGGTTACCTCGGCGTTAGCTGAATCTAGCTGACTTTATGTTTAAATTTATTCAATAGGAGAGCACTACCTAAGTGAAATATTATAATCTGCCTACACTGCTTATATTTGTCGCATTTGCTTTGCCTTTGAAATTAGTTGCTCAGACTCAAAATGAAGAATTTGATGTTTTGCATGAGGAATTAAAGTTCAATTTTGACAATAAAAAATATTCTCAAACTTTAACAACTCTAAGGGTATTAAAAAAAATCATAGTTAAAGAGCAAAATGTTAAAGACGCATCTTTTATTAAAAGTCAAACAAAAGAGTTTGATGTATTGTTTTCTAAGGCAAAAACACCTGCAAAACTTTATGTTGGCAATAAAACCGTTAAAATTCACTATGGCGGTAAAAATCTCTATGTCATCAGAAATAATCCTAACTCATATTTTAAATCAGATTATTTATTTTACTCGGAGTTACCTGTTGAATTTGAGGGAAAATTGGCAATTCAAAACAAATATTTAAAAATAGATGGTCAAACGAAAAGAGTTAAGTTCACATCAAATGATAAAAATATTTTAACCATTGATGATGGTGGCAAAATTAAAGTTAAAAAGCTTGGCAATGTTGTAATCACCATTTCTGTTGATGACAACTTTACCAAAATACCAATAAAAATAATTGATATTCCTTTAACGAGGGGGATGACAAGAGATGAGGTAATTGCAACTTTAGGTCTTGCAGATAAAGTGAATAAAAAATATATTGGTTGGGTTGAAAGTAAACATGTTGATGGTATTTTTTATTATGCCAATAATGTTAATGGCATATCCGTAGAGCATTGGATTTATAAAGAATATCCATATGCAATTTTAAGATTTGGATATTCAGGTTTAAATAGTTGTACCATTGCATCGTGGGAAAGCCTTTCTACAAAAAAATATTCGTTAGAGCATAAATAGACAGCTAACCATTGCATCCACTTTTTGTGGTCAAGTGGATGCAGTTGTTAGCTAAAAAATTTAATTATAGTTTATGAGTAAAACACCCAATAAACAAAAGGATTCTGTGAAATCATTTTGTCGGTCTGTTGTTTTGAATGCAAAACCAGTCTATGTACCATTCATGCCTGTTTCTCATGCTGAACAACAGGAATGCTTTGAAACAGTCTCGATACAAATTAAAAATGAAGGCGGTGAAATAGTTTATGGGTGGAAAATCAATGAAATAAAACGAGTATGGCTTGAAGCCGAATTTCATGCAATTTGGAAAAGAAAAGATAATCAATTAATAGATATTACAATTAAACCAACCCCAGTTGAAAAAATACTATTTGTACCTGATCCACTAAAAAAATATGAGGGCTATCAAGTTCAGAGTATTTTTAAACCACTTAAAAAAACAAAAGATATTATGAGGTTTATTGAATTAGCAAATAGTTATTATCAGGAAACTAATAAAGGTGAATTGAAGTATAGCAAGGAACTTATAATGACCCCTAAAGCTATTGAAATTCATCAAGAAATACTTGAGATTTGTTCGAGAATAATGTAAATAAATAGCTAACAATCAAATCCACTTGACCGTAAAAAGCGTCACGTCTTTTGCTATCGCAAAAGCCCCGCCACTTTTTACGTCAAGTGATTTGGGCGTTAGCTTTTAAATGTGTGAATAATAAAGGGGTATGCGATTAAAGGAAATATAAGTCAGTGCCATTTATGTAAATTGGATAATGAGTTACAAGAAAGCCATATTACCCCTGCTTTTATATTCCGTTGGTTAAGAAAAACCTCACCAACGGGGTTTGTGCGTATGAGCAATGAACCAAATAGAAGAAAACAAGATGGGCTTAAATTGTATTTACTGTGCAAGGACTGTGAGCAACTTTTTTCAGGTTATAAAACTAAGTTTGCAAATGAAATATTTTATCCATTTGTAAATTCGGGAGCTAGAGGATTTGATTATGAAGACTGGATACTAAAGTTTTGTGTTTCACTTACTTGGAGATCTTTAAAGTATTATGAACTAAATGGTCAGCTTGATGAATTTGGCTCTGCATTTATAGAGCAAGCAAAAATAGCGGAAAAGCTTTGGAGAAACTATTTATTATCAGAAAATGATTCACCATCTTCTGAGCTTGAGCATCATATATATTTCATGGACTCCTTAATTGAAGTTGGAGAAGACGACCACCCTTTCATCAATCGGTATGTGCAAAGAGTGCTAGATATGGATATTGTTACAACTGATGTTGAAGCATTTGTAATTGTGAAAATTCCATATCTTTCTTTTATAGGGTTTATTGGTAGGCAATCAGATGAAAAATGTTGGTCAGGAGGGGAGTTAGGAAAACATAACTTGTTACTAACTGGTGAATATACAGCTCCAAGATATTATTGGGGGCATATTAAAACAAAGTGTGAGATTAGTCATAAAATGTACGATGGTATATCGAATAAACAACGGAACAAAATTGATAAAGCGAGAGCAAGCAATTCAAATAATCCTAATAGGGTTGCCTCTCGTAAGGCGATAAAAGATGACATTAGACTTTTTGGAAATAATGCTCATAGACAAAAATAAAGCTATCAAGTGCTTCCAGCCGACGTTAGCAAAAATAAAAATGGAGAAATAGATGAATTGTAATGTGGTTATTTTAAGCTTGGTAATATTACTATCTGGTTGTGCAACCCAAGGTACTAATACATTTAAATATAACCCAAGTACATTGTTGAAAATTCCAAATGAAATTACTGTATCAAAGTCATACTCAGAGGTTTGGGACGGCTTAGTTAAGGAGCTCTCTAAAAGTTTTTATGTGATTAATAATATAGACAAAGAATCTAGAATTATTAATCTCTCTTTTTCTTCTAGCTCTCCTTCAGATTTTGTAGATTGTGGCAAAAGCTACCGAACTTATAAGCAAGGAGACAAACTTGAGACGTATAACTACAATGTTGCAGGAAGTGCGAAATTTAAAGTTGCAACAGAGAAACAAGAGCATCCGTCCTTTGTAAACTATGCAATTATCAATAGAAAACCTAACCTAGAAGGCCGGTCAAACATTTATATTGCCTCTGAGGAGCACGACAAAACTAGAACAAGCATAACTGTTAATACAAGATATATTGTTTCAGTTATAGTCAAAGGTGAAGCTTTTGCCGAGCATGTGAATGGAAATGTATTCTCTCGTGGGCAGATACCAGAGAATACTACCACTGTTTCTTTTAATACGAATCAAATTGGACAAGTAGAAGTGGGAAACCCTGAAATGTTAACTTGTGTTTCAAAAGGCAAACTTGAAAAAGAAGTACTTGAAATGGTGGTAAGGTGAATTGCGGTTAATAGTCGCTTAAATTGCTAACAAAAAAATCAACAGCGACCACAAATAAGCGGTGCGGTTTTGATAGTTCTGTTTTTTATTAAAATCAATGCCACTTGGATAAATTACCTTTTATCATTTGTGGCCCGTTATTTTGGCGTTAGCTTTAAAAGAATGGGAGGATTCAAGGTATGTATTTATCATTAGGTCAAATTGATTTCTCCAAAACACAACAAACCTTTAGGAATTTAGTGCTATTTGACGATGTTTTCCTAAATATGCAAGCAATGAATATTTCAATTATTGATAAATTCATTACAGAATATGAATATGCTCTTTTAGATGAATATCTTGAAACGGATAGAACACCTATAAATACAGCTATGTTTGTTTCAGCTCAATCACAAATGTGGATATTTGCAATCTATGAATTATTGCGTACATGGCGAGCAAGAATAAAAAAACTTCGTAATTGGAAAGAAAATGGTGGTATTGAGCAAATGATAAAAAATCTTGAGAAAGATGAATTAAATTTTGCAGCCAATTTCAAAAAAAATCAATTGGAGCATTTAAAAAATGACCCTAGTTTTTATCCAAAATTGGAAGAAGACTTATTGCGAATGGATGATTTATTTACAATGATTGAAGCAATGCGAATTAATCTTGCAAAACATGAGGTTCATAATAAAGAAAAGCACTCCCCAAGGACTGTGGGATATGGAAGAATAAACAGTTTTTGTGGAGCATTAGACTTTGATATAGCGCATGAAAATGGTTCTTTTGAATTTTTAAATAGAAGAGACATTGCAGATTCTATTAGAAATATGGTTATTGAAAATAAAAGCTAACAAGGGTGGTCCAGCTGACCGTTGGCAGCGCAGATTTTTTTGCAAAGGTCATTTTTTTATCAAAGGTCAGTGCTTTATCAGAGTTCATCGAATATCTGCCAACGGCATCTGACCACATCGTTAGTACTCTAAATTTTCCTTAGTCACCATCCTACAAAGTTTGGCTGGTTTTTAGAAAATAACCGTGTTCTTGTCTGTGGCATATTCTTACCATTCAATGGTACTTGAAACGGTTGGGTCGGTAGTAACAGGGCAGTATTTTTTGTTACATTGTAGGTGTATTTTTTAGCACTTTACTTTTAAAACCTTATCGTTTTAAAGTAACATTCTGGAAAACATGGAAAGTAATAGAGTTTAAGCAACCAAGCCCTGTTACAGCAAGAGCATTTGAAAGCGGGTAAATCGAATATTCATCATATATACAAGCACCACGTTCCATCGTCGTGCTAACAAAAAATTCCAGTCGACCGCTGGCAGCACGGTTTTTTTTCAAAGGTCATTTTTTATCAAAGTTCTGTGTGTTTGCAGAGTTCACCGTATATCTGCCAGCGGCCACTGAATTTGGCGTTAGGTAATAAATAAGGTGGCTTATGAATAAAATGGAAGAACTGTTTGAAAAATGGGAGCAGGAAATTGCATCAGATCACTTTGTAAAAGATGGGATTATTAGCAATAAACACTGGGAAGTCTCTAGTAAAAAAATATTGTTTATTCTCAAGGAAACAAATAATTATAAAGGTAATATTGCAAAACTAATTGAAATATCGGTAAGGAAAAAAACTAGGTTATGGGCGCGACCTACTTTTCATAATGTTGGACGATGGGCATATGGGTTACTCCACTATAATGGTGAAAAACCATCTTATAAATTGGCTCATAAAAATAGAAAAGACTCGTTGCTTTCTTGTTCATTTATAAATCTTAAAAAAAACTAGTGGTGGGAGAGCTGCAACTCATGCTGTGGAAGATCATGCTGATAAATACGCACACTTTTTAAGAGAACAAATATCAATACTAAACCCAGATATTATTGTTTTTGGTGGAACGTATGCAATTGTTAAAAAACATGTTATTCCAGAACTAAACCATATATCAGAGAGGATACATTTGTACAATGACATTATCTGTATAAATGCTAATCACCCTGCTTGCACAAAAAAAAGGACGATCATGTATGATCAAGTTATTAGGAACTATGACCGTTATCTACAGTTATGAATGAAAAAAATATTTTATATGTTGGATTAGGTGGTGCAGGAAAAAATGTTGTTAAAATGGCATTGCCTGATAAATTAAACGAGGAAAATTTGCTACTCATCAATACTGATAAAAAAGCATTAAAGGATGAAAAAAATATTCCGACCTTATTAATTGGTGAAAAAGTTTTAAATGGGCAAGCTGCAGGTGGTATTTCTTTTGGCATTAAGGCAGTTGATGAGTCCATATACGAAATAATTAGTGCTTTTCAACAATTTGAAGAAATAATTATTGTCTGTGGTGTTGCAGGCGGTACTGGAGGGGCTGTTATACATTTAGTTAAAAAGCTATTGAATCTTAACTTTTCTATTGGCATTTTTTTGTTGTACCCTCATGATTTTGAAAATGAAAGAATTACAATAGCAAAAGATTTAATTTTGCAAGCTGAAAGCATTCAATCAAAGCTAGTACATTTCCAAGTATTAAAACCATCTACCTATGCTGACAAATGTAAAGAATTAACTCCATTATCTAACTATTTTGACTGTATAAATAAACTAATGATTGAGAGTATCATTAATCCAGTATTTTATGATGAAAAATCACCTAACAAAAAAATCCAGCGGACAGTTTAAAGCGTCACATTTTTTGCGAAGCAAAAAAGTGCGCCCCTTTAAACTGCGCGCTGATTTTGGCGTTAGCTGCAAAAAAAACTTACCTTTGTCATTTCACTGGATGAAAAATGATTGAAAATATTCTTATAAAAAATACCGCAAGTTATAACAGTACAGGCACTCAACTAAGTGACTTAAAAAAGATAAATTTTATCTATGGAGCAAACGGAAGTGGAAAAACAACAATTTCCAATTTGTCATCCGAGCAAGCTAATGTGGAATTTAAAAATTGCAGCCTTCAATGGAAGCATGGTCAAATATTAAATAGCTTGGTTTATAATAAAAAATTCAGAGAAAATAATTTTGGTACAGGGAAAATAGAAGGGATTTTTACTTTAGGGGAAGCTTCAAAAGAAGATGTGCTTTTAATTGAAGAAAAACAAAAAAGTTTAAAAATATTAAAAGACGATGGATTGAAAAAGAAAGAGACTTTAGAAAAGCAAGAAAAAACAAAGTCAGGCGAAGAGGTCTCTTTTAAGGAAAGTGTATGGAAAAAAATATATAAAAAACACGAAGGAGAATTTAAGGAAGCTTTTCAAGGTTCAATGCAGAAAGAGGGTTTTAAAAATAAGCTATTATCAGAGTTTAAGAATAATACCTCATCGTTGGAAGCAATTGATGATTTAAAAAATAAATCCAAAACTATATTTGGAAAAGCGCCTGAATCTATTGGATTAATGAATATTGTAGATTTCAATCAAATCATAACCATTGAAGAAGATGATATTTTGGGAAGCAAAATAATTGGAAAATCGGATGTCAATATTTCTCACTTAATTCAAAAGTTAAATATTAATGATTGGGTAAATCAAGGTAGATCATATATACAGGAAAATATAACCTGCCCTTTTTGCCAACAGCCTACAATTGAAGAAGACTTTAAACATCAATTAGAAAGCTACTTTGACGAGTCCTTTACAACGTCGATCAAAAAGGTCACTGTACTTATTGATGAATACAGGAGGTTTACAGATAATGCCATTAATGAATTGACTCAGATTGAAACAAACCAAAAAGCTAATAATGGAACAAAGCTAGAAATAGATAAGTTCTCAGCATATTTGAAAACCTTATTAAGTCAGGTTAATACAAATAAATTATTACTTGTTGAAAAAGCCAAAGAGCCAAGTAGAAGCGTTAACTTAACATCGACACAAGAGCAGTTTGAGAACATTAAAGATTTGCTAGAAAGTGCTAATGGTGAAATCAAAAAACACAATGACATTGTAAATAATTATAAGTCAGAAAAAAGTAGTTTAATTCAGTCTATCTGGAAGTATGTAGTTGAAACTAATAAGGAGGACATAGAAGAATACATCAAGAAAACTGCAGGCTTGGAAAAAGGTATTTCAACTCTAAAGAGTGATGTAATTGAAAAGCGTAATTCTTATAAATCTCTGAATGATGAAATAAAAGAGTTAACAAAAAATGTAACCAGCATACAGCCCACCATTGATGAAATTAACAAAACTTTACAATATTATGGGTTTGATAATTTTGAAATTGTTCCATCTGTATCGAGTGAAAACCATTATCAAATAAAAAGAGAGGATGGGGAGTTAGCTGAGTCAACATTGAGTGAAGGGGAAATTACTTTTATTACTTTTCTATATTATCTACAGCTAGCTAAAGGCTCAACTGACAAGGAAACGATTACTGATGAGAGAGTTTTAGTTGTCGATGACCCGATTTCAAGCCTCGATAGTAATGTGCTATTTGTGGTTAGCACCCTTATAAAAGAAATTATTAAAGACATTAAAAATGATGTTGGCAATATAAAACAGCTCATTCTTTTAACTCATAATGTATATTTTCATAAGGAAGTATCTTTTATAGATGGTAGAACTAAAGAAAATAATCAAACTAACTACTGGATTTTAAGAAAAAACAATAAAGTTTCTACAGCTCAACCATTCTTAATGAAAAACCCAATCCAAACTTCTTATGAGTTGATGTGGAATGAGTTAAAGAATAAGGAACATAATTCCAGCGTGACAATACAAAACACTATGAGGCGAATTATTGAAAACTATTTCAAAATGCTTGGTGGATATAAGGATGATGACCTTATAAGTAAGTTCACATCTAAAGAGGAGCAAGAGATATTTAGATCATTAATTTCTTGGATTAATGATGGCTCTCACAGCATTTCAGATGATTTGTTTATTGAAGCACAATCGGATGTGGTAGATAAATATTTAAAAGTATTTAAAGATATTTTTACTTTAACAAAACATGAAGGGCACTATGACATGATGATGGGTGTTGAAAATGCAGCTAACAATCAAATTCACCCGACCGTTTAAAGCGTCATTTTTTTTGCTATTCGCAAAAAAACCGCCACTTTAAACGGCCGCTGATTTGGTCGTTAGCTATTAAAGAAGTTTGGAGACCTTAAAATAAATAATGAATAAAATAGAAGAACTCGAAATAAATGTAGATGCTCTCTTTCATGCAGTTAGTGACGATAAAAAATTTTTTTCTTCAATATATAAATTTACAGAAAATCTATATAGTATGCTCGTGAAGGATAAGAGTTCTTTCAATAAAGAAAAGTCTCTTTTCTATGCTACAAAAATTGAAGAGTTTTTTAAAAAGTATCGACCTTCAGGAGATGGCTTATATATTCCTCCCTCCCAAACTTCCCATAATGATGATAATGTTAAAAATATCTTTACTATGGCAAAAGAAGTATCAAATCTCTCTGATACTGATATTTCGGTAATGTTACCTGGGAAAAAAAGTTCTGATGATTTTTTGCATGTAAAAAATAAACTAGACACCTCAAAGGTTTTTATTGTTCATGGTCATGAAGGCGAAACAAAAAATGAGGTGGCACGATTAGTTGAGAAACTAGGTTTTGAAACAGTTATTCTTCATGAACAAGCTAGTGCTGGAATGACTATCATTGAAAAAATTGAAAAGCATTCAAATGTTGGTTTTGCTATTATCCTTTATACTCCAGATGATATTGGAGCGGCATCTTCCGACAAAGAAAATTTTAAAAAACGTGCTCGTCAAAATGTTGTTTTTGAGCATGGTTATTTAATAGGAAAAATAAGTAGAGATAGGGTTGCCACGGTTGTTAAAGGAGATATTGAGCTTCCAAATGATATTAGTGGTGTTGTCTATGTTGGTGAAAGTAATTGGCAAATAGATCTAGCAAAAGAAATGAACGAAGCTGGATATGATATTGATTTTAATAAGTTATTAAAATAGCTAACAAAAAATTCCAGTTGACCGCTGGCAGCGCAGTTTTTTTTCAAAGGTCACTTTATATCAAGGTTCAGTGTGTTTGCAGAGTTCATCGAACATCTGCCAGCGGCCACTGAATTTGGCGTTAGGGCTGAAAAAATAGCTAAACGTAAAAAAGCATCTAGAGATAAAGCCTTTCAAAGAAAATTAGCAAGGGAAAAGGTTCTTGATGATCGTAAGGTTGCAGACAAAAAACGTAACCAAGATTACGAGAACAAATTAAGAGATCTTAATGTTACTGAACGTACTGCAAAATTAAATAATTCTAATAAATTATTTCAAGAGTCGTTGGATGATAAATATAGGAATCATGATTACGAAGATGAGAAACGGAGTATACAGTTAGCTGTTGCCAAGGCAAAAGCAAAAAGGGTTAATGATTTTATTGATGCGGAATTAAAAAAGCAAAATGCTGAAACAGATGTCATTCAATCAGAAGCTGATGGGGTGAGAAATATAACGAAGGGGAAGCACTTACGAAAAGGTTTTTTTGATTAGTGAAATATAGGTACAAACTATAACGGCTAGAGCGGTTCAAAATATCTCCTTATTCGCCAATTCCCTCCCCTTTGATTGGACTCCCTTTGATTTTCTGACCGTTGGCAGCACAGTTCGTTTTCAAAGGTCATTTTTTATCAAAGTTCAGTGCGTTTGCAGAGTTCTTCTTATATCTGCCAGCGGCCACTGAATTTGACGTTAGCTGCTTGGTCAATCGGCAAACATGGATGCTCTTGACTTATAACTACAATGTAATTATATTTATCCTATGGATAGCTTAAATTTCGAGTGGGATAAAAACAAGAACATTTCAAACCAGAAAAAGCATGATGGTGTTACGTTTGAGGAGGCTAAAACTGTGTTTTCTGATGAGCTTGCTAGATTAATTCCAGACCCTGGTCATTCTGTAGGTGAAGAGCGTTTCATTCTTATGGGGCTAAGCTCACAATTAAAATTATTACTCGTAAGCCATTGTGAAGTGAATTCGGAAACTATTCGTATTATTTCAGCACGAAAAGCTGATAAATTGGAACGAAAACAATATGAAGGTTATAGTCATGCGTGAATCATATGATTTCTCTAAATCAGTAAAAAACCCCTATGCAAAACGGTTAAAAAAGCAGATAACAATAAGAATTGACGAAGAAACCATTTCTTACTTTAAAGGAATGGCTGAAAGCAAAGGAATTCCGTACCAAAGTTTAATTAATTTATATCTTCGAGATTGTGCAAGTGAACATAGGCAATTGGAAACAAAATGGGGTTAAACACAGCTAATCGGGTAGCCAAGGGTCTCTCACCCTCAGCCCCCAACACCCTGCGTGCGGCTCCGCACAGGGGGTTTCACTAACCGTAGTGATACTTAATCCAGCCATCTCTTAATGAGTATAGCCCTTGCTTTTCCAGATATTCTTTTCCTAACCCTTTATTAATACAAGGGGTTTTTGCGTTTCTCCAGTAGGATTTACTGCTTAATCCAGCTAAAATTGCGGCCTGTTTTTCAATCCCTAATTTCATTAGCTTGCGTATTTTCGTCCGTGGTTTTCGCCACTGCTTCCAATAACACATCCTAACTCTGCACCTTATCCAGCCGTCTAATTCAACGGTTTGTTGATATTGATTCGCTATGCCAAAGTAGTTTATCCAGCCTCGTAAATAAATACTTAACTTTTGGATTTTGACTTGCATTGACACGCCCCATGTTCGATTGGTCAGTTCTCGCACTCGGTGTTTGAACTCTTCCAAACTTTTGGGATGCCAAACAATAGTTTTGCCTTTAAAGCTAAAGCCTAAAAACTTGGCTTGACTGCTTTTGACCACTCGACTTTGCTGTTCATTGACTTTGAGTTTTAAGTCTTCTTCGATAAATCGCGTCAGATTTCCATCTAATTCGCTCAACTTTGGCTGATGGATTCCAAAGAGCCAAGACACTTTCTTACCCTGTGCCTTTATACAGGTTTCTTATCGACTGCCTGTTAAGCAGATCTCTCCAGATAAGAACATGAACTGTCACGCCACAACCTCATCATTTACGCTATCTCACAGGCCTTGGGTTTCGTTATCTTGTGCTAACTCACCTCAGAGACTACGCCTAATATGATATTTCTGTTCGTAGGCTTGTCGTTTTGCGCTTAGGCTTCCTTCTCACAAATCCTCACGAGTTTGCAGTTACCATCGGCTAGTAGTTATACTTAACGCACAACGTACGCTAAGTTAGGTTTTCCTACAGAGGACTTTTACCTCATTAGTTCATGCCCATGCTGGGCGTACACAAAAAATTCCAGGGGATGCCTACGGCACCCCTGAATTTGGCGTTAGACAACGCAGGAAGGAGAGGAGTCCATATCATCAAATGGGTATATTTTCATCTTTTACTCCTTTTTCTTGTCGGATTAAAGAGGGGTTAATATACTCTTTTGACCGACTAACGAGTGTTGCACTTATGATGTGAATTCAAGTAAATTTTTTATTCTACTACTTTTTCAGTTTCTGTTTTTACTCCTAGCATTTTTGGCAAGACCGTGGGTACGGTATCAGACTGCGTCTCAGTTGCTTGTTGAGATTGTTCTTTAAGCCATTTTTGTTTTTCTCGATTGGCTTCACCAAACATGGTGCTTCCGACCATAAATAAAAAACCAGAAAATAGCACAATCGGCATACGCTTGGGTTTGTCCATCCAGAATAATAGCAACTGAGGTTTATACAGACCCGCAATAAGAAAACCTATTGCTAGGACACATAGGTTTATCGACCAAGTCATCATTAAACTTTTCCTTATATCACTTACATTTAAAAAAGATATACATTATTATAAGTTAGTTGATCAATTGCAACAATCATTAGCATAAGGGGTAACAATTATGGAAATTTTCGCAATAGTGGTATTTAGTTTTGCCATATTAATGGTATTTATGAGTGTTAAACCTGTTCCGCAAGGAGATGAATACACGGTTGAACGGTTTGGGCGATATACAGACACATTGACGCCGGGGTTAAATATTATCGTACCTATTATTGATAAAATCGGTAATAAGTTAAATATGATGGAGCAGGTTAGGGATGTGCCTTCTCAGGAAGTGATTACCAAAGATAATGCCATGGTGACAGTGGATGGCGTGGTTTTTTTCCAGATTATTGATGCGGCTAAAGCTTCTTATGAAGTGAATAATCTAGAATTAGCCATTCTAAATCTGGTGATGACTAATATTCGTACAGTCATGGGCTCAATGGATTTGGATGAGCTTTTATCAAGACGAGATGATATTAATGCCCGTTTGTTGAATGTGGTCGATGATGCGACAACACCTTGGGGAGTCAAAGTTGCTCGAATTGAAATTAAAGATATTGCACCGCCTAGAGATTTAGTGGATGCCATGGCTAGACAAATGAAAGCAGAGCGGGAAAAAAGAGCGAATATTTTGGAAGCAGAAGGATTGAGACAAGCTGAAATTTTACGTGCCGAAGGGGAAAAACAAGGTGCAATTCTAGATGCAGAAGGACGTAAAGAGTCAGCCTATAGAGATGCGGAGGCTAGAGAGCGTTTAGCTGAAGCAGAAGCCAATGCAACAATCATGGTATCTGAAGCGATTGCAAAAGGTGATGTGCAAGCCATCAACTACTTTATCGCACAAAAATATGTAGAATCATTAAAAGACATCGCCAGTTCTGACAATAGTAAATTGATTTTAATGCCTTTAGAGGCGGCTAGCGTGATTGGATCTATTGCAGGTATTGCTGACTTAGCAAAAGAAGCAATGGCTAAAAAGGATTAATTATGGCTGAACTAGACATTGTTTTCTGGTATTGGTGGGTGTTTGCTATTTTTATGTTGGGAACAGAAGTTATGGCTCCAGGCTTCTTTTTTTTATGGCTATCTGTTGCTGGTTTTGTTGTAGGGCTGGAATTATTTTTAATACCCTCAACCTCAGTAGAAATACAATTATTACTGTTTTCTACTTTATCTATTGTTTCTATCTATAGTTGGCGACGTTATGGGAAAACATATCGTTCAGAATCAGACCAACCTTTACTTAATAAACGAGGTGTTCAGTATATAGGACGCATTTTTTCGGTATCTCAAGCGATTGAAAATGGACGGGGAAAAGTCAAAATAGGTGATTCTATCTGGACAGTTGAAGGTGATGATTGTGCTGTAGACACTAAAGTCGAAGTGGTTGATATTGACGGTACTATATTTACAGTTAAAGCTGTTGTTGATGCTGTGGAAGATAAGTAAAGATGATGTAGCTTGTTGATTCCTCAGAATCTTGATAAATCAATAAGCTACATTTTTAACAGAGTTATACTGAGTAGTTACAAAAAATCAGTTACAAGTGCGGATAATTTAATGCCTCCATTGTAAGGCGTAATGATGAAATAATTAATCATGCTTTTTCCATTTAATGGAACAGCCCATACTGGCAATTTGTTCTTTAGGGCCGTGCCCAGTTTGTGCAACTTGTTTCATGGCCTCAAATAAATCACGTTTCACATCACCACCAGCACTTTCTTTTTTGCTGGCATCCAGACGACCTCTGTATTGCAATTCCAGCTTATTGTTGTAACCAAAGAAATCAGGGGTACAAACAGCACCGTATTGTTTGGCAATATCCTGACTTTCATCTAATAAATAAGGAAAATCAAAATTTAGCTGCTTTGCCAATTTTTGCATATTTTCAAATGAATCTTCAGGGTATTCAATAATATCGTTGGAGGAAATGGCTACGCTGGCAATGCCTAAGGTTTTTAATTCTGCCGTATCACGCAATATACGCTGATGGATGGCATTAACATAAGGGCAATGGTTACAGATAAACATGATGAGTAAACCTTTGCTACCAGCACACTGTTCTAATGTCCAGTTTTGTCCATCAGTACCTGGTAACTCAAAGTTTAAAGCAGATGATCCAAAATCACAAACAGGCGAGGTTAATGAAACCATAATGTTTCCCTTTTATATTGATGAAAAGCAAGTATTTTCTTATGTTTAAGCTATATTTGCAAGTTGGAGTATAAACTTTTCAGGCTCATTTGTTCTTCTAGCACAACTCAGGTATAGCATAGGGTTAACAGATAAATTGAACAAGCCGATAAAAAACAGCTATCGTTTTTAGCAAGATAATTGAGATAAAAACTATGCGCTTAAATCAAGTATCAGCTAGACTCGTTTTAAAACAGAATGAGACCTCAGCATGTGAAAGAATTTATTTGAACGAATATCAATCTATCAGTAAGCTAATTTAAAGCCTGCACCCACACCAAAATCAGAATGAAACTGGGTGACGAATCCTAAGTTTTTAGATATTGAATATTCTATACCAAGCTGCCATTCTTCCTGACTCTCAGTATCGTATTCATAGTCTGCAAATAGATTAATACGCTGAGTCAGTTGAATGTCGTTAGCCAGTGTTATTCGCAAATCTCCTAAAGTATCCACTCGCCATTCGGTTTCAAATTTTAAAGGGAATAGATATTTAAAGCCAAAAATTCCTCGTGCTGTGTCATCTTCAAGGCTTACGCCTGCAAAGCCTGAAAAAAATCGACTAAAGGTTCGCTCATAACTGATATTAACTTCATATTCAGTGCTTGGTACATTTTGCCATCCGATTTGCCAATCTGTATGCAAAGTATTTTTACTATTAGTTAAAACTGCTTCACCTTCAGTCATCTGAGAAAGTAATGCGCCATTGGTATAAAAAAAACCTTTATCACTATAGAGTTTATGGCGAATATCCACTAATTCAGCATCAATCAGATCATCTTTATAACTGATAACCCTCGCCATACCCGCTTTAGCATGATAGAGAATATGACAATGAAAGAACCAGTCCTGCTTTTCATTGCCTTCAAACTCAATAATTTGTTGCCCCATAGGCGGCACATCAACAGTATGTTTCAAAGGAGAATATGCCCCTTGGTCGTTTAAAACACGAAAAAAATGTCCATGCAAATGCATAGGATGATGCATCATGGTTTTATTGTTTAAAACAAAACGGAGGTTTTCACCTCGGCTGATTTTAATCACATTATCTGCCGATAAAATCTCATTATTGATTGACCAAACATAACGTCGCATATCCCCCGTTAAATCTAACTGAATTTCTCTTGTTTTATTATCAATGGGTAATGTTGTAGCGCTTAACGCTTTTAATTTTTTATAGGGCGTTTGCCCATTCATATCATTAGAAATATTATGCTTCATACCATGTGCCATCTTATGCTCAGACATATTCATTGTATAAGGGTCAGGATTTTTTATATCAGGTGCAACTACACGCTCCCCCGACCCGATCCAAATTGAACTATATCCCGAGCCGTCCTGAGCACTGGCTCTTAATTCAAACAAACCTGGTTCAGGTACGGTAATCAGTAGGGTATAGGTCTCAGCAATCGCCATTAAAAAATTGTTGGTATTTAATGGCAATACATCATTACCATCAGCAGCAATGATTTGTATATCGCCTTTTGCAAACTGTAAATTGAAATAAGTCGCCGTTGCCGCATTTACCAAACGTAATTTAACTACATCGCCTACCTTGGCAGGAATGATAGTTTCTGTCTGTCCATTGGCTAAAAAAGCATCATAAGCCACGTCAGAAATATCCATTCCTGACATTCGGTTCAAAGATTGTTTAAAAAAATGCTTCAGTCCACCCTGTTGTATTGCGGACAATACATTTTGTTGACTACCTTTTTTGATACTATAAAAATCACTGCCACTTTTTAAGGTTCGCAACACTTCATCAGGGTCTTCATTAATCCAGTCAGATAACACAACTGTCGTTTGTTGATCAAAATACGGAGCAGGCTTTATTGTTGGATAGATAACAATGGCACCATACACGCCACGTTGTTCTTGTAGCCCTGTGTGCGAGTGATACCAATAAGTACCTGGGTGCTTCAATTCAAACTTAAATAGATGGGCGGCACCTGGCTCAATAGGAGGATGATTCACATAAGGTACGCCATCTTGATGATTAGGTATTAACAAACCATGCCAATGCACCGAAGTCTCAACATTCATCTGATTACTAACATTAATCTGTGCTATATCACCTTGTTGAAAATATAAAGTGGGTGCTGGCACTAAGCCATTGACGGCCATAGCTATGGTAGTCTTATTATTAAACTCAACCCTTTTATAATCAATCACTAAATCATATTCTACTGTTTTAGCTGAACAGCTATTCAATAAAATAATAAAGAGGGTAATAACTTGGACGATTGATTTCATTAGGTGTTACAGTTCCATTGAAAATAGATTAGATTGGCTATTTGAGAACTCAGCATAACTCATGAACGGATAAAAAAGGTCAGCCAAAATAACGTGCAATAGTTCACTATTACACTTGTATTTTGACTAAAACCTGAAAAATTCTATCACTTTTTTCTCATCGCCAGAGTTATACAGAGGTCTCTATTTAATAATGGTTCAAAAAGCCAAAAAACCAAAGCGGAGAGAAAAATGAAACAAATTAAATTATTACCCTTGTTGATTCTTGTTACTTTTTCTAGCCAAACCTGGGCTTATGGAAGTAGCGGGGGTCAAAAAGCCTGCAAAAAACCTAAGTTTAGTGAATTTACACCGGTAAAATTGACGGTTGTTAGTTCAGGTGCTGAATTTTCATTTAAAACATCTACATTAACAAACCCAGACAGCATAGTTGTCAGCGTAAAAAAACAAGCGGTTGAGGTCAATATTACTAAAAAAAGTACTGGCTTTGAAGTTAAGGGAACATTGCCAGATAGTTTGCAAAATACCTATGCCAGAATTGATATTAAAGCATCAGGTACTAATAATTGCCCTGCTAATGATGGTTGGTTGTTAAAAATAGAAGAATAAATGTAACTCCTCAGCTTACCCTCTATTTTGTCCAATAGCCGCGTTGAAAGTGTGCATTTACACCTGTAAACTCCGCGCTTTCATCTTTACTCCACTTTTGATCATTCCCTTTAACTATAAACCCCTAAGTATAAAAATAACCTGTAGAATAGGTAGGTTTTATTATTCTTAATGGGTTCAAAGTGAGTTTTAGAGGAACAACAATACTTTCTGTTCGCCGTGGCGACAGAGTGGTTATAGGGGGAGACGGTCAAGTTTCTATGGGAAACACGGTGATGAAAGGTAATGCACGCAAAGTACGTTGCCTTTATCACGGTAAGGTCATTGCCGGCTTTGCCGGTGCAACCGCTGACGCTTTCACCCTATTTGAACATTTTGAAGGCAAACTGGAAAAACATCGCGGCAATTTAACTCGGGCAGCGGTTGAAATGGCAAAAGACTGGCGTACTGACCGTGCTTTACGAAAATTAGAAGCCTTGCTAACCATTGCCGATGCAAAAACCTCCCTCATTTTATCTGGTACAGGTGATGTTATTGAACCTGAATATGACCTAATGGCCATTGGCTCTGGCGGTTCATTTGCCCAGTCTGCCGCACGGGCATTATTGGAAAACACTGATTTAAGCGCCAGAGAAATTGTAGAAAAATCACTCCATATAGCGGCTGACATCTGCATTTATACTAATCACAATTTACGCATCGAAGAATTAGATGCTGAACCACAAAGCCACCAAGAGTAATTTAGCATGAGTAAAATGACACCTAAAGAAATTGTCAGCGAGTTGGATAAACATATCATTGGTCAAGCCAGTGCCAAACGTTCGGTCGCTATTGCCCTGCGTAATCGCTGGCGCAGAATGCGTGTTGCCGAAGAACTACGCGATGAGATCACTCCCAAAAACATTTTAATGATTGGCCCAACAGGCGTGGGGAAAACAGAAATTGCCCGCCGTTTAGCGCGTTTAGCTAATGCCCCTTTTATTAAAATTGAAGCCACCAAATTTACTGAGGTCGGCTATGTCGGACGTGATGTAGAATCTATTATTCGTGATCTGGTTGATACTGCGGTAAAAATGAATCGCATGTCAGAAATGGAAAAAGTACAAAACCGAGCGGCTGATGCAGCGGAAGACAAGGTTCTGGACATTCTTTTACCTTCCGCAGAAGACGGCATGATTTCAGATTCTGAAGCTTCAACTCGTCAAAAAATGCGTAAAAAATTACGTGAAGGTGACTTAAATGATAAGGAAATCGAAGTTGACCTAAAAGCACCAGCAGTGGGTGTAGAAATCATGGCACCTCCAGGCATGGAAGACATGACCAATCAATTGCAAGGTATGTTTCAAAACCTGAGCAATGATAAAACCAAAACCCATAAAATAAAAATTTCTGAAGCACTTAAAGTGCTTCAAGAAGAGGAAGCGGGAAAATTGGTCAATGAAGATGATATTAAATTATCTGCTGTTGAGGCTGTAGAGCAAAATGGTATCGTTTTTCTGGATGAAATAGATAAAGTATGTAAGCGTTCTGAATTAGGTGGAGGTGGCGGTGAAGTCTCTCGTGAAGGTGTGCAACGTGACTTGCTACCTTTAGTTGAAGGTAGCACAGTCAGCACCAAATATGGCATGATTAAAACTGACCATATTTTATTTATCGCTTCGGGTGCTTTTCATCTAGTTAAACCGTCTGATTTGATTCCTGAACTACAAGGTCGTTTTCCTATTCGAGTTGAGCTTAATGCTCTATCTGCTGAAGATTTTGTGCGTATTCTAACTGAACCCGATGCCTCGTTAACTGAGCAATATCAGGCTTTATTAAAAACCGAAGATATTGACCTAAGCTTTTCTGCAGACGGCATTCAACGCATCGCTGAACTAGGCTGGCATGTAAATGAAACCACAGAAAATATTGGTGCTAGAAGGTTACACACTATTTTGGAACGATTATTAGAAGATATTTCCTTTAATGCCTCAGATATGACTGATAAAACTGTGCTGATAGATGCTGCCTATGTCGATAGTCATTTAACAGAATTTGCTGAAGACGAAGACCTTAGTCGTTATATCCTGTAATAATGAAACCTTTCGGTAATTATGGTATAGAACTCAATTTTACCGACATCACAGTGGCATTTATTCGTGGGACATGTTGTATAAATTAGGTTCTGAATATCCAACATTTTGGCAAACTATACTTGATGGTTTAGATAAAGCGGGATAGTCATAAACAAGCCCTGAAAAATTAATACATAGCGATAGATTCAACACTGAATGCAAGCTATCGAGGAACAACAATGACAACTGATAACAGCACCCATTTTGGTTATAAACAAGTCGCAACAGAAGAAAAAGTCCGCATGGTTCGCGGTGTTTTTGATTCCGTAGCCAGTAGCTATGATGTTATGAATGACCTGATGTCTTTAGGTATCCATAGAATCTGGAAAAAAGTAGCGATTCAATTGGCCAATGTTAGAAATGGCGACCATATTCTTGACCTTGCTGGGGGTACTGGCGATTTAACCAAACTTTTTAAAAAACGGGTAGGCAAAGAAGGCTCTATCGTTTTAGCCGATATTAATTCGGAAATGTTACGCACGGGTCGAGATCGTCTAATAGATTGCGGTCTAATTGGCAATATTCGTTATGCTCAGGTCAATGCAGAATGTCTGCCCTTTGCTGACAACAGTTTTGATTGTGTATGTATCGCCTTTGGACTAAGAAATGTGACTGATAAAGATGGTGCATTACGTTCTATGCTGAGAGTTCTTAAACCTGGTGGCTGTGTTATCGTGCTGGAATTCTCGCACCCTACCGATAAAATTACAGAAAAAGTTTATGACTTTTATTCGTTTAAACTACTGCCTAAAATTGGTGCTATCATCGCTAAAGATGAAGGCAGCTATCGCTATCTGGCGGAGTCCATCCGTATGCATCCCAAGCAAGATGAACTTAAGCAAATGATGGTTGATGCAGGATTAGAACGGTGTGAATATTTTAATATGAGCCAGGGTATTGTTGCCGTACATAGAGGCTACAAAATCTAATATCATGATAAAATGGCTAGTGGTCAGCACATTAGAAACTGCTTTAAATCAATACTTAGCTCTTGATGAAGATGTCAGTATGTTTCTAACGCCTATGGCAGGAAAAATTATTGCGATTAATATTTTACCCTTTAATGAAACGCTGTATCTTTGCCCCACCACAGAAAAAATTCAATTGCTTGAACATTATGCTGATAAGACCGATGCTTGCATAAGTGGCACGCTGTCGGCTCTTGGTTTAATGGGACTGAGTTCAACACCGATGCGATCCATTTTTAGCGGTGAGGTGACCATTGAAGGTGATGTACAAGTCGCGGATAAATTTCAGCAGCTTTTTAATAGACTGGATATTGACCTAGAAGAAAAGTTATCTCAATTTACAGGTGATATTATTGCCCATAAAATTGGCACTTTGTTCCGCTCGGGTTTTAACTGGACTGAAGAAAGCCTCCATACTTTCAAACTCAATAGTAAAGAATTTCTGCAAGAAGAAACCCGCGACTTTCCTGCTGAGGCGGAAGCTAATATATTGTATCAACAGATTAATGAAATACGTGCTGATCATGACCGCCTTTCAGCACGTATAGACCAGCTAAAACTAAACTCTCATTGATTATATAAATTAGGCAGGCCCATTGATTCATCCAAAAATATTCATGCGTTTAATCCACATTAACTGGGTTATGATGTACCACGGTTTAGACGAAATCATTTTAAAAACGCATTTATTTCGCCCTATTCGGTTTCTCGCAGTATTTTCTCCTAATTATTTGTTAAGAAAGCCTTCTGAACCTCGCGGTGTAAGAATCCGAAAAACACTGGAAGACCTAGGTCCTATCTACATCAAATTTGGTCAGGCCTTATCCACACGAAAAGACATACTAGCTGATGATATTGCTGATGAATTAGTTAAATTACAGGATAAAGTCCCGCCTTTTTCTAACGATTTAGCACGTGAGGTTATTGAACAGCAACTTGGACAAAAAACCTCAGAAGCTTTTGCCGAATTTGACCCCAGCCCCTTAGCATCAGCCTCTGTCGCCCAAGTACATACTGCCAAACTACATAGTGGAGAAAAAGTTGTGGTTAAAGTATTGCGTCCTCATATTGAAAAGAGAATCCATTCAGATTTGAGCTTACTCTATGAATTAGCACGACTGGCTGAAAAATTCTGGGATGATGCACGGCGATTACGTGCAATGGAAGTTGTTGCAGAATTTGAAAGAACGCTTTTAGATGAGTTGGACTTGGTAAAAGAAGCCGCAAACGCAACAAAATTACGTGAAAATTTTAAAGACTCTGAATCGCTTTATATTCCTGAAATATACTGGGAATTTACTCGCCAAAAAGTACTGGTCATGGAAAGAATCTACGGTATTCCAGTAGGTGAAATAGATCGTTTAAGGGAAGAAGGTGCTAATTTTAAATTACTCGCTGAACGTGGCGTAGAAACATTTTTCACCCAAGTATTTCGTGACAATTTTTTCCATGCAGACATGCACCCAGGCAATATTTTTGTTGATTTACCAGATAAATATATTGCCGTAGACTTTGGTATTGTCGGTACTTTATCCTTATCTGATCAACGCTATCTGGCAGAAAACTTTCGGGCTTTTTTTAACCGTGATTATAGACGTGTTGCACAAATGCACATTGAGTCTGGCTGGGTTCCTTCTGACACACGTATTGAAGACTTTGAATCTGCCATCCGCAGTGTTTGTGACCCAATATTTGACAAGCCCCTAAAAGATATTTCTTTTGGCTTATTATTATTACGTTTATTTCAAACTGCCAGACGCTTTGATATGGTGGTACAACCGCAATTAGTGTTATTACAAAAAACCTTGCTTAATATTGAAGGTTTAGGCCGTCAGTTATACCCAGAACTTGATTTATGGCAAACAGCTAAACCCTTTTTAGAAGACTGGTTTCACGAACGCATCGGAGCAAAAGCAAAAATCAAACAACTGGTAAAACAATTTCCTGAAATTGCAGAACATTTCCCAGAAATGCCAACGCTCATATTTCAGGCATTAGATAGTGTCAGACATAGCAAGCAGCAAATAGAAAAGCAAAATAAAGGAATATCCCAATTACGTCAACAAATGGAAAAAAACCATGATGGCACTGTTTGGGCTATTTTGATTAGTGCGTTATTAGTCAGTGCTGCCGTCTTTTTTCAATAGAAAATGCAAGACATTATGGGTAAACTTGATGAACGATAGCGTTATAAGCACCTAGGCACTCACGACATTTTAACTTCCCATAGAATATAATGCCTGAGTGAAACACTAGGTTATAATGATGCTTTTTTACCATTACTCTAAAAATGACCCAAGCCACAGCAAAAATAGTTCTCGTTGCCATCACTAAACATGGTGCCACACAAGTTAAATCATTAGCAGAAAAAATTCCTGCTGCCGATGTGGTGGTCTCTGAAAAGTTTTCTGAGTTGATGACCAGTATGGAAAATAATTTGCGTGCTTATTCTGGGCCCTTTAGAGATCAGATTGCCACTCTTTTTACAGAGTATGACCAAGTTGTTTTTTTCGTATCGTTAGGTGCAGTTGTTCGATTAATTGCACCCCATCTAAAATCGAAAGATATCGACCCAGGAGTTATAGTAATAGATGATAGCGGACAATTTGTTATCCCCGTACTTTCTGGACATGTCGGTGGAGCAAATGCCTATGCAGAAAATATTGCTGAACTGATTCAAGGCACTGCGGTAGTCACCACCGCTTCTGATGTGGGTAAAACCATTCCTGTTGATATTTTAGGCCGTGAATTAGGTTGGATTGTGGAAGCACCTAAAATCAATATTACCCGTGTTTCTGCCCATGTAGTTAACGAAGAACCTATCGCCTTTATTCAAGAAGCAGGAGAGAAAAACTGGTGGACTCGTCCGACACCTTTACCCAAAAATATTCATCTGTTTGACAATTTTGAAACCGTCGATTTAGATCAGTATAAGGCGATATTATGGATTACAGAACGAGAAATCAGCGAACAGGTCTGGCAACAATTCAAAGAAAAACTGGTCGTTTATCGACCTAAATCTTACACAAAATGAAACTTATTTTAGGTATGGGCTGTGATAAAAACACTTCATTGAAAACGCTGGAAGATGCCATTGATAATGCATTAAAATCCGTCAAACTGAATAAACTTGATATTAGCCAACTGGCGACCATTGATAAAAAAAATGATGAAATTGCTTTATTGCAATTAGCAGAGAAATACCAATGGCCTTTGCAGTTTTTCTCTGCTGAACAATTATCAAAAGTTAAAGTACCTAGCCCTTCTGCCGTTGTTTTAAAATATATGGGTACACCATCAGTTTCTGAAGCTGCGGCTATATTAGCGGCTCAATCTAACAGGGATCATTTAATAGTAGAAAAATATAAATACCTTGGTGCAGAGGGTAAAAACGCGACAGTTTCAATAGTAAAAATATAAGCCAAAACTAATTCATACTAGAAACCTACTTTCTCCTTCCCGAGGTCTTGGTGGGAAGCAGTATATTCAAACAACATAAAGCAGAACCATGAGTGGAAAAATATTATTAGTCGGCTTTGGCCCCGGCGCAGAAGAACACATGTCTTACCGAGCCAAAAGTGCTATTGCTGAAGCCGACGTAGTTATTGGGTACACAACCTATATCAAGTTGGTTAAAGAGCTGCTAGACGGCAAAGAAGTTGTAAAAAAAGGCATGACAGAAGAAATAGACCGTTGTATTGAAGCCTATGAGCAGGCTAAAGAAGGCAAAACTGTAGCCTTGATTTCATCGGGTGATATAGGCATTTATGGTATGGCTGGGCCGACTTATGAAATTTTGCTACAAGCAGGCTGGACACCAGATAGCGCTATTAAAGTAGAAATTGTACCTGGTAGTACAGCCCTATCTACTTGTGCATCCTTAGTCGGTGCACCGTTAACACATGACTTTTGTTCTATTTCCTTATCCGATTTATTGACCCCCTGGACTACTATTGCACGCCGATTAGACGCGGTTGCTGAATCTGATTTTGTAGTGGCATTATACAACCCCAAAAGTGGCAGACGTACCCAGCAAATTGTGCAGGCGCAACAAATACTATTACGCTATCGAGATGCTGCAACTCCTGTTGCCATAGTAAAGTCTGCCTATCGCCGTAGACAAGCTATTCAACTGGTTCGTCTGGATGAAATGGCAGATTGTGACATTGGTATGTTAACGACAGTCTTGATTGGCAATTCTTCTACCTACATTGACCAAGGTTTAATGATTACTCCACGCGGTTATGCCAATAAATATGCCAATTTAAGCGGTGAAGCAAAACCAGGCGAACAAGCAGGACGTTCTTTGTCCATGGGACTTGAGGGCTGGAAAGCGTGTTTAAGACGTTATTTAAATCAAAATGACCTGAGCTGGGAAAAAGTAGCAGACTATTTTACAGTCCCTGTTGGCGAAGTATTATCAGCCGTATCCCTTGGCTCAGAAGAAAACACCCCATGCAAATCACACACAGCCCATCAAGTACACCCAGAAAAATACCAGTTAGCCATTGAAGCCAGTCAAAACTGGGGACGTTTGCGTGGCGTGGTACGCACAGGAACAGGTGCTGTCGTCGAACTATTTTTACAGGGTGGCAGTTTTGTAAGGCGTTCAGAATGGTTGAATATAGAAAATGACCATTTCCATTTACATATTAACTGGGGAAAAGTCAGCACTGCCTATTTTGCCTGGCGTAAAGATAAATCTTATGGTCTGCATTTTCTGGATATTCATGGCCAATTGATATTCCGAGTATTACTGACTAAACATGAAGGCGAATTTGACTCGGCACAATTAGAGTCTTATCAAAAAGATTGTCTCGCCCTAAGTATTGACAAAACACAGGAGCAAAGTGATGACTGAAGTTATCAAGCCTAAAATGATGGACTATCACCGCCACCTATTAGTCTGCATTGGTGAGAGATGTACTAAAAATGGAGAAGGTCAGGCACTCTATAACGAACTAAAAGTAAAACTGAAAGAAGCAGGGTTGGATAAGGGTAATTTACGGGTAAAAAGAACGAGAGCCACCTGTTTTGGAACCTGTAAATCGGGCCCCTTACTATGCGTACAACCCGAAGGTGTCTGGTATTACGATATTACTAGCGAAAAACTGGATAGGATTATTAAAGAGCATTTTATACAGGGAAAGCCAGTGACAGAATATATCCATCACCAAGCTTAAATTGATTAACCAGACTCAATTTAATGGATCTGGTTAATTATTAATGACAAGGAAATCCAGTGCTGTGCCGCGTATCATGCGCAGCATTATGAATCACTTCTATAGGTGAAAAACCTACAACCATTAGGATAGCAAAACCTACCATCGCAGATGCGACTATTTGACAGTGTTTGGAAAGTAAAGATGCTTTTCTTGAATGATGAATTGCTGAAGATGTTTGCGACATTATTTTTTAACAAATTAGTGAATAAGATTCTTATATCTAAGGACTAAGGATTTAATGGCTTCAATATAACTCAATTACATTGAAAGTCAATTATAACGCTAATATCACCAGCACCCAAGACTGGCGCAGTTTTTTGCATACGCAAAAAGCGTGGCAGCCTTGGGTGTCCGAGTGTATGTTTTTGTTATGGTCTATCTCTCCAGTAATTGGGTTTTCTGCTATTGTGCATTACTGCCACAACAAACACAGTTTCGAGATTGTGGCAATATATTATTGAAAACGGAAATTTACTTAACAAAAACCTACGGAAGTATTGCTGAAATTTAGACCCCACGCATCAGGTAGATCTAGTATTGCATCGTATGATGACTCAAGCTCAGTGAATCTTTTTTTGGCTAAATCCCCTAGGCTTGGTCAACGCAATCGTCATGCCTTACTTCTAGCGATGAAATAAGACGGTGAGCGACTAACGCTTTTTCACCAGAAGAAAGGTTTTCTATGTTTTCAATAACTTGCTTAAAATGAACTGCACTGCCAACGGTCAGCTGGATTTTTTTGTTGGATATTGCTAAACTTTGTTCATACAACTGTAATAACATAACAGGTTCTAATCATGATAAAAGTAAAAGTCACTCCTATTGGAAACTCCATGGGCATTGTACTCCCCAAAGAAGCTCTAACAAAACTCAAAACTGGAAAAGGTGAAACATTATATTTAGTTGATTCTCCAGAAGGTTTCATGCTTACACCTTATCAACAAAATTTTGAACAACAAATGGTAGCTGCTGAAAAAGTAATGAAGAAATACCGTAATGCCTTACATGAGCTTGCAAAATGAAAGAGCCAACTTGGGTTTTACGGGATGTTGTTGCCGCCGTTCAGCAAATGCTATTATCTGAGCATGGTGGGCTTTTAGGAATACGAGATGAAGCTTTACTTGATTCAGCTTTGTCTCGCCCTCAAAACCTTTTTGCCTATAGAGAGTCAGTATCAATTTTTGATTTAGCAGCTTCATACAGCTATGGGTTAGCACTCAATCATCCATTTATTGACGGCAATAAAAGAGTGGCACTCACAGTTTCAGCTATTTTTTTAGAAATTAATGGCTATTCTCTTAATGCCACAGAAGCAGAAACAGTTATTACTTTTGAACATTTAGCATCAGGAAAATTAACTGAGAAACAACTTTCTACTTGGTTCCATGACTTTACCCAACATTCCTAGAATTTATGTAACTACTCAGCGTACTTCGTAACTGTTTAGATTGCCCTCTACTTTGTCCAAGTCACCGTCATTCCCACGAACGCGGGAATGACGGTAAAGGGCAACCACAAGGGATTGCCCCTACGATTAATAAACCATGAATAGATAGCCAAATAAAAATATAATATTTCCTCGTTCCCATGCTACGCGTGGGAATGCCTAGCAGAGCATAAGCTAATAAAGCAGCAACTGAAACAAAATATGCATTCCCACGCAAAGCGTGGGAACGAGCTATTGGGGAAAATAAAGAAATGACAGACAAAAAAAATGAGGACGTTTTGTCCTCATTTTTCCTTTTTCCTTGGCTCTTTGTTATTTACTCACTAAAACCTAAAGTTACCACGCAACTGTATGCTGTCGTCTGTTTTCTTATGCTCGCCTATTAGATTTAGATTCATTGTAGAATCTATTTTCCAACGTCCGCCTATATTATAGCTTTGTGTTCCATTTGCTATACCTAGTCCAGCGTAAGGGGTGAGTAGACCGCGACCAAAGAATCCAGGTAGTCCGTAACCTAGCTCGGTGTTTAACTGTAGCCTTCTAC
>QPIN01000037.1 GCA_003666385.1 Methylococcales symbiont of Hymedesmia sp. n. MRB-2018
AACCACTGAAAAACAGGAATAAAATTGATTTAATGTATTAAATGACCTAAAGAACAGTGTAATTGACGAAAAAATAGGGGAAGCCTAATGAATATGGATAAAGTTGTTGGTTGTGCTGAGGTCTCTAAATAAAATTTAACTGTTTTTAGGCTGATAGGGGTGGTTTTTTGTTTGGGTTTTTAAGGGTTGACTAAATAAGTCTAGCAGGGAGAGCCCTGTTGCAACGCTCTTTATTCAAGTGGGTGCATTTTAGACCATGTATCTAAAAAATCAAGGGCTTAAAAAAGACTAAGCCCTTGAAATATGTAGCTTAATAAACTTTTGGAATAATTTTTGATGTGCGTTTTTGATAATCCATATACGTTTGACCTAATGATTTAGCCAAGCCTTTTTCTTCAAAGTGAATACCTATCAATACATAAACAGACATGCCGATTGAAAACACCAAATGCCCAACGGTCATTGTTGGAAGCGCCCAAAATGCAATCATAAAGCCCAACATCATTGGGTGACGTATCCAGCGATAAACTAATTTTTCAGCAAAAGTAACGTCTGTGTACGTTTTCTTAACGAAGTACAGCCACGTTTGACGTAAACCAAATAGGTCAAAATGATTGGTCAAGAATGTTGCTGCAAAGAGCAGTACCCAACCAAATGCAAACAAGCTCCACAGCACAGTAACCGTCATTGAGTCCTCTACTTGCCAGACAATTCCTTCCATTGGCTGCCAATAATACATAAAAATAGCTAATGTAATGTCGGACACCAATACATAGGTACTACGTTCTACATGATGCGGAACAACTGAAACAATCATGTCTTTAAACCAACCACGAGCCATAACACTGTGTTGAACACCCCACATTAAAATCAAGCCAATGTTTATCATTAACGCATTATCTGAATAGACTTCCATTTCTGTCGAAACGGTTATGGGTAAAAAGATGTCCCCCACAAAACCTATAAAATAAACAAATACCACGAAAAACAGTAAATAACTAACCGTCCCGTAAAGCATTACTAATAGTCTCATAACCTTTCCCTTTTTATATTAAGAGACCTCAGCATAACTCATGAACGGATAAAAAAGGCTAGAAGTTTTCCATCTTTCAGCCAAAATAACGTGCAATAGCCTACTATTACACTTGTATTTTGACTAAAACCTGAAAAATTCTATCACTTTTTTCTCTCGTCCAGAGTTATGCTGAGGTCTCTAAATAACAAAGAGCCAAGGAAAAAGGAAAAATGAGGACAAAACGTCCTCATTTTTTTTGTCTGTCATTTCTTTAGCTCGTTCCCACGCTTTGCGTGGGAATGCATATTTTGTTTCAGTTGCTGGTTTATTAGCTTATGCTCTGCTAGGCATTCCCACGCATAGCATGGGAATGAGGACAAAGGAAAATCAAGTTACTCTTGTATCTTACCCTTTTGATTTCCTTACCTCTTTTGATGATGTAATAAATAGCTCCTTGATTTTATCCTCTAGGTATACGTGGCATTTGTGATGGGTTTTGCGTGAAAAAAATGAAATTGTATGATAAAAGTGACCCGCCTCAGTTTACCTTTAATGCTATACTAAGCGGTTAATTTAATTATTAACACAGAGAATAAAATGAAAGCAAATATTGGTTTGTTCGGTTTAGCTGTTATGGGGCAAAATCTGGTCCTCAATATGAATGATAATGGTTATAAAGTCGCTGTTTATAATCGTACTCAAGATTTAACCGATAAATTCATGGCTGGTGGCGCGAAAGGAACTGAAATAATACCCTCGTATTCCTTAGAAGAGTTCGTTAACAGTATTGAGGTTCCACGCAAAGTCATGCTAATGGTTAAAGCGGGTGAGGTTGTTGATAAATGTATTGAAGGTTTACTTCCTTTCTTATCGGAGGGTGACATCATTATTGATGGTGGCAATTCACTTTTTACCGATTCTAATCGCCGTACAAGCTATCTAAGAGAAAAAGGTATTTTATTTATTGGTACTGGTGTTTCTGGCGGTGAAGAGGGTGCAAGACACGGCCCTTCTATTATGCCAGGCGGAAATAAAGACGCTTGGGAAAGCGTTAAACCTATTTTTCAAGCCATCAGTGCTAAAGTAGATGGCGCCCCTTGTTGTCAATGGGTGGGTGAAGATGGTGCAGGGCATTATGTAAAAATGGTACACAATGGCATTGAATATGGTGACATGCAGCTTATATGCGAAGCCTATCAGCTCATGTATGAGGGCTTAGAACTTAGCATTGATGAAATTCAAGCTATTTTTTCTGAATGGAATAAAGGGGTTTTAGATTCTTATCTAGTTGAAATAACAGCCAATATTCTCGCTTTTAAAGATGAAAATGGCAAACCTCTGGTTAACAATATTTTGGATACTGCTGGACAAAAAGGCACAGGAAAATGGACAGGGATAAATGCACTGGATATGGGTATTCCACTTACATTGATTGCTGAATCTGTTTTTGCTCGCTGTTTATCAGCGCAAAAAGAGGAAAGAATCAAAGCTGCTCAACATTTACCTAAGCAAGCAAAACCATTCTCTGGTGATAAGCAAACCATGGTTGATGCCATTCGTGATGCCCTCTATGCTTCAAAAATAATTTCTTATGCACAGGGTTTCCAGCTAATGCGCGAAGCAGCAAAAGAATATGACTGGAATTTAAATTACGGCGACATTGCTTTGATGTGGAGAGGGGGTTGCATTATTCGCAGTCAATTTCTAAGCGATATTAAAAAAGCTTATGAAAAAGTCCCACAATTAGAAAACCTGTTATTAGCCGATTTCTTTTCAAGTGCCATGTCAACAGCAGATTCTGGCTGGCGCAAAGCGGTTATATTAGGCATTGAGCTTAATATACCCACCCCTGCATTTTCTTCTGCTCTAGCCTACTTTGATGGTTATCGTACCGCTCGATTACCTGCTAATTTACTCCAGGCACAACGTGATTATTTCGGTGCGCATAGCTATGAGCGTCTTGATAAACCCAGAGGTGAATTTTTCCATACCAACTGGACAGGTCAAGGTGGCAACACTGCATCATCCACATACAACGCATAAGGTAAAACAATGAAAGCAGAAGCCTGTACCTATGTTATCTATGGGGCAACTGGAAACCTATCGCGGATTAAATTAATCCCCGCTTTATATCACTTAGATGTTGAAAATTTGTTACCAGAGGGCAGTAAAATTGTCGCACTGGGTCGCCGAGAATGGGATCAGCAAAAATGGCAGTCTGAAGTCCGTGATATGCTTGAAGAAAAAGCGCGTGGCGGTATTGATAAAACCATCTTTAAGCGTTTTTGCAAGCGTATGCACTATCACAAAGGTGATATTTCTCAACAAGAAAGCTATGTTGCACTGGCAAACACTTTAACCAATAGTCAAAAATTTCCACAGAACCAGGCTTTTTATCTCGCCATCAGTCCTTCTGATTTTGCTAATACCATAAAGCTATTAAGCAAATCTGACCTGTTAAAAGAAGATGCAGGATGGCGTCGGGTTGTTATTGAAAAACCTTTTGGCTATGACTTACAAAGTGCGCAGTCATTACAAAAGAGTATTGCCAAATATTTACGAGAAGATCAGGTTTATCGTATAGACCACTACTTAGGGAAAGGTACTGTACAAAACCTGCTGGTTTTTCGTTTTGCTAACACTATGATGGAACCTCTTTGGAATCGACATTATATTGAATACATCCAAATTACACATTCCGAAGAGTTGGGCATTGGCACTAGAGCGCAGTATTATGATAACTCTGGCGCGATGCGTGACATGTTGCAAAGCCATCTTTTGCAATTACTCACGCTGGTTACTATGGAGCCTCCCGCATCCATGGAAGCTGAATCCTTACGCAATGAAAAAGTCAAAGTACTCAAGTCGATCCGACCTATCCCCAAAGAAGCCGTACATGCTTGTGCCTTCCGCGCCCAATATTCCAGCGGAAATATAGATAATGAGAGAGTAAAAGCTTATTTGCAAGAGGATAATGTCCCCGAGAATAGCTTTACAGAAACTTATGCAGCTATAAAACTATATATTGATAACTGGCGCTGGAAAGATGTACCCATCTATATGCGCACGGGAAAACGCATGGCTAAAGCACAATCAATTATCTCTATTTGTTTTCGTCAGCCTCCTTTACAATTTTTCAGAGATACGCACATTAATGCACCTCGGCCAAACTGGTTGTTATTAGGCATTCAACCCGAAGAATGTTTTCGCGTTGAAATGACAGTTAAAGAACCAGGTTTAGAAATGAAAACTCGTGTGACCAGTCTTGATGCCAGCTATCGTCAAGAAGGGGATCATCATACTGATGCTTATGAGGACTTGTTACTAGATGTTATTGAAGGTGACAGCTCTCTTTTCTTGAGATCAGATGAAGTAGAATATGCTTGGAAAATTGTAGATCCAGTGATACAACAATGGGCACAAGAACGCGAATTTATTGAAACTTACCCTGCTGGAACATGGGGACCTGTAGCTTCAAGGGCAATTTTTGACAAAGGAAGTCATCATTGGCGCCACTGTTTAACTCCAGAACCTGAATAGAATATGCAAATAATTAATCAATGGCATTCATTTGATACAGCTAATCAAGTAGCACAAGCCGTTTGCACACAAATTCTACAAAGTGCTGAACATGCTATTTCTGCAAGAGCATGTTTTCATCTTGTTTTGGCAGGAGGAAGTACCCCTGAAAAAATTTACCAATTACTAGCCAATGCAAAAACAGACTGGTCAAAATGGTACATTTATTATGGTGATGAGCGTTGTTTAGCTACGGATAATAGTGAAAGAAACAGCACTATGGCGGCTAACGCTTTGTTATCTAAGGTGGATATACCTACAGAAAATATTTTTACTATGTCCACCGAATTGGGCGCTATAGAAGCCGCAAAAAAATATCGTCAATCTATTGCCAAGGTTGAACAGTTTGATTTAGTTTTATTAGGCATGGGTGAAGATGGCCATACGGCTAGTTTATTTCCTGGTCATATTCATGATCAAGATGAAACTGTACATGCAGTTTATAATTCACCTAAACCACCTTCTGACAGAATATCTTTAAGTGCAAAAACCTTGGCCAATACACGGCAATTGTTTTTTATTGTTACTGGTGCATCTAAATGTGAGCCTGTTAAGCAATGGAAACAAGGTGTCAAGCTTCCTGTGGTGTCCATTGCCCCAAATACGGGTGTTGATATTTATATTGATCAAGCCGCTTTAGCTTAAATAAACAGGGTATTACACCCAAAGATGAAACGATAGAATGTGGGATAAGAAAAATCAGTGCTACTTTTAAAACCCTGTTTTCTCAAAAAAGTATCATTATTAAAATAAATTTAAAGAGGATCATCTTATGTGTTGGAGTGGTGAAGCATCCGCTGTATTAGCTGTCGGAGGATTAGCAACAGCAGCTTATATAGCCAATAAAGGTGAGTCAAAAGAATTATGGATTCCATTAACTTATTTTGCCTTAATGGAATTGTTACAGGCATTTACCTATGTCTGGATAGATTTATGTGACAATCCAACTAATCAGGTGCTTACTTTGTTTGGATATATCCATGTAGCATTTCAACCGTTTTTTGTAAATATGGTTGCTATGTACTTTATTCCTGAAAGTGTCAAAAATAAAATTAGTACGGTAGTTTATACTTTATGTGGAATGAGTACCGTTGCCATGCTGGTTAAACTATACCCTATGGATTGGGCAGGTACCTGTGTTGTTGGTATTGAAGGTTTTTGTGGAACTCAGCCTTGTTCTGTTTCGGGTGACTGGCATATTGCCTGGCAATTACCATTGAATGGTTTGATGTCTGAGCCTGTAGACTGGTTGTTTGGTTATGAGTGGGGGCTACATGTTTTTGCTTATGCATTAGCTGCTTTTTACTTACCGCTTATGTATGGTTCCTGGCGTTTTGTCGCTTTTCATTATTTAATTGGGCCTTTTATTTCAGATGTGACAACTGACGACCCTAATGAATATGCCGCTGTTTGGTGTTTATTTTCTATCGCTTTATGCGTCTCGGTCATTAAGACTCCAATTAGAAAATATTTACATGTTAAGAACTGGCCTTATTATCCAAAACAGAACAGTTAAAGTTAAGAGTGTATCTATTAATCAGTTATTGCTGTCTTATCCTTTAATCCTTCTGCTAATTTAGCAAATGCTGCCTATGCAAATATTTGCAGATAAACACTGGATAAAACTGAAAAAGGTCATGTTAAAAACGGAATCTAGCACGAATCATTTCTTAACCTTACCATCGTATTTTTTAAGGTTGCATAATTGCTAATTGTAAATCAAACTCAGTGAGTGCTGTTGATACTCTATACACCATTTACTCCTATATTGTTATGGTTTTGAGTGAGCATACACAGTTTTTAAGCGATGGGAAAATTTAATTATTCGCCAATTCCTTCAATTCTATTTGAATACACTCTTATCAGTTTATATTCTTCGCTCATTTTACAAGCATCACTCCAAATTCTTGATAAAAGTTGATGAAACTCTTTTATTTTCATATTTCCGACTTTTATATGTATGACTCTAGGTGGCGGGAGTGCTGACTATAATCATGTCCGAAAAATCAGTATCTTTTGTGACTATCGTGAGATCATTCTCTTTAGCATACGCCTAAATTTCACTATCTTTTAATTCATCATTGATATGAACTATATGCTCATATTCTTCACTAGCCCAAAAAGAAAAACGACTTGGAATATTTGCATCAATCAAGTATTTCCTCATTCTATGCTATTTCTTGAAGAATATATTTGTGCCCCATTAATTTACTGGCAAAAACTAAACAAGCATGAATATCATTTTTTTCTAAAGATGGATATTGTTTTAAAATTTCTTCTTCTGACTCACCTATACTAAGAAACTCTACAATTGTCTGAACAGTTATTCTTTTTCCGCGAATTGTTGGTTTGCCATTACATAGATCAGGATCTATTGTAATTATGCCATCTAGGTAACTAATTATTTTTGGCTTCATCTTTGATTTTCCCTATGTATATGCTTGTAAACATCATAGCTGAAGCGGAATATTTTTGCTGAATTGATTTGTTCTAAACAGCACTTACCTAGCGAGGCTGTAGAAAACCCTGTTTTATAAAACTCCATTTTCTTATAAAGAATTTATCCCTTAACATCAATAACTTAAAAGCTATAAATTAAAGTATCCTGTCCTCGTTATCTTCACCTGTAAACTCCACGTTTTCGCCTTGCTCTTGAACAAAATAGAGGGCAATCTAAGTAGTTACGGAATACGCTGAGTAGTTACGTTATTTGTTAATAGACATGTTTGGTTTATGACTTGCTCATAAAAAATTATTTATTCAAAATGCTCAATCCTTTCAATAAAGTTAATGCTTGATGCAAAGGGTAATCGCGTAAATCCGAATCTTCTGCTTTATCTTCATCATTTTTATCTTCATCATTTTTATCTTCTCCTCCTTCTTTATTACTGTCTCCATTTTCTAAATGGTGAGATAAATCCGCTTCTTTTACTGGTTTAAATGATGATGTTGCTAATGCTTCTAGTTTAACTCTTGCCAATACAATGTCTGGCTCTATACCTTCGGCTTGAATGGAGCGACCAGAAGGCGTGTAATATCGCGCAGTCGTCAATTTAACCGCAGCATCGTTACCTGTGGGTAAAATAGTTTGCACTGAGCCTTTGCCAAAAGATTTTTCACCCATGAGAATGGCTCGATGGTGATCCTGTAATGCACCTGCAACAATTTCCGAGGCTGATGCTGATCCAGCATTAATCAATACCACTATAGGTACGCCATCAACTATATCGCCTGGTGCAGCATTAAATCGCATTTCTGAATTTTTAATTCGACCTTCAGTATAGACAATCAAGCCTTTTTCTAAAAAAGCATCGCTAACCGCAACAGCTGCATTTAGAACGCCACCTGGGTTGTTTCTTAAATCTAAAACCAAACCTTTTAAATCATTTTGGTTTTCTTTTTTCAGCGCATTGACTGCCTCAACAAGGCCTTGTCCTGTTCTGGATTGAAAACTGCTAATGCGGATATAACCAAAGTCTTTTTCTAGAATTTTGTTTTTAACACTTTTTACTTTGATAATAGCGCGGGTGATAGTGACTTTAAGGGGGGCATCAGCACCTTCCCTAATCACCGTTAATAAAATATCATCCCCAGGTTTACCACGCATGAGTTTGACCGCATCTGCCAGACTCATTCCTTTAACGGGCTTTTTGTCTAATCTTACGATCAAATCACCCGCTTGTATGCCTGCGCGCTTTGCAGGTGTATCATCAATTGGAGAGATAACTTTAACAAAACCATTTTCCATAGTGACTTCTATACCCAAACCACCAAATTGACCTGTTGTACCTTCTTTCAAGCCCTTATATTGTTCAGCATCCAAATAGGCAGAATGTGGATCTAAACCCGATAACATGCCCTTGATAGCATCTTCAAGTAACTTTTTATCAGTGACTTGCTCAACATAATCACGTTTTATCCTGCCAAATACTTCGGTAAATCGCCTGAGTTCTTCATAGGGCAAAGAAACTGTTTTTTGCTGTCTATTGGTAGCGGTCGAGGTACTTGTTTTAGCACTTTCGCGCTCAGCAAAAACACTACTGCCTATGCTTAACAGGACACCTAATAACATTCCAAAAAATAAAATTACACTGTTTTTCTCTATAAGCATAAGCTTTAACACTCCTAAATAAACATTATTCGAGTTTAAAATTAATTCGTCGTTATTGAGCTAATTTGCTCTTATCGAGTTTTTCGACACCATTTTTCGGGGTTAACAGGTTTACCTTGCTTTCTTATGCCAAAGTACAGTCCTGTCTCGGATTGTCCTCCACTTTGACCTGCTGAAGCAATGACTGTACCTGCGTCAACCCAGTCGCCTACTGATTTATACAAGCTTTGATTAAAAGCGTATAAGCTCATATAATCTTTCCCGTGTTCAATAATAGTCAACAATCCATATCCCCGTAACCAATCTGCATAAACTACTATTCCCCCGGTAACCGCTCGGATGTTGGCTCCACTTCTTGCTTTTATTAAAACACCATCCCATTGGCTGATCGAACGCTTGGCTCCAAATTTTTTTAGTATTTTACCTTTGATAGGCCAGGGTAGCTTACCTTTTAATTTTGAAAACTTTTTGACCACATCTTCTTCAAAAGGAAAATCATCTGTGGCTTGTTGTAATTTGATAATCAGTTTTTTTAATCGCGCCTCATTGCTTTTAAAGTGCTTTAATTGATTACTTTTTGTATCAAAATGTCTGCCGATTTTTTTGAGTAATTTTTTTTGCTTTTCTCTTGTTTCTACTAAAGTGGCTTGTTCGGCGTTTTCTTTACTGAGTTTTTCAAGCAAAAGGGCACTTTCATTATCTTGCAGTTGTTTCAATGAATGCAGTTGCTGTAAGTCAGAGTCAATTTTTGAGATTTTTTTCAGCCTAACTTTATTAAAATAGTCATAATAAGTCAGTATTCTTCCTGATACAGCAGGGTCTTGTTGATTAAGCATGAGTTTTAACTTATCATTTCGTCCCACACTATAAGCCACTTTTATTTGCCGTTCCAGGCCCCTTTTTTGTTTATCAACTTGTCCTTGTTTTATATTTATTTTTTGTTGATTTTTTTTTAGGGTACTATTTATCGTTGCTATCTGTTGTTTCAATTCTTTTAATTGGATTGCACTGTTTCCAAACTGAATATCCAGTGTTTTTAACTCAGCAATTAAGCTATTTTTTTTTGCTTTTAAATTATTTATTGTTGAGTTAATTTGTTTGATTTTGGTTTGCAGCCCCGTTAATTCTTTTGTTTTTTTTTCAGCCTCACCTGCTAAAGCTTCAAAACAAAAAAAATAACAGGTAAACAAAAGAATAAAACAATAATTGTTAGCTTTCATAAGCTGATTCAATCAAACATTTGTTACACTAAACTATTAGATTAACGAGTGACCTGTCATTTCAATAGGTTGTTTTAAATCTAAAATATCTAATATTGTTGGGGCTAAGTCAGATAAACTGCCGCCATCAGATAAGGGCTTATTACCACCAACATGAACTAAAGGTACTAAATTAGTGGTATGTGCTGTATGTGCCTGCCCTGTATCTACCCCAACCATCATTTCAATGTTGCCATGATCTGCGGTGACTAGCATTTGTCCATTGACTTCATTTAAGCCATCAATAATTTGTTGCAGCGATGCATCTATGGTTTCTACTGCTTTTACCGCAGCATCAATAACACCTGTATGACCGACCATATCACAATTAGCATAATTACAGATGATAACATCATGCTTCTGCTCTTTGATAGAATTCAGTAGATGTTGTGTGACATCAGCTGCACTCATCTCAGGCTGAAGGTCATAGGTTTTAACTTTGGGTGAAGGCACTAAAATACGATCTTCGTTTTTGAACGGTTCATCTCTTCCACCATTGAGGAAAAAAGTTACATGCGCATATTTTTCAGTTTCGGCAAGACGTAATTGATGCAAACCAGCATCTGCCAATACTTCACCGATACCATTTTTTACTTCAACGGGGGCATAGGCAATGGGGTAATCAAAAGCTTCATGATATTGGGTTAATGTTGCAAAATAACCGCTGTGAGGCGTGCAATTACGCTCAAAGCCATCAAATTCTAATTCTGTCAATGCGCGGGAAATTTCTCTGGCTCTGTCAGCGCGGAAATTCATAAATACAATGGAGTCTTCAGGGTCTAAAGTAATACCATGCCCCTCCTTACCCATAATCGCTGTAGGCATTACAAATTCATCAGTTTCATTTCTTGCATAGGCTGCTTTCAGTGCTTCAGTCGCTGAATTGGCTTGATACTCAGATTCACCTTTGGCAATAAGTTGATGGGCAATTTGTACGCGCTCCCAACGATTATCTCTATCCATGGCATAAAAACGCCCTGTCACAGAAATAATTTGCCCTGCACCCAGTTCAGAAAACTTAGCCTCTAATAAATTAATTGAATGCATAGCACTTTTTGGTGGCACATCTCGACCATCCAAAAAGGCATGCATATACACTTTCTTTAAGCCGCGTTTAACCGCTAATTCCACCATGGCTAAAATCTGCTGTTGGTGGCTATGGACACCCCCAGGGGATAACAAACCCATAATGTGCAAAGCTTTGTCTTTGCTGATGGCTTGGTCAACAGCTTGACATAAGACGGTATTGCTAAAAAAACTATTATCTGCGATGGCAGCCGTCACCTTTGATAATTCTTGTCGCATGAGTCGACCACTACCGATATGCAGATGCCCTACTTCTGAGTTACCCATTTGCTCTTGTGGTAATCCAACCGCACCACCAGCACAATCCAATAATGTCATGGGATACTGTTTTTGCATCTTATCCCAACAGGGTGTGTTGGCCATGGCAATCGCATTATTTTGCTGTTGTTCACTGTATCCGAAACCATCAAGAATTAATAAAACTACGGGTTTAGGTCTGTTAGACATCGCTTCTATTCTCCATTTAATGTACTAAAAATCAGTAAATTGATAATATTTTATAAGGTGTTAGCAGCCATTCAATGACCTCAAGATAGGTTGAATAAATACAAGAGTTACCTTACGCAAACATTGAACAATAACAAATATTCCTGTTATTTTGCTAGTTTTTTATTTTGTTTGGTTAATGAATACGTTAAAATAGTCGGCTAGTATTTTTTACCTTCGTGGGGTTGATTGTTTTATCATCTAACTAACTACTCACGGAATATGATTGCTAAGAATGTAGCTTGTTGTTTTATCAGGATGTATAAGTATATCCACGCAAACCCTCTGAACGTCTGGCCACTAACGGATGTTGAAAATGCTGGTTTTTCAGGGCAAAAAATCAGCCTGTTTTAACAGCTTGATAAATCACAAAACCTACCCCCTTAATTTAATTTACGTTCCTTAACACAAGACTTTAACGGGTCTATTAACTACATAAAAAATAAAGTTTCAATAATGGATCAATATTTAGAATTTATCGGCAATCACTATCTACTTTGTCTGGCACTGGTAATTATCAGCTTCTTACTCATTCAGGATCTGGTGGAATCAGCATTCAATAAATTTGAAGGATTGTCACCGTTACTTGCTGTAACAAAAATGAATGCGGCAGATACCGTTATCGTTGATGTAAGAGTACCTCATGAGTACAAAAAAGGGCATATTGAAGATGCCATTAATATCCCAGTAGAAAAATTTTCTGAGCAAGTCGCATCTTTAGAAAAATATAAACAACAAGCTGTAATTGTTGTTTGTAAAACAGGAAACCGTGCGAACTCTGCCTGTAAAACACTGGTGCGAACAGGTTTTGAACATGTTTTTAATATTGTCGGTGGCATGCAATCTTGGGAAGACAGTAATTTGCCAGTTAAAACTGCGAGTAAAGATAAAAAATAGTTAATAACTTAAATCTAACAATATTCTTTTCTCAACACTACTTAATAGTAAACAAATCATGGTAGAAAATACAACGGAAGATAAGCAATTTTCGATTCAAAAAATTTTTACTAAAGATATTTCTTTTGAATCACCCCATTCACCTAAAATTTTTACTGAAAAATGGGAACCTGCGGTTGATTTTAATTTAGGCACCCAAAATCAAGCATTGGAAGAAAATCTGTTTGAAGTCTCATTATCCGTTACTGTCACAGTAAAGTGTAATGATAAAATGGCTTATCTGGTCGAAGTTAATCAAGCAGGGATTTTTTCTATTTCTGCTTTTTCTGAGCAGGAAAAAGCACCTATGCTGGGTAGTTTTTGCCCCAATATATTATTTCCTTATGCCAGAGAAGTGGTTTCTGATCTAGTTGCAAAAGGGGGTTTTCCACAGCTAATGTTAGCTCCCGTAAATTTTGATGCCTTGTATGCGCAGCATTTACAAAGCACCCAGCAACAAGTACCCAGCTCAAATATGGTTAATTAATTTAGCATGAGTGCTTCAATCAGCATTTTAGGCGCAGGCTCGTGGGGAACAGCACTTGCCGTTCAAGCAGCAAAAAATGCTTGTCAAACAATGCTTTGGGGGCATAACCCAAAGCATATACTGGATTTATCAAAAGCAAAAGAAAACAAGCATTATCTACCCGGCTTAAAATTTCCCGCTAGTTTAAAAGTTACAGATGATTTGGAAAAAGCAGCACGTTTTAGCTCTGTTATTCTAATATCTGTCCCTAGCCATGCCTTCAAAACAACCTTATTACAGCTAAAACCATATATAGATGATAATACGCGCATAGCATGGGCAACTAAAGGGTTTGATCCAGAAAACGGTCAATTATTGCACCAAATTGTTAACCAGTCTTTTCCTAATATTAACCACACGGCTGTTTTATCGGGACCTACCTTTGCACAAGAAGTTGCTACAGGGTTGCCCGCCGCAATCACTATTGCTTCACTCGATTCAGATTTTTCAAGTCAGTTAGCCAGCATATTTCATAATTCAAGATTTAGAGCTTATACCAGTGAGGATATGATTGCTGTTCAAGTAGGCGGAGCCGTTAAAAATGTTTTGGCGATTGCTGCTGGTATTGCAGATGGTTTAGGTTTTGGTGCTAATACAAGAGCTGCATTAATTACTCGCGGCTTACAAGAAATTATTCGCCTGGGAGTTAAGCTGGGAGGACAGCCTGAAACATTCATGGGTTTAGCTGGGTTAGGCGATTTAATTTTAACTTGTACCGATAATCAATCAAGAAACCGTCGTTTTGGTCTGGCACTAGGAGAGGGCAAAAATAAAGGAGCAGTTGTTAAACAAATTGCCCAAGAAATTGAAGGCATTTCAGCAGCGCGTGAAACTTATTTGCTTTCTATTAAGTATAAAATCGAAATGCCTATCATTGAACAAACTTATAAGGTGCTATATGAAGACCTAGCACCTCTTACTGCTGTGCAAAACCTTCTAGGCCGCGACCCTAAAGCTGAATCTTAGATAATTTTACTTATTTGTGCATTTTTATGGGATATAGAGACAAGGCAGGCCTTGTCTCTACCTGAATTAATGTATATGTGAGGATAGCCAGCGTTCTACCACTTCTACAGAAATTCCTTTTCTGCCTGCGTAGCTTTCAAGTTGTTCCTGATTGATTTTCCCCACATTAAAATATTGTGATTTGGGATGCGATAAATACCATCCGCTAACTGCCGCTGTGGGAAACATGGCATAGTTTTCTGTTAACTCAATACCCGTAGAGGCAGTTACACTCAATAGCTTAAAAAGTTTGGCTTTTTCGGTATGATCGGGGCAGGCTGGATAACCCGGTGCAGGTCTAATTCCAGCGTAATTCTCTGCAATTAAGTCTTTATTTTTGTTTCCCTCATCACTTGCGTAACCCCAATGATTTTTTCTCACTTGCTCATGCAAATATTCAGCAAATGCTTCAGCCAACCGATCAGCCAAAGCTTTTAGCATGATGGAGTTATAATCATCGTGATCTTGCTCAAACTGTTTCAGCTTTTGTTCAATACCTATGCCTGCTGTGACGGCAAAACCGCCTATATAATCAGCTTTTCCACTTTCTTTTGAAGCAATAAAATCAGCTAGACAAAAATTGGCTCGTCCAGGTGCTTTTATATTTTGTTGCCGTAAATGATGTAAAGTTTCTAATACTGTGCTACGTGAATCATCAGTGTAGAGTTCGATATCATCATCTATGCTATTGGCAGGGAAAAAACCAATCACTGCTTTAGCTATTAGCCATTTTTCATTAACAATCTGCTCTATCATGGCTTTGGCATCAGCAAATAATTTCACCGCTGTCTCGCCTACTACATCATCGGTTAATATGGCTGGATATTTACCAGATAATTCCCATGTTTGGAAAAAGGGTGTCCAGTCAATATATGGGACTAAAATATCCAAGGATAATGCGTCGATCACCTGTGTCCCTAAAAAGGAAGGTTTAATTGGGCTATGACCATTATCGGTAAACCTGTTCTGCCTTGCGCTCTCTAAGCTATGTTGTTTAACATTAGCTTTACGGCCTTTATGGCGCTCACGTACTTGTTCATATTCTGCGCGTAATTTGCTCACAAAATCTGTTTTCAAGGTATTACTTAAAAGTGAACTGACCACACCTACGCTACGTGATGCATCCATTACATACACCGTTGGTGCGTGATAATTTTCTTCTATTTTAACAGCCGTGTGTGCACGAGAGGTGGTTGCCCCCCCAATCAATAATGGCAGGTCAAAGCTTTGTCGCTGCATTTCTTTAGCCACATGCACCATTTCATCTAAGGATGGCGTTATCAGCCCACTCAAGCCAATGATGTCAACATTTTCTTCTTTGGCAGTTCTGAGTATTTTTTCTGCAGGCACCATTACACCCATGTCAATCACTTCAAAATTATTGCATTGTAATACAACAGAAACAATGTTTTTGCCAATATCATGCACATCGCCTTTGACAGTTGCCATCAATATTTTTCCGTTGGATTTCATTCTGCCCTCTTTATCCGCATCCATAAAGGGCATCAAATGAGCCACAGACTTTTTCATCACCCGTGCTGATTTCACTACTTGTGGTAAAAACATTTTACCGGCACCAAATAAATCACCGACTACATTCATGCCATCCATTAAAGGACCTTCAATCACGTGCAAAGGTAATTCGGAGGCTAACCGCGCCTCTTCAGTATCTTCAATAATATAATCTGCATTGCCTTTGACTAAGGCATGTTGCAAGCGTTTTTTAACGGGCCAGTTTCGCCATTCCAAATCTTCTTTTTTAGCACTGCTGCCATCACCTTGATATTTCTGTGCCATTTCTAGCATGGCTTCTGTAGCATCGTTTTTACGATTTAAAACGACATCTTCAACGGCTTGTTTTAATTCTTCGGGAATGTCTTCATAAATAGCTAATTGTCCAGCATTAACAATTCCCATGCTTAAACCTGCTTTAATCGCATGATATAGAAAGACAGCATGTATCGCCTCTCGAACTAAATTATTTCCGCGAAACGAAAAAGAGACATTAGATACACCCCCTGAAATTAAAGCATGGGGCAGTGTTCTTTTAATTTCCCGAGTGGCTTCAATAAAGTCCACGGCATAATTATTATGCGCATCAATACCCGTAGCAACGGCAAAAATATTAGGGTCAAAAATAATATCTTCTGCTGGGAAGTTAACTATTTCAGTCAATATTTTATAAGCCCGTTGGCAAATTTCTATTTTTCTTGCCTGGGTATCGGCTTGACCTTGCTCATCAAAAGCCATGACAATGACTGCCGCGCCATAGCGACGAACCAGCCTGGCCTGCTTAATGAAGTTTTCTTCACCCTCTTTGATGGAGATTGAATTGACCACCCCCTTGCCTTGAATACATTTTAGCCCCGCTTGCAAAATATCCCATTTGGATGAATCCAGCATAATAGGCACTTTTGCAATATCAGGCTCGGAGGCAATTAAATGGAGGAAGCGTATCATCGCTTCTTTCGATTCCAACATGCCTTCGTCCATGTTGATATCAATAATTTGCGCACCATTTTCTACTTGTGTCTTGGCAACTGCCAGAGCCGCTTCAAAATCACCAGCGACGATTAAACGTTTGAATATGGCAGAACCAGTCACATTAGTTCTTTCACCTACGTTGACAAATAAGGAATCAGGGCTAATGTTGTACGCCTCCAAACCTGCAAGGCGACATTGTTTTTCTATATCAGGAATTTTTCTGGGTGGATATTTTTCTACCGCTTCAATAATCGCCTTGATATGATCAGGCGAAGTACCACAGCAGCCCCCTATAATGTTTAGATAGCCATTTGCAGCCCAATCCGCTAATTCAATAGCCATATCTTCAGGGCTTTCATCATATTCGCCAAACTCGTTGGGTAAACCAGCATTAGGATGTGCAGAAATAGAAGTATTAGCAATATTGGAGACTTCTTCAATATATTGGCGTAATTCTTTGGCACCTAATGCACAGTTAAAACCAATAGATATTGGATTTACATGACTTAAAGAATTCCAAAAAGCTGCGACAGTTTGACCTGATAGTGTTCGCCCTGATGCATCAGTAATCGTTCCTGAAATCATCACTGGTAATTTATAACCCAGCACAGCAAAATATTGTTCAACTGCAAAAATAGCCGCTTTGGCATTTAAAGTGTCAAAAATGGTTTCGATTAAAATAATATCGACACCGCCGTCACACAGACCTCTTACCGCCTCTGTATAGGACTTAACCAATTCATCAAAGGTAATATTTCTGAAACCTGGGTCATTAACTTCAGGGGACATGGAGGCAGTACGATTGGTAGGGCCTAGAGCACCTGCTACAAAACGAGGTTTATCTGGATTTAATGCGGTCACTTCTACAGCTACTTCTTTTGCTAAGCGAACTGATTCTAAATTAATTTCATAGGCTAATGATTCCATTTTGTAATCAGCCATGGCAATACTGGTCGCATTAAAAGTATTGGTCTCAACAATATCAACGCCAACATCGTAATAGGCTCGATGAATGGCTTTAATTATATCGGGCTGAGTTAATGATAAAAGATCATTATTACCTTGCAGGTCGCATTCCCAATCAGCAAAACGCTCCCCTCTATAATCACTTTCTTCCAGTTTATAACTTTGAATCATGGTACCCATGGCACCATCTAAAAACAGAATACGCTTTGATAACTGTTGTTTTAATAATTCGATATTATTCATTGAGAATGTGCTATTTATGGATAAACCTGAGATGCTTTATTACTGATATTATACGTTTAGTTCATTTCAGTAAATTAAGAAAATGTATTTAGAGTGCTTTTGAAAAAATTAGCAGATTAAAAAAGAGGTGAGAAAAATGCCAAAGCCAAGTTTGTATCATGTATTTAAAAGTGTTATTGCCGCAGGAATTGGGGTACAAAGCAATAAAAACAGAAAAATAGATTTTGTAACAGGCTCTTTATCATCCTATATTATTGTTGGTTTGATTGTAACGATATTGTTTATCAGCGTACTTTGTCTTATTGTATCTGTTGTAGTCAGTTAATATGGCTTGTAAACAAAGGTATGATTAGTGGCTTATATATACATCCTTAATAAATAAAAAGCCCAGATGAACCGGGCCTTTTATTAACTATGTAAACTTTAAAAGCTATTCTGCACTTTTAAAGCTTTGCCCAATGGCTATAAACATTTCTTTAATGCCACTAAATAATGCGGCTATAGAAAATTCTTGTTTAAGTATGAGTTTTAATCTTATAAATGCAATGGCAAGGAAAGGAATGACAAGAGGCAGCAGTTCAAAAATAATACCGATAAAAGTGCCGCCAGTCCCTGATTGTATGCCAGCAGTTTCACTATTATCCCCCTCATTATTATCCTTCCATGCACGTAAGCATTTCCGCTGTAGTAATTGTATGCCAGAAGTATCACTATTATCTATTGCATTAAGTCCACCCACTGAATCGCATTCAACTGATACATTGGTATCAAAGGTTTCAACAATCATTGAATTAAAATTAATCATTAAAACCTGTACCGTTAGATAAACAACAAAGCTACCTGCAACCCAATAAAAAGCATTTCCTAACTTTTCTTCACGAGCTGTTCTATAAATCCAAATTGCCGTTAATATTGCAATCAATCCACCAAAAATCATTTTATTTGCCTCTTAATTATTGTTTTTAACCCATTGATAACAAATATTTGTATCAAGCTTGGTTCTAGTACTGACCTGTATTTTAATGGTAGGAAAAATGATTAGGTAGTACGGCAAGCATTTTATCATATTCAAGTAATTTGGCAATTTTAGTAATTTATTGGGTCTATGAAGAATTGAATGGGGTAAATTCTGTAGAATTAGACACCCCCTCTATTCCAAAGCAGACGAATAACGCCGAAATATTTATTCTTGCCTTAGGATTAAACACCCCTTGGTTTATTTCTAATGTTGGAATTTTAAGCACTGATAATTCAGTCAAAGAGTTTCACCTTCGTTTGGCTTTTAAACAGGGCAGCAAGTTTGAAGAGGAATGGGGGGGGATTCGCTCTGTTCACGACACTCAAACTAAAGCGTGGCGACATGAAATGGCATAGCCTCAATGCTTTTATTTATCTTTTTTAAGATTGATATTCAAACAGGTTGATATTTACCTTGACTTTAAGCTGTTCTAAAGTAATATAATACGTTCGACCGCCATCAAACGTGGCACATTTTTCACAATAAAAAAGGCAGGCACTCATGGGAGCGATCTTAGACGTAACAGAATTGTTAAAAGAGCCATCAGGTATAATTGGCGCATTAGTTATTATTGTAGCTGGTTATTTTTTCGTAAAATGGGTTTTCGCAGAGCCTGAAGACAAAGAATAATTAATACCTATAGTAATATCAAACCGTAATAGCTTGGGCTGTTACGGTTTTTGTGTTTAAGGGGTATCTAAAATAATTCTCGATATTATGAGAACTCAGCATAACTCATGAACGGGTAAAAAAGGTCAACCAAAATAACGCACAATAGCTCACTATTACACTTGTATTTTGACTAAAACTTGAAAAATTCTATCACTTTTTTCTCATCGCCAGAGTTATTCTGGGGTCTCCTATAGTAAATAATAACTCCATATTTATAGCTCTTTTTGTAACCCCCCTTTTAAATGGTATTCCTATCTCTTGTAATGGGGCTGAATTGTTTGCAAATTATAAAAATTATAAAGCCAGTTACAATACCAATTAGAGCCTCATAAGTAAGGGTACTTAATCCTAAAATTCGCCAAATAACTGCTGCACTTAAACCAGCCAACATCATCATAATATTAATATTTTGAGGGGTTTTGTAGCCCAAAAAATACAAAATTAAGATGGGGGCAAAGGCGGATGCCAAGCCAGACCAAGCAACAAGAACCAATAAAAATACTGAAGATCCGCCATAAATTGCCACCAATAAAGCAAATGTTGCCACTGTGATCGTCGCAAGTTTATTTTGGCGTAATTTTGCGGCAATCCCTTGTTTTTCAGGGAGTAAATCATTGCCTAATGCTGCCGAACAGCTGAGAATTTGTGAGTCAGCCGTTGAAACAATGGCAGCAAAAATACCCGATAATATCAAGCCAACTAATACTGGGGGTAGGATGGCAATTGCTAGTCTTGGTAATGCAGTTTCTGCATCAAAATCTATCAAACCTATTTCGCTAAAATACACCTTTGCCAATAGGGCGGATAATAAACATAATAAAGTAAACACGCTGGCACAGCTGTAGTATAAATACAACATATTGCGATATTTTTTTGTTTTCTTTAATGCCATAAAACGCACTGCAATATGGGGTTGACCAACAACACCAAGACCCGCAAAGACCCAACCTAGTAAAAATAAAATGATAAAAAATAAACTGCCCATTGAGTCAGGAAAAAACGCAGTATAACTGGCTGGATTTTGGTAGAGTTTATCAATAAATATATCCCACCCACCCAAGGTATTAAGTGCCATAAAGACCAAGACACTCATAGAGACGAGCATTATGAAAAATTGCACAATATCCGTCCAAATAGATGCCCGAATACCGCCTGAAAAACAGTAGGCCAAAACAATAACATAAGCGATAATAATACCCGTCTCAACTTGCCAATTTAACATCGTACTAAGCGCTTTTCCTGCGGCATTAAATTGTGCGGCTACATAAATGGACAAAAAAATCAGGGTAATCATTGCGGCTATTTTTTTTGTCCATTGTTGTGGATTGGGCCAATAATTGGAAATCAAAGCACTATAACTGACAAGCTGTTGTTTTTTTGTTACTTGATTGATGCGTTTAGGGGCATAGTACATCATAAAAAATTCACCAAGCACCCAAAATAAAATTAACCAAATACCTGAAATACCTCGTGTATAGGTATAACCAATTAGACCAATATACATAAAGCCACTATAAGCTGAAGCCATAGCTGAGATAGTCGCTTGCCATAGAGGCACTTCACCACTTGCTAGTAAATAATCTTCGCTGGTATTTTGACTAAATTTTTTAGCGTATAAGCCAATGCTTAAAATAATAATTAAAAAACCAAGAAATGAAAAAATCAGTGTCATATTAGTATTTATTGTTTTATAAAATTTTGTTTGAAGCTAAAATCGCTAGCATAATGAATGATACAATTAACAGCACAATAACCGCTATAAATAAAATAAGTAATGGCTCAAAAATTAATAAAAAATTGGGGCTGACAGCTAATCATTTTCTTTTAATCGGTTTTTTTCAAGTCCATTAAAAGCGCATTTGATACGCCCGTATTAAACTGCCATTCACATTCTTAAGAATAAACGGAAATGCTCTGTGGAGATACTGTTAAATGTTCTTATGCCTTTTCGTCTGATTCGAGACGTTTTCAATACCATTTATAGCCGTGACCATTCAGTGCATTATATGATGTCCAGCAAGCAGTATACACAATGCTATCAGGCTCTACCTTACGCCGTATGACCTGCATTAATAGACTTAAACTTATTGTAACTACTCAGCGTACTCCGTAACTGCTGAGATTGCCCTCTGTTCTGCTCAAGATTAAGGCGTTCAAGAGCAAGGCGAAAGCGTGGAGTTTACAGGTGTCAATGCGCATTTTCAACGCGGTTATTGGACAAAACAGAGGGTATGCTGAGTTCTCTAATCAACAAAAATCTACATGTAAGGTCGAAGGAAAATGGATTGATTCCAATGAAAATTGGATGTTTTCTGGCACCTTGATAAAGTACAATGCCTGATGACTATAAATATAAGAAGTAATAGTTTTATCGCTCATCTCAATTCTTAGAATACAGTTTGCTGTTCAAAAGTTGTTCTTAACAATGATCCTTAGCACTCTTAATTGAGGGGTTTGTAATAAAAATGTATAAATATATTTACGCTACTATTTCTCGACTCTACTATACAAAAGTGCCCAGTACAGGCATAGGACTTTTCCGTTGCTTATTTGGCCTGGTGACACTACAAGAAATTGCTTTTCTTCTATATTTTAACCATTTAATTTTCGACCCCATTCCCTATATGGATGTTGAATTCCCAATGATTCCTTTCTTTCTGGGTTTATGGGGCGTGGCTGCAAGTTTTATATGTATCGGTTTCCGTTGTCAGCAATCAATCATTGTTAATTATATATTTTGGATTGTGTTCGTTAATTTTACGCCTATGCAGCGTGATTTTGACGGAGGTTTTGATATATTCATGATTGGTACTAATTTTTTCTTGATATTCATGCCGACAGATAAGTCGTTTGCTATTGATATTTTAAGAAAAAAACTACAAAGACCTTTTGTGCACTATTCTGATTATCTTAAAAAAGATGTTTCAGTACTTGCCTATACAATTCCAGTGACTATTTGCCTGGGCTTTTTATACTTTGACTCTGCTATTCATAAGTTATTTGCAGAGCATTGGAGAAATGGGTTAGGAGCATGGTTACCGGCATCAATGCCATATTATGTTTCTCCAATAAATATGACGTGGCTATTGAATAATGAGTTGCTGCAAAAAACAATTGGCTATACCCTGTTTATTTTTCAGTTTAGCTTTGTTTTTTTAGTTCACAAGAAACAACTAAGACCTCTATTTTTTCTAGTGGGTGCTGGCTTACATCTTGGGATTATACTGACACTAAATATATATTCCTTTGGCATAGGCATGCTTGTTTTTTATTGCCTAGTTATGCCCTTTTCTTGGTATAGAAGGATAGCTACTTTTATGACTGCCAAAGCTCCTCTTTTAACCGTATTTTATGACCAGCAATGTCCGTTGTGTTGCCGTACAATTTTAACATTAAATCATTTTGATCTATTTAAAACCATTGATTTTAAACAAGCACAAGCATATTCAACAGAATATCAGGCTCTAAATAAAATACCAGCAGAAATTTTGATGAAAGATCTTTACGCATTAGACAATAATAAAAATTTATATGCGGGTGTCGATACTTACGCCCAAATTCTTATTAAAATGCACTATCTCGCCCCCGTTGGCTACCTATTAAAGGCACCTCTTATCTATCAATTAGCTAGTCATTACTATAGAAAGATTGCTGATTCTCGCAGCCGAATTGTATGTGCTGAACAATGTGTGAGTGAAACTCAAACCAGTGGCTATCCATCTTTGTATGAACATGTTTTTGAAAAAAAAATAAGCAACGATGTAAAGCAAAATATACATAAAATTAGTAAAATATTGATACTTATATTTCTACTGCAAATAAATACGAGTATTCATTACGGGTTATTTTACAGGCTGGATTTACTTAAAAATACATCAGTGATTAGCAATAACATAAGTAATATTAGTAATTCTATTATATTATTTTCTACTAATTTTTTGGGTATAACGCCCCACGCTCTATATCTCCACGATCATTTTGAAGGATACAATCATATAGTTGCCATTACTTACCAGGATAAACAGGGAAATGAAACATGGTTGCCATTGGTTTCGCCCGATGGGCGTATGGAATCACCCAATTGGGGTCGTGTACACTCTATGTGGGCAAATATTGCAGTGACATCGAATATCGACCAACAACGGTTATCAAAATTCATTATGAAAACGACTGCATTTTGGGGGATAAAATCTGGCCTAGACTTAGATGCCACAATATTTAATATTAAATTAAAAAAAATTACCTCACCTACAATTTGGGTAAAAGATTTACTTAAATCTAATTTATCAGGAGATTGGAAAACAATTGGGAGTGCCCACTGGCAAAAAAACACGCTACATTTTGATCTTCCAGAAAATATAACTCCACTTTAATTAAGTTGAGAACTCAGCATAACCCATGAACGGATAAAAAAGGCCAGCCAAAATAACGCACAATAGCTTACTATTACACTTGTATTTTGACTAAAACCTGAAAAATTCTATCACTTTTTTCTCATCGCCAGAGTTATGCTGAGTTCTCAAGTTAATTATTGCGTGATTAATCCTTCTCGGCATAAATACCCTATATTTATTAGGCACATAGCCCGGTATTTTTTATCTGTAAAACAATAAATAAAAAAACATTAGGAGAAAACAATGAAAAAAAATATTAACTTTAGTAGCTATAGCGGCAGTGATTATTGGTCTGACAGGATGCATTGATCAGCAAGACGGCAGCATGCAAAAACTTTCTCCCTCAGCCTATTCTATTCAGTTATAGGTTTTCTATTTTTTTAAAAGTATTCTTTTCCTGAGTCTACTTGTATGTGCGTTGGAACAGGGTATTTTTTTATTAGAAATAGTTTAGTTATTAAGCACTTTATAGTTAAATTATTTCTAATAATCACTTGCAAAAAAATAATTTTATTACGATGGCAAAAATTGAGATTTATACCTATAAATATTTGACAGTTGTTTTTAAAAGGTGATTAAAAATAATAACTTAATAACAGATGATTAAACCCTTGTCTAATTGAATTGATAAGTCATGTAAAGCCAGACAAAGGCTTTCTAGGGATTTTTTAGCTATTAACTTATAGGTTTTTCTATTTTTAGAACTTCATTTTCTTGACGGGTACCCATTTCTTGGGTATAAATGGTTGCGTGCTTTTGCTAAGTACGAAAATAACTATAAAAATCCCTTTAGGAGGAAATAATGAAAAAAGTATTATCTTTAGTAGCTATGACTTTAATGATTGTTGGTTTAACAGGTTGCATGGACGATCCAGACGGTTCACAACAAAAAATCTCTAGCCCAGCCTCTTCTATTCAACTGTAAGCTTTGTTAGCAGGAGAATTTGCTTTACAGAGTAATTTCTTCAGTTTTGATCGTTGCTAAATCTTTTCATTTTAAATTGGTATCAAAACCAGTCTTATCTGTTAGGGTTTACGCAGCGATTGAAGCGTTTGACATTCCGCTCCGTACTTTAGCAAGTACATAAAAATCTATTTTTAGGAGAGAATCATGAAAAAAGTATTAACTTTAGTCGCTATGACGGCAATGATTGCTGGTCTTACTGGTTGTATTGACCCACAAGACGGTGAAAAACAAAGAATCTCAAGCCCAGCGTCTTCAATTCAGTTGTAAATTTTTTGAAACTCCCTTTATTTTAAGGGGGGTTTTCTACAATCTCCTTTATCTAATTAATTGTCCAGCGACTCATTTCTTTTATTTGGATTATTAACTCTATCCCCCCCTATCTTATGCCATTTTCAAAAATAAATGATGCACAGGCACCATTTATTCTTGAAAATGATATAACACTTTTATGCACAATATGGTTTCGGGGCTGTAACGTGTAGGCTTCCTGCTTGGTTTTATCTGAAACAGTTATTAGCAGTAGATAAAACTTGATTGATCCTGTCCGCAGAGGAGGGGATTGAAGAGATGATTAGCTTATATATTTGATGCTAAGTTAAACACAGCCCCTAAAAATTTGGTTTTTAAAAAGAGTTGGCCTATAAGCCGGGTTCTGTCGAGAACAGCCATTCATCTAGGCCATAAGTCACCTTACGGCTCAAGCAATCTACCCAGGTACCGTGCGGGTCACACGTCAGCACCTCTATTTGATCTTGCTTCAGGTGGGGTTTACCCTGCCACTGCTGTTACCAGCAAGTGCGGTGCGCTCTTACCACACCTTTTCACCCTTACCCAAACTCTAAAACTTAGTTTAAGATCTTGGGCGGTCTATTTTCTGTGGCACTTTCCGTAGGCTCTCACCTCCCAGGTGTTACCTGGCACCTTACCCATTGAAGCCCGGACTTTCCTCCATTTTATTTTGCAATAAAACAGCGACTGCTCAGCCAACTCTTGCACGGATTATAGCAGAAAAGAATCAATCATTCCTTCTAATCCATCAAATAAAATCACAGTCTATGCTTAGCTGGATAACAACAAAAAGGATAGGCTAATGTCTACTAACGATGAGCAATATCAAGGCTGGAGTATCAACAAAGCTTTACATTATGAGCATCTATTTTAAGTGAAAAAGCAAAGAACAAGCGAATAGAGCGTGAAACAAAAAATAATGCTTCATGAAAAATGTAAACAAAGTAACACTACATTAACTAAGGTCAAAATAGTTGACAGAGTTTTCCAAAAAACCAGCGGGTTTCGCTCAATTAACGGTACAAATTCACCCGAACGTAAAAACAAAGCATTAGGTGTTGTAATATCGTAAATAAATTCTGAAATAGCCTCGTATCTAACCAAGGGATTAACACTGCACCCTTTTTTTAATGCACCATCTATCCATAAAGGTACCATCGGATTAACCTGCATACTGGGAACATACTCCATCTTCGCTAAATTTATTTTATTGGGTTTTTCTGGCATATCGTCACAAAATGGTAAAGAACCATTGATCATTTCGTAAGTAATCACAGCTAATGAGTATAAGTCGGATTTAACTGAACCTCGCTGGCCTAAATGATACTCTGGCGCAGAATAATTTAGAGTGCCCAGTATATTTTCATCTTTGACATCATTTTGTTCTAAAGAAGTAATATCAGAAATCCCAGCAATCTTGACAGAGCCAAAGTCGATAATTTTTACTATTCCATCGCGGGTAAACATAATATTCTCAGGTTTTAAATCTTGATGTATCATTTCCATACGATGGAAAGCCCCTAAACCACTGGCTATTTTCTTAACTATTTCCCTGATTTCACGAATATAAGGTTTTTTATTTGCTTCCATCCAACCACGTAAAGTCTGACCATCAATATATTCTGTCACATAATAAATGCAGGTTTTAACGCGATCTGTATCTAGCACCTTTATTACATTGAGATGATTTATTCTTTTTCCAGCCCACTCTTCATGTAAAAAGTTTTCTATATATTGCGTATCATCATCATAATTAACTGAAGGTGTCTTTAATACTACCTGCTTATTGGTTTTAGTATCAAAAGCACGATAAATTTGGGTCTGCTTACTGGCATGTAACTCGACCTCAATTCTGTATCCATCTAAAATCATACCGGGCGACAAGTCTGGCGGAAAAGGCAAGTTAGCATGCCGCCTCAAAATCTCATTTTCCTTAGCAACAGGTAATTGTTCAATTTTTACCAATTGACAACTTAAATTGTCATTACTACCTCCTTCTGCTGCACTTTTAACCAATGATGCAGCCATTTCATCTAAGTCTTTATCCGTACTAAGCATTTTCTTAATGGTTTTATCATTGATAAAATCATGAGTACCATCAGTCGTTAGTAAAAACAAATCATCCAACTGAACAGGAAATGCTTTGTAATCTACTTCAAGACGCGGTTCTATTCCCATCGCCCTATTTAAATAATTAGTCGTTTCTGAGGCCCAGACGCGATGATCTCGCGTCATTTGCTCTAAATTACCTTTGCGTAAGCGATAAATCCGAGAGTCACCAACATGAAATATATGAGCCGTTGTCGATTTAAGCACGATAACACTAAAAGTACTTACTAAACCCTTATTTGTTGCCCCTCTTGCAATACCTTGGCTATATAACCAAGTATTCGTTGCGGACAGAACTTTTTGTCCTGATGTTTTCACCGACCAAGAATCAGGCGTACTATAATAATCATTTAGAAATCCACCCACACAACATTGACTGGCTTGCTTGCCATCATCACAACCACTCATACCATCTGCAATAGCAATGGTAATTCCTTTATTAGTTAAACCAGGTTCTTTAGGTATCAGCGCACCTAAAGAATCTTCATTATCTTCTTTGATACCCTTGGTGGAATATGCGCCAGTACTGATTCTAAGTATTTGCGATGACATGGTTTTATTATTTAACATCGATCATTTCAACGGTACCATCTTCCAATACTTCAAACATATACCCAGAAGGTTCATTGAGAAAAATAAGTATCATTAAAAAAACAAAGGCGGCAGTCGCGGCAATCGTCATAAAGAATATATTAGTATCTGCAAAAGACAGTACAGTAAGAAAAGCCAATCCACCCACATTACCAAAAGCGCCTACCATGCCAGCAAACTGCCCAGTCATTCGGCGTTGAATTAAAGGCACCATAGCATAAACAGCACCCGATCCTGCTTTAGAAAAGATGCCACATAAAATAGTCACTGCAACCACAGTCCATAAAGCCCACTCAGTACTGACACTGCTTAAAATAAAAAAACTAACAGCCGCACCGCTGGTTACAATACTTAGCGTTACTTTACGCCCAAGCTTATCACTTAACCATCCTCCCGCAGGTCGAGCAAAAAGATTAATAAAGGGATAAATACCGGCTAGTATACCTGCCAAAATTGGCTCTACATTAAATGTATCCACGTAGTAAAGCGGCAACATAGAACAAACAGCTAGCTCTGCACCAAAAGTTAACATATAAGTTAAATCCAGAATCGCTATTTGTTTAAAAGCATAACGCTGAACCTCAGGCATTTCGGTATGAAATATGGATTGATTGAGCTGAATAATTTTCTTGACTTGATAAAGGTACAAAACAATCAATATTGCATAGATAGCATAAGAGACAATAGGGTCAATCCACTGCATCTTAGCTGATAATTTCCATGTTAAAACACTTAAAGCCAAGTACATAGGTATATTCATTAGAATATATAAAACTAGGTCTGTTTTGCTAGTGACTTCCATTGCACCCATTTTTTTAGGTTTAAAGTAAGTCGCCCCCTTAGGCGTATTAGAAACACTAAAAAAGTAAATGCAACCATATACAATAGCTAAAACCCCCGTAGAACCTATGGCATATCGCCAACCATTTTCAGCACCAAAATAAAGCGCAATTGAAGGTAATAAAATAGCTGCGGCAGCCGATCCAAAATTACCCCATCCTCCGTATATACCTTGTGCAACACCCGTTTGTCTTGCGGGAAACCATTCTGAAATCATCCGAATCCCCACCACAAAACCAGCACCGACAAATCCTGAGAAAAATCGCACAATAGCTAATTGCTGATAGGTTTGAGTAAAAGCAAAGCCGATACTAATCAATCCACCTAGAATCAAAATAGAAGAAAACATCTGTCTAGGGCCGTATTTATCAACCAACATACCGACCACTATTCGAGCAGGAATGGTTAAAGCAACATTCAAAATTAATAGTATTTTGACTTCTTGTTCGGTTAAGTGCATGGCTTCACGAATAACAACCATTAAAGGTGCATGTGCAAACCAGACCATAAAACTAATAAAAAAAGCAAACCAGGTCAGATGTAATGTTCTGATCTCTGGTTTATTAAATGCTAATAAATTTAATTGCTTAGCAGACATTAAGGTTCCTTAAGTGACAAAGTTAATACTATTAAAGCATTAGTCATGCCAATAAACAAATTCGCAATTTATACCTTGGTTAGTTCTCGTCCATAAACTATAAACCATTGAAAAATATATAAAAAGCTATAGATGCGGGGAGGTTTTCTTGATTGTGCTGGTATAATTTAATTCTAAGCAATTGATTTAATGACCTCTCTTAATATAGAGTTATAGAATACTTGGAGTAAAAAGATGAGAATAAAACAATAGTTGCAGGCAATTCTATTCGAATATTATGCTGATTTATTTAGCTATAAATCTCTTTGCTTTGTGTTAAAAAAATATTGCATAATATACGCGATTAACCCCATCTATTTCATCAAATATTTTTTTAAATTAATTGATAAATACACTTGTCAGGTTCTAAAAAGCCTACTCTCAATTCCACTCTTTAAATGCAATTGAACTTTTTTTAAAAGTACTGCATTTTATAGAGAAAAAACACTAACTATGTCAGATAAAGAATATTCATTTAAGCCAGGACAAACCTATCCATCAGGTGCAAAACAAAAAAAAGAGGGCGTCAACTTCTCAATTTTTAGTCGCCATGCTACACAAGTAGAGCTTTTACTATTTAAAACATCCCAAAGCAAAAATCCTTTTCAAATCATTCATCTGGATGAAAGGAGCCATAAAACTTTTTTTTCCTGGCATGTTTTTGTGATGGATTTACCGGCAGGTACTTGGTACACATGGCGTTTAGATGGGCCCAATGAACCCAAAGAAGCAGGGCTACATTTTGATAAGGAAAAGCAGCTGATTGATCCTTGGGCGCGCATTGTCTCTGATATAAATTGGGATCGACAGGCTGCCTGTAGCTCTGGTGATAACCAGGCTACAGCCATGCGTTGCATGGTCAGCAATGAGGACAATTATGACTGGGAGAATGATAAGCCTTTACGCATTACCAGTGAGAAATCGATTATCTATGAAATGCATGTCGGCGGATATACCAACCACCCCTCTTCAAAAGTTAAAAACCCAGGTACATTTTCAGGAGTCGTTGAAAAAATTCCTTATCTTAAAAAATTGGGTATTACCCATGTTGAATTACTCCCCGTCATGGCTTTTGATGAACAGGATATTCCGCAAGGTACAGCAGACCTAGGTCTAAAAAACTACTGGGGATATAGCACCCATAGTTTTTTTAGCCCTCACCCTGGCTTTTGTGTGACACCAGAACAAGGCACACATATTGAAGAATTTCGAGACATGGTAAAAGCGCTACATAATGCAGGTATTGGCATTATTTTAGATGTTGTTTACAACCATACTTCTGAAGCTGGCAGCAACGGGCCTATCATTAATTTTCGGGGTATTGGTGAAAATATTTTTTATCACCATGAAAAAGATGACAAAAGTATTTTGCATGACTATACCGGTTGCGGTAATACCGTCAATGCAAACCACCCTTTAGTCTCTTCTTTTATTGTCAGTAGTCTTGAATATTGGGTTCGAGAAATGCATGTTGATGGTTTTCGTTTTGATTTAGCCAGCGCTTTGGCAAGAGGCGAAGGTGGTGTTGTGCTTGAAGATCCTCCAGTTTTATGGGCGATAGAACTGTCTGAACAACTGGCACAAACAAAGCTCATTGCAGAAGCATGGGATGCTGCTGGGCTTTATCAAGTCGGTAGCTTCCCAGGTCATCGTTGGGCCGAATGGAATGGTAAATACAGAGATGTTATCCGCGAGGTACTACGTGGTGATAATGGCAAAATTCAAGAATTAGCCACTCGTATTTCTGGCAGTAGTGACCTTTATCAACATCAAGCAGGTTTACCCATTAACAGTATTAACTTTATCACCTGCCATGATGGTTTCACCCTTAACGACTTGTTTAGCTATAACGAAAAACACAATGGTGCTAACGGTGAAGACAGCAGAGATGGCTGTAATAATAACCTTAGTTACAACTGCGGTGAAGAAGGTGAAACCAATGACCCAAAAATCACCAAACATCGTCGCAAGCAAGTAAAAAATGCCTTTGCTATTTTATTACTCAGCGAAGGCGTACCTATGCTCCTTGCTGGTGATGAAATACTTAATTCCCAACAAGGTAATAATAATGGTTACTGCCAGGATAATGAACTCACCTGGATTAATTGGGAAATGGCTCAGAAAAATAGCGATATATTACGTTTTGTTCAACAAATGATCGCGCTACGAAAACGTCATGGATCCATCATGCGCAGACGTTTTTTAACCGGTAAAATGGTTGAAGAAAGGGGTATTAAAGATATTAACTGGCATGGTGCAAAACTAGATAAGCCTTTATGGAATGACCCAGAAACTCGTCTGCTAGCACTTACCTTGGCAGGAACAACGGTTAATGAAGCAGATATCCACGTGGTTATTAATATGTCAGATCAAAAAACCACCGTTGAATTACCCGTCATAAAAGATAAAACTTGGTGTCTGGCAGTTGATACTTCAGAACAATCACCTGCTGATATTATTAGTCCTCACAACCAAAAATCCATCAACAAAAAGACCTATCAAGTCAATAAAAAGACGGTTGTTGCTTTTGAAAACAGGTAGATAAGCAACAAATCACCCAAGACTATAGAGGGCAATCCAAGCAGTTACGGAGTAGGCTGAGTAGTTACAAATCATCATATAAAAGTAAAATTTTAGCAACAAAGAACAATGAATATATTGGTGTCTGTTTAGTATTCGGAGTTTTAATAGTATATTTTTATTTGGGTATCTATTCACGGTTTATTAACCGTAGGGGCAATCCCTTGTGGTTGCCCTCACGCCCTCATATCATTGCCACAAATTAATGAATAATAGACCTAGGAAATGTTTAGGGTATAATGCCCCCTTGGAGTTTTTGCAAGGTTAGCTGGCAAAGACTATTTTTTAAATAAAAGTGTTGCACTTATGGGTTGATCCCCCACTATCAAATTACGGAGATTAAGAAAATGTCTATACAACCATTATCCCA
>QPIN01000036.1 GCA_003666385.1 Methylococcales symbiont of Hymedesmia sp. n. MRB-2018
AAAGTATCGGCAAATAGAGAACCTTCACAGTGTTCTTGTTCGTGGCATTCCCATCTCTCAATGGTACTTGAAACGGTTGGGTCGGTAGTAACAGGGCAGTATTTTTTGTTACATTGTAGGTGTATTTTTTAACACCTTGCTTTTTAAAACCTTATCGTTTTAAAGTAACATTCTGGAAAACATGGAAAGTAATAGAGTTTAAGCAACCAAGCCCTGTTACAGCAAGAGCATTTGAAAGCGGGTAAATCGAATGTTCATCATATATACAAGCACCACGTTCCATCGTCGTGCTAACAAAAAATTCCAGTCGACCGCTGGCAGCACGGTTTTTTTTCAAAGGTCATTTTTTTGCAAAGTTCTGTGTGTTAGCAGAGTTCACCGTATATCTGCCAGCGGCCACTGAATTTGGGCGTTAGGCAAAAGCATAAACAGGCAGTGCTTTAAAATATAGCACTAAGGTGTATTTTCGGTGGTATTTTTACAATAAAGTACAATAGGTCTTTAGTATTTTATTAGGTGTATACTTTCATAAAAAGGGTTGCATAGAGTAAATTAACTTATTATTTTCCGAAAAGACCTTTTTTATGTCATTAGTGGAAAAGTATTTATTTCTTAACGATATTTTTTAAGTCAGGTAAAAACAAAAAAAGTTATTTCACAAATTTATGGGGTTTCGGCGCTTTATTTGGTTTTAGCATTTTACCTGCAACAAAGGTTTATTGTCATTTAGCGTAACGGCTCTATTTTAGCCAATAGCCCTTTTTAAGAATAAAATAAAAGTTTGGGCATTTTATTAACAGACAAGCCTAACAAAAAAATGCAGTTGACCACTCAGTCACAGCTTCGCTGTAACTAAGCGTCCCCTGATTTGGGCGTTAGGTTTAACAAGAGGTGATACAATGAAGCAAATTATTTTATTCACATGTAGTTTTTTTATAGCAATTAATGCCAATGCATTTGATATAAATTCTTATTGCAGTCAGGTTTCCGATGCTGTAGGGGGAAGCTATCAAATTGAAAAAGCATGTAGAGGTCAAGAGTATGAAGCCATAGCTAGTATCAACTCTATGAATACACCCTCTCGAATTGAAAAATACTGTAGGGAAGTTGGACAAGCTGTTGGTGGTAGTTATCAAATCATGAAAGCTTGTATACACCAAGAAACACAAGCTAAGAATGGAATGTATTGATTAAATAGTTTGCAATGGAGCCATACGAAATAGTAGAAGCATTTGGGGGATTAATAGCCCTAATAGTTATATCTTACCTAATTGCAGTTGATGCTAATAAAAAAGGTAGATCTGGTATAGCGTGGGGACTCATAACTTTTTTTTCATGTTTTATCATGATACCAATTTACTTTTTATTAATTTCAAAAGACAACAAATCATAACGGAGAAAAAAATGGAAGATGGCGTAATAATGTTATTTAGTTTTGTTATTGGTGCAGTTATTGCCGTAATTATTGGGAAAGATGCAAGTGCTAGAGGAATGAGTGGCCTTGGGTGGGGAATATTTACATTCTTGATATGTATAGTTGCTGTTCCAATTTACTTGATAGTTAGAAAGCCAAGGCAAGATGCATCGTGAACTTAAAAAGCCAAATTTAATATGGCGAGTTTTACTTATTTTTCTACTGGTAGCTTTTGCGTTAATTGAAAATAATCCCATTGTAAAACTTGAAGCAAAATTAGGTTTGTCGCCTTCTTTAATCGAGAGGACAATAGGTGTCAAAAGTTTTTTTAGTGGTATGACAGAGGGTGTTCATCAATTTGCACATTTGAATATACAATCATCATTTAAAGCTAATGTATTCGCACCTTTTATTATCCCACTGATAATCTTTTATATTTTGACATGGAACTTTCCAAAAATTGATTCGAGAAAAAAAGAATATGTTTTTTTTACAGTTTTTATTTGTTTGTCAGTAGTTGTTAATATCGTAAATTAGAAAGCATCATGTGTATAAAAAACCTAACAATCGCTTGCATCTGACCAAAAAAGCGCCACTTCGTTCTGCTTTTTTGGCAGATGAAGCAAGGCGTTATATTAAAATTGAGTTAATTTGATTTTTTGAGGAGTTTTTGTGGAAATTACAAACAATAATGAAATTAGTCGTTTAGCTTTATTGCTTAAATGGCAAAATGATTCACCTGAAGACCGACATCAAATTCAAGGTGTTGTATCGAATAAACGGAACACTCAAACTACTCGTTTAGGATATGTTTTGAATTTGATGGTTTTAAACAATGATAACTTTGATAGCATTTTTCAACAACTTGCAAGATATACTCTACGACAAAAAGACAGAAACGCATATTTGTCAAAAGATTCATCTTGGATGAGAGAGCCATATTGTGTGAAAGGGGATTGGTTTTTTGAGGGGTGTACAAGTCTAAAACAGAAGAAAGGCTGCATTCAATATATAACAAAAATTCAATTTCCTGCCGGTTTTCGGTTTTCAACTCAGTTTGCTGATTGTGCAGCAGATTTTATCGCAAATGAGAATTTGGAAAAATATAAACCTGCAAAAAAGAGTTCTAATAATTATAATCTTTTTCAAGAAAACGTGAAGAAGTTTGAATCAATCAATTTTGAAATACTTGTTTCATTATAGGATTGATAATTCAAATAATAATATAACAAAAAATTGTAGTTGACCGCTGGCAGCACAGTTTTTTTTCAAAGGTCATTTTTTATCAAAGTTCAGTGCGTTTGCAGAGTTCTTCTTATATCTGCCAGCGGCCACTGAATTTGGCGTTATACTTTTAGTGAAATATTTTTCTCAATCTAACATCAGACTCAATTTTAATATTTAAGGGCATATAAATGCGGATACTAATTATTTTTTTAACTCTTATGGCATTAGTTGGCTGTGCAAATGTTGGTGCTAAATTTAATGTTGCTGAAATTGAGATTGCAGGTGCTACAAACGCTATTGTATATTTCTATAGACCCTCCCGTTTTCAAGGAAGCGCTATAACCATGCCTGTTATTGCCAATAAAATAGAAATTGGAACATTAGACAATGGCGCATATTTCAAAAAGATAATATCTCCTGGTGTTTATAAAATACATTCAGGGACTAGTGCAATAGATAGGATTTCAACTTTTTCTTTTGAGGCAGGAAAAACATATTTTGTAAGATGCTTTCTAGACATGGGAATGTGGGTAAGCTCAGTAAGATTTGTTCAAGTTCATAAAGATGAAGCAATTCAAGAAATCAAGAAAACAGCACTACAGCTTTAGGTGTCTATGTTCGATCTACTATACTGCTATAGCATGTATGTACAGTATAACAAAACGCTCAAGCTGACGCTTGACCGCTCACTTCTTTCGCTACCGCTCCAGTCGGTCGCCGTCAAGCGCAGCTTAACTTGGCGTTAGTACTCTAAATTTTCCTTAGTTACCATCCTACAAAGTATCGGCAAATAGAGAACCTTTACCGTGTTCTTGTTCGTGGCATTCCCATCTCTCAATGGTACTTGAAACGGTTGGGTCGGTAGTAACAGGGCAGTATTTTTTGTTACATTGCAGGTGTATTTTTTAACACCTTGCTTTTTAAAATCTTATCGTTTTAAAGTAATGTTCTGGAAAACATGGAAAGTAATAGAGTTTAAGCAACCAAGCCCTGTTACAGCAAGAGCATTTGAAAGCGGGTAAATCGAATGTTCATCATATATACAAACACCACGTTCCATCGTCGTGCTAACAAAAAATTCCAGTCGACCGCTGGCAGCACGGTTTTTTTTCAAAGGTCATTTTTTATCAAAGTTCTGTGTGTTTGCAGAGTTCACCGTATATCTGCCAGCGGCCACTGAATTTGGCGTTATGTGTAAATAGCATTAAGAAGGAGCTAAAAATGAAAGTAATGTTTGATTCTAATGTTTGGCAAATAATCTTGATACCAGATAACTACCCTAGAGAACCATTATTGGGGGATTTTAAAAAAATACGAAAAGCTATTATTGAAAACAAAATAAAAGCTTATTTATCAGAAACAATTTTTACAATAGAGGCAATTAAAAAAAGTGAAAGACAAGATTTTTTTGGTTCCGTAAAACTTAAAATCACAACCACCAACAAAAGTACCGAAGAATTAATATCATGCACTATCTCAGCTGGCCCAAACGAAAAAGACGCTATTAACTTTGACGAAAGACCAATCTTAAAAAAGTATTTTCAAGAAGCCATCAAGTTAGATTTTAAGATAGTTTATTTACCAAGGTTGGGGGGATTGGTTAATCCCGAAGTTAAAAATAATAGATTTAATGTTTCAGAAAACGAATTATCAATAATGTATGAGGTTGAAACAAAAATTGCAAATAAAGGTGCTGGGATAAAACACATTGAAGAAATAGGGAAAAAATATAACTCCAATTGGTTTAAAGGACTAAAGCAAGCACCAGAATCAGATAGAAAAAAAATATATAAAGCCGCTGCAGAATGGGCAGATGGTGATTCAGTAGCCAGCTCTATTGGAATAGGTTGCGATTATTTTTGCACAAGAGATGAGGCAAGAAATGCTGGAGATAGTTCTGTGCTAAGTCGTAAGAATTTAGCATGGCTAAAAAAAGAATATAATTTTAATACAATTTTTCCAGAAAAATTGGCAAATAAAATTTAATAAAAACACATAACAAGGCACTGCACTTGACCGCGCGAAAGAGCCGCGCGGCAAGTGAGCTATGTCGTTAGTACTCTAAATTTTCCTTAGTCACCATCCTACAAAGTATCGGCAAATAGAGAACCTTCACCGTGTTCTTGTTCGTGTCATTCCCATCTCTCAATGGTACTTGAAACGGTTGGGTCGGTAGTAACAGGGCAGTATTTTTTGTTACATTGTAGGTGTATTTTTTAGCACCTTGCTTTTTAAAATATTATCGTTTTAAAGTAACATTCTGGAAAACATGGGAAGTAATAGAGTTTACGCAACCAAGCCCTGTTACAGCAAGAGCATTTGAAAGCGGGTAAATCGAATGTTCATCATATATACAAGCACCACGTTCCATCGTCGTGCTAACAAAAAATTCCAGTCGACCGCTGGCAGCACGGTTTTTTTTCAAAGATCATTTTTTATTAAAGTTCTGTGTGTTTGCAGAGTTCACCGTATATCTGCCAGCGGCCACTGAATTTGGCGTTAGGTGATTAAAACACTATGCAACATAGGGAAACTTAAAAGAAAAACAATATGTCAAATAATAATCTTAAATCGTTATCAGAAATCTTTAACGATAAAAACTTTAGAATACCTGATTATCAAAGGGGATATTCATGGAAAACAGAGCACATAACTGATTTTTGGAGAGATTTAAAAAATTTAACAACAGGTAAATATCATTACACTGGAATGCTAACGATAAGTGTTAAAAGTGATGGTAATTATTTTGTAATTGATGGACAGCAACGATTGACTACAATTATTATTTTACTTAAAAATATATTGGATAAATTTAAGGATGACGACTGGCTCAGCGAAGATATACAAAAAAGAAATGCAGTAGATAAATACCTTTATAAAACTACAAGAAATAGTAAAAACCCAAGCGAGATGTTTGGTTATGAAAAGGAAAACTCTAGCTATGATTTTTATAGAATGAAAATTCTAGAAATACAAAACCCGACCAAATATGAAAGCACTTTGTATACTGCAAATTTACTAAATACAAATAACTTTTTTAAAGATAAAATAAAAAAAATTGATAAAAAAGACTTGGAGGTGCTATTTAATAAAGTAACGCATAAACTAAAGTTCAATCTGTATGAAATAGACCAAACTGATGAGCTTGATGAGTATGTTATATTTGAAACGATGAATAACAGAGGCAAGCCACTTTCTACCTTAGAAATCTTAAAAAACAGATTAATTTATTTAGTCACTTTGCTTGATAATGATGACCGAGATAAAGAAATTATTAGAAGAAAAATAAATACCTCTTGGAAAACTATTTATGAATATTTAGGAAAAAAATCTAATAAAAAAATATCAGAAGATCTTTTTTTAAAGACACACTGGCTAATGTATTGGGGCAAAAGCAATAAAAATGAATCAAATCCTGAAAAAAGTTTTTTATTAAATGATTTTTTTACACTTAAAAAAGTATTAGTTGGAAATGTAAATAAAAAGAAATATGAAGAGTTATCAAACAATATAGAGTATTTAAAAAAGTTTTTAACTGAGGTGGGAAAAACAAGTCAAAAAAATAATAAACAAGTTAAAAAAGAAGACTTAAGGCAAGATACTTTAAAAGCTGGTGAAGCTATATTGCATTTAAAAAAACAATTTTCCAGTATAGGCAATCATACTTTTATAGACGACGAAGAAGAAGTCGACTGGTTTACCGAAACATTGCTGTCAGAACCAAGGGATACTGATTTTATTCTAGATAACATAAGAAAAGTAATTATAGATAGTGAAATAGAATTAGATAAAATATATTTATCCTATGATGTGATTGACCGATATGTATCTAATATTCAAAAAAGTGTAGTTTCTTATTATGAAACTTTAAATCCAGAGAAAAGTGATTTTAGCGATGATGTTAAATTTTGGTTAGAAAAAATAAATAGGATTGTTGTTGATGAAATTAAATACATGCCTGTATTTTTATCATTGTTTAATAACAGTGATGGTGTAAATGATAAGCATAGGGTGGAGATATTAAAACTAATGGAAAATTATCTTTTTGTAAAAAAATATGCAAAAACAAGAAGCTCGTCACAAGTAAGACAAGAATTTTATAGTTATCCTTGTAAATTTAATCGTGACAATAGTATAGAAAATTTTAATGATAATTTAGAAAAAGTAATTATGAACATAGATCAAAAAAATAAATATTTTGACGGTGTGCAATTTATAGAACAAATAACTAACCTGTTTAAACAAGATAAAAAAGATGGCAAGTTTGGAAAAGGTTTTTATACTTGGGGCGGGTTAAATTATTTACTATATGAATACGAATTATACTTGCAGCAAAAAACAAAAGGGAGTGTGGAAAAAATTTTATGGGCAAACATCAACAAGGAATCAATTGAACACATACTGCCACAAACTCCTAAAGGCAAATGGCTGGATGTTATTAACCCATTAAAAACTGAAAAGACAAGAAACAAAGTTATACACTCTATTGGAAATTTAGTTTTAATGTCAGTATCTAAAAATTCAACATTAAGTAATAAGTCTTTTGACAAGAAAAAAGAAATCCTTTCAAATGGTAGCTATAGTGAAATAGCAATTAGTAAATATGAAATATGGGATATTGAAAGGATAAAGGAAAGAGGGATTAATATTTTAAAATTTATGAGAAATAGATGGAAATTAAATATTACAGAGGAACAGTTAAATAAAATCACCTAACAAATCATTCCACCTGACCGCTAACGCGTCAGGTGAATTCAGGCGTTAGTACTCTAAATTTTCCTTAGTCACTATCCTACAAAGTTTGGCTGGTTTTTAGAAAATAACCGTGTTCTTGTCTGTGGCATATTCTTACCATTCAATGGTACTTGAAACGGTTGGGTCGGTAGTAACAGGGCAGTATTTTTTGTTACATTGTAGGTGTATTTTTTAACACCTTGCTTTTTAAAACCTTATCATTTTAAAGTAACATTCTGGAAAACATGGAAAGCAATAGAGTTTAAGCAACCACGCCCTGTTACAGCAAGAGCATTTGAAAGCGGGTAAATCGAATGTTCATCATATATACAAGCACCACGTTCCATCATCGTGCTAACAAAAAATTCCAGTCGACCGCTGGCAGCACGGTTTTTTTTCAAAGGTCATTTTTTATCAAAGTTTTGTGTGTTTGCAGAGTTCACCGTATATCTGCCAGCGGCCACTGAATTTGGCGTTATGTTTCTTGGAGGACAAAGCGATTGAACTAAGCCTTATTCCTTTCGGCCTTCGGGAAAATGATGGCGAATTTGTAGATATAGCAGACGTACCCAGAGGAAAACAATGTGGGTGTGTATGTCCATCATGCAAAACGCCTTTGATTGCTCGCCAAGGAGATGTAAAAGAATGGCATTTTGCACATGCGAGCCATTCTGTTTATTCAAGAACAGAAAAGGAATGCCAGTTTTCTTTTTATGTGTCAGTGAGGATGATGGCACGACAAGTTATTAGAGAAAAACTTGAATTAGTACTGCCGAGATATGAGGATGTGGTCTCTGAGTATCATGAATCCAGTTGTAGCAAAATCAGTATTCCATTTGTGGTCACCGAACAACGCAAAATCATTCTTACTGAAGTAGAGGTTGAGAAAACATTCACGGGTCCATCTGTTGATATAGTCGGCAAGGTGGCTGATTTTTATTTTGTTATATATTTTTCTCATCCGGGCAGAAGTGTACCAATTACTCTTTTCAATCCTGCAGATAAAAAATGTGGAATCATAAGTATTTCGCTAGAGCCAGTAGCCAGGCTATTCTCTCAGTCAAAAGACAATAAAGAATCATATCATGAGGTTCTGCAAAATTTTTTAACCAATCATGTAGAATCAAAAAGGTGGTTATTTCATCCTCGTTACGAACATTGTGAAAATGAAGCAAAGCAGAAGCTGGAAAAAGGAAAGGGTCATATCGAAAAAGAAGCGGTAAAAAATATTGACATGAAAAATGTAACAATATCTTCCGTTCCAGTTGATACAGGAGATAACAATAAATTAGGCAACTATCAGTGTGTAATCTGTCATACATCATGGCAAGCGAGTAACCGAGGTGGAAACGTTTGTCCTAAGTGCGATACTCATTTGTATGTGTCCTTCAAAGGGTATGCTGAAAATAAAACATAACAATTGCGTCAACTCGGACTGCCAAACCCGCCGCTCCCTATCGGTCGCTCTGGGTTTGGCAGCCGGTTACGCAGGTCGTTATGTGTGTTAATCCAATGCTGCAAATAATATAGGAGTGAAATTATGGATGATTTTGACGATCAATTAGAAAATTTGAAACAGCACATCTTAGATGCTGGTCAGCAAAATTGGCTTTTTGGTGCAGGCATTAGCTTTGATGCAAAAATTCCACTCATGTACCCACTTACTGAGCGTGTAGAAATAATCATCGATAAAAATGGTAGCGATTCTGATAAATTAATATTATCCGCACTAAAAAAAGAATTAGAAAGTGATTCTCATATTGAGCATTATCTTAGCCACCTTGGTGATTTAATTGCTATAGCCGAGAGATCTAAGGAGAAATCAGCTTCCCTTGATGGGGAAAAACACTCAATTGAAAACCTAAAAGCATCATATACAGCAATAATTAAGGCAATTGGAGAAACTGTCCGGTATGGTTTCAAAGATGATGAAGTTGGAACTGCTGAGAACCCAATCGTAGAGATTGAACATCATTTAAGTTTTGTTGATGCCTTATTTTCAAATAGAGCTAATTTAGAAAATCGCTCAAAAATTACATTTTTCACGACAAATTACGACACTCTACTTGAAGATGCTCTGGCATTATGCAAAAAACAAGTAGTTGATGGATTTTCTGGTGGAGCTGTTGGCTTTTGGAATCCAACAAAAGAATATTCGCAAAGTGTTAATGATTCAGATATGCATTTTCTCTATAAGCTTCATGGCTCAGTTGACTGGCATCGTGATGAAAAAAAAGGGCTAGTTAGAGCGCGTTACGGATCAAAGTATTTGTCTGACCCCTCAAATATCATGATCTATCCACAAGCTACTAAATATGTGGAAACACACAAAGCCCCTTTTGCTAGTTTATTTATGGGGCTACGTTCAACTCTGAATGCCCGATCTCAGAATGTACTTATTACATGCGGTTATAGTTTTGGTGATAACCATATTAATGCAGAAATTGAATCATGTCTTACCACCATTAAAAATAATACAACTGTAATAGTTTTTATTAATGAATGTCCCAATGATAATGGGGTTGTTATTAATCCTACTTTGGATAAATGGTTACAAAATCCAGAATTTGGTAAACGGATTTTTGTAGCCGGTAAAAAAGGTCTATATAACAATTCAATAATACCAAGTGTCCCAGAAGAAGAGGCTGAGCTAAATTGGTGGTCATTCTCAGGATTGACTCAATTTTTGAAGTCGGGGGAAGTATGATGAGTGATATATTTATTGCCAGCCAAAATTTAAAAATTGGGCGTGTGGTTGAGGTAAGCGGAAACAGTATCCGTATAGAATTAGATGAAAACATAAACGAATTAACAAGATCTATTAATGGTCAAATATATCCTGTCGGCCAGATGGGTAGTGTTATTAAAATCCACTTTGGAAGAAAAGTGTTATTTGCCTTTGTACGTTTGCTAAGAATGCGTTCAGAAATTATAGATAATGAAGGTAATAAACCTCTAAATTCTAATGATGATTCGAGAGTGTTAGAGGCTGACTTATTTGGGCAGGGAATATGGTCAAAATCAATAGGAAAGCTAGATTTTACTCGAGGAGTAGAGACCTATCCATTACCGCTTCAATTTGCTTACCTTTGTTTAAATGAAGAGCTGGAATCTGTTTATAGAGCAGCAGAATCATACGCCGAAGAAAACTCTGTTAGTCCTATGATTCCCATCGGAAACTATGTGGGTGGTAATAATGCTATATGCAAAGCAAACATTGACAAACTATTCGGTCATCATTTTGCGATTCTTGGTTCAACAGGAGTCGGAAAATCAGGCACAGTCGCATCTATACTGCATTCAGTATTGGAGCATCAAATAGAGGGGGCGACTCTTAAACCAAGAATCATCATGATTGATCCTCACGGAGAATATCCTAGTGCTTTTGGTGCAAGGGCAACTGTTTATAGAGCACACAATGATGCCGCCATGCATGATGGCACTGGCGATTTGTTACAATTACCATATTGGTTAATGTCTAGTGATGAACTTCGTTCTCTAATCATTGGTAAGACGGAATTTGAAGCAACATCACAAAATAACATTATTTATGAAGCTATTACCTACGCAAGGCAGTTAGAGGCTGGGCTAATAAAAGATTTAGGCGATAATCCTCTTGGGGGAGCTAAGGCTGAAAAAGCTGATGATATAACTGATGATGACCTTTTAAATTTTGATCGTGATAAGCCTTTACCTTTTAAACTAGAGCAATTTGTAAAGCACATTGATAAAGTTCAGGGACGAAAGAAAGATAAAGCAGACAATCTAGCTGCATCTACAGGGCGTGATAAGGTTGATACGATTTTAAAAAAACTTAAAGTACTACGCGCCAACCCGCAGCTAAAGTTTATGATGGAAGAGTTTTCAGATACCGCCCCAAATTTAAAAAAAGTGTTAAGCCAATTTATTGGTAATGCGGAAGGAAAAGATATTCGTATTATTGATATTTCTGGTTTGCCAAATGAAGTTGCAGGTTCATTGGTTGCAATTATTGCTAGGTTACTATTCCAATATAAGCTATGGCAATCAAAGGAAGAACGACAAAACGATCCGATTCTTTTTCTTTGTGAAGAAGCTCACCGTTATGTACCTAATCATGGTGAAGCTCAGTATAAAGAAGCACAGGAAGCCATTCGAAGAATAGCAAAGGAAGGGAGAAAATATGGGTTGGGCTTAGGGTTGATTTCACAGCGTCCATCAGATGTGGAAAGTACTGTATTATCTCAATGTAATTCATGGATTGTACTTAGACTTACAAACTCAAATGATCAAGCGCATGTGGCAAAATTTCTACCTGATAGTCTAAGCGGTCTAACAAAAATGCTTTCAGCTTTAACTAGAAGAGAAGCTATATTTGTTGGTGAGGCTGCTGCATTACCAAGTAGAATTCGTATTAGAAAATTAACTAAAGAGCAACTACCAAATTCGAATGATATTAGTTTTGCGGTTGGTTGGGAAAACGAGCCTATAAGTGATGATAAATTGGATACCATTGTTGAAAGATGGTGTAAACAAAAATAATGTTCGAAGTTACTTAATTTCCTGTGCAATCAACACATAACAAGAAAATCAAGCGGACGCAAAAAGCCGCGCCGCTTATTTAAGCGTTATACCCTATTTTAAATAGGCACTATTCAGAGAAAACTAGATTAGTTCTACATTTTCTGTAAAAATACACTGTAGACTAAATTATGTTTAAAATAATATATGGCAAAAAATCAAATTAAAAAACCTGATTCTAAAGAAGGTGAATTACTACCTAATGAACCAGAAAATGGACATCTAATCAATCAGACAATTGTTCAAATACTGATTGAAAAAGATGACTCAGGTGAAATCAAGGAACTTATGAGGGCTGAACTTGATTACAACAGAGAAAGGTTAGAAATTATTAGGGAACATACGTCATTACACCCAGATGCTATTGAGGAGCGTAAATCAATTTGCTTTAGGCGTTACCAATATGTTTTTCTTATGCTATTCTTAGTAATACTGTTACCAACAATATTTTTTATGCCAGCGGCAATAGCCTTAGCACTTAGTACAATAGCTATGATAATAACATCAGGTGTAGTACTTAATGGAAGAGAAAGAGATGATGATTCAAAGGCTTTATTGTCATTGCTAAGCAGACTAACAAAGAGGTAATTATGAATAACACAACAAAACTGATGCTACTAACTGTAGTAAATTTTATTTTAGTTTTTTGCATGCTTTATTGGCTATTAGATTCAGGAGTTGACATTATTGGAACATCTTTAGCTGATAATGCTGCTGACTTATCATTTACCTTTGATTATATAGCTTTTCTTGTTATATCTTTCTTGGTGAATTTTTTAATAGTATCCTGGCCATCTAAGAAAAGCTCAACATTCCGAGATATTGCAAATTTAATTGAGAGAATTGAAAGGGCTGAAAGTAATCAGCCTCGAAGAAAAGCTAAAAGGCATAATAGGCAAGCGGCTTAAAATATTCTCAAAACCAGCTTTATGCTGGTTTTTTTATGCTTTCAAAATAAGGTTATACATTTTCATAGTTTAGTATAACAAAAAATTCCAGTCGACCGCTGGCAGCGCAGTTTTCTTTCAAAGGTCATCTTATATCAAAGCTCAGTGTGTTAGCAGAGTTCATCGAACATCTGCCAGCGGCCACTGAATTTGGCGTTAGGCATAAAATGGGAAACATGGAAAAACAACATTGGGAACAAATTTGTGCACAAACGGCTACACAGATGATCGATTTCATTAAGCCTTTTACTACGCCAATTTCTCGAGCCTTATCAGATATAGAAGGAGAGCATCACGGCTCGGGATCATATATCGAAGTAAATAATGTTAAATACATTATTACGAATGAACATGTTGCTAAAGAGCTTAGAAATAATTCTCTCACGCATCAGTTTTATAAAAATGAGAATATTTACAAACTAACAAATCCTGCTATTGCAGTTCCTCATCCAATCGATGTTGCAATAAGTAAAATTGAAAGCAGTAGTTGGCTAGCTTGCGAACATGAAGCTTTAGCTATTCCCTTTAACCTTTTCGAACAACGACATAACCCAGTGAAACATGAATTACTATTCTTTGCTGGTTACAGCGGACAACGTTCAAGATTCCTATTTGGGAACATGATCACTCCAGGAACTCCTTATTTAACCCAAGAATCACCTTTTCCTGAAAATGTTGAGGAAGCAGATCAGAAATATCATTTTTCCCCTCATTACAGCCCAGATTTGGCAACAAGTATTGGTGGTAGTTCGCATCTCCCTGATCCTCACGGGTTTAGTGGGTCACTTGTATGGAACACTAAGCGCGTTGAATGCCTTATGGCGGAAAAAGAATGGAAACCAGAGTTGGCAAGAGTTACTGGTATTGTGTGGGCTTGGCCTTCATCAGCAGCGTGCATTTTAGCAACTAAAGTTGAGTACTTTGGGTTGAATGAAATCACAAATATTGAGGTTAAAAATGCCTAACAATTAAATCCAGCGGACAGTTTAAAGCGTCAACTGAAGCGAGCGTTAGCCATCAAACAAAATATCACCGTATGATAAAATATCGTACTCAAAATTAAGGATTGGAGAAGTTATGAAGGCAATATCATTATTTTCGGGGGCGGGTGGTCTTGATGTAGGCTTTCAAAAAGCAGGAGTCGATATTGTTTGGGCAAATGATTTCGATAAAAATGCTTGTGAAACATATAAAGTAAATATTGGTAATCATATTCACTGTGGAGATATAAATGATTTAAAATCGAAGCTATATGATGTGGCAGAAGATATTGATCTCATATTTGGTGGACCTCCATGCCAAGGGTTTTCTGTGGCAGGTAAAATGGATCCCCATGATCCGCGTAGTAAGCATATCTGGACATTTGCAGAGATAGTTAAGAAATGTCAGCCAAAAGCTTTTGTAATGGAAAATGTAAAAGCTTTAGGAAAGCTAAAAAAATGGGAGCCTCTCAGGAATGAATTACTCGAAACTTTCAGAAATGCTGGATATATAGTCGACTTCATAATTCTTAATTCTTCAGAATTTAATGTACCTCAAGCAAGAGAGCGAGTTTTTTTTATTGGCTTTAAAGGTAACTCAAAAATAGTACCAGATTTAATGAAAATGATGGAGCCATACAAGATTGAATCACAAACTGTTCGAGAAGCATTAAGTCCATTAGATAAAGCAGGAACAGGTAATAATAAAGGTACAGCAAAAGCTAAAATAACAATTACACCTAATCCAATAATGAGAAAGTCTCCTTATGCTGGAATGTTATTTAACGGTCTTGGCAGACCTGTAAAAATTGACGGTTTTTGTGCCACGCTACCCGCGACAATGGGGGGTAACAAAACACCTATTATTGATGAAGAAGCTTTATATAATGGAAAAGAGAATTGGGTTGAGGGTTATCATAAAATCATTCGAGATGGAGGCGATCCTTTACCTTATCAGGAAGCCCCAAAAAGATTGAGAAGGCTTACTTTGCAGGAAGCTACTATTATTCAGTCCTTTCCAAAGAATTATGAGTTTGCAGGATCACAATCATCAATATTTAAACAAATTGGTAATGCTGTTCCTTGCAATCTTGGCTATGCAGTGGCTTCAATGTTATTAAACGCCTTAAATAACGAAGAAATAGAAACTTTAGTGCGTCAACCAGTCCAATTAAGGTTGGTTGGATAAATGTCAGTAAATGTAGATCATAATCATGCAGAAGAAATAGTATTAAAAGCTCACAGAGCTACCTGTTCAAAGGTTGACAGCATAACTGCTGGAATTGAAAAAGTTCTATGCGGAACACACAAAACATACAAATATATTTTGGTTAATGGAATACTGGCAAAAGCATCAAAAGAAGATGTAAACCCTATAGCTTTACAGGCTGGTGCGCCTTTATTAGGTGCTTTTGATGCTAGAAGTTTGTGCCATAAAGTATTGGTTCCTTTTGAACGTGATTTTCTGAACAATGTTCTTGGAGGCTCCAATGAGCCTTTTCTTAATAAACCTGCAAGATTCACTCACCTGAGTGAAGATAATGCTGTAAGAAAAGGAAAAGATAAAGAAACACTATTGCTACTGATAGATATATTTACATCAATTAAGACATCAAATGATGCGAAAGATTATTTAGCCTTTATTTTTTCTATCCTGAAGGAACAGGTTATAGAAAAAAACAAGACATTTGAAAGTGTCACTAATTACAGTCCCGCACTTATAGAAATTTATGAGTTTTCACTATTGTTTATTAGTAAATCCTTTGAAGGAGAGACATCAGCCATTATCATTGGTGCACTTGAATCTTTGCTTCATCATTACATGGAAGGAAATTATATCGTTAAAACTCATAAAGTAAATCAAAGTGGAGCCTCTTCAAAGGAAGTTGGAGATATTGATGTTTATAGTAATGGGGAGTTTTGTTATTCAATCGAGGTAAAAGACAAAAACTTCAATGAATATGATGTAGAGCATGCTTTTAACAAGGTTCTTCATAATAAAGGAAAAAAAGCCGCTTTTATTTATGGTACTCAGGCTAAATTTGATGAGACAGCTGTATTAAATAAAGTAAGAGAATTTGAGGGAAATGGATTATTCGTAATTCTCCAGAATGTTAATTATCACATCAAAAATATACTGTTCAGATTGCCTGATTGCACAAAACAAGATTTTATTAAAAGCCTGATAGAAACATCTGAATCAGTGAATTGTAAAGATCAAACAAAAGAATGGATGAGCCAGTTATTTTCAGAATTACAATGGGAATCTAAGTAAAATGGCTAACAAAAGCTTCCAGCGGACTGCCGTAAGCGTCATGGAATTTTGCTTTCGCAAAATCCGCGCCACTCACGGCAGCCGCTGAAGCTGGCGTTAGGCCATAAAAATAGAGAAGCAATATGAATTTCCCAAAAGAAGATGAATTTATAGATTACGAAGGAAAAAAAAGACACTTTACATACCAAGTAAATAAAACAGCTATTGGGTGTACGGTGTACGCTACCGAAAAAGTCGAAAATGGTTATGAGTTCAGTGGCTATTCACCTACGGATCCATTTGATATTCTTGGAGAATTAAGAAGTAAAATAAAAAAAAGGCTATCTACAAAATACCTCCAAGAACAAAATGGCGAGTTTTCATTTAGTCACGACCAAGCAATAGGGCATATTTCATCAGGGGGTGTAGTTATTGACGGTAAGTTTATACCGTTTGATGATCTGTCAAACATGATGCAAACATATGAAGGTTTTACTTTTAATTTAAAAATAACCGAGTAATTGCGCTACAAAAGGCCTAACAAAAACATCAAGTTCGCCAGCAAAAACACGCTGGCTGGGACGCGGAAAAAGCCCCGCGCCCCTTATTTAAAACGTTAGGGGCGTAAACAAAATTTTTACTGAGGATGTAAATTGAAATTAGAAGAACATATTTTTCGCTCTGAATCTTTCGTTGAATTGATTGATGAAACCGTTGCTTTTATGGTCAATACACCAATGGAATCATTGCCGCCAGATGATAAGTTTTCTGGCGGAGGTGTATATGCTCTTTATTACAATGGTGATTTCCCTTTATATCAGAAAATTTATAGTGAAAATAAAGACCTCCCGATATATGTTGGTAAAGCAGTTTTGCCGGGATGGAGACAAGGACGGGATACAGTTAAAGAAAATGATCCTGCACTTTTTCGCCGACTAAGCGAACATTCGAGAAGCATCAACGCTGTAAATAATATTGAGTTGTCTCATTTTACGTGTAGATTTGTTGTACTCAAATCTCAAGAAGCCGATTTAATTAGTACTGTAGAGGCTGCGATGACAAGACGGTATAATCCGTTATGGAATTCACATATTGATGGCTTTGGTAATCATGATCCAGGTAAAGGCCGTTATGAACAAGCAAAATCAGAATGGGATGTATTGCATCCGGGTCGCGTTTGGGCTGATCGTTTAAATGGTATACCAACGGACGGCAATAAAATAGAAGAAAAAATAGGTGTTTATAATGTCAATAAATCAACTTAATTCCGTAGAGCTTTTCTCAGGGGCTGGCGGCTTAGCTCTTGGAATGTCAAAAAGTGGTTTTCATCATGAATTACTTGTGGAATTCAATAAAAATGCAGTTGAAACATTAGTTAAAAATCATGACTTGGGGCAAGCTCAGATAAAAAGCTGGGATATAAAACATGATGATGTAAATAACATATCATTTAAAAAATTCAAAAACAAAATATCAGTCGTTGCAGGTGGCCCTCCCTGCCAACCTTTTTCTCTAGGTGGCAAGCATAAGGCATTCAATGATAATCGTGATATGTTCCCTCAAGCGGTTCGTGCGGTGAGGGAGTCCAGTCCCGATTCTTTTATCTTTGAAAATGTTAAGGGACTATTGAGAAAAAGTTTTAGCTCATATTTTGAATACATTATCCTACAACTAACTTATCCAAATATAACTAAGAATGATAATGAAGAGTGGGAAGATCATTTATGCCGCCTTGAGGAAACTCATACGAAAGGAAATTATCGAGGACTAAAATATAATGTTCTATTTCGGTTGGTAAATGCAGCTGACTATGGCGTACCTCAAAAGCGTGAGCGTGTATTTATAGTAGGTTTCCGTAGTGATTTAAATATCGAATGGAGTTTTCCAAAAGCAACACATTCTAAAGATGCATTGTTGTGGCAACAATGGGTAACTGGGGAGTATTGGGAACGATTGAAAGTTTCAAAATCAGAGCGTCCGACAAAGAATTTATCAATTGATAAGCTATCTTCTCGGTTACAAGGAAAGTATGGTCTATTTAAACCAGAAGAAAAACCTTGGGTTACAGTCCGAGACGCTATAAACGACTTACCATGCCCCAAAAAAGAAAACAGCTACAACAATCACCAATTTAGAGATGGAGCAAAATCTTACCCTGGGCATACAGGTAGTCCTATAGACGAACCATCAAAAACGCTGAAAGCTGGAGATCATGGTGTTCCAGGTGGAGAAAACATGATTCGATTTAACGATGACTCAATCAGATATTTCACAGTAAGAGAAGCAGCAAGAATTCAAACGTTTCCTGATGATTATCATATTTCAGGAGTTTGGAGCGAGTGCATGAGACAAATAGGAAATGCTGTTCCTGTCTCGCTCGCTGAAGTCGTTGCTCATAGTGTTTACTCAGCAATTGCCCCTAACAAATAGCTCCGATAACCAGCTACAATAATTACTATTTAGGAGCTAAAGTGGACGAATTATACGGCGAACAGCATAGACTCTTACAGCAAGAGTTTGATACCACAAAATTAGCTGATAGAGTGAAAGAATTTATTGTATCGGCAGAGATAACGGACGAGCATAAGCCCTTTATTGAAAGTCGAGATATGTTTTTTCTTTCTTCAATTGACCATCGTGGTTATCCAACCTGTTCTCATAAAGGTGGCGAACCTGGATTTATTAAAGTCGTTAATGAAAAAACGATTGCTTTTCCCAGCTACGATGGCAATGGTATGTTTCTATCCTTGGGCAATATTAATGCTAGTAATAAAGTTGGTATGCTATTTATAGATTTTGAAACACCACATCGAATACGCGTGCATGGTACTGCTAATATAGATAGGCAAGATCCGTTAATTAAGGAATTTCATGGTGCTGAGCTAGTTGTGCGTATCAAAGTTACAGAAATATTCGTAAATTGTCCTCGATACATTAATAAATATCAACGTGTACAAAGTTCTAAATATACGCCTAAGGCTGATTTTGAAAAACCATTAACACCAAAATGGAAACTTATTGATGGTTTGCAGGATGTATTACCTGAGAAAGAAAAGGGAATGGCAGAGAAACTGGGAGGAACAATTACACCAGAAGAATATGGGGAATTACTTGGGAAAGGAAAGGGCTAAGTAATATGAAAAAAAGCCTAACAATAAAATCAAGCGGACGGCTAAAAGCGTCCGCTTATTTTGGCGTTATGTAAAAGCAATGGATGGTCAGTTTTCAGCAACGTTGAAATATTGGTGTCCATGCTATAATCAATTCCATGAAGATATATATGGATAATTGTTGCCTTAATAGACCCTTTGATGACTAGTCAAGCCCTCGCATTCATTTGGAGTCTGAAGCAATAAAAACAGTTATTGATTTAATTGAAAAAGGAACGTGGGAGTTACTTTTTAGTGATGTGCTTGATTTTGAAATATCAAATACTTCTGATGAAAAGAAACGAAGAAGTCTACAAAGTATCAGCGGTATGGCTGTTGAAATTATAAATCTAACAAACCTTATTAAAGACAGAGCAAGCTATTTTGAAAGTTTTGGGCTTCAAGCTTTCGATGCAATGCATTTAGCCTGTGCAGAAAATAACACAGATATTTTATTAACGGTAGACGACCGATTCATAAAAAAAGCAAATAAAATTAACAATCTTAAAGTAAAAATTAAGAATCCCTTGCAATGGTTAGAGGAGGTATTGTAAATGAGTGTAGCTAATTACAAAACTGATTATGAAATTCAGCAAACGGCTTTCGATGTCTTGCATAAACAGCTTGGAATATCCAATCTTATTCGGTTCATGCAACAATACGATAAGGGGTATGGTAATTATACGTTTGATAGAGATCAATGGCAAAATAACTATACAGTAGATAGTCTATTCGCTGAAACTGAAGTTAATAAAACCAAACAAAATATTAAAAAAACATAACAATAGCTTGCGGAGGATGTTTTCATTGATATTTTAGGCGATTTAAGTTGCTATTACAGTGTCTGAGGCAATGACCAATTGCTCATCAGAATCATTGCATAGGGTAACATTTCCAATGATTTTTACATTGGAGCCAAACTTAACATCACCCATAATAGTGAGTTGCTGACACTCCAGTAAATCAGGTACGCCCTCAGCAAAACGTGCCTGTAAGTCATCAATTTTTTTAAAATATTTATTATCTAGCTTGATAATAAGATAGTCATTTTTTCGATGAGGGTTTGTTACTATTAAATTATTATCATCCAAAACAAAAGCATTAGACCAAAGCCCTAATAATTCATTGCTTGTTTTTATCGGTATAAAGCGACTTTTAGGAACACGTAGCGCAATAGAGTCTTTAAACTTTGAAATAGCGGCACCCATCGCAGTTTCCATTTGTATGACCTTGGGGCTGGATGCATCGCCTGGATCTAGGTTCTTAATATTTTGAATGAAGGGTAAATCAATTATCCCGTTGTTTTCATCTAGTAGTTGTTTGAGTCGGTCTAATCGAATCCACAAATTATTAGTGTTAAAGTATTTGTATTTATTAATATCCTGGAAGCCATTAATATCATTGCTATGACATTGTGCAGATTCACGGAGTAACAATCCACCCTTTACAGTACGTGCTAAATGCCCTCCTTTTTTATCAGCCTCGGTACGGTCGGTCACTTCCATCATAAACGAGCTATCTTGTTCAGCAAAATAGCCAAGTAAGGATAAGTCCAGGTTAGCACCTAAATTGTCTGAATTAGAAATGAAAGCATATTTAATCCCTTGGTTTAATAGTTGATCTAATAGACCCGATGTTTGCAAAGCAGTATAGATATCCCCATGCCCAGGTGGACACCACGTTTTAGCAGGGTCTTGTGGCCATAATGCGGGTTCTTTGCTATCAACTAAAATTTTAGGGACTTTATTTTGAATAAAACTAAAAGGAATATTTTTTTGTCCCTGTATTAACTCTGGAAATTGCCTGAGTATTTTCTGGGTACCTTTTTCAGTAGCGAATGAATTCATAAAAATTAAAGGCAGGTCACAATTAAAATTATGTCGTTGTGAAATAAGCTGTTTGACGATAATCTCCAGAAAGCTCAGACCTTCTTTTGCTAACAGCAGAGACTTTGCTTTTTCCAAACCCATGTCTGTGCCTAAGCCACCATTGAGTTTAAGTATGACAGTTTGATTAAGCACAGCCTTACCTTGCTGGCTACAATCAGCTAAAGAATCCATGTCAACAACATTTTCTACCGCTTCAATAGCTGTGTCGCGAATGACACTTTCTTCACCTGCAATCATTTTGTTATATTGAGATAAAAATACATCAATGCATAATTGAGGAAGGCACTCTGTCGTCATTATCTGGCGGATGTTGTTTTTTATCTCTCTGTTCATGCTTTGCTACAACGTGTTGATTAAATATTTGGGGCTATTAAAGACAACTCCACATCTGTGGTATCTGTCAAATTAACCTGAAATACCTTCCACTTGCTTAACCACCTCACTAGAAGCTAACTCCAAGCCTTTTCTATAACTCTCACTGGCCTTATCTTTATCGCCTTTTTTAATAAGTACATCACCCAGCATTTGATATGCCGCAACTGTTGGGTTATTTGCTACACTTTTTGTTAAATATTGCTCTGCTTTTTCCAGTTGATAACATTTGATTGAAATTTTACCGAGCACTCTTAACAGCACAGCACTGCCCGAATGAACAGAAAGCCATTGTTCAGCAGTCTGTAATTGATTTTTATGATCTTTAGTCTTAATATTGCCATATAAAACCAGCAATGTTTCATCCCAGCTATTTAATATGGCTTTAACAATAGCGTCTTCAACTTTTACCCCTTTACCCGCCTCAATCATGGCAGCAAAGTATATATTAGCCATCCCCTGCATAGCTTGAACATGCTCAGGAATACTCTGCCACATAGCGTCTATTTCTTCCGCATTACCTGTTTCAGCAGCCTCTCTTAATAAATGGCATAAGGTTTCGGCCTCTAATAATTTGACCTCGGCTTCCATCAAAATTTTATTTTGACGCAAAGACGGAATGAGTTTATGTAATGCTTCCCAGTCACCGACTCTTTCATAAACCTGATGTAACATTTTTAAAACACTGGCATGACTAGAGTCAATTGACTGTAAACGAATTAACTTATCCAAAGCCTGATCAAACTGATTGGAAGATAAATGTAACTCGGCCTGAGTTAAGCCCACAGCTAAATCAGAATCGCCCGCTTTTTCAGTCGCCGCCCGTAGATATTCATCTCTTTTCTCAATCGCACCGCGAGACTGTGCTGCTTTAGCTGCCGTTAAATAATGTAATAAAGGTGCGCCGCTATTAGACGCATGTTTGATTAATATTTTCTCGGCTTTCTCCCAATTACCTTCTGCCGAGTCAATCAAACCTGCAATTAATGCTTCTTGAGAACGATTAAATTTGATGTTTTTACCTTTACTTTGCATTTTGCTAGGTAATCTTAATAAAACACCAATCAACCTGAAAAACAGATACATTACAAAAAAAACAATAACCTGACCTACCGCAAAAACCAGAACAGAGGTTTCCAAAGACCAGTGACCAAAACCTATCAGCACATAACCAGGATCCTCATAGTCGCTTAGCCACCGCTGAATTAGAAAAGCCGCAGCTATTGCAATACAAAGCGAACCAATGAAATAAAAGATATTTTTCATAACAATATGCCCTTAAGGGGTTACTGGTGCAACAATAGCTTGCTCTGTTGCCACTTTGTTTTTTTCTTTCAAGGGTGTTAACTGTGCTTTATCCATTTCAAGACGTAGCTTTATAATATCTTTTAACATTTTGAATGACTGACTAATATCAGGAAACGCGCTACGCATAGGAATGGCATTGATCGCATCCAAATCAGCAATAAACTTTTGGGCTTGAATATTGATAGTAAATTGGTCATTTAACCAGTTCTTGGTATCAACAATACTGGCTTTATATAAAGCATCATTTTGTTGCACCAAAGCAATCTTGATCATTTCCAGTTTTACATTGAGCTGCTGTCTAATAAAACCCACTTCTTCGTCAGTTAATATTTGGGTAATGGGCTGGTCAGAATGCCTGACAGTAACATATCCTTCCAATAGCTCCAGTGCCGAACTTAAAACACCGTGACCATCATCGCCATCCTTATGAGTATGTATTTGTTGTGATTCTGTCAAAGGCTTACCCGCATAGGGTAACAATACAGCCAATTGTCTTGAATTATCTTTTAATAATTGAATTTTAGAATAGATGCCGACCACATCTGGCACATTAATCGTTGTCAGCGCAGCGATTTCCTTGGTCAACTGCTCTCTAATCTTAAACACAGAGGCATCACCACTTTCTCTTAAGCGTTGATCAGCTGCTTCCAAGGCTAAACTGGCTGTTTTTACATCACCTACCAAATGCAATCGCTGATTAGCCACACTGAGCAAATACTCAGCATCGGCAATCAACCAGTCCCCTCGAGTTTTACCTAATTGACGTTTAATCTGACCAACTTCGCCAAGTAACTCGATTTTTGTCAATGCCATTTTTTCTGAATGTAACTGCGAAAAATCAGCCAGTGTTTTAGTAAAGTGATTGTCTTTCCCTGCAATATCTTCAGCAAAAGTAGCAATTTGAGATTGCATAGTCCCTAGTTGCGTTTGAAATACATTGAGCTGCTTACTCACCTCAATTTCTCTCAAATCATCTTTACTAATCTCTGTACCTTGAGCTAATTGTTTATCTTTTGTTTCTTGTATCAAATAAAATAAAGCCCCTGCTATCAATAGAATAAGCAGTAAATTAATAGTACCGAATATAAGCCAGCCTTTTGAGTTTTTTACAGGTATATCTGTTGGCTGATTTTCAGCTTCTTGTTTTTGTAATTGTTCTTCAATCACCGCCTCCACTTCAACTGGTACTTGAGATACATTTTCTTGCTCGGCCTCTTTTTGAATGTATTCTGCCACTGTCTTCCCCGTTAATTGGTTGAGCCTAAGCTCGCTAATACTGCTTCAGCTATCGCTGAATCATCAGGACTTGTTGCTACAATAATATGTTCAAACCCCATTTTTACTGCTAATTTCTTGAGTCGCTTACTGATGACAATTATAGGCACTAAATACAAATTAGCATGGTTTTTTGTATCAATCATTGCCAACATATTTGTTAAAGCCTCGCCGCTGGTTATGGTGATCGCATTAAGCTGATCCTGCTTTATCAATTGAATCACTGCTGTATCAATAAATTTAGGGCGTTCTCTGGCGTAAACTTCCATATATTCTACTTCAGCATCTCTCGCTCTAAGGCCTTCTGCTAATATTTCTCTCCCCCTTCTTCCACGAACAATTAAGCAGGACTTATTAGTTATATTATGCATTTCTGATGTTGCCAGTAAGCCCTCTGTTGTATACACTGCTTCTGGTATCAGATCGACTTTTAAGCCTGCTATTTTCAAGGCTTTTTCGGTTGCCTTGCCAACAGCCGCAATAGAACAATGCTTAAAAGCTTCTATTTTGCCATCATTCGCTCTAAGCGCAAAATTTACAGCATTAACACTGATAAATATCAACCAGTGATATTTATTTAACTGCCTCAACTGTTGCCGAACAGCGATTTTATCAAACCCAACAATTTGCAAAGTGGGAAAACGAATCGGCCGACAATTATGCTGTTCTAACAATTGACATAAATTGTCAGCCTGAGCCACAGGTCGTGTCACTAAAATATTGCTCACTGTATTGTCTGCCACCATCAGCGTATCAATATAAGGCTTGCAAAATCTTATCTGCACCTTGTGCTAATAAATCATCAGCAATAGCAATCCCTATTTGTTCAGCCTGATTCAAATCACCTTGTCTTTCTGCTCTATATAAAATGGAACCATCTGGCGCCCCCACCAACCCTCTCATCACAATTTGATCACCTTGAATTTCAGCAAAACCAGCAATAGGTACCTGACAGCCACCATTCAAACGCGCATTCATGGCTCTTTCTGCGGTTACTCGTAGTGTGGTCTCATCATCATGCAAAACTTTTAATAAATCGTTTGTTTCCACATCATCACTACGACATTCAATACCGACAGCACCTTGTCCTATCGCAGGCAAACTGATTGTTGTATCTAGGCATTGAGTGATTCTATCTGCCATCCCTAAGCGCTTTAAACCGGCAGAAGCCAAGATAATAGCATCGTATTCACCCGCATCTAATTTAGCTAGACGGGTATTAACATTACCTCTTAACGATAAAATCTCAGCATCTGGAAATTGTTCCTTTATTTGGCATTGTCTACGCAGGCTAGATGTACCAATTTTTGCATCTGTGGGTAAGTCTTGCAGAGAAGCATATTGATTAGAAACAAAGGCATCGGTAGGGTCTTCACGATCCAAAATAGCGGATAAATGTAACCCTTCAGGAAATTCTACGGGAACATCTTTCATAGAATGCACAGCAATATCGGCAAGGCCATCCAGCATACCTTGCTCAAGCTCCTTTACAAACAAACCTTTACCACCAATTTTAGCTAAAGGTGCATCAAGAATTTTGTCACCTTTAGTCACCATTTTGACTAATTCCGTTTTTATTTCTGGAAATGCTTGTTTCAGTCTTTCTGCCACATGTTCTGCCTGCCACAAAGCCAATGGACTTTTACGTGTTGCTATGCGAATTATTTTTTTTGTCAAACCTCATCCTGATAACCTTCTAATATAAAGTGTATTGTAATCTTATTCTCGCTTAAAATCCTTAGTCTGAATCATACAATGAGAACTCAGCATAAAAGTTAATGCCATGATAAAAATCGTCTGCAAATATTTTATATTGAGAATAATCATACTTTGTCTTGTCAATACTGTTGTCTTTGCGGAGACTAAAATCGCAATTCTGGATTTTGAACTAAAAGATTTAACATTGGTGCCTAGAATCCCCGCTGAGATAAAACGCACGGCATCTATTAAACCGTTATTAGAAAATGAACTGCGTAAAGCCGGTTATGTGATTATTAAAATTGATGCGAATAGTCAAAAAAAGGCAGAGGGAGGTATTGGCTATTTATTTAATCACCATGATATTGCGGCAAAATTAGCTAAACAATTTGGTGCTGATTATGTGCTGGTTGGCAGATTACATAAACCCAGTTTTTTGTTCGCTTATATGATGGCACATTTAATTAGAGTGAGTGATTCTAGGCTGATTGGTAATTATATTTCTGAAGCGAAAGGCTCGAATAAAAAATTAACGGTTAAAACGGTTGAAAGCCTGACGGTTAAAATAGATAACACTTTGGATAATCGGTATTTTCCGCCTTAGTAGATTAAATTCTGTGTTATAAATCTACTCACATAGTATTGATGGTGAAACCAAAATGAATAAGAAAAAAAGCATTATTCAAACTATTGCCAATAAGCCTTTTGACTTTGTCCTTTACCTAGTCTTCGCAATAGCTATTATCACATTATACAATCTCTATTTTAGTATTAATGTGGATGATGCTAACTGGGATCAATTTAGTGCGGAACATCATTGCAAATTGCAAAAAGATTATTATGGTACGCAAAAATCCAGCTGGAAATGTGACGATGGTAATCTTTATTACCGCTGGATGCATCAAAGATAAATCAAAATGAATGGAGCCTAGACATGTATGAGCTATTGAGTTTAATTTTTGGTATTTGTATTTTTAAAAAAGGGCCGCAAGATATACCTGCCTCAAACACCCTGATTCGGTTATTAATCCCAGTTTACGCAACCATCAGTTTTTTAATCCTCATTTTAAACACCAGCTGGGCTACTACAGTTATGCAAGTTGCCGTAGAAATTTTGCTAATCATGGGTTTATCCTGGGCGATTTTGTTAATTGCTGATAAACCTGCACACTACCAACAAACCGTCTGTGCCTTAATGGCTACAGATGCATTAATCAGTTTTATTGCTTTACCCTCAATGGCTACTCTGACGACTCAAAATAGTGACTTGGCCTATATTGCTATCCTTTTGTTAATGGTATGGCACTGGGCAGTTTCTGGACATATTTTTAGTCATGCGCTGGATCGTCCTTTGCTATTTGGCTTAGCTGTTTCATTTATGTATATTTTGACCTCATATCAAGTGATGGGGACTTTTTTCCCAGAAGCCCTGTTAACGGAGTAGGGAGTAAACATGTCTTGTTATCAACATATTCTTTTAGCGGCAGATTTTACTGAGCATGGTAAAAAAGTAGCCGATAAGGCAAAACAATTAGCAAAACTTCATCAAGCCAGACTTAGTATTATCCATGTCATGGATAATATTCCCATTACCGATGCCATATATGGGCCTATTATTCCATTTGATGGGGATTTAACCGAACAGTTAATGGTGGCTGCAAAAAAACAATTAGCTAAAATGGCAGCAGATTCCGATATTTTGGAAACCAACCAGTATATGGAGCTAGGTAGTCCAAAACGTAAAATTGTCAAAATAGCAAAAGAGCAAAATGTTGATCTGATTGTAGTTGGTTCTCATGGACGACATGGCTTAGCATTATTATTAGGTTCAACGGCTAATGGAGTTTTACATCATGCCGCTTGTGATGTTTTGGCAGTGCGTTTAAAAAATGATTGAATTGGTACTGGGTGGTGTTCGTTCTGGTAAAAGTCGTTATGCAGAACAACAAGCCACAGCTTCAGAAAAACCCGTCATTTATATTGCCACAGCCGAAGCCAGAGATGCAGAAATGCAATCTAGAATTTCTAGCCATCAAAGAAGAAGACCTCAGCATTGGCAAACCGTTGAAGAACCCGTTCAATTAGCAAAAATCATAAATAATCATAACGATTCAGAGACCTGTTTATTGATTGATTGTTTGACATTATGGCTTAGTAATATCTTATTTAATCAGCAAGGTGAATTACAGCACAGTCTGTTTGAAACAGAGACAAAGGCTTTATATAAGGCCTTGTCATCATTTTCAGGGCATCTCATTCTAGTCAGTAATGAAATGGGTTTAGCGGTTATCCCTATGGATAAAATGACACGCTACTTTGTTGACGAAGCAGGCTTATTACATCAACAAATTGCTTCTTTAAGTAGTCGTGTTGTTTTAGTCACGGCAGGCTTGCCTCAAGTTTTAAAATAATTAATGGATTGGTTAAACAATAAAATACCGCGTGCTGATGTTTCTTATTATAAGCAGGCTCTTGGGCGACAAGCTCAATTAACCAAACCACCTGGTTCCTTGGGTCTGTTAGAAGAAATTGCAGCCCGTTTAGCTTCTTTACAAAAAAACAAGCAACCCAGTGTTGATAGAATATGGGTTTCTGTTTTTGCCGCTGATCATGGCGTTGCCAATGAGTCTGTCTCTGTTTTTCCTCAAGCCGTTACCGCTGAAATGGTAAGGAACTTTACGCATGGCGGAGCTGCAATTAATATTTTATCCAATTATGTTGCTGCCAATTTTGAAATAGTTGACGTTGGCTTGCTTAAAACTATTGAGAATGGCAAGGTAATTATTGAAAGAGCAGGTTGTGGTACTGCAAACTTTACTAAACAAGCAGCAATGAGTCATAAACAATTGCAGCTAGCAATCAATACTGGCAAACATGCTATCGAAAGAGCAATAAGCCAACAAAGCCAGCTTTTTATTGGCGGAGAGATGGGTATTGCCAATACCACTAGCGCCAGTGCTATCGCAGTAGTTTTAACGGGTTTAACAGTGCAACAGCTCACTGGTGCGGGAACGGGTTTAAATGCAGATAAAATTGAGCATAAAGCCAAAGTTATCGAAAAAGCGATTGATTTACATAAAACCTTTTTAATATCTCCTTTAAAAGTACTACAATACTTGGGTGGTTTTGAAATTGCTGCTTTGTTAGGCGCTTATCTTTATGCTGCACAACAGGGTTTGCCTGTTTTGGTTGATGGTTTTATTGCCAGTGTAGCTGCACTATTGGCTATTAAAATTAGCCCTGAAGCAAACACATGGTTTTTTTATGCACATCGCTCTCATGAACAGGGGCATCAATGTGTTTTACAACACTTGCAAGCTCGACCATTATTAGACTTGGATCTACGTTTAGGGGAAGCAAGTGGCGCAGTCCTCGCTGTTCCTTTAATACAAATGGCGTGCAAAATACACAATGAAATGGCTACCTTTGAACAAGCAAAAATAACAATAACAAAATAATAGGTGAATAATTAATGATTGGTCATGTTGAAAGTTATGATGATGAACGTCAAACGGGTGCTATCAAATGCGAAGATAAGTTTTATGAGTTCCATATTGATGACTGGGGCTTAGATAAAGAACCTGAAGTAGGCGATGATGTTGATTTTATGCCTGAAGATGATGGTAGTGCAACGGGGATAAGTTCAATTGATGGTGTTGTTCAACATACTATGATACCTGTTAAGCGTCGTGTAATAGCCGCATTACTGGGTTTATTCTTCGGCTTTCTTGGTACCCACAGAATATATCTGGGATTTTATAGAACTGCTTTTTTTCAAATATTGCTGACAGGGATCATGTTGTTTCTTGGTGCTCCAGGATTTGCAATGATTTGGGGTTTTATTGAAGGATTTTTAATTTTTGGTGGTCTCATTAGTAAAGATGCTAAAGGACGATCTTTAAAATAATTGACTACACCGTTCCCATGCTCTGCGTGAGAACGTACCTAACCCCTGAGACTTGCTTAATGAATGCATTTCTATTAGCACTTCAGTTTTTAACGGTTATCCCCACGCATTCATTCAATGCCAATGATAAACAATTAGGTCAGTCCTCCCTTTTTTACCCTGTTATCGGGCTACTCATAGGTAGCTTCTTAGTTGCAAGTTCACAATTTATTACCCCTTATTCTATTTTTACTCAAGCCTCTCTTATTTTGATTCTATGGGTTTTATTAACGGGCGGTCTGCACCTTGATGGATTAGCTGATTGTGCAGATGCCTGGGTGGGAGGTTTTGGCGACCAGCAGCGTAGTCTGGATATTATGAAAGATCCCGCATCAGGGCCGATAGCTGTAGTGGTTTTGCTTTTGCTTTTATTACTCAAATGGTCATTGATTATTAGCGTTCTGGAACAACAAAATGTCAATGCTTTACTATGGACTCCGTTGTTAGGAAGACTTGCTATTTTAATCTTAATGTCTACAAGTCATTATCTAAGGCGCGGAGGATTAGGTGAAAAAATAATAGCAAATTTACCCTCCGTTGAAGTCAAAATAACTATTTTAATAGGACTATTGATGACCGTATTTATTTTGGGTATTAGCTCTATTATGGCTATGCTACTGACAATTTTTATCATCCGTTTATTTGCCAACAAACGATTAGGTGGTGTGACTGGTGATGTATACGGTGCAACGGTTGAGCTGGTTGAAGTGAGTATTTTATTGAGCCTAACCCTATGAATAAACATCGCTTTAGTGACGAGGAACGTGCAGCTGTGTATAAAGCCATAGCAGAACGTCGCGATATGCGTCATTTTTTACCTGACCCTATAGATCAGAATATTATCCATAATCTATTACAGGCAGCCCATCAAGCAGGTAGCGTAGGATTGATGCAGCCTTGGCATTTTATAAGAATTACTGATCAACAGCTCAGAATTAAGCTACATCAACTGGTGGAAGAAGAAAGAATTGCAACAGCAAAGGCGTTAGCAGAAAGAGAAGATGAGTTTATGAAACTTAAAGTAGAAGGTATTTTAGCCTGTGCCGAACTCATTGTTGTAGCCTTAAAAGATCAGCGTCAACCACATATTTTTGGACGGCGTACTTTACCAGAAATGGATTTGGCATCATCAGCCTGTGCCATACAAAATATGTGGTTAGCTGCCAGAGCTGAAGGCTTAGGAATGGGTTGGGTATCACTATTTGATCCTGTTCAACTAGCCTCTTTGTTAAACATGCCTAATGGTAGCCAGGCGATTGCTATTTTATGTTTAGGGCATGTTGATGAATTTTATCCAAAGCCTATGCTAGAAATAGAAAATTGGGCGAAAGCAAAACCATTAGATAAATTTGTTTCAAAAAATACATGGTAATACCATTTTCAAGAATAAATGGTGGGGTATAGTGCCTTGCCCTTATATCATAGCCACAAATTAATGAATAATAGACCTAGGAAATGTTTAGGGTATAATGCCCCTTGGAGTTTTTGCAAGGTTAGCTGGCAAAGACTATTTTTTAAATAAAAGTGTTGCCCTTATGGGTTGATCCCCCATTATTAAATTACGG
>QPIN01000035.1 GCA_003666385.1 Methylococcales symbiont of Hymedesmia sp. n. MRB-2018
CTGTGTTAGAGTCATAAATTAAGGTGAGTAATGTTTCTATTTCAGACCATTCCAACAAGGCTTCTGTGTCATCAAGACTATGAAGAATAGGGTGCTCTAAGTCAGCGGTTGAAAAGAAGAGGTTGGACTGTGTTGAGAATGATTTTTGCATGATGCATTATAACAAAATTTATGCGTATTTTTTGGGTTATGCTGAGGTCTCCAAGTAATAATCACAGCGGTTGAAATATACCATTATTCAAGAATAAATGGTGCGATATAGTGCCTATTTTTGTGCATTGTGTGTTTATAAAAAATCTAAGCTTACTTATTGATAAACTTTATGAGACCTCAGCATAACTCTGGCGATGAGAAAAAGTGATAGAATTTTTCAGGTTTTAGTCAAAATACAAGTGTAATAGTACGCTATTGCGCGTTATTTTGGCTGACCTTTTTTATCCGTCCATGAGTTATGCTGAGTTCTCATAAGGGTAAAAATCTCTTCAAAACTCCCCAATCCAAAGCCAAGGATTAGATAATGGCTTGCTAGGTTAATGTATTGACCTTTTCACGTGCCAGTGCATTAGTCACTGGACTGTTTACCCAAGAACATAGTATCTCGTTTCAATTATTGAATGCTTGTTATCCTTTCATATATTACAACAAGCCATGTTCTGTAAATGAATAAGGCAATCCATCTCCAATAATAAAGTGATCCAACACTCTAATATCAAATAAACCCAATGCTTGTTTTAGTTTATCGGTAATATGTTTGTCTGCTTGACTTGGCTCATTAACGCCTGAAGGATGATTATGAGCAAAAATCACTGCCGCTGCATTATGAAACAAAGCGCGTTTGACTACCTCTCTAGGATATACATTAGCCCCATCAATAGTGCCTCTGAATAATTCTTCCAGAACTATCACCTGATGTTGATTATCCAAAAACAAACAGGCAAAAACTTCATAACTATAACCTCGTAACTGTGCACTCAAATAAGCCCGGGTAGCTTGTGGACTGGTTAGGGCACTACCTCTTTGTATAATCTCTACAAAATGACGTTTTGCCATTTCCAAGACGGCTTGTAGTTGGGCAAATTTTGCGCCACCTAATCCTTTACCCTGACAAAACCGTGCTTGATCCGCTCGTAGTAGGGCTTGCAAGGAGCCAAATTCATCCAATAATTCTCTGGCCAAATCAACCGCAGTTTTCCCTGCTATGCCAGTACGCAAAAAAATGGCAAGCAACTCAGCATCTGTTAAAACCTTTGAGCCTTTTGCTAATAATTTTTCTCGTGGACGTTCTTCTGCTGGCCAATCCTTTATCGACATTACATGATTTCCTTTAGTATAAAAAATTTAAGCATAGAATAGTTATAATTAATTTGCCATAATTACCCGTTATTTATACAAATTGGATAAAGTTATTATTAATAAAATTTTACTCGGAGTTTGTGGTGGTATTGCAGCTTATAAATCTGCGGAAATAGTTCGTTTATTACGCAAGAAAAACATTGAAGTCAGAGTGGTTATGACCCATGCTGCCATGCAATTTATTTCACCTTTAACTTTTCAGGCATTGTCTGCGAATCCTGTTTGCACAGAATTATTGGATGTGGAAGAAGAAAATGCTATGGGGCATATTAATTTGGCACGATGGGCGGATATAATACTTATTGCCCCTGCTACCGCTAATTCCATTGCCAAATTCAGCATAGGGCTAGCAGATGATTTACTATCCACTTTATACTTAGCCGCTGAATGTCCTGCTTATATTGCTCCAGCTATGAACCGAGCTATGTGGAATAAGGCGGTGACTCAAGATAATATCCAACGACTTAAAAACCAGGGTGTTCATATTATCGACCCCACCTCTGGGGAACAGGCCTGTGGTGAAACAGGGTTGGGTAGAATGTCTGAAGCATCGGACATTGTTGCTACGATAACTCAAAATAAAACTATTGATACACTTAAAGGCATCAATGTTCTCATCACTGCTGGCCCTACCCAAGAACCATTAGATCCTGTTCGATATATCAGTAATCGTAGTTCTGGAAAAATGGGTTATGCTTTAGCTAATATAGCGTTAAATGCAGGTGCCAATGTTACTTTAGTGAGTGGTCCAGTAACACTTTCTGCGGCCAACGGCATTGACCTCATTCAAGTGGAAACAGCCGAACAAATGTATCAAGCTGTTTTTTCCAAAATATCAGAACAGGATCTCTTTATTGCTACGGCTGCTGTTGCGGACTATACCCCGTTAAACACAAGTAAAGAAAAAATCAAAAAACAAGACAGTTCCAGTCATATTGCACTACAAAAAACAAAAGACATCTTGACTGACATAGCCAGCTCGCCTAACCGTCCTGGTTTTGTAGTGGGTTTTGCAGCAGAAACGACTCACTTAGAACATTATGCTAAAAGTAAATTAGAACATAAAAAACTGGATATGATTGCTGCTAATTGGGTCGGTAAAACACGGGGTGGTTTTGACAGTGACGACAATGCATTAGAAGTTTTCTGGAAATCAGGCCAAAAAACATTAAAAATGACCGATAAAAAACATTTAGCCATACAACTAATCACTCTGATTTCAGAGAAAATGAATGAAAAAAATACAACTTAAAATTTTAGACCCCCGTCTAGGCAATGAAATTCCACTGCCGAAATATGCCACTCAAGGTTCCGCAGGACTAGACTTACGCGCTTGCCTGCAAGAAACAGTGTTATTAAAACCAGGTACAACACTTCTTATACCTACCGGTCTGGCCATTTATATTGCATCCCCCGATACGGCCGCCATGTTGCTACCCCGCTCTGGGTTAGGTCATAAACATGGCATCGTTCTTGGCAATTTAGTCGGACTGATAGATTCTGACTATCAAGGGCAAGTATTTGTCTCGTGCTGGAATAGAGGTGACACTGCTTTCACTATTGAAATTGGTGAACGTATTGCACAAATGGTTTTTGTTCCAGTACTTCAAGTAGACTTTAAACAAGTCACTGAATTTGATGAAAGTAACAGAGGCGAAGGTGGTTTTGGTCATACTGGTAAACATTAATGTTTAGCATGAGTAAATTGACTAATGCTCGCATATAGTAAAGATTAGCAGAAGGAAAAAAGGAGGCTATGTTGAATAGAGTGGGTGATTAAATTTTAGTTTTCCACCAAGGAAGTAAATTCTATTAATAAGGCAAAGGCAAGGCTATTTCAAAAAAAATAAGGCAGCCGAAAAAGAAAATGAGAGCCGTTCTGGATTATTTAAATATTACAAATAACAAAGCCTTACACGGCAGAACGCCTGGCTTAAGAATAAATTAACCCTGCATCACATCCTATATTTAGTTGAATGCATTTAAAATGCATGAGACTCTAGTTCTATTTATAAACACCTAGCACGTTTATTTTTTACCTATGGAATTTAAATTTACTGACCCCGCCACTGATTTCTCAAGTGGCTTGAAAGTCATAAAAAGCTATCACGAAGACTTTATTGCCAGAGGTGTTCGCTTATTAGTCCTTGCCAGAGAAGTCAAACAACACGGCATGAGTGAGAACTTAGCTAATCAATGTATGGATATGTACTGTCATTATTCTCATGCTAATCACTTACACCATAAGGATGAAGAACAAGCACTTTTCCCCGTCCTAATCGAACAGTCTACTCTAGTTATTGGCATGATAGAGCGTTTAATGATGGATCATGAAGAAATTGAAGCTTCATGGGATTTATTAGCAGACAAGCTTAATAACCCACAAAATATTTCTGATTTAAACCAATTCTTAAAATTAGCGATTGATTTTGAGAAGATTCAAAGAGAACATTTAACTAGAGAAGATGAAGATTTTTCACCTCGTGTTACAGAAATATTGAGTGTTGAAGATACAGAACAGATTGGACAAAAAATGTTTGAGCTTAGGCAATTGGGGAAAAAATAACCCACCCATTATCCAACTTGAGAATGGTATAAGGTTAAATTGTTTAAGCAATAGTCAAATCTGGTTTGCTATCGACATCAGCGAAAGAATAGGCAATAAATCGTTAATTCATTGCGCTTATGAAACCATTTGAAAACAGTCTTTCAACAACTTGGATTATTATTTCAGTAGTATAATACTGGCTTAATTTAATATGGAGCAACACCAATAATGAGCAATGTATTTAGTCAACCCTTAAAAACCATTTTCCACTTCCAAACCCCCTCTTTCCAACTCCCTAAACCCAAATCCAAATACCATTCACCCTAAAAAAAACAAAATTCTAATAAAAAAATCAGCAAAATCTACTCTTTTTAAGCCATAAATACTAGGCACAACAAAAAAACCAACCATCTCTTTAAATTCCACGCACAGGCAGCCATCAAAACATTAATTTCATCACCAATTTGTCCTTTGAGTAAGTTCCTGGACAATCTAAAATCAGACTTTAAGTGTCCAATGATTGGCTCTATGGCTGCTCGCCTTTTACACAAATTGCGTTTTTTATCTCTTTGATAACGGTTATCACTTTTTAGTGCTTTTTTAGGCAGAATAATCTTGCCACCTTGAACCTCCTTAGCACCCTTATAGCCTCTATCACACACCGCTTGTTTAACGGGCTTTACTCTATTACTATGCACATGATTAATTGCCTCTCTCCAGTGTTTTAGAAGCATGAATATTTTTGTCATGGCTAGCCACGCTTTTTAACATGGCGTTAGTAAAAACAAAAGGTTGATTGGTTTTTAAGGGTTGACTACTTACAAGCCGTCCATCATTGCAACAACATCATTTTCTACAGTATCTATACCTTTTAAGGAAAACTTTTCAGCTAATAATGTGAGTATATTTGCACTGAAAAATGGCGGTAAAGTTGGACCAAGCCGCAAGTTTTTAACGTTCATTGAAAACAAGGCCAACATAATGATGATGGACTTTTGCTCATACCAGGCAATGTTGTAGGAGACAGGTAGTTCATTGAAATGTAGTAAATTTAATGATTTTTGCAGGGACTGTAAAAACAGAATAATAGAGATAAGGTCATTGCTTTGTCCTGCATCCAGTAAACGGGGAATACCATTGATAAAGCCAAAGTCCTGATCATGAAAACGGTATTTGTTGTCACCTGCTGTTAAAACAAGGGTTTTTTTGGGTAAGGCTTCGGCAAGCTGGGTGTAATAACGACGTTCTTTGTGGCGGCCATCACATCCTGCCAAAACAATAATATGCTTTATATCTCCGTTATTAATGGCTTCGGTAATGGCTGGCAGCAATTTAGCTAATGCATGATGTGCATAGCCAACACTGACTTTTCCTTCTGCTAATAAGGTAGGTGTTTCACATGTTTTGGCTTGTTCTATAAGCTGACTGAAGTCTTTACTTTGTCCTGGCTTTCTATCTGCAATATGTTGTACCCCTGGCCAGCCAACCATGCCAGTGGTATATATTTTATCTTTATAATCCTTTTTTTGTTGTTGGATACTATTGGTGCTGACTAGAATGGGGCCTTTGAATTTACTGAATTGGGTGCGCTGATCCTGCCAGGCATTGCCATAATTACCAGCGAGATTAAAGAATTTTTTAAAGGCAGAATAAGCGTGAGCAGTAATAGCTTCTCCATGTGTGTATATATCAATACCGGTTCCTGCTGTTTGTTGCAGTAACTCTTTAATATCTTGCATGTCATGACCGGTAACAAGAATGCCTGGTTTGTCCCAGACATCTTTATGCACAGTCGTCGGTTGTTGATGACCAAAATGAGCGGTGTTGGCTTTATCCAGCATGAGCATGGCAGCAATGCCCATTTCTCCACATTTAATGTTCATGGCTAATGCAGAGTCAACGCTATTGCCAGCTTGCAGGGTAAAGTTCAAAGCTTTATAAATAAAATGATAGAGATTTTGATTTTCTGCATTAAGCGCACGCGCATGGACGGCTAGTGAGGCCAAGCCTTTTATGGCGTATAGCAGACATTCCTGTATACCATGTAAATCTTCATCGTCAATAGTGTCTTTGTTAATAACAACAGAAGCCCCTTTTTCAACAAAGGCTTCTTCGCTGATAGTGTCAAACTGCCATTGTGCCTCTTTGGGAATGCTTGCAGAAAAAGCCAGCGCATGTTTTTGTAAATAAGCAGCCAAAAAAAGTGTGCGTAGAGAGTTTCTACGTTGATTTGCCTCAGCGATTAATGCCACAAAGTCTGCTTGATCAAAATTGACATTAGTGACCATTGAGAATAAAGCTTTGGTAGTAAATTGATCTGTTTTAGTTTCAGTAATACCGAATTCTAATGACTTGTGGGCATAAAAAGCCAGTCCTTTGATGCTATACATTAATAAGTCTTGTAAGCAGGAGACCTCTTCTTTTTTGCCACAGATGCCAGTGACATCACAAACAATATTTTTTTTAGCTTCTTGACAGTGATAACAAAACATTTTTCGCCTTTAAATTAATGTAACTACTCAGCGTACTCCGTAACTGCTTAGATTGCCCTCTATTTTGTTCAAGAGCAAGGCGAAAGCACGGAGTTTACAGGTGTAAATGCGCACTTTCAACGCGGCTATTGGACAAAATAGAGGGTAAGCTGAGTAGTTACAAATTATTTAACACGCATACCTGCTTGTGCGCCTTGGTCTGGGGATAGTAGCCATAAATCCTTACCGCCTGGACCTGCTGCTAAAATCATGCCTTCGGATAAACCAAAACGCATTTTTCGGGGTTTTAAATTAGCGACTACTACGGTTAATTTTCCCTCTAACTCTTCGGCTGCGTAGGCAGACTTAATTCCAGCCAGGATATTGCGTGTTTCATCACCAATATCTAGCGTTAATTGCAGTAATTTTTCAGCACCTTCTATCTGTTCTGCTTTGATAATTTTGGCGATACGCAAATCAATCTTGGCAAAGTCATCAAACTCAATGGTGTTAGCAATAGGATCGAATAGCTTGGCTTTGGGTGCTTCGGTTTTTTGCAGGTTATCTTTGGATGCTTTAACTATGGCATCAATTTTGTCAGTTTCAACCCTAGTCATTAATGGTTTGAATTTGTTAATAGCATGATCTAATAAAGGCTGGGCATCTGCTGGCCATACTTGAGGCTCAATATTTAAAAAGCTTTCTGCATTTTTAGCCAGAACAGGGATAACGGGTTTTAAATAGGCAACTAATAGACGGAAACAATTAATGCCCATCGAACAAATAGCATGCAGTTCAGCATCTTTGCCTTCCTCTTTGGCGATAAGCCAAGGCTTTTTATCTTCAATATATTGATTGGCTTTATCGGCTAATGCCATAATTTCCCGCATAGCTTTGCCAAATTCACGATTTTCATAGAGTTCCGCTATAGGTTTGTTGGCATCAATAAATTGTTGAAATAATTCGGGTTCAGCACAGCTTGCTGATAATTTCCCAGCAAAGCGTTTTTTAATAAAGCCACTGCAACGACTGGCGATATTAACGACTTTTCCAACCAAGTCAGAATTAACCCGCTGGCTGAAATCATCAAAATTTAAATCTAAATCATCAATGCTATTGGTTAATTTTGCAGCAAAATAATAGCGTAAATACTCAGGGTTTAGATGTTCTAAATAAGTACGTGCTTTGATAAATGTGCCACGCGATTTAGACATCTTTTCACCATTGACGGTTAAAAAACCATGAGCAAATACCGCACTAGGGGTCCTAAAGCCCGCACCACTTAACATGGCGGGCCAGAACAAGGCGTGAAAGTAGATAATATCTTTACCTATAAAATGGTAAAGTTCGACATCGCTGTCTTGTCCCCAAAACGCATCAAAATCGAGGTTTTGTTTTTTGCAGAAGTTTTTAAAGCTGGCCATATAACCCACAGGGGCATCCATCCAGACATAAAAATATTTGCCTGGTGCATCGGGAATTTCAAAGCCAAAATAGGGTGCATCACGGGAAATATCCCATTGTTGCAAGCCATTTTCTAACCATTCTGCCATTTTGTTTTTGACTTCAGGCTGTAAATGGCCTGCTGCTGTTGTCCAGTCTTTCAGCATGTCAGTAAAATCAGCCAAGTTAAAAAAGTAATGCTCAGAGTCTTTTTCTATGGGTTTTTCACCAGACACGACCGAGACTGCATTTTTTAGCTCAGTCGGGGAATAGGTAGCACCACAGGCTTCACAATTATCGCCGTATTGACCTTTGGCAGCACATTTTGGACAGTCGCCTGTGATAAAACGATCAGGTAAAAACATGTTTTTTACTGGATCAAAGGCCTGGGTAATGGTGCGTTTGCTAATATGGTCTGCATCGCGTAGGCGCGTGTATATTAATTCGGATAAGTCTTTGTTTTCTTCGGAATGGGTACTGTGATAATTATCAAATAATACATCAAAATCATTAAAATCAGCGCGATGTTCTTGTTCTACTTGAGCAATCAATTGATCAGGGCTAATGCCTTCATTATCAGCACGAAGCATAATGGGGGTGCCGTGAGTATCATCCGCACAAACATATATACAGTTGTTGCCCCGTTGTTTTTGAAAGCGCACCCATATATCTGTTTGAATATACTCAACTAAATGCCCTAAATGAATGGGTCCATTGGCATAGGGTAAGGCACTGGTAACAAGAATTTTTCTTTTCGACATGGAATTTAATGGGTAGTACAACAAAGACGAGCTATGCATTATGACATAAATTTCTATCGTTTTCATGGTCTTGTCTAGTGCTAACAGGGCTAATGCCTATATTGATGTGAGGAATATATTTGATTGCTAGGTAACTACTCAGCGTACTCCGTAACTGCTTAGATTGCCCTCTGTTCTGTTCAAGATAAAGGCGTTCAAGAGCAAGGCGAAAGCGCGGAGTTTACAGGTGTAAATGCGCACTTTCAACGCGGCTATTGGACAAAATAAAGGGTAAGCTGACTCCGTAACTGCTGAGATTGCCCTCTGTTCTGTTCAAGATTAAGACGTTCAAGAGCAAGGCGAAAGCGCGGAGTTTACAGGTGTAAATGCGCACTTTCAACGCGGCTATTGGACAAAATAAAGGGTAAGCTGACTCCGTAACTGCTTAGATTGCCCTCTGTTCTGTTCAAGATTAAGGCGTTCAAGAGCAAGGCGAAAGCACGGAGTTTACAAGTGTAAATGCGCACTTTCAACGCGGCTATTGGGCAAAATAGAGGGTAAGCTGACTCCGTAACTGCTTAGATTGCCCTCTATTTTGTTCAAGAGCAAGGCGAAAGCGCGGAGTTTACAGGTGTAAATGAGCACTTTCAACGCGGCTATTGGGCAAAATAGAGGGTAAGCTGAGTAGTTACATTGCTAGAAGGAAATAGAGTCGATAGAATGGGCTTAATAATTTCCGTAATTTATTAAACTTTCACCTCCCTAGCATGTATTCTTACAGGAAAGCCAAAGGCATAGTTTGAAAAAATGAGTATTAAAACAATCATACTAGCAGCTGGGCAAGGGACGCGTATGCGTTCGTCAAAACCCAAAGTTTTACACAAAATTGCTGATCGCGCATTATTACATCATGTTTATGATACCAGTCAGCAACTGGACAATAATGACATTATCATTATTTATGGACATGGTGGTGAGTTGGTCAAGCAAGAGTTAAATCAGTTGGATGCAAATTGGGTGGAACAAAAGCAACAATTAGGCACAGGACATGCCGTGCAACAAGCAGTAAATTTTATTGATGATGACGATAAAGTTCTGATTTTATATGGCGACGTACCGTTGTTAAAGAAAAGTTCTATTGATGAATTATTAGAAAATGTATCCAGTCAATCGATCGGTTTATTAACGGTAAATCTTGATAATCCAACAGGCTATGGACGAATAGTTCGGTCAGATGGTGGTGAGGTACAAAAAATTGTTGAAGAAAAAGATGCCAGTGTTGCAGAAAAATTAATTGATGAAGGCAATACCGGGATTATTGCTACACTGGGTTATTTGCTAAAAAACTGGTTGTCCAGCTTGCAAAACAGTAATGCCCAAAATGAATTTTATTTAACCGATATTATCGAAATGGCAGTTAATGAAGGAATTGAAGTTAAAACTAATCAGCCTCAAAGTCAGGATGAAGTATTAGGCGTTAATGATAGAAAACAACTAGCATATTTAGAAAGAGTCTATCAATTAGAGCAAACTGAGAAAATGATGGAACAAGGTGTCAGCTTACGTGACCCAACAAGAGTTGATGTGCGTGGCACTTTTCAACATCTAGGGCAAGATGTTGAAGTGGATATCAATGTGTTATTTGAGGGATGTAATTCTATTGGTAACAATGTCAAGATTGGTGCTAATAGTATTGTAAAAAATGCAGTGATTGCTGATGATGTAGAAATATTGGCGCATTGTATTATTGAAGATGCTGTAATTGGTGCAGGCTGCCGGATAGGACCTTTTGCCAGATTAAGACCGCAAGCAGAATTGGCTAGTGAAGTACATATTGGTAATTTTGTAGAAATCAAGAAATCAACAGTGGGTACAGGCAGTAAAATTAATCACCTAAGTTATATTGGCGATGCAAGCATAGGTAGTAAAGTGAATATTGGAGCAGGGACTATAACCTGTAATTATGATGGTGTGAATAAATTTAAAACAGTCATAGAAGATGATGTTTTTATTGGTTCTGATACACAGTTAATTGCACCTGTCACTGTGGGAAAAGGTGCAACAATAGGTGCAGGTTCAACCATAACCAAAGATACACCCGAGCAGAAATTAACCTTGTCAAGGTCTAAACAAACGTCTATTACTGCCTGGCAAAGACCTAAAAAGAGATAATATCCATTTATGGAAAATAATCACACTTCGTATCATAAGTGCAACACTTTCATTTAAAAAATAGTCCTTGCCAGCTTACCTTCTATTTTGTCCAATAACCGCGTTGAAAGTGCGCATTTACACCTGTAAACTCCGCGCTTTCGCCTTGCTCTTGAACAAAATAGAGGACAATCTAAGCAGTTACGGAGTTATGCTGAGTTCTCTCTTTATTACTTAAAGCGTTTAACAGTGTTACTATCCTTATCCAATTGTCATTGGAGAGTGTAATCAAAAACAGTTTTGGTGTTGTTGATTTACACGATTGTTAGGATACGAAGTGGTTTATAAAATCTACTATCGAGAAAAATGATTAGTTTTACAAAAATGCACGGATTAGGTAATGATTTTGTGGTTATCGATGCGATTAACCAGCAAATATCACTCAGTTCAGAACAAATCCGATTCATTGCTGATAGGCACTTTGGTGTGGGTTGCGACCAATTATTATTAGTAACCCCCCCCGATACTGCAAGTGCTGATTTTAAATATCGAATATTTAATGCCGATGGCAGTGAGGTAGGGCAATGTGGTAATGGGGCTAGATGCTTTGCTCGCTTTGTTCGGGATAAAAAGTTGTCTGACAAAAGTGAAATTATTGTAGACACGCATTCTGGACAATTAGTATTACGTTTTGGTCAGGATGGGCTAATTAGCGTTAATATGGGGATACCAAGGCATTCACCTAAAGAAATTCCATTAAACATAGAAAAAGAAGTGCTTTTTTATAGCATCCCTATTAATGCCGAAAATATACGTTTTGGTGCTGTATTCATGGGTAATCCTCATGCTGTGATTGAAGTAGATAATATTGACTTAGTGGCTGTTTCAGAACTAGGAGTTGTTTTAGAAGGTCATGCTTTTTTCCCTGAACACGCTAACATTGGTTTCATGCAAGTGATAAACCGGCAACATATTAAACTGAGAGTCTATGAACGTGGAGCAGGAGAAACATTAGCTTGTGGTAGTGGTGCATGTGCAGCAGCAGTGATTGGAATAGAACAACAGCTTCTGGATAAACAAGATATACAGGTAGACCAGCCAGGCGGAAGTTTAATTATCAATTGGCAAGGTCGTGGTCAACCCGTCATTATGAAAGGATCAGCAGATTCTGTATTTGAAGGAAAAATTGAAGTATGAGCAATGAAAAGCAAGCGCTAGAGCAAGTCGAAACAGAAATGAATAATGCGCTTAAAGCGGAACTTAACTCTGAACAGGTTGAGAGTTATTTGCAAAAACACCCTGAATTTTTTCATCACCATTTAGCCCTGTTAGCAAACTTAAGTATTCCACATCCCAGTGGTAATGCTGTTTCTTTGGTTTCTAAGCAATTAGAATTATTCCGCAGCAAACATCACGAGCTAGAAAGTCAACTCAATACCTTAATTGATATAGCCAGAGAAAACGATACTTCATTTAATCGCATGCATGAATTAACACTGGCATTAATGGAAGCGAGAAATATAGAAGAAGTCACTGTAAATCTTAAAAAAGTCTTTGCCGACTGTTTTTTAACGGATTTTGTAGTACTTCGTGTTATTAAGGAAAATGATGGCAAAAGCCCCTTTTTTATTAATCCTGATGATGACTGTTTGCAAAATTTTAGAGATGAATTAGCTTCCAATAAATCAACTTGTGGCAGACCGACATTAGCTCAAGCAAAATTTCTTTTTGCTGAACAGGCTCTGGAAGTTAAATCCTGTGCCATTATTCCCATGGTATTCACTAAGCTGGAAGGTTTTGTTGTGATTGGAAGTAAAGATGAATCCCGTTTTCACTACGGTATGGGCGATTTGTTTTTAACGCAAATGAGCGAGGTGATAGGCACACGATTAATCTCTCTTTTAGAAAAAAAATAACAGATGTTGGTCTTGTTATTTTGAGCCTGTTTTTATGCATAAGAATACAGAACAACAACTGAATGATTTCTTTCAGTATTTACAGATTCAAAAAAGATCCTCTCAGCATACGCTAAGCAGTTATCGCCGCGATTTATCGCAATTAAGTCTTTTTTGTACGCATGGCGAGCGACAACATTGGGCTGAGGTACAGGCTTCAGATATTCGTCATCATATTGCAAACCGGCACAGAAAAGGAATCAGTAGCAAATCATTACAGCGCGAGCTTTCCGCTATCCGCAGTTTTTATAATTACCTGTTAAAACAAGGACTGGTCAAAAACAACCCTGCCACGCATATAAAAGCACCTAAACAAACACGGAAACTGCCTAAGTTACTGGATGTGGATCAGTTATCGGGAATGTTGGACACGCCAGCAGATTCAGTATTAGAAATAAGAGACCTAGCGATGTTTGAATTATTCTATTCATCAGGATTACGTTTAAGTGAATTATCTGCGATAAATAGGAATGACATAGATTTATCGGAACGGTCTTTGCGAGTTCAGTCGGGTAAAGGCGGAAAACAAAGAAATTTGCCAATAGGTCGGAAAGCAATTACAGCCATTAAAAGATGGCTATCTTACCGAACAAATATGAGTAAAAACCATGAAACTGCACTTTTTATCTCTAACAAAGGATGCCGCCTAGGACAGAGAAGTATTCAGCTTCGTTTAGATAAATGGTGCAAAAAACTGGGATTGCCTGAACATGTACACCCCCATATGTTGCGACATTCTTTTGCCAGTCATCTATTAGAATCCAGTCAGGATATAAGAGCTGTACAAGAATTATTAGGTCATAGCAATATCAGTACAACACAGATATATACCCACCTAGATTTTCAACATTTAGCGGAAGTCTATGACCAAACGCATCCACGGGCAAAAAAGAAAGTTAATAAATAAAACGAATACTAAAAACCTGTTACCATTAAAAAGTTTTCAATAAAAATGTAAAATTATTAACATGTTAAACAAGGTTTTAAACAATGGCTGATTCTGTAGATGACAAATCTAAAGGAATACTCTGGTTTTTTGGGAGCCTGCTGTTGACAGCAGCTACAGTGCTGATTGTGCTTGGTGGATGGTGGGGAATAGAACCTAATGTCTTTAATGTCAATGAAGAAGCTGTTATTCGGATGGAATCAACCAATAGCGATGCCATGCCAATTGGTTTTGTTTACACCAATACACTGGCTCATATGGCTGAAGTGTTGATGGAAAAGCCAGGGGGTTATATTTCTAATGATGTGGCACCACCAGGCTTGTTTTTAGATAATATTCGTAGCTGGGAATATGGTGCATTGGTCATGCTACGAGATGGCACCACTGCATTAAGAAACCACTTTTCTAGGGATCAATCACAGTCTATAGAAGATAAAGATTTGAGTCTGGCTGAGCCTTATTTTTATTATGAGCCAAACTCTTGGGCCTTACCGTCTACAGAGTCAGAATATGACAAGGGGGTAAAATACTTGCATCGATACATGCAACGTTTACAAAACCCCTCAGAGAATCAAAGGCGTTCTCAATTTTATTCTCGTGCGGATAACCTATGGACTTACCTAGAAGTGGTCATTAAACGCTTAGGCAGTTTGTCTACACGATTAACTGCCAGTAGTGACCGTTTTGCTGGTGCCGCAGGTATACTTTATGACCCTAGCGGTCAAGTCGCCCCGACTAATATGGAAGAAAAAACCAAGGGTGTGGGTAAAACGCCTTGGCTATTAATTGACAATATCTTTTATGAAGCACGTGGTGAAAGTTGGGCTTTATTACATATTCTACAGGCTATAAAAATAGATTTTGGTGACATTATTCTTGATAAACGAGCGATGAATACCTTGGATAATATGATCCATGCTTTAGAAAATTCTTTAACACCGATTTTAAGCCCTATGATCTTAAGTGGTAATGGCTTTGGTATGTTTGCTAATTATTCGTTGTCTATGGCTAACTATATTGCCAGAGCAAATGCAGCAGCACTTGATTTACGTGATTTAATGAACAAAGGTTAAAAACAATGCAACAAGAAATAAATGATAACCTGAAAAAAATCAGTAGCTGGAAACGCATATTTTTTATGGTGGTTTTTTCAGTCATTGTCGGTTTAGTTAGAATTCTTCTGTGGGCTATTATTTTATTGCAAGTGGCATCTACATTGTTGACTGGCTCAGCCAATAAAAACATTTTAGGGTTTGGCAGTAAGCTGTCTGCCTATCTTTATCATATCTTGTTATTTTTGACTTATAACACGGATAAACTACCCTTTCCCTTTTCTGACTGGGATTTGATTGAAGAGATGGGGCTGCCAAAAATAGAAGAATAATTGTAAACTGCTTAGCTTACCCTCTATTTTGTCCAATAGCCGCGTTGAAAGTACACATTTACACTTGGACTTGAAGTGATAGAAGATAGAGCATAAAAGACACAGCCCTGTCTATTTTAAGTGTAGGGTGCATTCATGTACCCTCGTGTTCTACGGGATGAGCTATCACACCCTTTATTCTTGAAAGTGGTATAGAGTCCAAGGGCATCATTAATCACGTCAAGTTCTTTATGAACTTCATGGTGAAAATTAATGGGTTTTCAAAAATTCTCTTTTACACTCAATGCCTGATCATTGCCGAAAAATCATTCATATCGATATGGATGCTTTTTTTGCAGCTGTTGAACAGCGTGACTTTCCTAAATATCGTAACAAACCTTTAATTGTTGGAGGTCAGCCTAATTCCAGAGGTGTAGTGGCTACCTGTAATTATGAAGCCCGAAAGTTTGGCATTCATTCCGCCATGCCCTCCTCTCAAGCCTATCGTTTATGCCCACAAGCCGTTTTTGTAAAACCGCGTTTTGAAGCATATAAACAAGCATCTGTTCTAATTAGGCAAGTTTTTGCTGATTATACAAACTTATTTGAACCGCTATCATTAGACGAAGCTTATTTGGATGTCAGTAGCTCTACCATACATCAGGGTTCTGCCACTTTGATTGCAAAAGAAATCAAACAAGCCATTTTTGCCAAGACGCAATTGATTGCTTCTGCCGGTATTTCTTATAATAAATTCCTAGCAAAAATAGCCTCAGATATGGATAAGCCAGATGGTTTGTATCTAATTACACCCGAGCAAGGCGTGCAGTTTGTTGAATCTATGGCTATTGGAAAGTTTCATGGTATTGGTAAAGCCACTGAAAAGAAAATGAGGGCTTATGGTATTGAAACGGGGCAGGATTTAAAAAAACAATCGCTGGCATTTTTATTACAGACATTTGGTAAAGCAGGGCAACATTATCATAATATTGCTAGAGCTATTGATCATCGTCCTGTTAATAATCATCGAGAAAGTAAATCAGTCGGAGTAGAAACAACCTATCCCATTGATATCAGAAAGCATCAGCAGGTTTTAGATCAGTTGCATTATCTATTAAACAAAGCATTAAAAAAGTTGAATGATAAAAAATTAACAGCTCAGACGGTCAGCATAAAAATAAAATATCATGATTTTGTGCAAATAACACGGAGTCAGACATTATCGGTTTCAATTTCACAATCAATGGACTTTACCAGTATATTTGAAAATTTATTAAAAAATACGGATGTTGGGCAACGAAATATAAGGTTGTTAGGTGTGAGTTTGTCCTCCTTGCATTATTCATCTGAGACCTTTAAATATCAACAGATGGATTTGTTTGATTTAGTCCCATGAAAGTTTGAAGCCACAAAACAGTGAATTAATCTAAAACCAGTTGTTTCAGATATTTATACAGCTCTCGGGTGACTCTAGGTGGTTTTCCTAGCTGTGTTTCCTTTTGTGCATTGCGTTGCAGTTGCCTCAAATGTTGCCGATCAGCATGTGGAAATTTATTGACTAGCTTGGTTAATATCTGGTTATCCCGACTGGCGATTAATTGATCTCTCCATCGCTCACATTGATGATGCTCTCTAACGCCATGGGCACTTTTAGATTTTATTTTAGCTAAAGATTCTATAATAGAATCAAGTTCAATTTTTCTGAGTTGTCCGCTAATGAATTTAAGTTGACGTTTTCTGGCTGGTTTTGTGGAGGGCATCAACTTTGCCTCAGCGAGAGCTATTTCAATTTTTTCAGGAATTTGCATTGCTGTTAGCTGGGCAGGTGTTATCTGCGTTAATTCTTCAGCTAATTGTGAGATTTCAGCGATATCTCTTTTGATTTGTGATTTGTTAGGGCGAATAGCATAGTATTTAATTAAGTCACCGTTTTCGTCATATTCCAGCTCTTCCCCACCACCATACGCGACTTCATTATTATCTCTCATGGCTAAACCGTTGCTATTAAAAATACTATAAACATAATCACAAAAGCGATGGGAAATAATACGCCTTTCCAATCAGACTCCACCTCTTTGCTTAATTGTACGGAAGATTTGATACTTGGGCGCATCCACAAAATAACGCCCAGAACCATAACGCCGAGCAACAGGTTTTCCCAAAGTGATAATTCCATTCTGTTTCCTCAAATGTTTTATCAGATTATACTTGATCAATGCTAGGCTCGGAACTTAATAAATCTCCAGTGCTAAGGCTGCAAAGCCATATTCATTGCCAGAATTTTTTTCAAAAAGTAGCCTTGCTGTATCTATAAATCTGAGATAATGTACGCCCCTTTCAATATCTTTACGAATAATTATGTGGTTTAAAAATCTTGCACTTTACCGTTTTACCGAGCCTTTTACTTTAGCAGGCAATGAGCTTGCAGACAAACTCAGTGAAAAACGGTTTCAGCCTTGTGCTAAACACGATGAATTTAGTCAGGGCTGGACTTCGCCAGTGAACCATACGGTTGAGAAACTAATACACCAAGCCAATGGTTTTATCATGTTGTGTTTAAAAAAAGAAGAAAAGGTTGTTCCTACCGCTGTCATCAATGAAATGTTACAGGAAAAAATTACGGAAATTGAGGAACAAGAAGGCAGGAAATTGGCTAAAAAAGAGCGTTCAGTATTAAAAGATGAACTAATATTTGAATTGTTACCTCGCGCATTTTCGTTTTCAAAAAAAACCTATGCCTATATAGATCCTAAAGGTGGCTGGCTGATTGTTGATGCCGCGACGGCAAAAAAAGCAGAGGATTTATTGAGTTTTTTACGTAAAGGACTCGGTTCCTTACCTTTAGTGCCTGTTAATACCATAGATCAACCGATATCCATTATGACCCAATGGCTTACAAACCAAGACTCCATCCCTAAAGAGTTAACCATTGAAGATGAATGCGAGTTGCGCAGTAAAGAAGATGAAGGCAGCATTATTCGTTGCAAAAAACATAATCTAGCCTTGCCTGAAATCACCAATCATATAGATAACGGTAAGCAAGTAATTAAATTAGCTATTAACTGGACTGATCGCCTGTCTTTTATTGTCGATGAAAATTTGGCTATTAAGCGTCTTAAATTTCTTGATTTAATCCAAGATCAAGTCACCGATATAGAAGCAGATGACGAAGTGGCTCAATTTGATGTAGACTTTTCTATTATGTCTTTGGAGCTTGCTAATTTTTTACCTCGTTTAGTGGAAATATTTGGTGGTGAAAACAAGGTTTAAGAAACATCTGTTTGTACCTAGGGGGGTATATCATTTATTCTTGCAAAGTAATACCATATTCAAAAAGTAATTGGATGAATATGAGTGCTATATTCGTGTAGAGACCTCAGCATAACTCTGGCGATGAGAAAAAAGTGATAGAATTTTTCAGGTTTTAGTCAAAATACAAGTGTAATAGTGAGCTATTGCACGTTATTTTGGCTGACCTTTTTTATCCGTTCATGAGTTATGCTGAGTTCTCCTTGTATCCTGCCCTAATTATTAGCATGTCCAATATAACACCAGTAAAACAGACACCCTTGTTGAGCATAATTATTCCATGTTACAACTACGCTGACACCTTAACGAGAGCGATAAACTCAGTGCTATTACAAGTTGCTGATGATGTTGAGTTTCTTGTTATTGATGATGGCTCAACAGACAACACAGCTACAGTGGTGGCTGATATTTTAGCTAACCACACACAGCGAGCATTTAGGTTTATTCAACATGAAAACAAGGGCCTTGCCGCAACACGAAACGTTGGGGTTGATGAAACCAAGGGGGAATACCTAATATTTCTTGATGCGGATGATGAAATGATGCCCGATGCGTTAAAGCACTATCGTAAGGCAATCAAAAGCGGGCAGTCTATAGGGATGGTTGCTGGTGGACACTTCTCCAAAAAACCATCGGGACAGGTGAAAGAACACCCACTCTTAGACATACCTGACACGGCTGAAGCAAGGTTAAGGGGCTATTTACTTAATAAATCATTGGCCTTCTCAAATAGTGCAGTTGCCATTGCTCGTGAGGTATTTGATGGGTATCGATACCCAGAGCAGTTTAGAGCAAGTGAAGATATTTCAGTGTTCGTCTTTATTTTAGTGAACTTTACGGTACACGTTGTGAACGAACCCTTAGCGATTATGCATAGGCATGACAACAGTCTTAGGCATAATCCAGCACACGCGATTGAGGTGGGTTTGTCGATGGTTGACGAAGTCTTTGATCCGAAGAGAGTTCCTGCTTCACTGCAAGGGCTGAAACAAAAGTTTATAACACAGCGTAGTTTGTCTCTTTTTAGAACGCTATTTTTAGCGGGTGAATACCGTAAAGCCCAGTCTTTTTATCACCAAGCGATATGGACCAATCCGGCAGCCCTTTTTCGGATGTCATATTTCATTAAATATGTTCGTTCTTGGTTATAAAGGGTAAATGGGGGGGCAGGTCACTTATTATACGAATCTAGGTAATATCAAAAAAGACGACATTATTAAAGCCAGTGTCTTCAAGAAAGGCACTTAGGGCGAAGGCAGAAACTATATGAGACCTCAGCACAACTCTGGACGAAAGGAAAAAGTGATAGAATTTTTCAGGTTTTAGTCAAAATACAAGTGTAATAGTGAGCTATTGCACGTTATTTTGGCTGACTTTTTTTATCCGTTCATGGGTTATGCTGAGTTCTCTTTTAGTAAGAAACTGATTTTATCGGTTGAAAAAAACCAAAAAACCCCGAGCACATCACCGTATTCAGGTTTTTTAAAATAAATAATATTCGCAATAAATAGTTGCGAAAAATAACTTATTTCATCATTAATTTTTTAAACATACGATCAAGTTTACTGTTGGTATCTTGCGCATATTGAGCTGCACGATTAGCAGCTGCTTCAGCAGATGCTGCTTTTGCAGCCGCGTTGGCAACAGATGCCTGAGCTTTAGAAGTATCAGAAGAATATGTTGTTGCTACTTGAGTTTTGAGTGCATCAATTTGAGACTGTAAAAAATCTAAATCGGATTTAGACACACAACCAGTTGCTAAAACTGCAACAATAACAACGGCTGAAATTCTTTTTATTTTCATTATTTTTCCTTATAAAACATTAATTTAGCATATATAACATAGACTATCTTCTCCAATTGTGCCTTTTTTTTTGCAGGTATTCCAGTGTTATTTTATTTTTACCAACATATTTTCAGTAATCCATGGCTCTAACTGGTCAATTTATTCATTAGTTAAAGCAGTGCAGCCGTGTGTCCAATCGCAATATTTTCCATCACAGCCAGTGTTTTATTGCTTTGTTTAACTTCAAGTTGTAATTTATCTGTATCCATATAGCCTCATCGGAGCAGGTGTAGTAAAAAAGCCAGTTGAGCCAGTAATAAAAAAGCTAAGGGTGTTATTGGTTTTATAAAAACCTACAAAAAATGAATGTTTTAGTGTATTTTAAGGTGACTTAGGAGCTTGCAAGTTCCTTTATACTAATAGAGACCTCAGCATAACTCATGAACGGATAAAAAAAGCTAGAAGTTTTCCATCTTTCAGCCAAAATAACGTGCAATAGCTCACTATTACACTTGTATTTTGACTAAAACCTGAAAAATTCTATCACTTTTTTCTCATCGCCAGAGTTATGCTGAGGTCTCTAATAATAAAAATGTAGTAAGGGTTAAAAAATGCAAATTAATACGTTATCCACCACAGCCTATACCGATCAAAAGCCAGGCACATCAGGATTAAGAAAAAAAGTGACTGTTTTCCAGCAAAATAATTATTTGGAAAATTTTGTGCAGTCGATCTTTAATTCTCTTGACGGTTTTCAGGGGCAATCTTTGGTTTTAGGCGGTGATGGTCGCTATTTTAACCGCGAAGCGATACAAATTATTATAAAAATTGCAGCGGCCAACGGGTTTTCTGAACTTATCATTGGTCAGGGAGGATTATTGTCTACCCCTGCTGCTTCACATATCATCAGGAAATATAAAGCCTTTGGCGGTATTATTCTTTCTGCCAGTCACAACCCTGGTGGGCCCGATGACGATTTTGGTATTAAGTATAATGTCAATAATGGTGGGCCAGCACCCGAAAAATTTACGGATGCACTTTTTGAAAACACTAATAGCATTACTGAGTACAAAATTGCAGAAATTTCAGACCTTGACTTGGACAACATAGGTCAGCAACAAATTGATGACTTGATTGTCACCATTATTGATCCTGTTGCCGATTATGCTGAGTTGATGGCATCAATATTTGATTTTGAGCTATTAAAAAATAGCATTAGTGCTGGCTTTATCACTTTATGTTTTGATGCCATGCATGCCATAACAGGACCTTATGCCACTCGCATTCTTGAAGATATTTTAGGTGCTCCTAAAGGTACCGTCATTAATGGTATTCCACTAGAAGATTTTGGTGGGGGGCATCCCGATCCTAATATGGCACATGCTAAAGAATTGACTGATCTTATGTTTGCTGAAGATTGTCCTACTTTTGGCGCAGCATCTGACGGCGATGGTGATCGTAATATGATTATGGGTGCTAATGTTTTTGTTACACCTAGTGATAGCTTGGCCATTATGGCTGCGAATGCCCATTTAATCCCAGCTTATGCAAAAGGTATTTCGGGTGTGGCTCGTTCAATGCCTACTAGCCAGGCAGTTGATCGCGTTGCTACAAAAATGGGATTGCCTTGTTTTGAAACACCGACAGGCTGGAAGTATTTTGGTAACTTGCTGGATACTGGAGAGATCACCCTATGCGGTGAAGAAAGTTTTGGTTCAGGTTCGGACCATGTCAGAGAAAAAGATGGTTTATGGGCAGTCTTATTCTGGTTAAATTTGATCGCTAAAAGACGCCAGCCAGTTGAACAAATTGTTCAGGAACATTGGCAAACTTTTGGCCGTGATATTTATTGTCGCCATGATTATGAAGCCGTCGATCTTGAAATTGCTAATGGTATTGTTGAGCACTTGCGCAATCAGTTACCTGGATTGGCAGGTCAATCATTTGGCGATTACACAGTCAAATATGCAGACGAATTCAGTTATACCGACCCTATAGATAATAGTGTGAGTAACAATCAAGGTATTCGCATAGGTTTTGAGGATGGTTCTCGCATTATCTACCGTTTATCTGGAACAGGTACCGTGGGTGCAACATTAAGAATCTATCTGGAAAAGTTTGAAGCGGATACTAATAAGCATGATCAAGATGCACAGCATGCCTTATCATTTTTAATTAACCTTGCTGAGCAATTTTGTGAAGTTAAAAAACGCACAGGTAGAACTGAGCCGACTGTGATTACATAATTGAATCCCGTTTATAGTTGAGAAGTCAATGCCATTGAATGATAAAATCATAGCTATTAATCAACTGTCTCCACAACCCATGCATTCATTTTTTAACAAATACAGCTATTTATTAGGCCTGATATTGCTGCTGTTTAATATGGATTGCATGGCACATGGTGTTGATAGTAATACTGCACATTTCCTTAGCACTAATCAAGATGTAGCTATAGTTCCTTTTCTTTATATTGGTGCTAAACATATGGTGACAGGTTACGATCATTTGCTTTTCCTGTTAGGTGTAATATTTTTCCTGTTTCGTGGTCGGGATATTTTAATTTACGTTAGTCTTTTCACCTTAGGGCATAGTGTTACTTTATTATTTGGTGTGCTTTATCAAATAAATATGAATGTTTATTTGATTGATGCGGTGATTGCTTTCTCTATTATCTATAAAGGCTTTGATAATTTGGGTGGCTTTAAGTTATTACTAGGCAAGCAACCTAATACCAAAATTGCTGTTTTAATCTTTGGTTTGTTTCATGGTTTTGGTCTTGCCACAAAGATACAAGATTTCTCACTGCCTGAAGAAAATCTTTTAACCAACTTGATTGCATTTAATGTCGGAGTAGAAATGGGGCAATGTATTGCTCTATTATTTATTTTGACCTTACTTGGGTTTTGGCGGCGACATAATAGCTATTGCAGTTTTTCTAATGCTTCTAACACGTTATTGATGTCAGCTGGACTGGTTTTACTAGGCTATCAATTAACCGGATACTTTACCTCTATTTAAGATGAATACAATGCTTCAAACACCGACTAAATCGCTGATTTTATCCTGTGTTTTTTCGACTTTATTAGCCATCATTTTACTGGTTTTTGCCGTACTTCCAGTTGAATTTAATATTGATCCGACAGGGTTTGGCAAAGCTATGGGATTAACAGTGCTTGCTCAGACTGAGGACAGTAGTGAAAAGCCCAGTGTTATTTCTTGTCCAAAAGTGGGCGTGGCAAGTCAAATGACTGAGGATAAAGAAGTAGCAATAGAACATCTGACTAGGCAGTGGCAAGATACTGTTTCTATAAAAGTTCCTGCATATAAAGGTTTAGAGTATAAGTTTTACATAGAAAAAAACGAAACCTTAGAGTTTGTCTGGAATACAGAGGGTACAGCTTTATATTTTGATTTTCATGGCGAACCTAGCGACGATAAAACAGGCTACTTTAAAAGTTTTAAAGAAGATACACAAAATCAATCGAGTGGTACTTTAACCGTGCCGTTTACCGGATCACATGGATGGTATTGGAAAAACACCAGCAGTAAAGAAGTTATTATTAATTTACAAACCCGTGGTAACTATAAAATCATTGGTTTCCCATAGGATAAGAATAGAATGTTAAGTATAAACAGTTACCACAATGTGGATAGAAGCATTGGCAAAAGACTTAAATGAAATAGAGCAAGAACTTTACTATAAGGATCGCTGTTATACCATTATTCAAAATAAATGATATTAATTGATCGCGATCTTTGATATTTTGCAACTACTCAGTGTACTTCGTAACTGCTTAGATTGCCCTCTGTTCTATTCAAGATCAAGGCGAAAGCGCGGAGTTTACAGGTGTAAATGCGCACTTTCAACGCGGCTATTGGACAAATATAGAGGGTAAGCTGAGTAGTTACGATATTTTTTATGCACAATAAAGAAAACTAAGTTTTTACCTTACTATAAAGAGACCTCAGCATAACTCATGAACGGATAAAAAGGTCAGCCAAAATAACGCGCAATAGCTCACTATTACACTTGTATTTTGACTAAAACCTGAAAAATTCTATCACTTTTTTCTCATCGCCAGAGTTATGCTGGGGTCTCATAAAACCAAAAAATTGTATGTCATTAGCCATTGTATATAGCAGAGGTCGTTCAGGTATTGATGCGCCATTAGTGACTATTGAGGTTCACATAACCAACGGGCTTCCCAGTCTTAGTATTGTCGGCTTGCCAGAAACAGCCGTTAAAGAAAGTAAAGATCGTGTACGTGGCGCAATTATTAATTCACACTTTGAATTTCCCATTCAGCGAATCACTATTAACTTGGCACCTGCTGATTTACCTAAAGAAGGTGGACGCTTTGATTTGGCAATTGCTATCGGTATTTTAGCTGCATCAGGGCAAATTCCAAAAACAAGACTTAATGAATATGAATGTATTGGTGAGTTGTCATTAAGTGGCGAATTAAGGCTTATTTCGGGTGCATTGCCTGTTGCTATTCATACTCGTGATGCAAAAAGAATCTTGATATTGCCAGAAGAAAATGCAGCAGAAGCGGCCTTGGTTAAGCGTGCTAATCTTTTGCCTGCTAATAATCTGCTTGAAGTTTGCGCACATATTGGCGGGCAAAAATCTTTAACTTCATTTGTTGTCGAATCTTTGGAAAAGATTAAGACAGCAAGTATTGATTTTTCTGATGTACAGGGTCAGTTTCTTGTTAAAAGGGCATTTGAAATTGCAGCGACTGGCTCTCATAATTTGCTAATGCTTGGCCCGCCTGGGACAGGAAAGTCTATGTTAGCTTCAAGATTACCAACTATTATCCCAGAATTAACAGAGCAACAGGCACAAGAAACAGCGGCTATTGCCTCTATTAGCGATAAAGGACTGGATGTTGATAATTGGCTTAAGCCGCCTTTTCGTGCGCCACATCATACTGCATCGGCAGCTGCTTTGGTGGGTGGGGGTAGCAATCCTAAGCCAGGCGAAATTTCTTTGGCGCATAATGGCACGCTTTTTCTTGATGAATTACCTGAGTTTGATCGCAAGGTTTTAGAAGTGTTGCGGGAACCATTAGAAACAGGGCATATCACAATTTCTCGGGCCAGTCGGCAAGCAGATTTCCCAGCAAAGTTTCAGTTAATTGCTGCAATGAACCCGTGTCCTTGTGGATATATTGGCGACCCTTCAGGGCGCTGCCATTGCACATCAGAACAAGTTGCCAAATATAGAGCAAAAATTTCAGGGCCTTTATTGGATCGAATTGATATGCACCTTGAAGTGCCTCGTGTATCCCATCAGGTTTTGAGAGAAGGGTCGGCAGGAGGTGAAGAAAGCAGTGCTGAAATTAGAGCTAGAGTTGTCATAGCACGTAATATTGCCATAGCAAGACAGGGAAAGGTTAATTCAGCACTTTCTACCAAAGAAGTAAAAGAATATTGTCAGTTATCTGAGAAAGGTCATCAACTTCTTGAACAGGCGATGGATCGGTTTGGCTTATCTCATCGTGCTTATCACCGAATATTAAAACTGGCTAGGACTATTGCCGACCTAGCAGATATGAAAGATATTGAGATTAGGCATTTAAGTGAAGCGATTTCTTATAGAAAACTAGATAGAAGCCAATAGTTAAAGCGTTAAAAAAAGGACTAACTATTAACCATTAACGACCAAGCTCAGATGCCGTAAAAAGCAGAGCGACGATAGGAGCGGCACTTTTTACGATCAGCTGGAGCGCCTGGTTATGTGTTTTGCTTTAAGCGGAAACCTTTCTGGATATTCGATGATCTCTTCTGTTAAATCGACACCAATATCAGGCCAATAATAATGACAGGTAGACTGCTCTTCTACATTGATGATTGATTTAATAGCTTGGTTTTTAAACCAAGGGAAATTTTCATATGACATGAATAGCTCTTTTTTATGGGCTAAGAGCCATACTCCATGCGTTGAAATATTTGTGACCTCAACAGCTAAAGTGCTGTTGCCATGCGCTAATGAGCTCATTATAGTGAACCTCTACGAGTAATTCGATTTCTTTAAGTTGTTTTCTTGAATGATTATAGTTCTTTGCGAGCTCAATTTCTGGTTTTAACCAGAATTTCGCTTCTCCATCTCCTGACACTACATGAACATGTATTCGCTCTTCTTCTCTCGAAAAAAAGAAAAATCTATATCCATCTTCTCTAAAGACAGTAGGACTCATCTGTTACTCAATATTTTGTGCCAAGATAATGCTTTACCCATCTTGGGGTCAAGCGCGTAATCAGAAAACCCAAACTTATTATAGGATGACTTTGCAATTTTATTCCCTTCTAAAACTTCTAATGTAAGTTTGCAGCAACCTTTGGAAATTGCAATATTTCCAACCCTCTCTAATATTTTAGACCAAGACCATTGCCTCTATACTGTTTTAAAACAATTATATCGTGATATATTTATCAGTAGTTTGCTAAAAATGTTGGGTTAGTCATTAACCATCAACCATTAGTCCTTGGATAGAAAGTGATCCTTATTAAAATAGGGTAAATTAACAGGGTCGTTTTCCCAGTTTTTAAAAAAACGGTTGATGTCTTTCTTATGCGCTTTTTCAAAACAACGTTGATTAGCGTGTTGTTGCATTACATCAAGATCAATCAGGCTGATCTCCTCTTTTTCAATCATAAGGTTAGAATTTTTTAAATCGCCATGAGAAATTTTTAATGATTTTAGTGATTGAAAAAGTGTAAGCATAGAAGCTACTATAGACTTTTTTTCTTGATCTGAAGGTGTGTTTTCTTGATACAGGAAATCCCCGTAGGTTTTACCGAGAGAATATTCAGTGATGAAATAAGATGTTTTTCTTATCGGCCCAAAACGCTTTTCAATAATAGCAATGGGGGCAGGTGTTTTAATATTGTAAAAAGCAAGTAGATTTGCATTGTGCCAGGATTTTAGAGCGCGTGATGGGCGTAAGGCACGACTTATAAAATGGCTTAAACTTTTAATATTATAGCGTTTAACCAGCCACTTTTTTTTACCAATAGTAACAATAGAAACCGTACTGGTTTCTCCTTGTTTTAAAAAGACAGCATTATTTATAAATTTATCGGGTGCAGCTAATAATTGTAATAAATCATCAGAATGTTGTTTTCTTACATAAACACAGAGTTGTGACCAACTTTTATTAGCACAAAACAAAGCACATTCACGCTGGCTTTTAGCCATATAGTCCTGTTTTCTTAAATCCCTTTCTTTGTCTATTTGGGCGATTAAGTCACTTAAATGCTGTTCATTTATAGGCCATTGGCGATACTTAGCATAAGTTTTAAAAACAGCTTCTATTTCTTTATCATGCGAAGGTGGCAATTGTGCAAATAGCTGAGCTAGGTTGTTACTACTTTGTGTTTTATTGCTTTTATCAAATGCAACAATGTCAGAGCCATCTAGTGTGACTATTTTATTTTGAGAAAGAACAAAATTATCTAAATGAAGATCTTTTTGTATAACACCCTTATTGTGATGCTCTGCAATAGTTTTAACAAGCTTAGTAATGATAGCCTTTTGTTCATTGCTGTTTGCTCGCTTCCATAGTTCTTGTAAGGGACGTGCATCGCTAATATATTGAAAAAAGATAAAGTAAACTTTGCCATTACAAGAGCTGCCAGAAAAAAGTACCGAGGCAGTGTGAATATTGTTTTTTGATAGTAATTCAACGCCTGCCAGTTCTTTTTTCCAGTGTTTTTTAGCGCGGTTGGCTGAGATAAAAATTTTTGCGAAAACTTGTTTTCCTCGCCAAATGCCCTGGCATGAAATACGTTTTCCTGGGAGGCAACGAGTAATATGAGAGCAAGTAAAATTTTGTTCAGTCTCCGTATCAATGGGCAGAGAAAAATTTGTTTGTTGCAAGTATTGTATTTTTCGTAGTTGAGCTACAGTAATGGACGATGGCATTCTAATGATTTTTTTGAGCAATTAATTTTTCAGCAACCGACTCAATAAGGTCTGCTGCAACTTCAGGCATACTGTATAAATCTTCTGCTAAACTATATTCGATACAATTTTTAACCCATGTTTCATATTTGTCAGAAGACAGCATAAATTCAAGTTGTTGGTTGAACTCTTTTTGTTGAAATGGCAGTGAGGTAATACAACCCGCTTGAGCTTGTTTGACATGGAAGGCATAACCGCAGGCTTCGGAGACGATGATGGGCAAACCAGCAACCATTGCCTCTAAAATTACGGTGCCGGTATTGTCACTGTATGCAGGATGGGCAAAGAGATCCGCACCGAGTAAAAAACGAGGGACATCATCGCTGCCAAGAAAAATAGTGAGCCGATCTCGCACCCCTAGTTTAGAGGCTAATTTATAAAAAGGTTGTGGATTATCTTTACCCAAAACCATGAGCTGTGTTTTCTCAAGAAGTGTTTTTGGTAAAGCAGCAATGCCTTTAAGTGTACGGTCTAAGCCTTTTCCTTTGAATGCCGATCCTATCATCAGAATCACCTTGTCATCCTCTGCAATATTGAATTCTTTTCTCCATTGTTGACGAATTTCGCCGGCATTATCAGGTGCTTTTCTATCAGGGCTAATACCAGGAGGTAGTGAATGAAAACGTTCAGGCTGGGTGTTATAGTGTTCGATAAATTTTTGTTTTTCAATATCAGAAATCATCATTAATTGGGTGGATGATTCTTTGCCAAAAACAGCTTGTTCAAATTTGGCAAAATGGCAGTAGCGGCCTGATAATTTGAATAGAGCTGGTCTTGCTTTGGCAACATAACAAGAGTCTGCCGCATAATAAAGATCAAGAAAGGGCATTTTATCGAAGCCGATCACCGCATCATAGTGTTTGCTAGTAAAAATTATAGAGAGAGCTTTTAAAAAGTATTTGCTTCTTCCATGATTAGTCCAATGTTTGATAGGAATAATATTGATATTATAATCTTCTGGCTGAGGCCCTTCCCAGCTCATGGTGTAGACATCAATACTATGTCCGCGATCATGACATATTCTGGATATACTAAGAAAATCGCGTTGCAGGCCACCAAAAGGGAAGAATTTATATAAACAAAAAGCTAGTTTCATAGAGGCTTTAAAAGGAAAAGTGGCTAAATTAGATGTTCCAATATATTGTGAATACCAAAGAATAGTATAAAGTAGTGTTAAAAAATTTGCTAATACTGTGGTGAGTGAAATTAGGGTTGATTTTTAAGATGGTATCTGCCCCTGATGCAAATATAATATAAGGGGAGGCTACCCTTTTATTTCCCCTCCCCCTTATTCAGGGCGACCACAGGGGGTCGCCCGTACGGGTTTTTAATAGTATATTTTTATTTGGGTATCTATTCCCAGTTTATTAATCGTAGGGGCAACCTCCTGTGGTTGCCCTCATGCCCCATGCCCTTATATCATAGCCACAAATTAATAAATAATAGACCTAGGAAATGTTTAGGGTATAATGCCTTTTTTGGGTTTTTGCAAGGTTAGCTGGCAAAGACTATTTTTTAAATAAAAGTGTTGCACTTATGGGTTGATCCCCCACTATTAAATTACGGAGCTTAAGAAAATGCCTATACAGCAAATATTTTCCCCCCCCCCCCGCCTAATTACCGCTACTCTATTACTGCTATCGGGTTTTTACCCCCCCCCCCCCCCCCCAAGCCGCTTCATTGCTACCACTCTATTAGTACTATCAAGTTTTTTATTCAGCGCTAGCGCACAGGCAGACTCGCACGAAGATTTTGTTACCGTGTGGGATATGTCTGGGCCAGATCAGATCCTCACCTTCCCTGGTTCTGGCACCTACACCCTTGACTGTGGCCCGGGCGGCACTGCTTCTGGACCCGCCGGTTCTCCTACTACATGCACCTACACCACCCCTGGCACCTACATAGTAAAAGCCTCAGGAGGCATTACTGGGTTTAAGTTGGGTAATGCCGGGGATGATCTAGCAAAATTAACAGACGTAATGCAATGGGGTACTGCCGAATGGAGCAGTGATGGTCTAGTGGGTGCGTTTTGGGGTGCCGCCAATATGAGAATGAGTGCTATGGATACGCCAGACCTTACTATCGTAACTGATATGAGTAGTATGTTCCGAGGAGCCATTGCCTTTAACGGCGACATCAACAACTGGATTGTTAGTAATGTAAGGGATATGAGCCTTATGTTTGCAGATACCAATGCCTTTAACCAAGACCTTAATAGCTGGAATGTTTTCAGTGTAACGAATATGGGCAGTATGTTCTTTAGTACCGGTGGTAATGCCTTTATAAGTACCTTTGATGGCGACATCAGCCTCTGGAATGTTTCCGAAGTAACTGATATGAGCAATATGTTCAACGGTGCCATAGCCTTTGACCAAGACATCGGCGGCTGGGATGTTTCCAAGGTAACGAATATGTTCAATATGTTCGGCGGAGCCGCTGTCTTTAACCAAGACATCGGCAACTGGGATGTTTCTAGAGTAACGAGTATGCAGGACATGTTCAACGGAGCCGTTGCCTTTAACCAAGACATCAGCTGTTGGGATGTTTCCAGTGTAGGGAGTATGTCGTTCATGTTTGGACTTCCCGACAACAACAGAGACTTTAACCAAAACCTCGGTCGCTGGTATGTAAAAGGTACTACCGTCGCTGAGGCTACCCCAACGCTGATAGCACAAAACGGCGTGTTAATCGATCAAACCAAGACCTATACATTTGCTATGGGAGACGGGGACACCGACAATGTTTTGTTCGACCTAACCGAAGCTGGCGTACTAAGCCTAAAAGAAGCAGACCCAGCAACTAGAACTTATAGCCTACGGATAGATATTGAGGGAGATGGTATTCCTGCAATAGATAGGTTCGGCACTGACAACGAAGTCGCCATTAGACTAGAGGCCGTAGAGAGCGAAGATGGTACAATAATAGGTTACGCCATTGTGGTTCCACGCAAGCTAGGACTAACAGCCGAAGCAGTAGCC